>NC_011901.1:2552500-3152500 GCF_000021985.1 Thioalkalivibrio sulfidiphilus HL-EbGr7
CGCTTCGGCAGCCGGCGTCATCCCATCCTGCACACCATGCGCCAGCACCGGGGCGTGGACTACGCCGCCCCCACTGGTACGCCGATCCGCGCCTCCGGTGACGGTCGGATCGCCTACCGGGGCAGCCGGGGCGGCTACGGCAAGACCATCGTCATTCAGCATGGTCAGCAATACCAGACCCTGTATGCCCACATGAACGGCTTCGCCCGCAATACCGCTGTCGGTGAGCGGGTGCGCCAGGGCCAGGTGATCGGTTACGTGGGCAGCACGGGCATGGCCACCGGGCCCCACCTGCACTACGAATTCCTGGTCAACGGCGTGCACCGCGACCCGCTGACCGTGCGCCTGCCCGACGCAGAGCCCCTGCCTGATAGGTACATGAGCGACTTCAAGGCCAAGACCGCTCCCCTGCTGGCACAGATCGAGATGCTCAACAGCCTGACCCTGGCCGGATCTTCCCGGTGAACCCAAAGATGAGCGCCCTCTACGCGGGCCTCATCTCCGGAACCAGCATGGACGCCGTGGATGCGGTGCTGGTGGACCTGCCCGAGCAAGGCCCGCTGCGCTGCCTGGCCGCCCTGGCCTACCCGATACCCCCTGATCTGCACGCCCGCCTCAAGCGCCTCGCGGATCCCGCGGCAGGTGCCGGCCTGGATGAACTGGGGGAAGCGGACGTACTCACCGGTGAATTGTTCGCCGAGGCCGCACTGGCGGTGATCGAGGCGGCCGGCGTCAGCACAGACGCGGTTGTCGCCATCGGCAGTCATGGCCAGACGGTGCGCCACCGCCCCGAGGCCAACCCGCCCTTTACCCTGCAGATCGGCAACCCCCACCGCATCGCCCAGCGTACCGGCATCACCACCGTGGCGGATTTCCGCCAGCGTGACATGGCTGCGGGTGGCCAGGGCGCACCGCTGGTACCGGCCTTTCACCGCGCCGTGTTCGGTGCGGCGCACGAGTCCCGGGTGGTGATCAACATCGGCGGCATCGCCAACATCACCCGCCTGCCCGCCCAGGGGATGGCACCGGTCATCGGCTTCGACACCGGGCCCGGGAATACCCTGATGGACGGCTGGATACGCCGGCACCGGAACCTGCCCTACGATTCGGATGGCGCCTGGGCACGGCAGGGATTGATCCTCGATGATCTCCTGCAGCGCCTGCTGGCGGACCCCTACCTGGCCCTGCCCGCCCCCAAGAGCACCGGTCCCGAGCATTTCAGCCCCGCATGGCTGGAGGCACACCTGAGCGACCTGACCGCCAGGCCCGAGGACATCCAGCGCACCCTGCTGGAGTTCACCGCCCGCAGCATCGCCCGGGCCGTGGATGCCTTTGCCGCGGACAGCGTGCGCGCCCTGGTCTGTGGCGGAGGGGCCCACAACGGCCTGCTCATGGAGCGCCTGGCGGCACTGATGCCGGGACGGCAGGTCACGGACACCGCCGCAATGGGTGTCGACCCGGATTGGGTGGAGGCGATGGCCTTCGCCTGGCTGGCGAGGGAAGCCCTGCAGGGGCGGCCTGGGAATATAAGGGAAGTCACTGGCGCCCGTGAGGACGTAATCCTGGGTGGCATCTTTCCGGGCAGAGACAAGAGACAAGATCCAAGAGACAAGTAAAAGAAAAGGGGGGCTTTCGCCCCCCCTTGTCTCTTGGATCTCGTAACTTGTCTCTGCGCCTTCCTACACCGAGAAGGAAGAGCCGCAGCCGCAGGTGGTGGTCGCGTTGGGATTGCGGATCACAAACTGGGCGCCTTCCAGGCCTTCCGTGTAGTCGATCTCGGCACCCATCAGGTACTGGAAGCTCATGGGATCGATCAGCAGGGTGACGCCGCCCTTTTCCACCACGGTATCACCGTCGTTGACGTTCTCGTCGAAGGTGAAGCCGTACTGGAAGCCGGAGCAGCCGCCGCCACTGACGAACACCCGCAGCTTCAGGGCGTTGTTGTTCTCTTCCTCGATCAGGCTCTTGACCTTGGAGGCCGCCGAATCGGTGAAGATCAGCGGGCTGGGCATGGATTCATTGACGGTTTCAGTAGCGCTCATGATAAATCTCTCCGAACGTGAGTTCTGTCCGATGGGTTGGGGCTACGCTAGCATTTGTTGACCATCCCGGTCAAGAATTCGCCTTGCCTGCCCCGCCCGTGGGGGCGTTGCCCGCCGTCGCTGCGGAACCCTCCTCGGGTTTGAGGTATTCGAGTCGGGGCTTGTCGTTGGACCGGCGGATCAGGTTGCCGTTCACCTCGGCGCCCATGGCCATCTCGATCAGATTGTAATACACGCTGCCGCTGATCCTCGCCTTGGGTGCCAGTTCCACCCGCTCGCTGGCATGCACATCGCCTTCCACGGTACCGTTGATCACCACCCGGGGGACATTGACCTCCCCCTCGATCCGACCGCCTTCGTTGAGGATCAGGATGGAGGGACGCTCGCCGTCATCGGCGTAGAGATTGCCGCGGATGGTGCCCTCCACGTGCAGGCCCCCGGAGAAGCGCATGTTGCCCTCCACGACGGTGTTGCGCCCCACCAGGGTGTCCACCTGGGCGGAACTCATCTTTTTGCGATTTCCCCACATCGGCTCAGTTACCTGTCCTGAGGCTGGCATGCCAGCCGTATTCCTGCTCCACCACCCGGGGACGGTTGCCCGCCGGTGTGAGCGTGACCTTGATCTGTTCGGGCCTCACGCCCTCCGGGAGAAGGACGCGTCCCTCGATGTTCTGAAAGTAACGGAAGGAGAAGGGTCGGCTGCCCTCGCCCAGGGCGTCGGCGGGCACATCCACCTTCGCCCCACCCCGTTGGCCGCGCACGGCCAGTTCCAGGGTACCTTCCACGTTGGCGGTGCCCCGGATCTGGGTCAATACCGCCCTGAAGACATACTCGCCACTGGCCCCCACGGGCTCAAGGACGAAGCTGTGAATATGCAAACCCGATTCCAGATTTTCCGGCGAAACGATGTTGCGGTAGAAAGTCAGTTCCTCGTCCATGGACTGCAGGCGGGTCTGCATGTCGGCCAGGTTTTCGCGCAGTCGCTCGGCGGCGGCCTTTTCGATGATCTGCCCCCGTTCCAGCCGGGCATTGCGCTGTACCAGTTCCCGGTTGGTACGCTCCAGGCTCGCCACGCGCCGTTGCAGTTCGCGTATCTCGCCACGGGCATCGCTGTGACGTTCACCACCCAGATTCTGGCCCGCCTCAAACAGGCCCCAACCGGCCAGAATCAGGGCCACGGCCAGGCCGCCCCAGATCAGGGCACGACGCACCGGATGGTGATACCGGACCCGGTAGCCGCCTTGTGTACCCAGTGACTTCACGCGCTCAGGGCAGGACCGCGATGCCGTCCAGGCCCGCGGTCTCGGGCAGGCCGAACATCAGGTTCATGTTCTGCACCGCCTGGCCCGAGGCCCCCTTGACCAGGTTGTCGATCACCGACAGGACCACCGCGGTGTCGCCCCCCTGGGGACGGTGCACGGCGATGCGGCAGCGGTTGGTGCCGCGCACGCTGCGGGTCTCGGGGTGACTGCCCGGGGGCATCACGTCCACGAACGGTTCCGCGGCGTAGCGCTGTTCGTAGAGGGCCTGAAGGTCGGTGTCCATATCTTTCAGCACCGCGTAGAGGCTGGCCTCGATGCCGCGGATCATGGGCAGCAGGTGGGGCACGAAGGTCAGCCCCGGCGTCTGACCGGCCACGTCGCCCAGGGTCTGCAGGATCTCCGGCAGGTGACGGTGACCCGCCACGCCGTAGGCCTTGAAGTTCTCGCTGGCCTCGCACAGCAGCATGCCCACCTGGGCCTTGCGACCCGCGCCGCTGACCCCGGACTTGGCATCGGCCACCAGGTGCGCGGTGTCCACCAGCCCGGCTTCCAGCAAGGGGATGAAGCCCAGGCTCACCGCCGTGGGGTAACAGCCGGGCACGGCGATCAGGCGGGCATCAGGGATACGTTTCCGGTTGATCTCGGGCAGGCCGTAGACCGCCTGGTCAAGCAGCTCCGGGGCACCATGGGGCTGACCGTACCAGCGGGACCAGAGCGCGGCGTCCCGGATGCGAAAATCGGCGGACAGGTCGATCACCCGGGTGCCCCGGGAGAGCAGTTCACCGGCCATGGCATGGGCCACGCCGTGGGGGGTGGCGAAGAACACCACGTCGCATTCGGCCAGGAGGCCCGGATCGGGCTCGGTGAAGGCCAGGTCCGTGTGCCCGCGCAGGTTGGGGAACATGGCATCGAGGCGCTCCCCGGCATTGCCCCGGGAGGTCACCACCGCCGGTTCGGCCCCGGGATGGGCCAGCAGCAGACGCAGCAGCTCCACACCCGTGTACCCGGTTGCCCCTACGATACCTGCCCTGATCACGATGCCCTCCTGCCAGTGTCTGAATATGTCAGGCTGGCGATCATACTCCCATTACCCTCAGGGGAAAAACGCACATCCGACCACGGTTTTGGCAGCGAACTTCCTTAACGGCTGGTACTCCAACGGGTACACTGCGCCTTCTTCGACCCAAACGGCAGACGAGCAGACCCATGAAACGACGTGATCTGATCACCCTCGCCATCGTGGCCATCCTGATCGGCGGCGGCCTGGCCCTGTGGCTTGCCCCCGAGGAGGGCCTGCGCCCGGCCCCCGAAGTGAGCTTCCAGACCCTGGACGGACGGACCCTGTCCATGGAAGGCCTGCGTGGTCAGCCGGTGCTGCTGACCTTCTGGGCCACCAACTGCCCGAGTTGCGTACGCGAAATCCCGCACCTGGCGGAATTGCACGAACGCTATCAGGCCCAGGGCCTGAAGGTCATCGGCATCGCCATGTCCTATGACCGGCGCGACCACGTGGAAGAGATGGTGCGCGCCCGCGAGATCCCCTACACCATCGCCCACGACACCAACGATGCCGCCGCCCTGGCCTTCGGCCAGATCCGCCTCACCCCCACCTCGTTCCTGATCTCCCCCCAGGGCCGCATCGTCTACCAGAAGCTGGGCGACATCGACTGGTCGCTGGTTGAGCGCAACCTGGAGCGCTGGCTGGGATGAGCGCCTACCTGTGGGCCAAGTCCCTGCACGTGATCTTCATGGTGACCTGGTTCGCAGGCCTGTTCTATCTGCCGCGGCTGTTCGTCTACCACGCCGAGACCCGTGACGAGGCGGGCAATGAGCGCTTCAAGATCATGGAGCGCAAGCTGTTCTGGGGCATCATGACCCCCGGCGCGGTGATCACCGCCGCCTTCGGCATCTGGATGATCGCCATGCACCCCCAGGCCTACGCCGCCGGCTGGATGCACTTCAAGCTGCTGCTGGTGGTGCTGCTGATCGGCTACCACATCTGGTGCGGCGTGCTGGTGCAGCAGTTCCGGGAGGATGCCAACCGCCATTCCCACCAGTGGTACCGCTGGTTCAACGAGATCCCGGTATTCATGCTGGTGGGCATCGTGGTGCTGGTGATCAGCCGCCAGGTGATGCCAGGTCTGATTGCCATGGGGGTGGTGTTGGGCATCTTCGTCGCGTTCGCGCTGATGCAGCGCATGAAGGCCCGTTAGGAAGTGAGAAGGATGAATTGGGAAGTGCGAAGTGAAAGGCTTTTACTTCCAACTTCCAAATTCTCACTTCCCACTTTCGCGCGCACTTCCCAATTCACACTTCGCAATTAAAATCAGGTCTTCCCCGCCCGCACCAGGCCACCCAGGCCCACCTGCATCAGGGCGTTGTTGAGCAGGGCGCGGATGGCCGCTGGCTCTTCCATCTCCATGCACTGATTGAGCAGTTCTCGGGCGCGGGCCTGGGAGAAGCTGCGGATCACCCATTTCACCCGGGCCAGTGAGGCGACGTTGACGCTCAGGGAGTCGATGCCCATACCGATCAGCAGGATCGCGGCGGCGGGGTCGGCGGCCATCTCGCCGCAGATGCTCACCGGCTTGCCCGCCTTCTTGGCACCCTCGCTCACCTGCTTGAGGGCGCGCAGCACCGCCGGGTGCAAGGCGTTGTAGAGATCCGCCACCCGGGCGTTGTTGCGGTCCACCGCCAGCAGGTACTGCACCAGGTCGTTGCTGCCCACGGACAGGAAGTCCACCCGCCGCGCCAGGGCCTCGGCCAGGTACACCGCCGAGGGCACCTCCACCATCACGCCCACCTTGGGCATGGGGATGACGTAGTGCTCGTCGAGCAGTTCGTCCCGGGCCCGCTGCAGCAGGCGCAGGGCGCCCTTCAGCTCATCCAGGGAGCTGATCATGGGGAACAGGATCTGCAGGTTGCTCAGACCCTGGCTGGCACGCAGCATGGCACGCAGCTGGGTGAGAAAGATCTCCGGGTGGTCCAGGGTAATGCGGATGCCGCGCCAGCCCAGGAAAGGGTTGTCCTCGTGCACCGGGAAATAGGGCAGCGCCTTGTCGCCGCCAACGTCCAGGGTGCGCAGGGTCACTGGCCGGGGATCGAAGGAGGACAGGATCTGGCGGTAGATCTCTACCTGCTCCTCTTCACCCGGGAACCGGTCGCGGATCATGAACGGCACTTCGGTGCGGTACAGGCCGATGCCGTCGGCACCCGACTGCTTGGAGGGGTTGATGTCCGCCAGCAGGCCGCTGTTGGCGTACACCGGGATGACCACGCCGTCCTGGGTGGTGGCCGGTTCCAGGGCCAGGTTGCGCAGCCCCTCGGCCAGCTCCCGCTCCTCGTCCACCAGGCGCTGGAATTCCTCGCGCAGCTCTCGACTGGGCTGGAGGAAGATCTGGCCCCGGTAGCCGTCGATGACCACCTCCATGCCGTCCATGCGCCCCACCGGCAGGTCGGAGACGCCCATCACCGCGGGGATGCCCATGGCCCGGGCCAGGATGGCCACGTGGGAGGAACCCGTACCCCGGGCCGAGACCAGGCCCGCCAGGCGCTCCACGGGGACCTCGGCCAGCTGGGTGGCGGTCAGATCCTCGCCGATCAGAATGGTGCGCTCGGGGAAGTCCTCGGTCTTGCGCTGGCCGGACTGCAGGTGGGTGAGGATGCGCCGCCCGATGTCGCGCAGGTCCGTGGCCCGCTCCCGCAGGTACGGGTCGTCCATGTCATCGAAGGCGCGGGTGCTCTCGCGGATCGTGTCGCGCAGGGCCGCCTGGGCCCAGCTGCCCGCCTCGATGCGTTCGATGGTGCGCAGCACCAGACTGTCACTGCCGAGCATCATCACGTAGGCGTCGAATAGCAGCAGTTCTTCTGAGGAAAGCACACCGTTCATGCGCAGCTTGATGGACTCCATCTCCTCGCGCACCCGCTGCACCGCTTCCCTGAAGGCGTGAATCTCCTCCTCCACCGAGACCACCGGCTCGCGATCCGGCACCGAGTCCAGGGCCGCCGCAGCATAGGCCACCACGGCGGTGCCGATGGCCACGCCGGAGGCGCCCGGGATACCCATGATCTGCAGGTTGGCCTGGCGCGGGGTACCGCGCCGGGGTCCCACTTCACCGATCAGTTCCGCGTGGCTGATGGCCCCGGCCAGCTGCGCCGCCAGGGTGATCAGCAGGGCAACGTGTTCGTCGTCGAAGCGCCGACGCTCGTGCTGCTGTGCCACCAGCACGCCCAGCATGCGGCGGTGATGGACGATGGGCACACCCAGGAAGGCGTGGTAGCGCTCCTCGCCGGTCTCGGGGAAATAACGGAACAGAGGGTGGTCGGTGGCGTTGTCCAGGTTCACCGGCTCGGCCCGCTCGGCCACCAGGCCCACCAGGCCCTCGCCCAGGGCCAGGCGCACGTGGCCCACGGAATCCGGGTTGAGGCCCTCGGTGGCCATGAGCATCAGGTGCTGGCGATCCGGCGCCATCAGGTAAACGGAGCAAACATCGATCCCCAGGGCCTGCTTGACCCGGTGCACGATGATGTCCAGGGCCTGGTGCAGGTCCTCGGCGGTACTGACTTCCTGAACGATGCGTCTGAGAATGTCCAGCATGGGGGATTCAGTCCTGATCCAGGGGCGGTGACGCGGGGTAGCGCCGACGGAATCGCCGGCGCCGGGGCGCGATGGGACTCAAGCGCCGCTCCGGGTGCGGGGCTGGCGTTGCTGGCCGGGCATGCCCTCGGGGAACAGCAGCGGTGCCAGTTCACGCAGGGCCCGGCGGTAGACATGGCGCTTGAAGAATACCACCTCGCGCATGGGCCGCCAGTAATCCACCCAGCGCCAGGAGTCGAATTCCGCCGGCTGCACGCTGTCCAGGCGCACGCAGGTCTCGTCCCCCACAAGGCGCAGCATGAACCAGATCTGTTTCTGGCCGATGCACACGGGGTTGGAATGGCGCCGGATCAGGTGCTTGGGCAGGCGGTAACGCAGCCAGTCCCGGGTCTTGCCGATGACCTCCACGTGCTCGGGACCAAGGCCGGTCTCCTCGGCCAGTTCCCGGTACATGGCGTCCAGGGGGGACTCGTCGCGACGGATACCGCCCTGGGGAAACTGCCAGGCCTGCTGGCCGATGCGTTTCGCCCAGAAAAGGCGTCTTTCCTGATTGCTCAGGATGATGCCTACGTTCGGTCTATATCCATCACAATCAATCACTTAATGAAACCGCTCGTGTGCCGCGTCTGTCCTGCATTGTTCCACAACCCAGGATTTCGGGCAAACCCCGGACATCACAGTAAAAAGCATATCCGATACAATGCCCGGTCCATCGCACAGCCCAAGGGAGAATCCCGGTGACATTGGCCATCTTCGATCTGGACAATACCCTGCTCTCAGGGGACAGCGACTACGAATGGGGCCGCTTCCTGGTGGAACTGGGGGTGGTGGATGCCGAGACCTACGAGGCCGCCAATCGGGCGTTCTACGAACAGTACAAGGCCGGCACGCTGGATATCCGGGAGTTCTGCCGCTTCGCCTTCCGCCCCCTGGCCAGCCACGACCTGGCCACCCTGGAAGGCTGGCGCAGTCGCTTTCTGGCCGAGCGCGTCGAACCCCTGGTGCTGCCCGCCGCGGAGGCACTGCTGGCCAGACACCGGGACGACGGCGATACCCTCATGATCATCACCGCCACCAACCGCTTCATCACTGCCCCCATCGCCGAACGCCTGGGGGTGCCCCACCTGCTGGCCACGGAACCGGAATTGCGGGACGGTCGGTACACGGGAGAACTGGCGGGTGTGCCCTGTTTCCAGGAGGGCAAGGTGCTGCGCCTGGAGACCTGGCTCAAGGAACACGGCGAGACCCTGGCGGGCAGCTGGTTCTACAGCGACTCCCACAACGACATCCCGCTGCTGGAGCGGGTGGATCACCCGGTGGTGGTGGATGGGGATGTGAAGCTCACCGACCATGCCCAGGAAAAGGGCTGGCCGATGATCTCACTGAGATACGTCTGAAGTGAGAAGTGAGAAGTGAGAAGTGAGAAGTGAGAAGTAAATGCCCACTTCCCAATTCCCCCTTCCCACTTCAAAGCAGTCCCGCCAGCTCCTTCACGCGTCGGCCGGCGGGCGTATCGGCCTTGCCTGCGGCGGCCACGGCGGCGGCATAGCCGCGGAAGAATTCCGGCAGCGCCGCCACCAGCTGCTGGCGGCGCAGACGACCCACGCCCTGCACCGGCCACATGGGGCGCAGGTCGTTGTTATCCAGACCGTCGCAGATCTTCAGGCCCCAGCCGGCGGTGGTGGTGTCCCAGACATGATGGCGTACCACCAGGCGGTAGACGTGCTCGGCCTTCATGTCGGCCATGCCCACGCCGGGGCCCAGGTGCTCCACCTTGAGGGTGCCGGCCAGCCGGGTCATCTCCTCGTCCAGGGCGGTGAGCGCCGCGTCCAGCTCCGGCCCCTTGGGCAGGTTGCCGGCGCGGGCCTCGCGCATCAGCCAGAGGACGAGATCCTCGGGGGTTTCCCGGTCTTTTTCCTGGTCCGTTTCGCTCACAGTTCCACCATCTCGAAATCGTCCTTGCCGGCGCCGCATTCCGGGCAGGTCCAGTCGGCGGGGACATCATCCCAGCGGGTTCCCGGGGGGATACCTTCGTCGGGCAGACCCTTGCTCTCGTCGTAGATGAATCCGCAGATCACACACTGATAGGTCTTCACCACATGCCCCCTTTGATCTGTTGAATCGGCCCGCAGTGCGATGCTGCCAGCCGGTGATACACTCGGTTGGAAATACGGATCGGGAGCTTACCATGAACGAACCCAAGGCGGTCCCGGTGGTGATGACCTTCGCGGGCAATGACCCCACCGGTGGCGCGGGCATCCAGGCGGACATCGAGGCCATCATCAGCATGGGCTGCCATGCCGCGCCGGTGGTCACCGCCCTGACGGTCCAGGACACCACCTCGGTGCAGGGCTTCGCCCCCATCGACGCGGAGCTGATCATCCAGCAGGCCCGGGCGGTGCTCGAGGACATGCCCGTGGCCGCCGCCAAGATCGGCATGGTGGGTTCCATCGAGGCGGTGCAGGCCATCCACACCATCCTCATGGACTACCCGGACATCCCGGTGGTGCTGGACCCGGTGATCAGCGCCGGCGGCGGCGGGGAACTGGCCAACGAGGAGGTGGTGGACGGTCTGCGCAGCCTGCTGCTGCCGCTGACCACCGTGCTCACCCCCAACAGCCTGGAGGCCCGGCGCCTGGCCCCGGAGTCCGACAACCTGGATGCCTGCGCCATGGCCCTGCTGGACCATGGCGCCGAGTTCGTGCTGATCACCGGCAGCCACGAGAACACGCCCGAGGTGCACAACACCCTGTACGGCAACCGGCGCAAACTGGAGACCTTCACCTGGCCCCGGTTGGAGGGCAGCTACCACGGTTCCGGCTGCACCCTGGCCTCGGCCATCGCCGGCCTGCTGGCCCAGGGCACCGAACCGCTCTCGGCGGCCCACGAGGCCCAGGAATTCACCTGGCAGGCGCTTAACCACGGCTATCGCATCGGCATGGGCCAGCGCCTGCCCAACCGCCTGTTCTGGGCTAGCCCCGACGAGGAACATGACTGAGACAGGGGAGCGCCTGAGGGGCCTCTACGCCGTCACCCCCGATATCCCCACGGACATCGAGGATCTGCGCGCCCGGGCGGAGGCGGTGCTGCGCGGCGGCGCCCGGCTCCTGCAGTACCGGGACAAGTCCGCCGACCTGCCGCGCCGCGAGCAGGCGGCGCGGGCCTTGCGGGCACTCTGCGAACGGCACGGCGCCCTGTTCATCGTCAACGACGATGTTGCGCTGGCCCTGCGGGTGGGCGCCCACGGTGTTCACCTGGGCCAGCAGGACATGCCCCTGGCCGAGGCCCGAGCGATGCTCGGCCGGGAGGCCATCATCGGCATCACCTGCCACGAACGCCTGGACCTGGCCCTGAGCGCCCAGGCCGCGGGGGCCGACTACGTGGCCTTCGGCGCCGTCTACCCCTCCCCCACCAAACCCGGCGCCGTGCGCGCACCGCTGCCTCTCTTCACCGAGGCCCGCGAGACCCTGTCCATTCCCGTGTGCGCCATCGGCGGTATCGAGGCGGACAATGCAGCAGCGGTGATCGCAGCCGGCGCGGACATGGTAGCGGTCGTCAGTGGTGTCTTTGCTCGACCCGACCCTGAAGCAGAAGCCAGGCGGCTTGCGGCGATGTTCGAGGTCTAGAGACAAGAGGCAAGAAAAAGCGGACTCCGCCCTTTGGTTTTCACTTGTCTCTTGTCTCTTGTATCTTGTCTCTGTTAACCGATTCCAAACCCATCACAGAAGCCTCCCCCAATGACCCGATCCCACGACCTCTTCAAAGCCGCCCAACGCCACATCCCCGGCGGCGTGAACTCCCCCGTGCGCGCCTTCAAGGGCGTGGGCGGCGACCCGGTGTTCATCCAGCGCGCCGAGGGTGCGTACATGTATGACGCCGACGGCAAGCGCTACATCGACTATGTGGGTTCCTGGGGCCCCATGATCGCCGGTCATGCCCACCCGGAGGTGGTGGAGGCGGTGCGCGAGGCGGCCCGGGGCGGACTGTCCTTCGGCGCGCCCACGGAGATCGAGATCCGCATGGCGGAGCGGGTGTGCGAACTGGTGCCCTCCATGGACATGGTGCGCATGGTCAGCTCCGGCACCGAGGCCACCATGAGCGCCATCCGCCTGGCCCGCGGCTTCACCGGACGGGACAAGATCATCAAGTTCGAGGGCTGCTACCACGGCCACGGCGACTCCCTGCTGGTGAAGGCCGGCTCCGGCGCCCTGACCCTGGGCGTGCCCAGCTCCCCGGGCGTGCCGGCGGCGCTCGCCGAGCACACCCTGACACTCACCTACAACGATCTGGACGAGGTGCGCGAGACCCTCGCCCACGTGGGCGGCCAGGTGGCCTGCATCATCGTCGAGCCGGTGGCGGGCAACATGAACTGCATCCCCCCGGTGCCCGGTTTCCTGGAAGGCCTGCGTGAACTCTGCGACGAGTACGGCGCGTTGCTGATCTTCGACGAGGTGATGACCGGTTTCCGCGTCGCCCTGGGCGGCGCCCAGGCCCACTACGGGGTGAAGCCCGACCTCACCACCCTGGGCAAGATCATCGGTGGCGGGATGCCCGTGGGTGCCTTCGGCGGACGCCGCGAGGTGATGGAGCAGCTGGCACCGCTCGGCCCCGTGTACCAGGCGGGCACCCTGTCCGGCAACCCGGTGGCCATGGCGGCGGGCCTCAAGACCCTGGAGATCATCTCCCGGCCCGGCTTCTACGACGAACTCACCCGCAAGACCCGGGTGATGGTGGACGGCGTGCTGACCGCGGCCGGCGAGGCGGGCATCCCCATGACCGCCAACCAGGTGGGCGGCATGTTCGGCCTGTTCTTCAGCGAGCAGCCGGTGACCAATTTCTACCAGGCCACCCAGTGCGACCTGGACCGCTTCCGGCTGTTCTTCCACGAGATGCTGGAGCGCGGCGTCTACCTGGCGCCCTCCGCCTACGAGGCGGGCTTCGTCTCCAGCGCCCACAGCGAGGCGGACCTAGCCGAGACCATCGAGGCGGCGGCGCGGTCACTGCGGGAAGTGTCAGGCAACTGACAGGGCAACCGCGACGCAGAGGCGCGAAGACGCGGAGGACCGCAAAGGCTCAAAACGCTTCGAGCCCTGGCTGTCTCATCGCGCTCCAGCGTCGGAGGTGTTGTGGTAGAGGGCGCCCAACCGGTCTCCCGCCCACACCGCCAGCAGCGCCAGGCCCAGGGAACCGAACAGGTTCAGCCCGGCCAGCAGGAAAGCGCCGGCGTCGAACAGCTTCCAGGTCTCGAGGCTCAACATGGAGAAGGTGGTGTAGCCCCCCAGGAAGCCGGTGGCCACGGCCAGACGCAAGGCGCCGGGCAGGCGCAGCCTAGGCCCGGCGCTGACGGCGGCGAACAGACCGATCAGCAGGGAACCGGTGATGTTGACGAAGGCCGTGGCCCAGGCACCCGCCAGTCCCAGCTGTGTGACCGTAAACCACACCACACCGTAGCGCAGGCTCCCACCCAGGGCCGCACCCAGGCCCACTGCCAGGTAGGCCTTCAAAGTACCTATCCAGTCCACAGGCCACCCCCGAGCCACACACCCAGACCGGCGGCCAGCGTGCAGGCAATGGCCGTCCCGAGGACATTGGAGCCGGCCCGGAACAGGTGCCCGTCCCGGGCCAGGGCCAGGGTCTGCAGGCTGAAGGTGGAGACCGTGGTGTAACTGCCGAGGAAACCGTAGATCAGCCAGGCGGACAGCCAGCCGCCGCCGTCATGCATGACACCCGCGAGCAGGCCCAGGGCAAAGGCACCGCTCAGGTTCACCACCCATGTGCCCCAGGGAAAACCCTCCCCCAGATGCCGCGCCACCCACTGGGACAGCCCATGACGCGCCATGGCGCCCAGGGCACTGCCCAGGGCCACACCGAGGATGGACACGGGCTCAGGCATCGGGCTCGCGGGGTTCGGTGCGATTCAGAGGCATGGCATTCTGCGCTTGATGTGTGCAAAGGCTATCATGCCGGTTTTTTCGATCCATGGGGGCACTTGATGGAAGCCTGGCTGGCCTACCTGATTCTGGGCGCCGTGGCCGGCGTACTGGCCGGCCTTCTGGGCATCGGCGGCGGCCTGCTGATCGTGCCGGTGCTGGTGTGGCTCTATGTGCACCAGGGGGTGGATGCGGCCGTGATCACGCATCTTGCCATCGGCACCTCGCTGGCCACCATCGTGCCCACGGCCATCGCCTCGGCCCGGGCGCACCACGCCCACGGCGCGGTGCGCTGGGACCTGGTCTGGCGCCTGGCGCCCGGCGTGGTGTTCGGTGCCCTGGCCGGCGCGACCCTGGCGGAGTTCCTGAGCTCCGACATGCTGCGCCGGGTGTTCGGCGTCTTCGAGATTGCGCTGGCCCTGTACATGCTGATCGGCACACGTCCTGCGCCCCAGCGCCCCCTGCCCGGCGTGGCCACCCTGAGCGCCGGTGGCGGTGTGATCGGCCTGGTTTCATCCCTGCTGGGGATCGGCGGCGGCACCCTCACGGTGCCCTACCTGGTGTGGTTCAACGTGGCCGTGCGCCAGGCCATCGGCACCGCCTCGGCCGTGGGGCTGCCCATCGCGCTCGCCGGTGCCGCGGGTTTCATGATTCACGGCTGGCAGGCGCAAGGGCTGCCGGCCTGGAGCGCCGGGTATATCCACGGACCCGCCCTGGCCGGCATCGCCATCGCCAGCTTCCTCACCGCGCCCATAGGCGCCCGGCTCACACACCGGTTGCCGGTGCCGTTGGTGCGCCGACTTTTCGCGCTGCTGCTGATGGGGTTGGGGGTGAAGATGCTGGTGTAGGGACAATTCAAAATTCAAAGGATGATCGCTCGCCCTTTGAATTTTGAATTTTGAATTTTGAATTCGCTTCAACTGACCCAGCCGTACCACAGCGGAAGCGTCACCAGCGCCAGTGCCGTGGTCACCGTCACCGCAGCCGCGTACACGGAGGTGTCCAGACGGTAGCGATCGCAGAACACCAGACCCAGCACCATGCTGGGCATGGCCGCCTCCAGCACCGTGCCCACCAGCAGTTCTCCTTCCAGGCCGATGCCGCTGGCCAGGCCCCAGGCCCACAGGGGCATTAAGAACAGCTGCACCGCCACCACGGGGATCAGCACCGCCACGTAGCTCATGCGCCAGTTGCGGATGCACAGGGCCAGGCCCAGGGAGAACAGCATCAGCGGCGCCACGCCGTTGGCCAGCATGGTGAGCCAGGTGTCCAGCCAGGGGATCAGGGGCACGCCGCCGAGGTTGAAGGCCATGCCGGTGAGTCCCGCCCAGATAGCCGGCACCCGGATCAGGCTTGAGATGGGATGCAGGGCATCACCGGGTTCGCCGAAATGGCGTGCCACCAGGGCGCCCACGGTGAGCAGCAGGGGCAGACAGGCGAACAGGTCGAACTGGATGGCAATGGAACGGCCGGTCTCGCCGAACAGGCTCTCCAGCACCGGCAGGCCCAGGTAGACGGCGTTGGGGAACGCGGCGGCCAGGATCATGGCGCCGGTGATGGCCCGGGACTGGCCGCAGACCCGGCAACCGCCCCAGATGACCAGCATGGCCACCAGCACGGAGCTGCCCGCCACCACCGCGATGCGCACCGAATCCAGCCCCAGGGGCGCGCGCCACATGACCAGCAGCACCAGGGCCGGCAGCAGCAGGTGATAGACCACGTTGGTGAGCACCCGGCGGGTGGTGTCCGCGTCCAGGCCGGCCGGCTGCAGCAGACGCCACAGGACCCCGCAGACGATCAGTGCCGCCATCTGGCTGGTGACTGCAAACATGCTTTGTCCTCAGGGCTGCATTGGGAGGCCGGGCGGGTGTGTCAGCATCAGCATGTGGAGATAACGCAGAGGGCGCAGAGACGCAAAGGTCGCGGAGTCGGAAAGATGAAAAATCCTTGCGATCTCTGCGTCCTCTGCGTGCACTCACGCAGCCCCGCACCACGCAAAAGGCCCCGCATGGGCGGGGCCTTTGCACATCATACGACAGCCGGGATACCGCGGCGAGGGGATTACCCTCAGCCCTGCTCGGCCTGCTGCTGGCGGATCTCCTCGTGCACCTGGGCCATGTCCAGCTCGCGCACCTTGCCGATCACGTCCTCCAGCTGGGCGGCGGAGAGCATGCCGGGCTGGGCGAACAGGATCACCTGCTCACGGAAGATCATCAGGGTGGGGATGGAACGGATCTGGAAGTGGGCGGCCAGGGCCTGCTCTTCCTCGGTGTTGACCTTGGCGAACACCACGTCGGGATGGTTCTCCGAAGCCGCCTCGAAGATGGGCGCGAAGGCTCGGCAGGGGGCACACCAGGGCGCCCAGAAGTCCAGGATGACGATGTCGTTGCCGGTGATGGTGGACTCGAAGTCCCCCTCGGTGAGTTCGATGACGGCCATGATGGGTTCCGAAAAATTGGGGTGGGGCGGGTCAGACGCGTGTCCGAGCGAACCTATACCTTACCAGCCGCGGGTACCGGGGTGTCAACGAAAACCCCGGTGCGGGCAGGGTTCAGAAATGGTTGAGCATGGCGTCGCGCAGCATGAACAGGCGCGCCAGGGGATCATCGGTCTCCAGCATGCGCTGCTTGACCGTGTGATCCACCGGCAGCAGTTCCGCCAGTCGTGCGCCCACCCACACCGCGTTGTCCGGCTCCCGGGGCAGGCTGGCGTAGGGTTCGCCCAGCTCCGTGAGGATGCGCTCGGCCAGGGTGGCCAGGCTCAGGAATTCCTCAGGCAGGGGCGTGGCCGCGGGCTCATCCATGGGTTCCACCTCGCCCATGAGCAGCTGATCCGGCTGCACCCAGGTGCGCAGGATGCGAAAGCGCCGCTCGCCCCGGGCGGTGATGCCCAGCAGCCCGTCGGGACGTCCCTCCCAGTCGGCGATCATCGCCAGGGTGCCCACAGGCTGGACCTCGGCCGCCTGCCCCACCTCGGCGCCCTCGCGGATCATGCACACGCCGAAGCCGCTGTCGGTACGCAGACACCGGCGCACCATGTCGATGTAGCGGGTCTCGAAGATGCGCAGGGGCAGGCGCCCGCCGGGAAACAGCACGGTGTTCAGCGGGAACAGCGGCAGGGTCATCACTCGTCCGGCTCCGGCTCCGGCTCCGTACCCCAGCGACGGATCAGCGCGTTGGGGATGCGAAGGTGATCCAGCACCCGGGAGACCATGAAGTCCACCAGGTCGTCCACCCCTTGCGGGTGATGATAGAAGGCGGGGTTGGCGGGCATGATGGTCACGCCCATGCGCGCGAGCTTGAGCATGTTCTCCAGGTGCACCTCGGAGAACGGCGTCTCGCGCACCACCAGGATCAGCGGGCGGCGCTCCTTGAGCACCACGTCCGCGGCCCGCTCCAGCAGGCTGCGGCTCGCGCCGGTGGCCACCGCCGACAGGGTGGCGGTGGTGCAGGGACAGATCACCATGGCATCCGGCGGCGAGGAGCCGCTGGCCACCGGGGCGGTCCACTGCTCCCGGTCGTAGACGCGGATCTGACCGTCGCGGGCGTGGTAACGCTCGGTGAAGAAGCGCTCGATCTCCCGGCTGCGCCCGGGCAGGGACAGGTCCGTTTCCATGCCGATCACCACCTGGGCGGGGCGCGACAGCATCAGGGATACCTGCACGTCCGCCTCCACCAGGCACTGCAACAGGCGCAGACCGTACTGGGCGCCGGAGGCGCCGGTCATGGCGAGGGCGACGGAACGGGGGCTGGGCTGACTCACGGCAGACACTCTACGCTGGAGGAACGAGGGCTCAAAGATAGGCAATCAGGCGGCCGCTGACCAGCACGCCCAGCCAGCTCGCGATGGAGATCACCGCCACCGCCTGGGCCCGCCACGGGGCTGGCGTGGCCCGGTTCCAGCGGTAGAGATGGCGCAGGCAGCCGCGATGAAACAGCAGGGCGTTGAGTCCGGCCAGGCCGATCAGGCCCAGCTTGACCCAGAACACCGGCTGCATACCGATGGCCGTGGCCTGGGTGGCCAGCAGCAGGAAGCCCGTGGGCAGGGCCAGGCCGAAACCGACCCAGGCGGCGGGCAGCAGCAGGTGGCCCAGGTCGTCCACCGCCAGGTGCGCCTGGCGGCCCAGCACCCGCAGATCGAACAACAACACCGCCGTCAGCAGCAGGGCAAAACCCAGGATGTGCAGGATCTCGACACTGGGGTAGAGCCACAGGGATTCGCGCATCATGCGTCCCAGGGCACCGGCTTCCAGCCACACCAGCAGGGCTGGTGCATCGACTCCATGATCGTGCATCAACGCAGCTCGATGGCTTCGTCACCCACGATGATGCGCTCGGCGCGCAGCTCCACCTCATCGACCCGGTGTGGATAGCCCACCACCGTGACCGTCGCCCCCTCGGTCACCCACTCGGGCAACAGGCCCCGGGCCCGGGTCCGGCTGGGCGGCGCCAGCACCACGCGCCACTGCTTCTCGCCGGTGTCGATCACCACCTCCGCGTGGGGCCATTCGAACACCGCCGAGACCACCGTGCCGGTGAGGGTCAGTTCGTTCTGGTTGTCGTAGGCGCTCCAGCCGTGGTGGGCCCAGGCTACCGAGGCCAACACCCACAGCACGGCCGCCAACAGCCATCGGGAATACGAACGCATGCATCCTCCACGCCCCTTGGGACTATGGGGCTCGTTGTGATTGTTCTCATCCCAAGCATACATGTAGAGCCCTCCATCAGGTATCCCCGTCAGGAAGT
Organism: Thioalkalivibrio sulfidiphilus HL-EbGr7; assembly: GCF_000021985.1. Lineage (NCBI taxonomy): Bacteria > Pseudomonadati > Pseudomonadota > Gammaproteobacteria > Chromatiales > Ectothiorhodospiraceae > Thioalkalivibrio > Thioalkalivibrio sulfidiphilus. The sequence continues at coordinate 2,571,077 of NC_011901.1, forward strand.
GATGCCTGCCTCATGAAATGCATCGGGCGCCCTTGTGGGGCGCCCGATGAGGTCATCCGAATCCGCACCTACTCTGCGATCAGACGGCCTTCAAGCCCCCGGTTCACGGGGGAGTTCCTTTCAAATTCATCCACGAATGCATCGAGCATCAGAAAGAAGGTGTCTTCGCAGAAATTACCGATCCGATTGCAGGCCGTGGCCAGCGAAGCATAGAAGTCGCCGCCTCGGGCCATGAAGTTGTTGGTCACGATGCGGTAGGTCTGATCCAGGGACAGGGGCGCGCCCTGGATCTCCACGGCCTTGACCACCCCGCCCTCGAGCAAGGCATCACCGCAGACCGCCGGCGGAAGAATGGCCGCCTGGATGTCAGCCACCGTGGAGTGGCAATAGCTTACGGTCATGCCGGAAACCTGGGGCCAGGCGCCGGTGGACTGGACACGGTTTCCGACCGGGTCATACGACCAGGTCAGGCCGTTGTCCAGTGCCGCCACCAGCTCGGCACCGGTCACATCCATGGCCACCAGCGAGTTGCCGAAGGGCAGCACGGAGAGGGCGTCGCCGAAGCTCACGTCGCCCTGGTTGATGGAAGCGCGAATGCCGCCGCCGTTGGTGATGGCGGCCTCAATCCCGAGCCCATCCAGCTGGACATAGTTGAGCATGGTGTCGGTGACCAGGTTGCCCAGAGGCATCTCCTGGGAACGCACGCCGGGAATGCGATTGCCATCGAAGAACATGCCGGAGGAGCCGATGATGACATTGGCGAAGGCATCCACCGGCACGCGGTAGGCGGCCACCTTCTGGCCCAGCCCCTGATCCTCGGGGATGCTCAGATCGGCCACGATGGGACCTCCGGACCAGCCCACCACGCGACCCAGGGCGTCGAACTCCACGTCCAGGCGTCCCACCACGCGCGTCCATTCCCAGGCGCTGACCACCAGCGTGTTGTCACCGTCGCGACCGCTCACCACGGCGGGATACTCGCCCTGGATGCGGTTGTGCGTCCACGAAGGCAGCTGGGACATGTCTCCAAGCAGCACATGGTCGTGACCGGAGACGATGATGTCCACGCCGGAGAGCTGGCGCGCCAACTCCAGGTCATCGGCATGATTCACGTGGGAGAGCAGGATGATGTGGCGAATGCCTTCCTGATCGCGCAAGCGGTCCACCTCGGCCTGCACGCTCTGGACGTAATCCAGGAACAAGACATTCAGTCCCGGACTGGAGATATTGCGCGTGGTGTCGGTGATCAGACCCAGTACGCCAAAGCGCACCCCGCCTTTCTCGATGATTGCGCTGGGCTGCACCAGGCGATCCAGGTTGGGCTCACCGCTCAGATCCAGGTTGGTGGCCACCACGGCCGCGCGCAGGGCCTCGGTGGCATAGTCCACACCTGCGATGGTGACCGGATGACCCTCAATGCGGGCCACCAGGTTATCGGGCCCCAGATTGAACTCATGATTACCAAGGGTGATGACATCGTAGCCGATATCATTGATGAACATCACCGCGTCGGAGCCCTTCCAGGCATTCCAGAAGATGGTGCCCTGGGAATAGTCACCCGCGTCCACGAGGATGACGTTGTCGTGACCGACTTCGGCACGCACCTGCTCGACGATCGTCTTGACCCGTGCCACCCCCCCATGTTCCGGATCGGAACCGGATGCAGAGATGGGCTCGAGTCGGGCATGGCTGTCATTCGTGTGCATCAGGGTCACGCTGATACCCTGACAGTTGGGGTGGGCCTGCAGACGTTCCTGGGCACGACCAGGAACCCGTCCCTGAATCTGGTCGATGCGCTCACAGGCCTGGGACTGAACCGGCAGCGGCCGCTTGCCGGGCTCGGCGTGGACCACACCCGCATAAAACATCATGCCGCCTGTCAACAACGCGGCAGCATACAACCCTACGGAAAAACGTGACTTGATCATGGCGAAACCTCCCTAGGACTAAGGAGGCTCAGCATCGCCGCAAGTACGTGACAGGGTGATGAGGGGGCTTTGACGACTTGGTGAATTGCCACAAAATACTGGCGTCATTCACAGCCTTGTGGGCGGCCTGTTCATGATCCTTGCCGCGACCCTCCTGGCAGGACTGTGGTACGGAGCATGACAGCCGGTGATATACCGAATCACATGCTATGCTGATTCCCCGCCAGTCGCGGCACACACCCGTGGTCGTACCACGAGGCGCCTCGGGCGTAGGGGTCGGGTCACGACTGGCCTCACCCCTAGTGTCCTGAGTCAGAGATTCGTTACATTTCAGCGGGCCTGTACGGGATGCGCGGCAAGGCGCACGAGCGAAGGACGGGCAGGCCCATTCGAGCGAGAGCAACGCGGCCGAGCGCCCGTACAGGCCCGCCCGCAGGGAGCCCCGCACAAGACCCAATGCGGCGTTGCGGACTCCATCCATGGAGTCCGCCCTTCGGGCCGGCCTGCGGCCATCCCCATCTGCTCCCGACAGATGGGTGCGGGCCTTGCCAAGGGCTTGCCATTGCCTGCGGCCCGCGCCTTGCCTTGGGTCTTGTGCGGGGCTCTGAAATGCAACGAATCTCTGACTCAGGACACTATGCCGCGGATGACATGGCTGCGGCAGAGAGATCGGCCAAGAGATTCGGCGCTTCAATGAGGCCGCGGCTAAATGCCGCGGATGACGGGCGCCGGTGATCGGCACGCTAATCGTCTCGTTGTCGCTTCAATGAGGCCGCGGCTAAATGCCGCGGATGACAAGGACACCGAGGGCTGCCCCGTCACTGCCACACTGGCTTCAATGAGGCCGCGGCTAAATGCCGCGGATGACTTTGCAAAAATGCAACCCGGTGACAGTGTGTTCATTGCTTCAATGAGGCCGCGGCTAAATGCCGCGGATGACAAGAGCTTTGATGAAGTCGTGATCCACCCCCGGTGTGCTTCAATGAGGCCGCGGCTAAATGCCGCGGATGACTGATCGACGTGGACACGCTGGACCACCTTGTGGTGCGCTTCAATGAGGCCGCGGCTAAATGCCGCGGATGACACCGGTCTGCCCGTGCGTAACGAGCGCCGTAACAGGCTTCAATGAGGCCGCGGCTAAATGCCGCGGATGACGCGGCGCCGAACTGGAGGCCATGGGCATTGTCCCCGTGGCTTCAATGAGGCCGCGGCTAAATGCCGCGGATGACTCAGCAGCGGAACCAGCGTGGAACCGCTGTCCTCGCGCTTCAATGAGGCCGCGGCTAAATGCCGCGGATGACGGGTCGTCGTCAGTAGTGCTCATCTCGATGCCGGCGCGCTTCAATGAGGCCGCGGCTAAATGCCGCGGATGACGGCCGCAAGCCCGCACAGCAGGACCGGCCGGAACCTGCTTCAATGAGGCCGCGGCTAAATGCCGCGGATGACGTACCGCTGCTCTGGATCGGCCCCGAGTCGGCCAATGCTTCAATGAGGCCGCGGCTAAATGCCGCGGATGACGTAGTGCCTGTCATGACGTTTGCGACGGGCGCACAAGCTTCAATGAGGCCGCGGCTAAATGCCGCGGATGACAAGGATGCGGCACGCATTGACTGGCTGGCAGATCCGCTTCAATGAGGCCGCGGCTAAATGCCGCGGATGACAGTGACGGTGAGTTCGTGGACGTGGGCGGTTCTGTCGCTTCAATGAGGCCGCGGCTAAATGCCGCGGATGACGCTGCCGGGGGAGTGACGCCGATGCAGACACTGGAGCTGCTTCAATGAGGCCGCGGCTAAATGCCGCGGATGACGCTGCTGTCGGAGATGCTGCGCACCGTGGCCTTTCAGGCTTCAATGAGGCCGCGGCTAAATGCCGCGGATGACGCCTTGGTTTTCGCCGGCGGCTTGGCCTCGACGATCGCTTCAATGAGGCCGCGGCTAAATGCCGCGGATGACTCCAGCGCCGGGTCGGCACCGACAGCTTGTTGCGCAGGCTTCAATGAGGCCGCGGCTAAATGCCGCGGATGACCCGGTGAGACGAATGTCAAGAAAGCCGTGGCTGAGGCGCTTCAATGAGGCCGCGGCTAAATGCCGCGGATGACGTCGTTCTTCTCGATGTCGCCTTCCCAGCATTCTCGCTTCAATGAGGCCGCGGCTAAATGCCGCGGATGACACCCGTTCGCCGGTTGTCAGAATCCGCCCCCGGTGCGGGCTTCAATGAGGCCGCGGCTAAATGCCGCGGATGACGCGCTGGGCCCGGGTCTATGGCCCTGTCTGGTGCCCGCTTCAATGAGGCCGCGGCTAAATGCCGCGGATGACAAGGCTGTTGAAACATCGCAGTCGTTAGGATCACTGCGCTTCAATGAGGCCGCGGCTAAATGCCGCGGATGACATGAGTAGTCAGTCCCTTGATAGATGAAACGGCGAAGAGCTTCAATGAGGCCGCGGCTAAATGCCGCGGATGACGTGTCATCGTCCAGGAACTGGTCGTCGTTGGTGGTGCCGCTTCAATGAGGCCGCGGCTAAATGCCGCGGATGACTCCAGGCAATCCGCCACCAGGACCATGGCAGCGCGGCTTCAATGAGGCCGCGGCTAAATGCCGCGGATGACGGGAGGAGCCCGGGGCAGGTGTCCCGGGTGGACGAGCTTCAATGAGGCCGCGGCTAAATGCCGCGGATGACGCCGGGCGCAGGGGGTTCCCCGACTACATGCTGAAGCTTCAATGAGGCCGCGGCTAAATGCCGCGGATGACACTCCCGCGGCATCAAGTACATCGACAAGGCTATCGGGCTTCAATGAGGCCGCGGCTAAATGCCGCGGATGACCTGTCCTGGAAGTCGCTGGGCTTTGCAGCACCCTGGGTGCTTCAATGAGGCCGCGGCTAAATGCCGCGGATGACGACACATGAAGAACCGTGCCGCAATGCTGGCAGGCTTCGCTTCAATGAGGCCGCGGCTAAATGCCGCGGATGACGGCGCTCCAGCAGGCTGAAGCCGCCCAGCAGCAGGCCGCTTCAATGAGGCCGCGGCTAAATGCCGCGGATGACCTACCAGCACGGCCCGGCTGGCTTTCAGGCTGCTGCAGTGCTTCAATGAGGCCGCGGCTAAATGCCGCGGATGACAAGTTCATCAACGTGGTGGCCTTCTCCGGCTTCGGGCTTCAATGAGGCCGCGGCTAAATGCCGCGGATGACGAGGCCCGAATGGTTACTTCTTGGCGAGATCTCCAGCTTCAATGAGGCCGCGGCTAAATGCCGCGGATGACATAACACCGATGTTCAGGTATTTTCCGGCAACTCCAAGCTTCAATGAGGCCGCGGCTAAATGCCGCGGATGACATGGGATGCCCTCGCGCATGAGATCAAAGCCAGGCTTGCTTCAATGAGGCCGCGGCTAAATGCCGCGGATGACATCTGGGTGCCAGGTGAGGGCCTGACCAAGCTGTGAGGCTTCAATGAGGCCGCGGCTAAATGCCGCGGATGACGTTGTGAGACGCTGATAAAAACCAGTCAAGGCTGTTGCTTCAATGAGGCCGCGGCTAAATGCCGCGGATGACGGAAAAGCACGGCGCTGAAGGCCGGCGGATCCTCGCGCTTCAATGAGGCCGCGGCTAAATGCCGCGGATGACTAACCGCGCCCAGGAGGAGCTGTACGGGACTGCATGGGGCTTCAATGAGGCCGCGGCTAAATGCCGCGGATGACACCTGATCCGCGGGGTGATCGTGGCTCCGCCAGGGGAGCTTCAATGAGGCCGCGGCTAAATGCCGCGGATGACACGCCCGCCCCCTCAACCGGTGAGACGAATGTCAAGGCTTCAATGAGGCCGCGGCTAAATGCCGCGGATGACGCCTTTGAGGGCGTCACCGAAGCCAGCGTCCTGGTGCTTCAATGAGGCCGCGGCTAAATGCCGCGGATGACCTCCCATGGGTGGGAATCTCCCCCGTCTCCTGTGGCAGGCTTCAATGAGGCCGCGGCTAAATGCCGCGGATGACTGCGGGTATTCGCTCGAAATCAACTCATGGTTCAGAGGCTTCAATGAGGCCGCGGCTAAATGCCGCGGATGACGCTGCTGGTCACGCCGTGGATCGTTTAAGGGGGTGTTGCTTCAATGAGGCCGCGGCTAAATGCCGCGGATGACACCCCGCCGCCTCCCCCTGGCGCATTGCCGTCTCGATGCAGCTTCAATGAGGCCGCGGCTAAATGCCGCGGATGACGCCGTCTGGCGATGATTCCGGCCGGTACCTTCAACCAGCTTCAATGAGGCCGCGGCTAAATGCCGCGGATGACGGATATGGATCGGAGGACGTGGGCCTTTGCCCAGCTCGCTTCAATGAGGCCGCGGCTAAATGCCGCGGATGACGGAAGAGTACCCGCACTCGGCGGCTAGGGAGCTCTGGGCTTCAATGAGGCCGCGGCTAAATGCCGCGGATGACTGCCACCGTGCCCTCCCGCGCGAGGCCTTCCGCGACAGCTTCAATGAGGCCGCGGCTAAATGCCGCGGATGACGCAGCTTCGCCCACTGGTGCTTGGGCTGGGCAAGCTGGGCTTCAATGAGGCCGCGGCTAAATGCCGCGGATGACCTCATGAAAGAAGACCAGGACCAATGGCAACGAAGCAGCTTCAATGAGGCCGCGGCTAAATGCCGCGGATGACTCCATCTCCGTGAACAGGGCATCGGGCACGTCCCAGGGCTTCAATGAGGCCGCGGCTAAATGCCGCGGATGACACCCCGGGCGCGTCCACGAACAGCTGGCACCTCACTGAGCTTCAATGAGGCCGCGGCTAAATGCCGCGGATGACCGCGAGCTCCTTGCGCTCGGCCGGGGTCAGGTGGCGCTGCTTCAATGAGGCCGCGGCTAAATGCCGCGGATGACGCGCCTATCCGGCGGCCGAGCTCAACCTGTCCCCTGCTTCAATGAGGCCGCGGCTAAATGCCGCGGATGACGGTACCCTGCCAGACGCGGTTCACCTGCGTGGAGGGGCTTCAATGAGGCCGCGGCTAAATGCCGCGGATGACCACGCATGTCATTCTTTCCTGTATCTGTAGGTTTCGCTTCAATGAGGCCGCGGCTAAATGCCGCGGATGACGCGGGGAACTTGACCTGAACGCCCTGGCGCGCCGCGCTTCAATGAGGCCGCGGCTAAATGCCGCGGATGACATCCACTGGCGCGCCGCCCGCTCAGCCATGGAATAAGCTTCAATGAGGCCGCGGCTAAATGCCGCGGATGACGGCCCTCGCAGAAAAGTCGATGACACAAGGCCTGGAGGGCGGGTTTTCGAGCACCTTCAATTCAAACACGAATTCACGCATATCCGGCACTCCACTAAGTCCGACAATAAACCAATTTATCCCATATTTTCAAAGAGCTGGAGTCTTTCGAGCGCTGCCCGGGCTTGCCGGCATCAACCCAGCGCTCGAATCACTCCGGCGGCATGTCGATTAACACGTGCCGTGCCCGAAAGTTTAAATGATCACCGGTTCCCGAGCGACCGGTTCGAAATCCTTGCCCAGGCTTACAACCCTGGGCGCAACTTTCTCGGCAATACCTACGTCGAGGATCACGATGTGATCCTCATCATGATGAATCATGCCGTCCAGCAGCGCGATCAATTCTGCATGGCGCTGCCGGCTCATTCGACACTGGAACACTGATAATTGCAGCCACTCACCGTAACCACGCATGAGTCTGAACACACGGCGCCAGCGCTTCTGATCACTGATGTCGTAGGTGACGATGTAGAGATGTTCGTCCATGGGTATCACCGGGTCGTGAAGTTCGGATAGTCGGGCAGCTCACCCAACAGATAGCGCGCGAGCAGCCTGCCCTGGACCTCCAGCAGCCGGCGGTAGCTGAGCCGGTATCCGAACAGGGGATGGGTGATCTCATGACTCATGCGCCGCTCGAAGGTGGCGATGAAGCGCTTGCGTCCGTCGTTGGTCAGCGCGACGCTGCCGGCCACGCTCTGGAAATCCGATGGACGCACTTCACCGTTGTTGATCGCCTGAATGACACTGGAATCCGCGATCAAGGGTCTGAACGGCTCCATCATGTCCAATGCCAGCGCCGGACGGCCGTAACGGGGCTGATGATAGAAGCCTCGATACGGATCAAGGCCCACTGCCGAGAGCGAAGCCGTCCAGGACCGGGTCAGAAGGGCGTAGGCGTAGGACAACAGGGCGTTGACCGGGTCCGTGGGCGGACGGCGGTTGCGCGTGGTGAAGTCGAATGTCAGTTCGGGCCCGGCATCGCTGTGCTTCAACAGCCGGGCGAAGGCACCGAAGTAGCGGGAGGCGGCCGCCCCTTCGATGCCAAGCAGCTCCTGAAGATTGGATGCACGACGGGATTTCCTGATATCCACCTGCAGGCCGTCGAGCAGATCCACGGGCTTGTCCTCGCCTTTCCAGTTGCGCCGCAACAGCGTGCGGCAATTCTGGATCTTGGCCTCCACCAGGCCCTTGGCGATGTGCAGACACTGGTGCTCCTCGAAGCTCGCCTTGTACTGGGCAGTCCGGATCTCCACGTTCTTGTGGCCGGTGCCCATGGTGTGGCCCATGAACCAGCCGCCATGGGAATGCCAACTGACGGGGATCTCGCGCTGCATGAGTTCCTGAAGGCACGGCGTGGTGATATAGACATTGCCCATGACGATCACCTGGGAGACGTCGATGAGGCGCACCGACTGTACTTTTTCGTCATCCACCGTGACCTCCAAAGTCTCGCCCCGCTTGGCCAGCTTGGCGCCCCGGGCCTGGATATAGAGTGGCAGGGCCTCATCCCGGGCGACGGCCAGGGGCCTTGGCGGCGTCTGTTCCCGGCGGAGGTAGTTGACCTCGTCGGGCAGGCAGATACCTACCAGCGAACAGCGCGGACACTTGGGACTGTCCTCCAGGGGTGCGGGGATCTGTCCACCCGCGGCGATGAATCGTAGTCCGTTGATGGCGTTGAGCGTCAACCGGCGTAATTCCTCGTCGAAGGGCACACGTACACGCTCGCGGGATTCGGTGAAGTACAACTCCCCTTCGTCGCAGGTATAGCCGCATTCCTCCAGAATCATGCCCTGCACGCACAACTGGACCCTTTCGGGCTCGTAGGCGCCGCGGGCCACATGAGGCCGCTTGCCACGCTTGTAGTCGACGGGTGTGACATGGTCACCCTCGCCTTCCAGCAGATCCATGCGGGCGATGAGGCCCAGGCGGTTGGAGGACAGGGTTATGGAGCGGGCATGGTAGCGTTCACCCGCCTCGGCGACGCCGGGGGCCGGAAGATCTCCAGAACCTTTGTCCACCCGACGGTGACGGTAGCGTCCATCCACGGTATCCGCGGACTCGGACCACTCCCCCTGCACCCATTCCAGATACGCCAGACGGGGGCAGTACTGGTATTCGTTGACCATGCGCGCCGGGAGCAAGGGCATATCGCCGGATAGCTCCGGAAAAGGGAGCGGCAGTTCGGGCTGCTGCTGATCGTCCATTGCGGCTGGCCTCCCACTTGCGGATAGCACGAAACAGAGCTACATTACGTAATACATTTCGTAATACATTTCGTAATTCGAGATAAAACACATGCCTGCCATCAGTCTCCGCCTTCCGGATGAGATCGAGGCCCGCCTCGCCGAAGAGGCCCGTATTGAAGGCCGCCCACGCTCCGAAGTGGTGCGCGAGGCGATCGCGGAATACATCACCCGACGGGAGCGCGAGCGGTTCATGGCGGAGCTCGTAGCCGAAGCGCAAGCCTATTACCGTGACCCCGAGGCATGTCGCGAAGCCCTTGAACTGGCGGAGGAAGCGATCGTCACTGGCAACGAGGCCCTCGACATTGCCGAGGGCCGCCGACCCGGCGAACCGTGGCCGGAGGAAACCGGTGAGAAGTGGTGGCGCTGATGCGCCGGGGGGAAGTGTGGGTGGCCCAGCTTAACCCGAACCGGGGGAGCGAAATCGGCAAGATCCGCCCGGTGCTCGTTATCCAGGCGGACGAGCTTACGGCCGTCGGTGACAACCCGATCATCGTGCTTCCGATCACCACTCAGATATATCCCTCCTTCAAGCGCTGGCGCATCTCCCTGCCCGCCCGGGACCGTCTTCTCAAAGATGGCCAGATCATCGTGGACCAACCACGAGCCATCGATCGCAGCCGCTTCGGCGAAGGGCCCCTGACCACGCTGACGACGGATGAACTGGCCAGCGTCGAAAAGAGCCTCAAGGCTGTGATGGGGATGTGGTGACGCAGGGACTGCGTACCGGCAATCCTTAACCCATCACCTTACGGCGGTAGTGCACACCCTCAATGCCTTCAAAGTCACCGTCCTGTGTCCACAGTCGAGCCTGATATCGCCTGGCGGTGGCGAGCATGACGGAGTCCGCCATCGGCAGCTTATGGGTCACAGCGAGTTTCGCCGCACTGAGAGAAATATCCGCAGTGAGGTCCACGACGGCTCCCTGCTGCATCATGGCCACTGCCTGCAAGGCGGCATTCTCTTCCCGCTGCTGAAGTATTCGTTTGAACACCTCAAACAACGCGAGGGTCGGCACGAGCAAGTTGGCCGTGTCGGTGATGGCGGGCACGAAGAACCCGGCGTTGTCACCATCGGCGAAATACTCCAGCCAACCACAGGAATCCACCAGATTCACACCCGATCCCCATCCCGTGGAACGTCGGTTTCAATACCTCTTAGAAAACCGCGCATCTCCGTGATATCCCGAACAGGAATCAACTCGGCCCGTCCTTCATAAAGCACCACCTGGAGCTTCTGCCCCGGGCGGATCCCCATGGCCTGGCGCATCTCCCGAGGCATAACAATCTGATATTTCTTGGAAACAGTCACAGTCGTCATACAAAATTCCCATCGATGGAGTACACGTAAAGCGTAGTCCCCGGTCTTAACCGGGTCAAACGAGACAACGCCGACCGCCATCCACCGCATAAGGGCCCCTGCTCTCCTCCACGGCCCAGCGGATACAGCGAGCAGTTCGTTGCCCAATCCCATCCACCTCCTTCAACTCCGCGTCACCCGCCCGGATGACGGCCTCGACGGAACCGAACCGGTCGAGCAGCCGTGCCGCACGCTCGGCACCGACCCGGGGCAGGCTCTGGAGGATGTGGGATTGCAGGGCCCGCTTGCCCTTGGGTCGGGCACCGCGGCGCGGCAGCGCACCGCCGGCCACGGTGCGGCCCTGACGGGCAATGGAGAGAAACGTCCCGACGGTCTCCCCCGCCGAACGAGTGCGCAGGACCGGCAGGCCGATAAACAGACTCACCGTGACCAGGGCCCCCTGAACCGCCTCCCAGCGCATGGCGCTGCCTTCGATGTCCCTTGCCGTGCCTTCCAGTATCAGGGCCGGGCGCCACTGTTCGACCGCGGCCAGCCTCAGGGCCTGATCGAACAGCCGTCCTGATTTGATCGACTCGATGAGGTCGGGGAGCGTCTTGCGCTCGACGAGGAAGCGGTTGTCGATCAAATAGTCGCCGCAATCGAGCCGGGCGAAGGTCGCGGCGACCCCAGCCGATGCGCGCAGCGCGGCCACCACCGGGCTCCTGGATTCGCGGTGGTCGATGGTGATGGCGATCGGCCGTTTGTTGAAATCGTGATCCATGCCTCTACTCCGAGTCATGCGACGGCGCAAACAGGCCCAGGCCGTAATGACATCCAAACCCCAAGGCAAGCGGCCCCGAGACCGGCTGCGGGAACGTCAGGCGAACGAAGGCGCCGTGGGTGTCTGGTTGCGGCAACCCACGCTTGGTGCGGAAACGATGGAACTGAACCGGTCGGCAGCTTCTGCCGCTGCCGACCGGGATCTCCGGCAAGAGGTCCACCTGACTAGGGATGGGCAGCCCGCGCTCTCGGCATTCCCGGCGAATCTGCTCAACGTAGCCGAAGCCTTTCTTGGCATGCCAGGGATGCAAATAGGGGGTGCGCGTGACCCAAACAGTGGCATGTCCGAGTGCCGGAATCGCGGACTGGATCGCCTGCCAGTGACGCTCATCCTCTCGACCGCCGACGGATTCCAGTGCGACCTGCCATTGACTGCCATCCTGCCCCCGCAGGATGGGCAGATCCTCGAAGACCTTGAGCATCTCCTGCGGGAAACCGGCCTCCGCATGGACAATCACGTGATCGATGCGTCCCTTGTCATTTCCCTCCGGGAGAAAGAAGGCGTGGGCATGACGGTTATCCGGCGGCAAGCCGTGTCCGGACAGCTGCGCGGGAATGTCGGACTCACCGAACCGGCGTTTCGCCCGGGACATCAGTGCCGCGCGCATCCGTTCCGCCACACGCACCGTGTCCTCGACCCTGGGCAGGGGCCTGCCGGCCAGCGCGAAACGGGCCGTCGTAATCCGGCTGGTACGATGCCACTCGGGCACGCGGCGGCGGCGCACGCCCAAGGCCCCCTGGGGCCGCTGATAGAGCACCTCCGTGGCGCCGGGCGCCAGACTCCAGCCGGCGCGCTGAATGTCACCGGTCTCCAGGCGCAAGGCATCGATCAGACGTTCCGGCAAGGTGGCCAGGACCGAGAGCCGTTTCTGTTTGGCCAGTTTTTCCAGCCTGAGGTCCTCAACGGTCTGTTGTTGCCATTGGGCATAGTCAGCTGCCGATCTTGGCACGATCAATCTGACCGGTTCGCTGGTCTCGCCCGTGGCCGGATTCACAGCCAGGTTGCCCGGACGGCAATTGGCATCCTCAGGGTTCCAGCCCTCCAGCCGACGGCACTCGATCCAGCTCTCGACGCGACCGAAGAAATTCAGATCCCGCATAAGCGCGTCCAGGGATCCCAGAAGCTCCGGGTCCGGGTCCAGGTCGGGCCAGGCGATGATCAGCTCTTCATCAGGATCGATTCGAAGGAAGGCGTCGAACACCAGGACCGACTTATCGGCCCGTCCCTCGCGCACCGGCATGTAGTGGCGCGTATGGGCATGGACCGCATCCGGCAGACGATAGACAGGCGCAACACCGGAGAGGGCATTGACGAGCGCCTCCAGGCGGGCCTCTGGAAACTCGCCTGGATCATGCTTGCGGTGCCAGGTGGCGATCAGGGCGCGCAGGAAACGCCACGGGGACGGCGGCCATTCCACGTCGGCCTCGTTTACATGCCGCCCCCAGGGTGTGGCATGAAAACGTCCGGCTGTGAACCGGCAGGCAACGGCAAGCATGGTTTATTTCTCGTAGGTGACGATGGTGACCGCCGGCTGCGCGAACCGACCCTCGCCTGCCACCGCCTCGATCAGGCCCGGGAGTGCCGCTTCCAGTTCCGACAGCTCCGGCACCTCCCAACCCTCCGGCCGGGTGACACGCAATGCCTGGCAGTCCAGATCGCAGGCCGTACGCAGGCGCAGTCCGTGTACAAGGAATCGGCGCACCTTATACAGCGCCAGGGCAATGAGCAGACGATCAACCTGCTCTCCCAGCCCGAAGGCTCGGATCTGGGCCAGATCGAGATTGAAGTAGGCCTTGATGCGGGGGGAGACGTATTCATCCCTGGCAAAAGGCACATTACCGAACCCCCTGGACGTATCACCGGAGGGATTGACGTGATCGTTCTTGACTCCGCCACTGGACGCCACCCTCACATCTTCGGCCTCAATAAAAGCGGAAAGCGCCCTGGGCAGACGCAGCCGCCCACCCGCCAGTTCTTTTTTGGCGAGAAAGACACCGTGTAGCACGGCATTGGCATCCACCTTGAGAAGCGTCTCAGCCAGTTTACGAATGTCCACCGGCCCTTCTTCCATGTGGGCCAGCTCCTGCTTGAGCAGGTCAAACAGGGTTTTGTCCTTGCCTTCCAGGATATAGGGTGAGTTCAGCCTGTGCGCCTCCAGGACCGAGTTGGTCAGCGGCTTGCCCGCCTTGTCCAGAACCTTGACCACCGGGAGACCCCGCAAAGGCACCACCCAATCATCGGCATCCTTGTCCCAGCAGACCGTCTCCAGCCGGTTGGCCATACTTTGGGCAGACTCCACCAGCAACATGGGGCGGCCGTCCGGTCCTTCGTAGTGCGCCGCGCCGAGATCCGGGAATCCGGTAGGCTGGAAGCGGGTACCCTGCACGGGCACGAGATCGGCCTCCATAAGCAGTCGGGGCACATCACTGAGCAGGGGTTCAAGTTTCATGACAGGGCTCTCCTTGAGAAAGATGCAACGGGATCAGGACGCATCCTGGGTGGCGGGTTCGTCGGACTTGTGATCAGCGAGGCGTTTGATAAAGCCTTTGATGACACGGATTTCCACCGGGATCATGAGCGCCGCCAGCAGGCGCCCGCCATCCGGGTAGGGCGGCGTCAGGCGCCAGCCGGCATCCGCCAGCCCGGAGGCCCGGCGCCTGCGGCGAGCTAGGTCCACGGCACGCCCCACACCAGCCGGACCGGCCCGCAGCAGCCGAGGCAAGGCCGGCGGGAGCGGCAGGCATCCATCGGGTGTCAGAACACCGGCCTCGCGGAGCTGGGCATCCGGCACGAACAGCGGTTTGAGCAAGGCGTAGATCATGGGCAGGGATGATGCCTCCGAGGCACCGCGTTGCCGGAGGGGTAAACGGGCCGGCAGCCGCGCGCACGCCAGACCTGCCATCAGCTCGGCGATGCGGCGCTCGTCAGCGTCGCCTGCCAAAAAGGCCGCCACCGCTCCCTCATCGGCGGGACAACGGCCGGACAGGGGTTTGTCGTTGAGATCCGTTCTGCTGGCGGTCAGCAGGCGCCGTTGCAGCACCTGGGCGAGATTGTCCGAGAGATTGCCCTGCCCCCAGACGGCCAGGCGGCTTTCCGGTGCCCAAACATTGCGCTTCACGGGATCGATGGGGGCCAGATGTACGCCCATGGGCAGGCCATCGTCGAGACCGGCCAGGGCTGCCGCCACCCGGAATTCGTGGCTGTCATCCCGGGCGGCCTCGACCCAGTGCGCGTCAAGCCGGGGCACGGGCCGCACTTGCTCGCGCAGGGAGGGACTGAGCGCCAGGTAGAACTGTACCTCGCCCAGGACCTTGAGCACCTCCTGCACCCTACGGGGATCCGCCACACGGACCAGATCGAACAGGGCGTCGTCCAGACGGTGGGCAAGCCCCTGCAAGCGCGCCGGTGCATGTGTGGAACGGGCCGCACGGCGGAAACGGCGCAACCAATCACCGCGCTCCAACTGGTCGATCAGGTCGGCCTTGGGGTTTCGATGCACATGGAATCGGTTCAACGGCGTGGCCAGATAGGCCTTTCCGGAACGCATCATAAACGCGTAACGCTGGAAGGCACGTACGCCCCGATCTGTCCCCAGCTTGGCCACGGCACGGGCAAAGTCCAAGCCGTCCCGGGGAAGCCGCCCATTGAGGGTGACACGCCCCTCGCCCAGTAACACTCGCAATTCCGGCAGCGAGGCCGGACGTTCCCACAGGGGCATCCAGATCTCGGCCCGGGCCGGCCTTTCATCCCCCAGGGCAACAGCGCCGCTGCCACCACCACTGGGGCGTACCGTGAAGGGATAACTCAAGGCCGAAGGATCGGCGCTCTCCAAACGGCGGGTGGCAGTCGCTGCGAACAGCAGCGCGCCCTCAAGCATCAACACGTAATCCCAGATATTGACCTGCGCGCCGCTGTCAAAGCCGGTGGAACTGTTGGGCCCACCCGCGGCACCGGGGGAAAATTGGCCGATCGCGAGGGCCGTCATACCGGGGACCGGACGAGCGAACAAGGCAGACTCCAACTTGTTCCCGACATCCCCCTGCGCCTTGCCCGTGACGGGATCGAACATCTCCAGCAGCCGCTGCATGTAGTTGCTGGTGAAATCGAGACGGCCGTCGTTACCCCCCGTACCCAGCAAGGGCGGGTAGTCGGGCTTGTCGTCGGTCAGCAGGACTGCGGCATCCAGCCACGGCAGGAACTCGTCATCCAGTGTCGCCCGCAAGCGGGCCAAGAGCGCGCGCTTGTCCAACTCGGCAGGCTTTTCGGTCAGTTTCAAGTGTTCAAGCGCATCGGCCATGACCTCCGCCGTATCACGGAACGGGCGCCAGCGCTCGGCCTGGGTGGTTATGATTTTCTCAAGCGTGCTCCAGGCCGTTTCATTGCCCTTGCGATAGAACCCGCTGCCGCCGTTCCAGGGCGACAGCATGGGTGTGGGGCGATAGTCCTCGATAAAGAAGCGCCGCAGATCGTTGTCATCGAGACGGGTACGGAGCATGAAGCACTCATCCTGCCACCAGCCCTTCGCCGTTGCGTCCACCTGCTCGCAAACAAGCCGCAGGACACCCAGCGCCTTGAGATAGGCGGCCAGAGGCGTAGGAGCACAACCACGCAGGACGATCTCATTTATATGCATGTCCTTATCCATGGCCATTCTCCTGTGACGGCTCATCGTCGGTATGCTCGGCGCCCTCTGCTTGCTCAAGCCGACTCGCCCGCCAGTCGGCCAGCCGCACCAGGGTTTCCAGCCAGGCCAGTCTGAACGGGCCGTGTTCAGATAAGAGGCTCTGGGTGCGCGCGCTCCATGACGGGCCCTGGGGTCCGTCGCCCAGGCGCATGAGATCCAGGCGCAAGACCGTGGGCGGCACCGACTCGCCTTCATCGATGGGCACCGGCGGCAACGCGTCGCCATCCCACACCCCGCGCGCGAACAGGAGATCGGGATCACGCGGCTGTTGCTCACGTTGCAGAGCACGCAGGCCCATGCGCACCTTGCCGTGATGGGCGGCGATCAGATAGGCGATCAGGTTGGATTCGGGTTCTTCGGGGTGATGTTCCAACCAGGCCAGCATGGAGGCCAACTCGTGGCGAAAGTGCGGGCGCTTCTCCTGTAAGCCGTCGCGCTCGACGAAATACTCGGGACGCGCCCTGGCCATGCCGTCGGATTTGGCCCAGAGACCCGCGCGCCGCGCCTGCGGATCTTGCATGGCGGCGCGTAGCATGTTCTGAAAGGCCTCGTGGGCCTTGCCCACGTCATGCCAACGGGCGGCTCGGATGACCGAGCGGCTGAAGACCTCATCAAGTTCCAATGCCCGGCACAGCTCGCCGGCCGCCTGACCCACATCTCGCAAATGCATATCCAAAGGCACGGCCCGTCGCAAGAGACTGCGCACATCCGACGAATAGGCCTCGGGCGCGGGGAGATCCGCCGGAACGGGGATCACCTCGACATCCCCTTTATGCGCGGCATCGAAGCCCAGCACGGGGTCGTACCCGCCCGCCTCGGCATCGAGCAGTAGCGTCATGCCGGGTCGAATGGCATCGCTCACCGATTGCCATGTGCCCATGACCGCATCCCACGCCCAAACCCGGCCGGCCTTGCGCTTGTCGCGGTAGGACTTGATCTGGCTCAGCGACGCACGGCACAACTCCCGAGACAAGGGCCTCGGGATGTCATCGAGCCGGGACGCTGTTTTTTGATCCCGGTTCAAAGTACGCCAGAAGACCTGCACATCGGTCTCTCGGACATCGCGGATATAAGGGGAGACATCCAGGTCGAAACCGGACAGGTCCGGGTCGGTGTCGAACAACTGCAACAGATCCTTGCGACGCAACACCATCGCCTCGGGTGCTGTCTCCTTGGTGGGCGGCAGATCCACCGGACTGGCGGATGTCAGGGCGCGCAGCCTTTCACGGCTTGGGGCAAGCTGTTCGGCGTCATAGGGGACCGACACGGCATCGTCCAGATCGATCCAGTAGATTCGCGCGCCCCCATCGCCGTTGTACTCCCCATAGCGGTTGCAACGGCCAAAGCGCTGCACCATGGAGGACCAGGGCGCCAGTTCGGTGAACAGCGTACGCGACGTCATGTCCACGCCCGCCTCCACCGCCTGGGTGGCAACCACGATACGCCCTTCGGGCGGCACCTGCGTGCCCAGGGCCTGCTCCAGCAGGCGTCTTTCCCGGGCACGGAATCGCGCATGGACGAGCAACGGATCCCGGTCTTCCGTGCGCTCCTTGAGCGCACGCGCCAGCCCCTGGGCCCGCTCCACCGTGTTCAGCACCACCAGCGTGGTCGTGCCCGGCACATGGGCCTGGATCACCCGCTCGGCAAGCCCGGTCACGTAGGCTTGAACGAACGTCTTAGAGTCCCCTTCCAGGCTGACCGGGAGACACTCCAGATGCTTGACCGCCTCCCGACGTGCCCGCACCGCGTCCATTGTGCATTCCTGCGCATCGAGAGCGTGGCGCGCAAGCTTATCCATCCAGGGGCGCATGTCCACGGTGCCGAGCCAGCCAGGATTCAGGGTCGCAGACACCCACAGGCTGCGACTCTGACGCACACAACCGAGGTCACGGCGCAAGGCCTCCAGTTGCGCTGATGTCTGCAGACCGGGTCCCATGAGCTGAACCTCGTCGAACACCCACAGGGCATCGTTGTGCAGTAGGCCGAAGTGCATGGGCCATTGATACCGGCTCATTCCGTAACCACGCATCAACGCACGGGAAAGCAGCATGTCCTGGGTGCCCACCAGGATCATGTCCTCCTCGGGGTGCTCCGCCCAGGTCGCGGCCCGAACATCGTCCTCCCCGCCCATGAGCAAATGAACCGACACCTTGCCCTCGCCGGGTAAGCCGTGCAGATTCAGTCGCTGAAGCCAATGCTCGATATTGCGGCAGGTCTGCTCCACCAGCACGCGCATGGGCAGACACCAGATCAGGCGCCGAGGGGTGGCCTCATCGCGCTGCTCACGGCGCTTGTAGAGCCAGGCCAGCGTGACTGCGGCGGTCTTGCCCAACCCCGTGGGGACATCGAGGGTATCCGGCCATGGAGCCTCGGCAAGCCTGGCCTGATATGGGAAGGGCTCGAAGCCAGCCGCCTGATTGAAAAAATCAGCGTATTTCATCGGCAATGCCTGCTCACTTAATCTGATTGCTTTGTACCAGCCCCGGTGGCTCACAGATTGAGCCTGTGCCTGTCTTTTTTCCGTGGCAGCGGTGATCGACGGACAGCCGCTCAGCCCGGCAGGGAATGCCAGGGTGACTTCGCGGCGCGCTTGTCAAAGGTGTAGGTGGCCGTGCATCCGGCCTCCCGGTTGCGGGCACCGATCAGGTAATCGGCGAAATCGGCATGATCCTGTTCGTAGGCGCGCAAGGCGGCCCAGGCCAGGTGGGGTGCCTCGACGGACAGCTCGGCGGTGGACAGGATCTGCCTCAGCACACCGGCGACGATCCCGCTTGAATACCCGTAGGCGGATTCCAGTACCCAGACGAGCTCACACAGCACGATCGTATCGACCCGGCCAGGGGATTCGGCCGTGCACATGCCCTCGATGAGATCTCCGGCCACAGCCGATTGGGCGGGGTCGTCCTGAACGATATATCGCACCAGGACATTGGTATCGAGACCGATCATTCGTGATCCTGCGCCCGACGGCGGATGGCGGTCTCCATACCCTCGATGGAAACCGAGCGTTTGGGTCTCGGCACCATACCCTTCAGGCGAGTCACCGGCGCGGTGACGGGGAGAAGCTCCACCCGCCCATCTTCATGAATGAGAAACTCCACCTTGTCACCCGTCCGAAGGTGCAGGCGTTCCCGCAAGGCCTTGGGCAGAGTCACCTGCCCTTTGCTGGTCAACGTGGAGAGCATAATTCCTTACCTTTCAAAATCAGCCTTACAAAAGGGTAAGTTTGTGGCCGCGCCACGTCAAATTCGGCCCGAACGCGTCGACGCGCGGCGTAAGCCGACACCCCCCGCCGGCGACAAATATTGGTCAAGTTGCACCCCCTGGGATCAAGACAGCCCCTGGCGCACAAGGCAGCATTTCTTGTACTTCCTTCCGCTGCCGCACGGGCAGGGGTCGTTGCGACCTGTCTTCGGTTCGGACCGAATGTATGGCTCGACATCGGTCCACACCGACGGACCAAGAAGGTCCTGTCGTCGGCGACGTCGTCGAGCCTCTTCCGCCCAGCGAAGCTGGCGCTTACTGATCGCCGCCGGGCGGTAGAACGCCCACGGGTCCCGGAACCGCTCCCAGTCCGGTGCGTCCGCGCCGGCCCCGTAGGCTCGTTCGATATCCCGCTGGTCGAAATGCTTACCGAAGCCTTCCTGGCGTCGCTCCAGGGACTCGATCAAGGGGCGGTGCCGCTCCCTGGGGAAGTCCAGGAGCGTGCTGCACAGGCACAGACGGGTACTCCAGTCCTGCTCCTCATCCGCCACGATCCCGGCCAGCCAGTCGATGGCCTCCTCGAGCCGGGCCGCGTCCTCCCGGGCATGCAGGCTGAGGACCGTGTCCGCCGCGTTGGTGCGTGTATAGAGATCGTAACCACAGTGCTCGGCGAGCACGCGCAAGGGCTCCGCGAGGTCTTCAGGCTTGTTGGCAAACAGGGTAGGCCAATAGCCTGTCAGCCACTCCATCATGTTCTCGTCGCCGGTCGCTTCCAGTCGATGCATGAGATCGATCAGAAACGTCCCGGCCTCCCGGGACGGCAGGCGTCCGGCAATCATGGCGGCGTGGTAGGAAAGCCACCACAGTCCGTCTTCGCCTTCCTCGATGGGATAAGGCTCGCCCATGGCTTCAAGTAACGCTTCGAGTATCCCGTCGCCATGGGCCACGCAGGCATCGATGAGATTCAGCGGAACACGGTCCTGGTCGCACACGAGGAGGGCGACGAGCCGAGGCGGATCGAGAGCGGCAAGGGTTTCGTCCTCGTAGGTGGGCAGTTCTACGTAATTGAGTTCGGCGGTCATGGGTACTCCATTCATTGGCATGAAATGCAAGGCACTTGGCATGGCCGGAAAGCGGTGTCCGTCCCATGGGGCAACCGGATCAATCCCCAGGCCCTCGATAACGCTCCCAGGCCGCCCGCAGACGCGCGGCCACCTGCCGACGCAGGGATGCCGGCGCGGCCACCTCCACATCCGGCCCGTACTTGAGGATGTCCATCAGCAGCTCCCTCGGGTCGGAATAAGGCACCTGGAGCTCGTAAACGTCGCCGTCCCAACGTCCGATCTGGTCGGGGTGCCAATTCTCGTCCGCCACCCAGCGGGCGCGTTCGGAGGTAAAGCGCAACACGGCCCAGTGCTCGACCGTGCCGGTGAAGATGCCGAAGCTTCCGCCCAGGTAGCGGTCCAGGAGGCTGGCGTCCACGGGTCGCAGAGGACCCTCGACAGGTTCCGCCTGGCGAATTCTGTCCAGGGAAAAGGTGCGCAGGGAATTGGCCTGATCACACCAGGCGATCAGGTACCAGTTGTCACGGTAATGCGTGAGACGGTAAGGATGCACTCGGCGCTGGGAAAAGATATCGCGCTCGCGCCCGTGGTATTCGATGTGAAGCGGCATGGATTCGAGCACAGCCGCCGAGACCTGTCCGAACAACCGGTCGTCCACCCGTCTCGGGGCCATGGGCTGGAGGCGCACCCGCTGACTCACCGTTTGCGAGGAATGACCGCTCTCCCCCAGCAGTTTCCGGATACGCCCCTTGAGGGGTCCAAGACTTGGGCCCAGCAGACCGGGCTGCACGGATTCGAGTAGTTGTTCCGTGGCAAGCAGGGCATACAGTTCACTGGCGTTGAACCACAGGCCAGGGAGTTCGAACTCCGGGGCGTTCGGATCATAGCCGTAACCGTTGAGGTTGCGATCATAGGGCAACGGCGCCCCCATGAAATCGCGCATGTAGGCGAGATCCCGCACCACCGTGGCCCGGGACGCGCCCAATTCCTCCATGAGCCGGGCCAGCGGGACAGGCCTGCGGCTGCCCTTGAGCAGCCCGTGAATCCGGTAGATGCGCTCCGCGCGGTTCATAGGCCTTGCTATCCCTCTGATTTTATCCTCGGCCATTCCCTGCGAAGTTTGAGGATACCACCGATGGCAACGGGGAGGCCCGTGGCTGGTGCTGCTTCGGATACCTGGTTGTCGGGCTGAAAGCCCGACCTACCTCATGACGCTCCGTAGGTCGGCCTTAAGGCCGACATCCCGCCATGGTTTGAGCGGGGAAAGGAGGATCCTACGGTCCGGACAGGGCGGCCAGCAGCCGGTCATGCAGGCCGCCGAAACCGCCGTTGCTCATGATGAGCACGTGGTCGCCGGGGCGCACCTCGGCGAGCAACGCGGCCAGCAGGGCATCGGTGTCCGCACAGGCCAGACCATGGGGCAAGGCATCGATCACCACCTGGCTGTCCCAGCCCAGGTCCGCCGGGGCGTGCAGGAACACCCGGTCGGCGGCCGCCAGCGACCCGGCCAGGCGGTCGCGATGCACGCCCATGCGCATGGTGTTGGAGCGCGGATCCAGCACGGCGATGATACGCGCCGCGCCCACCCGGGCGCGCAGAGCCTCCAGGGTCGTGGCGATGGCGGTAGGATGGTGAGCGAAGTCGTCGTAGACCTGGATGCCCGAACGCTCGCCGCGCAGCTGCAGACGCCGCTTGACGCTCTGAAACTTGGCCAGGGCATGGATGCCTTGTGGCACCGGCACCCCGGCGTGGCGTGCGGCGGCCAAGGCCGCCAGGGCGTTGGCCATGTTGTGGCGGCCGATCATTTCCCAACAGACCTCACCCTGAGACTCACCCCGGTAAAGCACCTGGAAACGGCTGGCATCGGGACTTTGCGGCCGCCCCTGCCAGTCACCATGACCCGCCACACTGAAACCCTGCACCGGCGTCCAGCAGCCCTGGGACAGTACCCGGCTCAGGTTCTCGTCATCAGCGTTGCGCACGATCAGGCCCTCGCCGGGCACGGTGCGCACCAGGTGATGGAACTGGCGCTCGATGGCAGCAAGGTCCGGAAAAATGTCCGCGTGGTCGTATTCCAGGTTATTGAGCACCAGGGTGCGCGGGCGGTAGTGGACGAACTTGGAACGCTTGTCGAAGAACGCGGTGTCGTACTCATCGGCCTCCACCACGAAGAACGGCGCCTCGCCCAGGCGCGCGGAGACGCCGAAGTTCTCCGGCACACCGCCGATCAGGAAGCCGGGCCTGAGACCCGCGTACTCCAGGATCCAGGCCAGCATGCTCGAAGTGGTGGTCTTGCCATGGGTGCCGGCCACCGCCAGGACCCAGCGGTCCTTGAGCACGTGCTCGGCCAGCCACTGGGGACCCGAGGTGTAAGCAAGCCCGCGGTTAAGCACGTACTCCACCGCCGGGTTGCCCCGGCTCATGACATTGCCGATCACCACCTGGTCCGGTGCGGGATCCAAGTGGGCGGGATCGAAGCCCTGGGAGACATCGATGCCCTGCTCCGCCAGCAGGGTGCTCATGGGCGGGTAGACGTTCTGATCGGAGCCGGTGACCCGGTAGCCGGCGGCCCGGGCCAGCAGGGCGATGCCGCCCATGAAGGTGCCGCAGATGCCGAGGATGTGTATGTGCCGCAAGCCGGATACCCCGTCAGGACCGCAGCCAGGCGCCCACCACCAGCTCGATCAGGCCGGCGGACAGGATCAGGTACAGGAGCGCCAGACCGAAACCGAAACTCAGCCGGCGCAGGGCCAGGGCGTGCCGGATGATGTTGCCGTAGGCCGCCAGCAGCCAGCCCAGCATGAGCAGGTAGGCAAGACTGATCAGCGGCGGGGTCTGCCCGCCCTGCTCCAGCCCTCCGGCCAGGCTATGGGTAAGCGGCAGCATCACCACGCCCAGCACCACGCCGACCCCGAGCAGGCCGCTGTAGGTCTGCAGGAAGCGCCCGGGATGGCCCACCAGGTGCAGGGCCAGGTGCACCACCACCGCCAGCAGCACCAGCTCGGCAAAGCTCTGGATCATGGCGCTCTGGAAGCCGTAGAAGGGCGTGCCCAGCAGGCTGCCCACCAGCAGGTAGAGCAGCCCGATGATCCCGGCCAGGGTCGAGGAAGCGGGCAGGTCCTGAGGGCCGATCTGCAAGAGGGTCAGTTGCAGGAAAGGTCGGATGATGGCGTACATGCAAGTAGAGTGGCTAGTGGCTAGTGGCAAGGAAATACGAAAAGCTTCTGACCTCGAGGGGGAATCCTCTTGGTACGAATAGGATACCTGAATCCGTGTTCGCGCTTTTCCCATTCAAGGGACGATAGACTAGCCAACTGACGAATTATTGACCTTGCCACTTGCCACTTGCCACTTGCCACTAAATTATGCCCGCCAACCCCCTGCGCCGTCCCAGAACCGCGTTTCCAGAGCGAGCAGGCCACCGCTACGCACTGCTGGTGGACGGCGAGCGCTTCCTGCCCGCCATGCTCCAGGCCATCGAAGCGGCCCGCCGCTACGTCCTGCTGGAACTCTACCTGGTCGAGGATGGCCACTGCGCCGGCAGCTTCGTGGACGCCCTGTGCCGGGCGGCGCAGCGGGGTGTGGCGGTATTCATCCTTCTGGACGGTTATGGCGGGCGTGGCCTGTCCGAGGCGCACCGCCAAGCACTGGCCGCAGCCGGGGTGCAACTGGCCTTCTTCAACCCCCTGAGCCTGCACCGCTGGCGACTGAGCCTGTGGCGGGATCACCGCAAGCTGCTGCTGGTGGACGGGGAGATCGCTTTCACAGGCGGCATGGGCATGACCGATGACTTCGACCCGGCCGTGCGCGGCGAGGCCGCATGGCACGAGGTGATGCTCGAGATCCGCGGACCCTGCGTGCAGGACTGGCAGAAGCTGTTCGAGGCCGCATGGCGGCGCTGGTGCACCGATGCCCGCCGCCTGCCCTCGCCCTCCCGGACAATCGACTCCGCCGGCGGCGGTGGTCAGGTGCTGGGGGAGTTCGGCCACGGCGGGCGAGCGGTGATGTCCTCGACGATCGCCGCCATGGGTCGGTCCCGTTCGCGCATCTGGCTGGCCACCGGCTATTTCGTGCCGACCGGACGCCTGCGCCGCGCCCTGGTGCGCGCGGCCCGGCGAGGGGTGGACGTGCGCCTGCTGCTGCCCGGCCCGCACACGGACCACCCCAGCGTCTGGCACGCGGGCAGGCGCTTCTACGGGCGGCTGCTGCGTTCAGGGGTGAAAATCTACGAATACCAGCCACGCTTCCTGCACGCCAAGTTCCTGCTCTGCGACCAGTGGGCAAGCGTCGGCTCCAGCAACCTGGACCACTGGACCCTGCGCTGGAATCTGGAGGCCAATCAGGCGGTGATGGATGAGGACCTGGCCGGGGCACTGGCGCGCCTGTTCGAGCAGGACTTTGCGCAGAGCCTGGCCTGGCAGGCCGAGGACTGGCGTGCCCGGGGCCGCTGGCAGCGTTTCAAGGAATGGCTGTTCGGCGGCCTGGACGACTGGCTGATGCAACTGGGGGACAGGTATGCCTTGAGGATGGAAAGTGAGAAGTGAGAAGTGAAATGCGATCTTTCAATTCGCACTTCCCAATTCCCACTTCGCACTTGCTCTACTGTCCTTCCTGCCTCTGCCTGGCCTCTTCCGCTTCCAGGACCTCGAGCGCCTCCAGTTCGTCGAACAGGTCGGCGCCCACGTCCCGACCCCGGGCCTCGCCATTGTGGACCAGGAACTCACGGCGCTGCAGGTAGAAGTCCCTGATGGCCGAGTAACGGTCGGCGGCGATGCCGTCGAGCATCTGTTCGGTGGCCAGGAAGCCTGCCCGGGTATCGATGACATAGACGCCCGCGAGGATGTTCCGGCGGCCTTCAGGCTCGTGGTAGTAGAGCGGATTGGTCAGGGCATCCACGTAGAGACTGGGGGCATCGCGCACGGTACTCGGCCCGAGCAGGGGCAGCACCAGGTAGGGTCCGGAGGGCACGCCCCAGTGGCCCAGGGTCTGGCCGAAGTCCTCGTTGCTCTTGGGCAGGTCCATGTGGCTGGCCACGTCGAGGATGCCCAGCAGGCCGATGGTGCTGTTGAAGGTGATCCGGCCGAAATCGTTGAGTGCCGGCTCGAACTTGAGCTGCAGGATGTTGTTGAACAGGTTGGTGACATCGCCCAGGTTGGCGAAGAAGTTACCGATGCCGGTGCGCACCGGTCGCGGGGTCACCTTCACGTAGCCCTGGGCGACCGGCTTGAGCACCGCCTTGTCCACCGCCTCGTTGAACTGGAACATGGCGCGGTTGTAACCCTCCCACGGATCGGCGGGATCCCGCGGCCCCTGGGTGCTCGCGCAACCGACCAGCAGCCAGGCGGCACACAGCAGCCAAACCAGGCGAATGTAAGAGGATGGGCGTGTCATGAACGAATGTCCTTTCCAGGCGATGATGCTGCGTCTCGGCGCAGCCGCCTGACGGGGGTCAACTGGGGTCGCTGGAGTATACGTGATAGCGGTTGCGGCCGTGTTCCTTGGCAGTGTAACAGGCCTCGTCGGCCGCCTTGAGGATCGCACCCAGGTTTCCGCTTTGCCGATCGATGAGCACCAGTCCCTGGCTCACGCCCACCCGGTAGGTCTCTCCCCCGGATACGTAGCTGTAGCCGGCAATGGCATCGCGCAGCTTCTCCGCCACGGCGATCCCCGCCTCCAGTTCGCAGTTCAGGAGCAGGATGCCGAACTCGTCGCCGCCGATCCGGGCGGCGGTGTCCGTGGAACGCACCTGCCGTTCCAGCATGTCGGCCACCTCCCTGAGCACCTGGTCGCCGGCGGCATGGCCCAGGGTGTCGTTGATGGCCTTGAACCAGTCCAGGTCCAGGAAGATCAGCACGTGGGTCTGGCCGCTCTTCTGGCTGCCATCCACGGCCCGGGACAAGCGGGTCTCGAACTCCCGGCGGTTGACCAGGCCGGTGAGCGGGTCGTGGGCCGCCTGGAACTTGAGCTGGCGTGCCAGGGTGCGCAGTTCCGTTACGTCATGGATCACCAGCACGCAGCCCGAGACCCGGCTGAGCCCGGCGCGGATGGTGGAGGTGGTGATCTTCACCGAGTATTCCTGGCCGTCGCGACCCAGCAGCAGGCCGTCGAAGGTGTACGGCCGCGGCTCCCGCATGCTGGCGCTGTGGCGGGCGAGGTTGCCCAGTTCCTTGCGGCTGGACTCGTCCACCAGGTGGAACACCTGCCGGTAGTCATGGCCCTGGACATCCGGCAGGCTGCAATGCCCCATGCGCTCGGCCACCGGATTCATGTACTGGATCAGGCCCTGGGTGTCGGTGGTCACCACCGCGTCGCCGATGGAGCGCAGGGTGTTGGCCAGGCTCACCCGGGAGGCGGTCAGACTGCGGTTCAGCCGCATCACGAAGGCCAGGAAACCGGTGAGCAGGATGCCCAGGATCCCGGCGAACCAGGGGCCATAGACGGTGAGCACCTCGCGCAGGGTGATCACCTCGTCGGGCTGGTAGAGGCCTACCTTGAGTTCGCGCATCAGGTCATGGACCGGATCGTAGTTGAGCGGGATGGTCCAGCCGGCGATCTCGGCGGCATCCAGCGCGGGGTGACCTTGCGGCAGTGCGAACAGGGCCTGGAGCACCCGCTTGGCCAGATCCTCGTCCATGTCCGGCTGCACCGCCAGCGGCCATTCCGGGTACAGGCGGGTGCTGTGCAGGAACGGGAAACCCGGCGTGGTCCGGGCATTGAGGACATGAAACTCGTCGGCGCGGATACGCCCCTCATTGATCCACTGTTCCAGCAGTTCGGTGCGGAAGGTGCCGGCATCCACCTGGCCTGAACGCACCGCCTCCATGACCAGGTCCACCGGAAATCCGGTGAATTCCAGCTGCATGTCCTGCAGCGGCTCGATGCCGTGATCACGCAGTTCCTTCCAGCCCATCCACCAGCCACCGAAACCATCCGGATGGATGGCGGCGAATCGCTTGCCGCGCAGATCAGCGATCTCGCGGATGTCGTCGCGGTCGGCCCGGCTGATGATCACCGCACCGAAGCGGGTGGAGGTGCCGGTGGGGCGCTGGCTGATCAGGGTGGCGATGCGGGTGATACCGTGGCGCTGGTTGAGTGCCACGTAGGAACCGGAGTTGGTGATGACGAAATCCGCCTCGCCACTGGCCACGGCCTCCTCGATGGTGTCATTGGTCAGCGGCAGGATGCGGAACTGCACGCCGGGCAATTGCGATTCCAGGTACTCGGCGGTGGGCGACCACATGCGCACCGCCTCGTCCATGCCTCGGAAGGCCAGCACGCCGATGGTGATCTCATCGTGGTGATGCCAGGCCTTGATGGGCGATGCGAAGACCAGCAGCCACAGGCAGACCGAGGCCGCGACTACCACGGGCTTGCGCCAGGCAGATGACCATGAGCCTTGCTTCATCGTCCGGCGCCCCGGTGCCCGGCAGTGCGCCGCTCAGCGCCCCCGCTGCGCAGCGATGCGCATGCGCAGAGCATTGAGTTTGATGAAGCCTTC
The DNA here is from genome assembly GCF_000021985.1 of Thioalkalivibrio sulfidiphilus HL-EbGr7. Lineage (NCBI taxonomy): Bacteria > Pseudomonadati > Pseudomonadota > Gammaproteobacteria > Chromatiales > Ectothiorhodospiraceae > Thioalkalivibrio > Thioalkalivibrio sulfidiphilus. The sequence goes on from NC_011901.1 coordinate 2,599,103, forward strand.
CGCATCTTTTTGATTATAGGCACCGGCATCGTCCTCGAAGGTGGCGATGGAGGCGTCGAACAGACTGTCGGTGGTCGACTGGCGACCGGCGACGATGACGTTGCCCTTGTAGAGCTTGAGACGCACCACACCGTTGACGTGCGCCTGGGAGGCGTCGATGAGCGCCTGCATCATGCGCCGCTCCGGGCTCCACCAGTAGCCGTTGTAGATAAGGCTCGCGTAGCGGGGCATCATCTCGTCCTTCAGGTGAGCGGCCTCGCGGTCCAGGGTGAGGGACTCGATGGCCCGGTGGGCCTTGAGCAGGATAGTACCGCCGGGGGTCTCGTAACAGCCCCGGGACTTCATGCCCACGTAGCGGTTCTCCACCAGGTCCAGACGACCGATGCCGTTGGCACCGCCGATGCGATTGAGTTCCGCCAGCAGGGTGGCCGGGCTCATGGCCTTGCCGTCCAGGGCCACCGGGTCGCCGTTCTGGTAGGTGATCTCCACGTAGGTGGGCTGATCCGGGGCGTTCTCCGGAGACACGCTCCAGCGCCACATGTCCTCCTCTGCCTCGAACCAGGGATCCTCCAAGGGGCCGCCCTCGTAGGAGATGTGCAGCAGGTTGGCGTCCATGGAGTACGGCGACTTCTTGCCGCGCTTCATCTCCACCGGGATGCCGTGCTGTTCGGCGTAGGCCAGCAGCTTTTCGCGGGAGTTGAGGTCCCACTCGCGCCAGGGGGCGATGACCTTCACGCCGGGCTTCAAGGCATAGGCGCCCAGCTCGAAGCGCACCTGGTCGTTGCCCTTGCCGGTGGCGCCGTGGGAGATGGCGTCCGCGCCGGTCTCGTTGGCGATCTCGATCAGGCGCTTGGCGATCAGCGGCCGGGCGATGGAGGTGCCCAGCAGGTACTCGCCCTCGTACAGGGTGTTGGCGCGGAACATGGGGAACACGAAGTCCCGCACGAACTCCTCGCGCAGATCATCGATGTAGATCTCCTTCACGCCCATGGCCTGGGCCTTGGTCCGGGCCGGCTCCAGCTCCTCCCCCTGGCCGATGTCGGCGGTGAATGTCACCACCTCGCAGCCGTAGGTATCCTCCAGCCACTTGAGGATCACGGATGTGTCCAGCCCGCCGGAATAGGCAAGCACCACCTTTTTCACGCCACTGGCCATGGAGGAACCTTCAAAGAAAAAGTTGAGGATAGGGGGCGGGATTATACGTAAGGGGAGATTCAAAGTTCAAAATTCAAGATTCAAAGGGGTTCTCTGTCCTTTGAATCTTGAATTTTGAATCTTGAATTTATATCGCCCCTATGGCGCCAGCCAGACCGTCGCGCGGCGGTTCAGGGCCCAGGCGGCCTCGCCCTCGCCCGGGTCCAGGGGCCAGGTGGCGCCGAAGGAACGCAGCTCGATGCGGTTGCGGGGGATGCCGTAGACATCCAGGAAGGTACGCACCGCCTCGGCGCGACGCCGGGACAGGGGGTCATTGATGGTGTCGCCACCGCGCACGTCGGCATGACCGGCCACGATCACCCGCATGTGGCGCTGGGCGCGCCAGGCGGTGAGGACCTCACGCAGGGTCTCGTGGGCCCGGGCATCCAGGCGGCTCAGGTTGGTGTCAAAATGCACCCGCCACTCGGCCACCGGCCGGAAATCCAGCTGGATCATGCCGGCCCGGCAACGGCTGAATTCCGCCTGCACATCCCGGAAACGCACCGTGGAGACCGCCGCCGCCACCTGGAAGCCGCCGGCCCCGGGGGACGGATGCTCCACGCTCAGCTGGTAGCCGGCCTCCAGGGCGTGAAAGAGTTCCAGGGTGGTGGCCCTGTCCAGGCTCAGGGTCCGGGCCTCGGAGCCCACGTCCGCCAGGTGCCGGGGACGCAGGTCATGACGCCAGTTGGGCGGCACCAGCACCAGCCGCGCCTCTCGGCCCGAGGCGCCGGAGAGATCGGTATCCAGCCTGAATCCCAGCTCGTGGCCGGCCCGCTCCTGGAAGCGCGCCACCCCGTAGCGGGGGATCTCGTGGCGCAGTTCGCAGGCATCCGGCGCGCTGCTGACCGTCCAGAAGGACTGCTCCAGGCGCGCGCCGAACTCCACCCCCGCCCAGGCGGGCGCGGCGGCAAACAGCATGAGGATCGCCATAAGTCGGGCCATAGACCCTGTATCGGCGGGCGTGTGCGGGACTTTAGAAGAACCTGCCGCGCAGAAGCGGAGGCACAGAGCAATGCATAAGGCGTGGACAGGATTGACATGATTAACAGGATTGTCGGGAATCTCGTTCAGAAATCCCGTTAATCATGTCAATCCTGTCAACAAAGCTTTTTCTCTGCGTCTTCGCGTCTTTGCGTCGAAGGCTTTCAGGGGCAGGGAATCTACTTCCGCTTGGGCGCCATGATGTCCGTGACGCTGCCGTGGGCCACCTCAGCGGCGAAGCAGATGGTTTCGGACAGGGTCGGGTGGGGGTGCACGGTCAGGCCGATGTCTTCCATGTCGGCACCCATCTCCAGGGCCAGCACCGTCTCGCCGATCAGCTCGCCAGCGTTGGGGCCGACGATGCCGGCGCCCATCACCCGGCCGTGTTCGTCGAACAGCAGCTTGGTCAGGCCGCTGTCGCCGCCCACGCTGATGGCCCGGCCGCTGGCGGCCCAGGGGAACACGCCCTTGGTGTACTCGATGCCCTGGGCCTTGGCCTCGGTCTCGGTGATGCCCATCCAGGCCACCTCCGGGTGGGTGTAGGCCACGGAGGGGATGGCCCGGGCGTCGAAGTGGGACTTCTCGCCGGCGGCGACCTCGGCGGCCACCTTGCCCTCATGGGCCGCCTTGTGGGCCAGCATGGGCTGGCCGACGATGTCGCCGATGGCGAAGATGTGGGCCACGTTGGTGCGCTGCTGCTTGTCCACGTTGATGAAACCGCGCTCATCCACCTGCACGCCTGCGGCCTCGGCATTGATCTTCTTGCCGTTGGGGCTGCGGCCCACGGCCACCAGCACCCGGTCGAAGGTGTCTGTCTCCGGGGCCTTGCCGCCCTCGAAGCTCACCTTGATGCCCTGCCTGGTGGCCTCGGCCCTGGCCACCTTGGTGCCGGTGTAGATGGCCTCGTAGCGGCCCTTGATGCGCTTCTCCAGCGGCCGCACCAGATCGCGGTCGGCGCCGGGCATGAGCTCGTTGGACAGTTCGCAGACCGTCACCTTGGCGCCCAGGGCGTCGTAGACACAGGCCATTTCCAGGCCGATGATGCCGCCGCCCACCACCAGCAGGCGCTTGGGCACGTCTTTGAGCATCAGGGCGTCGGTGGAATCCATGACGCGTTCGTCGTCCCAAGGGAAGCCGGGCAGCTTCACCGCCTGGGAGCCGGCGGCGATGATGGCCTGCTCGAAACCGATCACCTGCGTGCCGTCCTTGCCCTCCACCGTGAGGGTGTTGGCAGAGGAGAACTGCCCCGTGCCATGGACCACGCGCACCTTGCGCTGCTTGGCCAGCTGCTTGAGGCCGCCGGTGAGCTTGCCCACCACGCCGTCCTTGTAGCTGGCCAGTTTCTTGAGGTCGATCCTGGGCTTGCCGAAAGTGATGCCGTGCTCGGCAAAGGCCTCGGCCTCCTCAATCACCTGGCCCGCATGCAGCAGGGCCTTGGAGGGGATGCAGCCCACGTTCAGGCACACGCCGCCGATCTCGGCGTAACGCTCCACCATGACCACGTCCAGGCCCAGGTCTGCGGCGCGGAAGGCGGCGGTGTAGCCGCCAGGACCGGAACCCAGTACCAGTAGCTGGCAGTTGATGTCGGCGTCGCCGGGGGCGGTGGCCGAGGCCTTGGCCGCCGGTGCCTTGGCTTCGGACTTGGCAGACTTGTCGGCGGGCTTGGCCGCCTCGGCCTCGTCCACCTCCAGATCCAGGATGGCGTCGCCCTGGGAGACCTTGCCGCCCTTCTTCACCTTGAGCCCCTTGACCTTGCCGGCCTGGGGCGCGGGGATGTCGATGCTGGCCTTCTCGGATTCCAGGGTGATGAGCGGGTCTTCCGGCTTGACCTTGTCACCGGGTTTCACCAGGACGTCGATGATCTCCACGCCCTTGAAATCGCCGATGTCCGGCACCTTGATCTCAACCACCTTGCCCATGGCAAAACTCCGATTTGTTCTCGTATGTTCAGACCCTACGTGACAAGCGATGGGCCACAGTTGCCTGTAGGTCGGGCTTCAGCCCGACAACGGCGGCTCCGACGGGCACCGGCGTCGGGCTGAAGCCCGACCTACGACCGGCACCCCTTCTTGCCTCTTGTCTCTTGTATCCTGCCTCTCGCGCCTTCCTACAGAAGCATCCTGCGCATATCCGACAGCCGGCTGCTCAAAAAGGTCGTGAAGCGTGCGCCCAGCGCGCCGTCGATGACCCTGTGATCATAGGACAGGGACAGGGGCAGGATCATGCGCGGGGTGAATTCCTTGCCGTTCCACACCGGCTGCATCTTGGCCCGGGAGACGCCCAGGATGGCCACCTCGGGGGCGTTGACGATGGGCGTGAACGAGGTGCCGCCGATGCCGCCGAGGCTGGAGATGGTGAAGCAGCCCCCCTGCATATCGGCGGGCTTGAGCTTCTTGTCCCGGGCCTTCTGGGACATCTCCTGCAGGGCCCGGGCGATATCCACCAGGCTCATGCGGTCCACGTCGCGGATCACCGGCACCACCAGGCCGTCAGGCGTGTCCACCGCCACACCGACGTGATAGTACTGTTTGAGGATCAGGTGCTCGCCGGTGGCATCCAGGGAGGCGTTCACCCGCGGGTATTCCTTGAGCGCCGAGACCACCGCCTTCATCAGGAAGGCCAGGAAGGTGATCTTCACCCCCTTGTCCTTGTATTCCTCGGCCAGGGTCTTGCGGAAGGACTCCAGCTCGGTGATGTCCGCCTCGTCGAACTGGGTGACGTGGGGGATGGTCACCCAGTTGCGGTGCAGGTTCTGACCGGTGAGCTTGTTGATCTTGGTCAGCGCCTGGGTCTCCACAGGACCGAACTGGCTGAAGTCGATCTCCGGCATGGGCGCCACGCCCAGACCGCCGCCGCCCTGGGCGAGCGCCCGCTTCACGTAGCCCTGCACGTCTTCCCTGAGGATGCGCCCCTTGGGGCCGCTGCCGTCCACGGCGCCCAGATCCACGCCCAGTTCCCGGGCGAAACGGCGCACCGTGGGCGAGGCATGGGCCTTGCGGAAGCCCTCCTCGTTGACCAACCCCGCCGTGGGCGAGGGGCGCGGACCGGCGGGCCGCGCGGGCTCGGCGGCGGACCCGGTGTCGGCGCGCTCCGGCTCGGCGGCCTTGGGCGAGGGCGCCGGTTCGGCGGGTTTCTCCGCGGCCTTCTGCGCCGGCTTTTCGGCGGGCGCGCCGGCCGCGGCCTCCATGTCGGCGATGGCATCGCCCTGGGAGACCCGGTCGCCCTTTTTCACCTTCAGCGCCTTGATGACACCGGCGCCCGGGGACGGGATGTCGATGGTGGCCTTGTCGGATTCCAGGGTAATGAGCGGGTCCTCGGCCTTGACCGCGTCACCCGGCTTGACCAGCACATCGATGATTTCCACGTCCTTGAAATCCCCGATGTCCGGGACCTTCACCTCAACCACGTTGCTCATCTCGCAACTCCAGTGTCTTGTAATCGATCAACGCAACTCAAAGCCCCACCGCGCGCTCAGGCGCGCAGCGGGTTGGGCCGGTTCACGTCGATGCCGTATTTCTTGATCGCCTCGCCCACCTTGGAGGCGGCGATGGCGCCCTCGTCGGCCAGGGCCTTCAGTGCCGCCACGACCACGAAGTGGCGGTCCACCTCGAAGTGGCGACGCAGGGCGGAGCGCAGGTCGGAACGACCGAAGCCGTCGGTGCCCAGCACCACGTAACGCCCGGGCACCCAGGCGCGGATCTGGTCCGCGTAGGCCTTCACGTAGTCGGTGGCGGCGATCACCGGGCCCTCGGCGTCCTTGAGGCACCGGGTCACGTAGGCCTCGCGGGGCCTGGCATCCGGGTGCAGCAGGTTGTGACGCTCGCAATCGCGGCCCTCGCGGGCCAGCTCGGTGAAGCTGGTGGCGCTCCAGATATCCGATTCCACGCCGAAGTCGCTCTTGAGCAGCTCGGCGGCAGCGATCACCTCGCGCAGGATGGCGCCGGAGCCCATCAGCTGCACGCGCTGCTTCTTGCCGCGCCCGCCCTTCTGGAACAGGTACATGCCCTTGACGATACCCTCCTCGGCGCCCTTGGGCAGGGCCGGCTGAGGATAATTCTCGTTCATGACGGTGATGTAGTAGAAGACGCTCTCCTGCTCGGCGTACATGCGGCGCAGGCCGTCGTGCACGATCACCGCCAGCTCGTAGGCGAAGGTGGGGTCGTAGCTGATGCAGTTGGGGACGTTGGCGGCCATCATCAGGCTGTGACCGTCCTGGTGCTGCAGGCCCTCGCCGGCCAGCGTGGTGCGACCGGCGGTGGCGCCCATGAGGAAGCCGCGCGCCTGCATGTCGCCGGCGGCCCAGATGAGATCCCCCACCCGCTGGAAGCCGAACATGGAATAGAAGATATAGAAGGGGATCATGTTCACGCCGTGGGTGGAGTACGACGTGGCGGCGGCGATCCACGAGGACATGGAACCGGCCTCGTTGATGCCCTCCTCCAGGATCTGACCCTGCTTGTCCTCCTTGTAGTACATCACCTGGTCACGGTCCTGGGGCTCGTAGAGCTGGCCCACGGAGGAGTAGATGCCCAGCTGGCGGAACAGGCCCTCCATGCCGAAGGTGCGCGCCTCGTCGGGCACGATGGGCACCACGTGGCGGCCCGCCTTCTTGTCCCGGGCGAGCGCGGTGATCATGCGCACGAAGGCCATGGTGGTGGACATCTCGCGCTCGCCGCTGGATTCCAGCAGGGCGTCGAACACGGACAGCTCCGGGATCTCGAGCGGCGCGGCCTTGTGCTTGCGCACCGGCATGTAGCCGCCGAGTGCCTTGCGCCGCTCGTGCATGTACTTCATCTCCGGCGCGTCCTCGTCCGGCTTGATGTACTCGGCGCGCTCCACCTGCTCGTCGCTGAGCGGGATGCTGAAGCGGTCGCGGAAGGCCTTCATGTCGTCCACGCCCAGCTTCTTCTGGCTGTGGGTGCGCATCTGGCCCTCGCCGGCGCCGCCCATGCCGTAGCCCTTCACGGTATGGGCGAGGATCACGGTCGGCCCGTCGGTGTATTCCATGGCGGCCTTGTAGGCGGCGTAGACCTTGTAAGGGTCGTGGCCACCGCGGTTCAGGCGCCAGATGTCCTCGTCGGTCATCTTGGCCACCATGGCCTTGAGTTCCGGGTACTTGCCAAAGAAATGCTCGCGCACGTAGGCGCCGTCCTTGGACTTGTAGTTCTGATAATCGCCGTCCACGGCCTCCATCATGCGCTGGTGCAGCAGACCCTTGGTGTCCCGGGCCAGCAGCGGATCCCAGTAGCTTCCCCAGAGCACCTTGATCACGTTCCAGCCGGCGCCGCGGAACGTGGCTTCCAGCTCCTGCACGATCTTGCCGTTGCCGCGCACCGGGCCGTCCAGGCGCTGCAGGTTACAGTTGACCACGAAGGTGAGGTTGTCGAGCTTCTCCCGGGAGCCCAGGGAGATGGCGCCCAGGGACTCCGGCTCGTCCACCTCGCCGTCGCCCATGAAGCACCACACCTTGCGGTCCTTGGTGTTGGCCAGACCGCGGTCCTGCAGGTACTTCATGAAGCGGGCCTGGTAGATGGCCATGATGGGGCCGAGGCCCATGGACACCGTGGGGAACTGCCAGAAATCCGGCATCAGCCAGGGGTGCGGGTAGGAGGACAGGCCCTTGCCGTCCACCTCCTGGCGGAAGTGGTCAAGCTGCTCGGCCGTGAGGCGCCCCTCCAGGAAGGCCCGGGCGTAGATGCCCGGCGAGGAGTGACCCTGCACGAACAGCAGGTCGCCGCCATGCTCATGGGAAGGGGCGCGCCAGAAGTGGTTGAAGCCCACGTCGTAGAGGGTGGCGGCGGAGGCGAAGGTGGCGATGTGGCCGCCCAGCTCGGCGCTGATGCGGTTGGCCTTCACCACCATGGCCATGGCGTTCCAGCGGATGTAGGAGCGGATGCGATGTTCCAGATCACCGTCACCCGGATACTCGGGCTCCAGGTGCGGCGGGATGGTATTCACGTAGGCCGTGTTGGCCGAATACGGCAGGAAGGCGCCGGAACGGCGGGCCTGGTCCACCAAGCGTTCCAGCAGGTAATGCGCCCGCTCGGGGCCCTCCGCCTTGATGACCGCCTCAAGGGCGTCGAGCCACTCCTGGGTTTCCTGGGCGTCCAGATCCTGGGTCTGATTCTGCTGTGTCATGCCAGCCTCGTGGGGTCAGGTTCCGTGACCGGCCGACCATCCCCTGCTCCATCGGGGCGGACACAGGCGGGAGGGTCAAACCGGGGAGAATCCTGATATGTTAGTCATTCTGTTGAGCCCGCCCGTGATCACGGGGCAGAGCAAAGCCGGGTATGTTCAAGCCTCGGGGCAAACAGGTCAATGTGCAGCGCAGCAATCGGCACACCCCGTCACGCCCGCAAGCTACCGAAAAGACACAGGAATCAGGCCATGACCGTCCCCCAGACCCTCACCCTGCGACGTCCCGACGACTGGCACCTGCACCTGCGCGACGGCGCAGTGCTCAAGGACGTGGTGCCGCATACTGCCGCGCGCTTCGCCCGGGCCATCATCATGCCCAACCTCAAGCCGCCGGTGACCACCACTGCCCAGGCCGAGGGCTACCGCGACCGCATCCTGGCGGCGGTGCCCGAGGGCGTGGACTTCACCCCGCTGATGACCCTGTACCTCACGGACGCCACCTCCCCGGAAGAGATCCAGCGCGCCCGGGACAGCGGCATCGTGTTCGGCGTCAAGCTCTATCCGGCCGGCGCCACCACCCATTCCGATGCCGGCGTGACCCACATCCGCCATACCTACGCCGCCCTGGAGGCCATGCAGGCCGCGGGTCTGCCCCTGCTGATCCACGGCGAGGCCACCGACCCGGCCGTGGACGTGTTCGACCGGGAGGCGGTGTTCATCGAACAGACCCTCGCGCCCCTGCGCAGGGACTTCCCGGAACTGAAGATCGTGTTCGAACACATCACCACCGCAGATGCCGTGGCCTTCGTGCGCGAGGCCGGTGAGCGGGTGGGCGCCACGGTGACCCCGCAGCACATCCTCATGAACCGCAACGCCCTGTTCCAGGGCGGCATCCGCCCGCATCACTACTGCCTGCCGGTGCTCAAGCGGGAAAGCCATCGCAAGGCCATCATGGACGTGCTGGCCGAGGGCCACCCGCGCTTCTTCCTGGGTACCGACAGCGCGCCCCATGCCAAGGGCGCCAAGGAGTCCGCCTGCGGCTGCGCCGGCATCTACAGCGCCCATGGCGCCATCGAACTCTACGCCGAGGCCTTCGAGCAGGCCGGCGCGCTGGACAGGCTGGAGGGCTTCGCCAGCCTCAACGGCCCGCGCTTCTACGGCCTGCCGGTGAACGAGGAGCGCATCACCCTGGTGAAGCAGGACTGGGAGGTGCCCGGGGAGTATCCCCTGGGTGGCGAGACGGTGGTGCCCCTGCGGGCCGGCGGGAAGATAGGCTGGAAACTCGTCTGAAGTGGGAAGTTGGAATTGGGAAGTGCGAAGCGAGGCCTTTCACTTCCCACTTCCCAATTCTTACTTCGCCCTTCACACCCCGTCTGTATTACCCTACGCACCCATGAGCGAGACATCCGACTTCATCCCCCTGGCTCAGCGCTTCCGGGGCTTCCTGCCGGTGGTGGTGGACGTGGAGACCGGCGGCTTCAACCCGCGCACCGACGCCCTGCTGCAGGTGGCGGCGGTGCTGCTGCGCATGGACCCCGAAGGTCAGCTGTACCGGCACCAGACCCTGTCCTTCCACGTTCAGCCCTTCGAAGGGGCCAACCTGGACCCCAAGTCCCTGGAAGTGAACGGCATCAATCCCTGGCACCCGCTGCGCATCGCCCACCCCGAAAAGGACGCCCTGGCCACGGTATTTCGCGGCGTGCGCGAGGAGATGAAGCTCAATGCCTGCAAGCGCGCCATCCTGGTGGGGCACAACGCCGGCTTTGATCTTTCCTTCATCCACCAGGGCGCGGAACGGGCCGGGCTCAAGCGCAACCCCTTCCATCCCTTCAGCAGCCTGGACACGGTGACCCTGTCGGCCATGGCCTTCGGCCAGACGGTACTGGCCCGCGCGGTACAGGCGGCGGGCATGGAATGGAGCAACAGCGAGGCCCACTCCGCCGTCTACGACGCCGAGAAGACCGCCGATCTCTTCTGCCACGTGATCAACCGCTGGGGACCGGTGGCCATGCCGCCCGTCGATACGCTCATGGACAAGGCCTGAACAAGCCGTTATAAGGGCCCAAGGGAGAGGAGAAGCCGGTATGGAAGCGAATACGGCCGAGACAACGACAAAACACAATCAAACCAGGGCTGAACAAGGGATGGTCGAAGACCTCGCCATCGTCATCGTCGACGACATGCAGTACAGCCGTGCCGTGCTGCGCACCACGCTCAACCGCATCGGTTACACCGACATCCGCATGGCCGGATCCGCCTCGGAATGCCTGGCCATGCTCAGCGACCGGCGCGCCGAGGTGGTGCTGGCGGACTGGGTCATGCCGGAGATGAACGGTCTGGAGCTGACCGCCGCGATCCGCCAGAAGGACGATGATCGTGGTCACTACACCGCCATCATCCTGTTCACCGGCAAGGAAGGCGACGAACCCATGATGGAGGCCTTCCGCCACGGGGTGGACGACTACCTCACCAAGCCGGTCAACCAGACCCAGCTGGCCGCCCGGGTCTACGCGGCCGGACGCATCGCCCGGCTGCAGAACACCGTACTGGAGACCTCCTCCGCCCTGGCCGCCGCCAACCGGCAGCTGGAATATCTCTCCACCACCGACCCGCTCACCGGCCTGCCCAACCGCCGTGCGCTCAACAAGCGCCTGGAGGCCGTGCTGCTGGAGACCCAGGGGCGCGGCGGCGGCATGTGCGTGGGCCTGCTGGACGTGGATCACTTCAAGCAGATCAACGACACCTACGGCCACGACGTGGGCGACGAGGTGCTGACCACCCTGTCAAAACGTCTGCGGCTGGCATTGCGCCCCATGGACATGGTGGCGCGACTGGGAGGAGAGGAATTCGCCCTGGTGATGCACTTCCACGATGTGGACAACTGCAACCCGGGCATCTTCCAGCGGGTGCTGGACACCGTGAGCAAGGACCCTTTCCCCACCTCCGAGGGCCAGATCCCCGTCACCGCCTCCATCGGCGCCTGTTGCTACCGGCACGGCGAGCAGATGGTGACCATCCAGGGGATGCTCAAGATCGCCGACGAGAACCTGTACCGGGCGAAGGCCGAGGGACGCAACAGGGTCGTGGGGTAAGTGGGAAGTGCGAATCGGGAAGTAGGCAGTGAAAGGCTTTAACTTCCCACTTCTCAATTCACACTTCGGATTTCCTTCCCACTTCAATTACGCGCTTTTGCGCTTCGCAGTCGCCTCGTCGACCATCTTCTTCAGCTCACCGCTCTGGAACAGCTCCAGGGTGATGTCGCAGCCGCCCACCAGCTCGCCGTCGATGTAGACCTGGGGGAAAGTGGGCCAGTTGGCATACTGGGGCAGGGCCTGCATGATCTCCTGATCGGCGATCACGTTCACGTAGGCAAACTCCTGACCGCACTGCTTCAGGGCCTCCACGGCACGGCTGGAGAAGCCGCACATGGGGAACTGGGGCGTGCCCTTCATGAAGATGACCACGGAATGACCTTCCACCTGCTGCTTGATGCGTTCGAGCGCGTCCACGTCTTGTAACCTCTCAAATCAAAAGATGTATCCGGTCGGGTAGTCTATACCCCACCCCCCGGCAAATAAACGGCCCGGCTGTGGGGCAATCTGCCGCAGAGGCGCAGAGAAATGAATGGACAGGATTTTTCAGGACTTGTAGAAAAGGGCCAAAGATAAAGGATCTGACAGGATTAACATGATTAACAGGATTTAAGCCGCCTTAAACCCTGTTAATCATGTTAATCATGTTAATCCTGTCAAAAAGCTTTATGTCGCGATCCTGAGTCCTGACAAATCCTGTCCATTCCATCGCCCCGCTCGGCGGCAGATGACTCACCGCCCGTCCACGTTGCGCTGCAGCCAGAACTCCAGCAGGGCCAGGTGCCAGAGCTTGCTGCCCTGGATGCGGGTAAGGTGCTGCTCGGGGGCCTTGAGCAGCCTCTCCACGTAATCCCGCTGGTACAGGCCCCGCTCCCGGCAGGCGAGGGAATCCAGGATGTCGCGCATGAAGTCCAGGAACTCGCCGCGCACGTATTTCAGGGCCGGCACCGGGAAATAGCCCTTGGGCCGGTCGATCACCGCATCGGGCAGGCGGCCGCGGGCTATTTTGCGCAGGGCGTACTTGCCGCCCTCCTGGAGTTTCAGCTCCGGCGGCATGGCGGCGGCCAGCTCCACCAGTTCGTGGTCCAGGAACGGCACCCGGGCCTCCAGGCCCCAGGCCATGGTCATGTTGTCCACCCGTTTGACCGGGTCGTCCACGATCAGGGTGGTCACGTCCAGGCGCAGCACCGCGTCCAGCATGGTGTCCGCGCCCGGGGCGTCCAGCAGCTCGCCGATCAGCGCGGCGGTATGGTCCCCGTCCACCAGGGCCGGGTCGATCATGCGCGCGAACTCGTCGTGGTCCCGGTCGAAGTAGTGTTTGCGGAAACGCTCCACCCGGCTGCCCTCGGTCTCCCCGGCCATGCGCGGATACCAGAAATAGCCGCCGAAGACCTCGTCCGCACCCTGCCCCGACTGCACCACCTTGACGTGCCTGGAGACCTGCTCCGAGAGCAGGTAGAAGGCCACCGCGTCCTGGCCCACCATGGGCTCGGCCATGGCGTCCACCGCCTCGGGCAGGCGGGTGAGCACCTCGGCGTTGGGCACGTGGAAGCGGTGATGCTCGGTGGCGTAGCGCTCGGCCACCGGGTCGGAATACTCGAACTCGCTGCCCTTCTCCTCGGGCTGGTCCTCGAAGCCCACGGTGAAGGTCTTCAGGCCCTGCACGCCGCTCTCGGCCAGCAGCGCCACCAGCAGGCTGGAGTCCAGCCCGCCTGAGAGCAGCACGCCCACGGGCACGTCGGCGATCTCCAACCGGCGCTTCACCGCCAGGCGCAGGCTCTCGTGGATGGCATCGATCCATTCCTGCTCGCTGCGCGGCTCTGAAGGGCGCACGGCATCCAGGTGCCAGTAACGGGTCAGGTGGCTGCGGCCGTCGGCCTCGATGGTCAGGGTGTGGGCCGGCGGCAGCTTGCGGATGCCCTTGAACAGGGTGCGCGGCGCGGGCACCACCGCGTGCAGGGTGAAGTGGTGATGCAGGGCCACCGGGTCGATGGCCGTGTCCACGCCGCCGGCGGCCAGCAGGGCCTGGCTGTTGGAGGCAAAGCGCAGGCGCTGGGCGTCCTGGGTGTAGTAGAGGGGCTTGATGCCCATGCGGTCCCGGGCCAGGAACAGGCGCCGGTTGCGCAGGTCCCACAGGGCGATGGCGAACATGCCCTTGAAGTGACGCACGCAGTCCCCGCCCCACTCGGCGTAGGCCTTGAGGATCACCTCGGTGTCGCCGGTGGAGAAGAACTGGTGCCCGCGCGCCTCCAGCTGCGCACGCAGATCCCGGAAGTTGTAGATCGTGCCGTTGAACACCACCGCATAGCCGAGCCCCGGATCCAGCATGGGCTGATGGGCACGTTCGGAGAGATCGAGGATGGACAGGCGCCGGTGGCCGAAGGCGAGCGAGCCGTCGCTCCACATGCCTTCGTGGTCGGGACCGCGCCGCTCCAGCCTGTCCAGCATGCGCCGGATGGAGGAGAGCTCGGGGAGCGCGCCGTGGAAATTCAGTTCACCGCAGATGCCGCACATAAGGGCAGTGGCTAGTCTCAAGTGGCGAGTGGCAAGGAAGTGCGCAGTGGCTGCCGCTCACATCTCGATGGATGACGGCATCACCTGCCTAAGCATTCTAACACCGGTTTTCCTAGCCACTTGCTACTTGCCACTAGCCACTGTGCCAAAGGCACCCCCACCCGGGGTCTCGATGGTGAGCACGTCGCCTGGCTGCACTTCGCGGCTGACCTTGCCGGGGAGGATCTCGTCGTTGAGGCGGTTGATGCCGGGCGCTCCGTCACCACCGCCGTCGAGGCCCCAGGGGGCGTGGCGGCGGCGCTCGGTGAGCAGGGTCACGTGGGCGGGGGCCAGGAACTCGTAGCTGCGGATCAGGCCGTCACCGCCGGGACGGGCGCCCTGCCCGCCGGAGCAGCGTCTAAGGGCGTAGCGGCGCACCCGTAACGGGTAGCGGCTCTCCAGCACCTCGATGGGCGTGTTGCGGGTGTTGGTCATGTGGGTCTGCACGGCGGACAGTCCGCCGCCGTTGCGGCCGGCGCCCATGCCGCCGCCCAGGGTCTCGTAGTAACCCCAGGGATGCTTGCCGCCATAACCCATGGCGACGTTGTTCATGCTGCCGTGACTGGCGGCGGGGATGCGATCCGGCAGGGCGTGTGCCAGCGCGCCGAGCACCACGTCCACCACCCGGGTGCTGGTCTCCACGTTGCCGGCCGCCACCGCCGCAGGTCGCAGGGCGTTGAGCAAGCTGCCCTCGGGAACCGAAAGATGGATGGGGCTGAAGGTGCCGGCGCAGGCGGGGGTCTGGGGCGGCATGAGGCAGCGCAGGGCATAGAACACGCCGGCGGCGGTCACCGACAGGGGGCAGTTGATGTTGCCCTGGACCTGGGGCGCGGTGCCGGTGAAGTCCACCCGCAGGTCCTCGCCGTGACGCTCGATGGCCACCCGGATGGGGATGTCCGCGTGACCGAGTCCGTCGTCGTCCATGCAATCCTCGAACTCGAAGCGACCCTCGGGGATGGCCGCCAGGGCGCTGCGTGCCAGGCGCGCGCCGTAGTCGTTGAGCTGAGACACGGCCTGCGACCAAGCTTCTACACCCAGGGACTCGACCAGGGCAGCGAGGCGTTCCAGACCCCGGCGGTTGGCACTGATCTGGGCGGCGAAATCCCCCTCTGCGTCCCGGGGATTGCGGGTGGCGGCGGTGATCTCGGCGAGCCGTGCCCGGTTCAGCGCACCGCCCCGCACGATGTGCCCGGGCGGGATCAGGATACCCTCCTCCATCAGGCTGCGGGACAGGGGCATGGAACCCGGCGCCTCGCCGCCGATGTCCGCGTGGTGGGCACGGTTGGCCACGAAGGCCACCAGTGCATCCCCCGCGAACAGGGGCGCCACCACGGTCACATCCGGCAGGTGGGTGCCGCCCAGGAAGGGATCGTTGAGCATCACCATGTCGCCCGGCGCCCATTCAAGCCCCGCGACGATGTCGGCCATGGCATAGGCCATGCTACCCAGGTGCACCGGGATGTGGGCCGCCTGGGCGCACAGCCCGCCGTCTGCGTCGAACAGGGCGCAGGAGAAATCCAGCCGGTCGCGGATGTTGGGCGAGAAGGCCGCCTGGGCCAGCTGCACGCCCATCTCGCCGCAGATGGAGTCCACCCGGCTGGCGAACAGGCTGAGTTCAACAGGATCGAGCATGGCAGCATTCAACGGTATGCAGAGTGGACATTATTGCATTGGCGGGAGGCCCTGCCCTAATCTTAACGACTTTCCTCAGGATTCACTTCGGGCCTTCAACCTTCGCAAGGCCTGACATTCACTCAAGAAGAACAGGAGAACACTCATGGCCCACGAACTGCCTGCCCTGCCCTATGCCAAGGACGCCCTGGCCCCGCACATCTCCGCGGAGACCCTGGAGTTCCACCACGACAAGCACCACGCCACCTACGTGACCAACCTGAACAAGCTGATCGTGGGCACCGAGTTCGAGAACATGTCCCTGGAGGACATCGTGAAGAAGGCCCCCGCCGGCGGCATCTTCAACAACGCCGCCCAGGTGTGGAACCACACCTTCTACTTCAACTGCATGGGCCCCAACGGCGGCGGTGAGCCCACCGGCGCCCTGGCCGATGCCATCAACAAGGCCTTCGGCTCCTTCGCCGAGTTCAAGGAGAAGTTCGCCGCCTCCGGCGCCGGCAATTTCGGTTCCGGCTGGACCTGGCTGGTGAAGAATGCCGACGGCAGCGTGGAGATCGTCAACACCAGCAACGCCGCCACCCCGCTGACCACCGACAAGAAGCCCCTGATGACCGCCGATGTGTGGGAGCACGCCTACTACATCGACTACCGCAACGCCCGCCCCAAGTACCTGGAGGCGTTCTGGAACGTGGTGAACTGGGACTTCGTGGCCAAGAACTACGCCTGAAGTACCCCGGCCCCTTCCGGGGGCTGACAGAAAACCGGCAGGGGGGGAACTCCTGCCGGTTTTTTTTGGCCCCAAAGCGGACCGCGAAGGACGCCAAGATAGGCGCGAAGGGCACGAAGGTTCTTTTCAGCTTGCAGGGTTTCCTTTGCGACCTTGGCGCATGCCTTGGCGTCCTTCGCGGTCCGCTTTCCAACACGCCAGACAAGAATTGAACGCCGCGCCCCCACGCGTATAATGAACCCGACGCGGCAGCTCTATATCGCTGCCGTTTTGCGTTTTTTGGACACCACTTTCCCGGATATCGCCATGTCGGACGCCCTGATGCACAACTATGGTCGCCAGCCCGTCGCCTTCGAGCGCGGGGAAGGCGTGTGGCTGTGGGACACCGAGGGCCGTCGCTACCTGGATGCCCTCTCGGGCATCGCGGTCTGCGGCCTGGGCCACGCCCACCCGGCGGTGGCCCGCGCCCTGTGCGATCAGGCCAACACCCTGATCCACACCTCCAACATCTACCGCATCCCCCTGCAGGAGCAGCTGGCCGAGCGCCTGTGCGCGCTGTCCGGTATGGAGCGGGCATTCTTCTGCAATTCCGGCGCCGAGGCCAACGAGGCGGCCATCAAGCTTTCGCGCCTGCACGGCCATGCCCGTGGCATTGCCAATCCCACGGTGATCGTCATGGAAGGCAGCTTCCACGGCCGCACCATGGCCACCCTGACCGCCACCGGCAACGCGAAGATCCAGAAGGGCTTCGAGCCCCTGGTGTCCGGTTTCCTGCGGGTGCCCTACGGGGATCTGGCCGCCATCGAGCAACACGCCGGCAACCCGGACGTGGTGGCGGTACTGGTGGAACCCATTACCGGCGAGGGCGGCATCCGCGTGCCTCCGGCGGGCTATCTGCAGGGCATCCGCGAATTGTGCGACCGGCACGACTGGCTGATGATGCTGGACGAGATCCAGGCGGGCATCGGCCGCACCGGGCGCTGGTTCGCCTACCAGCACGAAGGCGTGCTGCCCGACGTGCTGTCCCTGGCCAAGGGACTGGGCAACGGCGTGCCCATCGGCGCATCGCTTGCCCGGGGCAAGGCCGCCTCCCTGTTCACCCCCGGCAGCCACGGCACCACCTTCGGCGGCAACCCGCTGGTGTGCCGCGCCGCCCTCGCGGTGCTGGAGACCATGGACAAGCAAGACCTGCCGGGCAAGGCCGCGCACATGGGCGAATACCTGCTGGCCGGTTTCCGGCAGCGCCTGGGCAATCATGCCGCCGTGCGCGAGATCCGCGGCCGCGGGCTCATGATCGGCATTGAGCTGGATCGTCCCTGCGCCGAACTGGTAGGCAAGGCCCTGCAGGCGGGGCTACTCATCAACGTCACCGCCGAGCGGGTGATCCGTCTGCTGCCGCCGCTGATCATCAGCGACACGGAAGCGGATCAGCTGCTCGATCAACTCACCGAACTCGTGCAGTCCTACACTGCCACCCCGGCCTGAAGTCAACCGGAGGCCCCATGAGCGTGCGTCACTTTCTGTCCCTGCTGGATCTCACCACCGAAGAACTGCGCGGCCTCATCGCCCGCGCCACGGAACTCAAGCGCATGCACTACGAGGGCGTCGAGCACACCCCCCTCAAGGGCAAGACCCTGGGCATGATCTTCGAGAAGTCCTCCACCCGCACCCGGGTGTCCTTCGAGGTGGGCATGATCCAGCTGGGCGGCCACGCCCTGTTCCTGTCTCCCCGGGACACCCAGCTGGGCCGCGGCGAGCCCATCGAGGACAGCGCCCGGGTGCTGTCGCGCATGGTGGACGGGGTGATGATCCGCACCTTCGAACACGAGAAGATCGAGCGCTTCGCCGCCCATTCCCGGGTGCCGGTGATCAACGGCCTCACGGACCTGGAACACCCCTGCCAGCTGCTCGCCGACATGCAGACCTGGTTCGAGCACCGGGGCGACATCGCCGGGCGCACGGTCTGCTACGTGGGCGATGGCAACAACATGTGCAACAGCTACATCACCGCCGCCCAGCGCCTGGGCTTCACCCTGCACATCGCCTGCCCCGAAGGCTATGACCCGGACCCGGACCTGATGCAGCAGGCCGGCGACTGTGCACGCATCATTCGCGATCCTCGGGAGGCGGCCAGGGGCGCGGACCTGGTGGTCACCGATGTCTGGGCCAGCATGGGCCAGGAGGACGAACAGAGCCAGCGCCGCCAGGCCTTCGCCCGCTACGTGGTCAACGGCGCACTCATGGCGCTCGCCAGGCCCGACGCCCTGTTCATGCACTGCCTGCCCGCCCACCGGGAGGAAGAGGTCTCCACCGAGGTGCTGGAAGGCCCCCAGAGCGTAGTCTGGGACGAGGCGGAAAACCGCCTGCACGCCCAGAAGGCCCTGCTGGAATTTCTCATGGCCTGATTTTCAGGGCTTGCCGCAGAGACGCACAGGCGCAGAGATTAAAGGCATTGTTCTGACAGGATTTACATGATTAACAGGATTGACGAACACATAGCCCAATACGCGCCATAAGAAATCATGTCAATCATGTTAATCCTGTCCAATCCTTTGCTCCGCGCCTTTGCGTCTCTGCGGCAGGGCCTTTCCAGGATTCACAACCCCGTCATGTGGCACTATTAAGCTTTCGTGAACCCCGTCCACGCCTGCGCCCGGTGCCATGAACGACATCGATCTCGCCAATCCCGAGCTGTTCCTCAACCGTGAACTGAGTCTGCTGGAGTTCAACGCCCGGGTGCTGGACCTGGCGAAGGATGATTCCATCCCCCTCCTGGAGCGGCTGCGATTCCTATGCATCTCCAGCACCAACCTGGACGAGTTCTTCGAGGTGCGCGTCGCGGGCCTCAAGCAGCAGGTCCAGCTGGGCGTGAACACCCCTGGGCCTGACGGGCTCTCGGCCACCGAACAGCTCACCCGGGTCAGCGCCCGGGCGCACGAACTGGTGGCCGACCAGTACCGGACCCTGAACGACATCCTCATTCCGGCGCTCGAGGTGCAAGGCGTACGCTTCCTGCGCCGCACCCACTGGAACGAGGTCCAGGCCAACTGGGTCCGCGAGTTTTTCACCCAGGAGCTGCTGCCGGTGCTCTCGCCACTGGGCCTCGATCCGGCGCACCCGTTCCCGCGCATCCTCAACAAGAGCCTGAACTTCATCGTCACCCTGGAGGGCAAGGATGCCTTCGGGCGGGAGAGCCGCATGGCCGTGGTGCAGGCGCCCCGCTCCCTGCCCCGGGTCATCCGTGTGCCTCGGGAGATCGCACGTGGCGACTACGACTTCGTGTTCCTGTCCTCCATCCTGCACGCCCATGTGGGGGAGCTGTTCCAGGGCATGAAGGTCACCGGCTGCTACCAGTTCCGCCTGACGCGCAACTCGGACCTGTTCGTGCGCGAGGAGGAGATCGACGATCTGCTGATGGCCCTGGAGGGCGAACTGCCCCAGCGCAACTACGGCGAAGCGGTGCGCCTGGAGGTGGCGGACAACTGCCCCGACAGCACCGCGGACTTCCTGCTGCGCCAGTTCAAGCTGGCCGCCGGGGACCTGTTCCAGGTCAACGGCCTGGTGAACCTGAACCGCCTGCTGGCGGTGCATGACCTGGTCGAGCGCCCGGACCTGCGTTTCCCGGCCTTCACCCCGTCGCTGCCCGCCTCCCTGCCCACGGGTGCGGACGTCTTCCAGTCCGTGCGCCACAACGACCTGCTGCTGCATCACCCCTACCAGTCCTTCATGCCGGTGGTGGAGTTCCTGCGCCAGGCGGCCCGGGACCCGGACGTGCTGGCCATCAAGCAGACCCTGTACCGCACCGGCCTGCGATCCCAGCTGGTGGACATCCTCATCGAGGCGGCCCAGGAGGGCAAGGAGGTCACGGTGGTGGTGGAACTGCGCGCCCGCTTTGACGAAGAGGCCAACATCCAGCTGGCCAACCGCCTGCAGGACGCCGGCGCCCACGTGGTATACGGCGTGGTGGGCTACAAGACCCACGCCAAACTCGCCATGGTGGTGCGCCGGGAGAAGGGCAAGATCGTACGCTACGTGCATCTGGGCACCGGCAACTACCACGCCGGGACCGCCCGGGCCTACACCGACTTCGGCCTGCTCACCGCCGACAAGACCATCGGCGAGGACGTGCACAAGGTGTTCCAGCAGCTCACCGGCCTGGGCAAGGTGTCCAAGCTCAAGAAGCTGCTGCAGGCCCCCTTCACCCTGCACTCGGGCATGCTGGAGCGCATCGAGCGGGAAACCGAACATGCCCGGGCGGGCAAGCCGGCGCGCATCATGGCGCGCATGAACTCGCTCATCGAGCCACGCATCATCCAGGCCCTGTACCGGGCCTCCCAGGCGGGGGTGAAGGTGGATCTGGTGGTGCGCGGCGTGTGCAGCCTGCGCCCCGGCGTACCCGGGGTCTCGGACAACATCCAGGTGCGCTCCGTGATGGGCCGCTTCCTGGAGCACTCACGGGTGTTCTATTTCGAGAATTCCGGTGACAACGAGCTGTTCCTCTCCAGCGCCGACTGGATGCCGCGCAACTTCTTCCGCCGCGTGGAAGTGGCCTTCCCCATCACCGAAGAGAACCTGCGCAAGCGGGTGATCCAGGAATCCCTGGTGGCCTATCTCACCGACAACACCCAGGCCTGGGTGCTGCAGAAGGACGGCGGCTACAAGCGCATCAGGCCCCCCGCCAACCAGAAACCCCGCTCGGCGCAGAACGACCTGCTGGCGCAGCTCACTGGTTTACCTGGATAAGGGCATTTCGCCGCAGAGACGCGCAGGCGCAGGCGCAGAGGAAAGGATTGGACAGGATTAACAGGATTTACATGATTTCTTAAGACGCATGTTGCGCAATGTTTTCGTCAATCCGGTTAATCATGTCAATCCTGTCTGAGCAATGCCTTTGATCTCTGCGCCAGTGCGTCTTTGCGGCACAGCCATCCGCTCAGGACATCACTCGAACTTGAGCTTGATCCCCGCCGATTTCAGGTAGCCCTTTTCCCGTTCCAGGTCCGCCCGGGTCATGGGGTGGGTCTCCAGCCAGCCGGGCGGGAAGCACAGCTTCACACCGTTGCGCATGACCTCGAGTCTCTCCAGCGCCGGCGCATTCTCGCCCCGGCTTCGGTGCAGCAGCACCGCCAGACGCAGCAGCACGGCCAGGCGGGTGATGCGCTCCAGGGCCTCGTCCTGCAGGGCCTGGGCCATGAGCTTGGCGGGGAACTTGCGCCGGTGGGCCAGCACCAGCAGCGCGAGCTGACGCTGGTCCTGGCGGGAGAAGCCTGCCAGGTCCGCGTTCTCCAGCAGGTAGGCACCGTGCTTGTGGTAGCCGGAATGGGAGATGGCCAGACCCAGTTCATGCAGCCGCGCGGACCACGACAGGGTATCCGCGGCGTCCTCGTCCAGGTTCCAGGCCTCGCCTGCGAATTCGAGCAATTGCCGCGCCGTGGTCTCCACCCGGCGGGCGTGGGCCTCGTCCACGCCGAAGCGGCGCATCAGGCCCTCGATGGTGCGCGCGCGCACGTCCTCGTGGCTGATGCGCCCGAGCAGGTCATAGATCAAGCCCTCGCGCAGGGCGCCGTCGGAGACCTGCATGCTGGCGATGTCCAGGGCCTCGAAGATGGCCATGATCACCGCCACCCCGCCGGGGAACACCGGCTTGCGGTCCTCGTTCAGGCCGTTGAGTTCGAGACGCGAGACGTGACCGGCCTTGAGCATGGCCTGGCGCAGTTGCCTGAGCCCCTCCAGGGTGATGCCGCCAGTACTCCAGCCCTGCTCACGCAGCACCCGCTCCACCGCCAGCAGGGTGCCCGAGGCACCCAGGGCCTCGCGCCAACCCATGCGCCGGAACTGACGCTCCACCGGTTGCAGTTCCAGTCGCGCAGCGATGTCCGCGGTGCGCCAGCCGGTCTCCGTGATCGCCCCTTCGGGGAAATACCACTGGCTGAAACTCACGCAGCCCATGTACAGGCTCTCGCCGTACACCGGCTCGAAGCGCTCGCCGATAATGAGTTCGGTGCTGCCGCCGCCGATGTCCACCACCAGGCGGTGGCCGCCATCATCGGCAAGGGTGTGGGAGACCCCCAGATAGATGAGGCGTGCCTCCTCGTGGCCGCCGATCACCTCGATGGGGTGCCCCAACGCCTCGGTGGCCCGCTCCATGAACTCGGCCGCATTGCGCGCCTTACGCAGGGTGTTGGTCCCCACCGCGCGCACCGCGCCGGGCGGCAGATCACGCACCCGCTGACCGAAGCGCTCCAGGCAGCCCAGGGCGCGTTCCATGGCCTTTTCCGAGAGCTGATTGCGATCATCCAGGCCGCCCGCCAGGCGCACGGTCTCGCGCAGGCGATCGAGCATGTGCACATGACCGTCCTTCACCCGCGCGACGATCATGTGGAAGCTGTTGGACCCCAGGTCCACGGCGGCAACGGTTTCTGGCGTCAGGCGGCGTCGAAACATGAACAGTGGTTCCAGAAGCGGTTGAAGATTCGACATGGAGGACTCGACGCCGGTGGCTGGTTGATGCCTTCCATATTGAATCCGCAACGATGAAGTTAAGGTTACAGCTTGCGCAATTGCGCCTGTGTCATGAGCCACAGGATGGTACCGCGTCCCTTGTCCACGGCCGCGTCGAAATGCACCGCGCAGGCGGCGCCCTTTTTCATGTCCACCATGGGCGTCTTGCGGCCGGTACACAGCCAGGCGATCAGGCGTGACAGGTCGGGCTCGTGACCCACCAGCAGGACCACCCCCTGCACCGAGGCATCCGTCAGCGCCTGCGCGACCGTCTCCGGTTCGGCGCCCGGGGCCAGCACCTCGATGCTCTCTACCGCCCCGTCGTCCAGGGCCCGGGCGAGGATGCGCGCGGTGTGCTCGGCCCGGGCACAGGGACTGGTCAGCACCCGGTCGGCGCCCCCCAGCAGCTTGCGCAGCCCCTTGGCCGCCCGGTTCATGCGCTTGATGCCCTGCTCGGTCAGCGGGCGCTCGCAGTCCGGCCGCCCGGTCTGGGCAAAGCGCTCGGCGTCCTCGGCCTGGCTGTGGCGCACGATGATCAGGGTCAGGCCGGGGTTCTGGTCATTGGACATGGGGGCGGCCAGTGCTGATGAGTGTGGGGATACAGTGCAACGGATGGTGGGGTGGGGGCAAGCGGATGGGGGCTTGGACTTGTGTTGAGTTGAGTTAAAGGCCAAGCCAAAGGCCAAATCAAAGGCTTCCGATCCCCGTTGCACGGGGCTCGGGTTACTTTTCTTGCTTGTCCAAGAAAAGTAACCAAAAGAAGGACACCCCGATGCCGCACCCGCTGTTCGCGGGTCCCCTGCGTTGCTCGGCTTCGAGGGGGTCGCCTGACAGGCCGTCCCTGGCCTGGCAGGCGACGCGCCGCGTCCCTGCGGCGCCCCTTCGGGCTATTTCCCTCGAAGCCTGCGCTACTCGGTGCGGCATAAGGGGGAGGCGGGTCAAAACCGCTTCGAGTTGCTTTGGGTTTTCCTGGTGGGAGCCCCGACCCCGGGGCGAATGATGGGAAATTCGCCCCGGGGTCGGGGCTCCTACGAAAGAACAACAAGCTACCCAGGTTAAGGGGGTTGCTGCCTTTGACGTCCCCCCCGTTTTTCTCGCCGAGCACGGGGGTGTTCCGGGGTTAAAGCCCGTCAGGGGCGCCGCAAGGATGCGGCGCGTCGGCTGCCAGGCCAGGGACGGCCTGTCAGCCGACCTCCCCGGAACACCCCCGCGCGCAGGGCACCCCGCAGGGGCGAGAAATTCGGGTGTCCTTTCTTTGGTTACTTTCTTTAGACAAGTAAAGAAAGTAACCCGAGCCCCGTGCAACGGGGATCGGAAGCCTTTGATTTTGCCTTCAGCAAAAAACCAACGGCTTACCCCGCCGCCAACCCAAACGCCCCCTTCAACCCAAAGAAGAACACAATCGCCAGAATCGCCCCCGCCGGCAGCGTCACGATCCAGGACAGAAAGATGGTGCGCACCACGCCCAGGTTGATGGCCGCGATGCCCCGCGCCATACCGACCCCGAGCACACCGCCCACCAGGGTGTGGGTGGTGGAGATGGGTAAGCCGGTGCCGGAGGCCATCACCACGGTGATCGCGGCGGCCAGGGTCGCGGCGAAACCGCGGCTGGGGGTGAGCTGGGTGATGCCGGTACCGATGGTGGCGATCACCTTGTGGCCATAGGTCACCAGGCCCACCACGATGCCCAGTCCGCCGAGCAGCAGGATCCAGATGGGCATGGCGGCCTGGGTGGTCACCACTCCGCCGCTCTGCACCACGCTCACCACGGCGGCAAGCGGGCCCACGGCATTGGCCACGTCGTTGGAGCCGTGGGCGAAGGCCATGGCGCAGGCGGTGACCAGCATCAGCACGCCGAACACCTTCTCCACGCTGGTGAAATGGAAGTCCCGGTCCTCGCTGGGATCGAAGCGCATGCGCCGGATCGCGGTCACGCCGAAGGCGCTGACCACGATGCCGATGGCGGCGGCAATGACGTAGGCCTCCAGGATGGTGAATTCCAGACCCAGGTGGGTGAGTCCCTTGAACAGGGTCACCAGGGCGGTGACAAAGGCCGCCAGGAAGATGTAGCCGGGCACGAAGCGCTTGGCGTTGGCCAGGGGTTCGCGGGTGTCCAGGATCAGGACCTGCACGCTGCGGAACAGGGCGAAGGCGATCACGCCGGCCAGCAGGGGCGAGACCACCCAGGACATGGCGATGCGCCCCACCTTGCCCCATTCCACCACCTCCACGCCGATGCCCACGGCGGCAAACCCAACGATGGCGCCGACGATGGAATGGGTGGTGGAGACCGGCCAGCCGAAATGGGAGGCGATCAGCAGCCAGGTGCCCGCGGCCAGCAGCGAGGCAAGCATGCCGAACACCAGCAGTTCGGGTGTGCCCGCCATGAGGTTGGGGTCCACCATCCCGCTGCGGATGGTCTGGGTGACCTGCCCGCCCGCCAGCCACGCGCCGGCGAACTCGAACACGGCGGCGATGATCACCGCCTGGCGGATCGTCAGCGCCCGGGATCCCACCGAGGTGCCCATGGCATTGGCCACGTCGTTGGCGCCCACGCCCCAGGCCATGAAGAAGCCGAAGACGCAGGCAAGGATGATGAAGACGGTGCCGTATTCCAGCAGCATGGGGATCTCCTCGACCAGGCTGCCGGTCTAGCGGGCCAGCATCAGTTGCAGGCGGCTGCCCACCCGCTGGGCCTCGTCGGCCAGATCACCGATATCGTCGATCACCCGGTAGAAGAACATCACGTCCACCGGCGGAAGCTGCGACTCCTGCGCGAACAGGGTCTCCCGTACCCGCCGCTGCACGTCATCGGTGTCCTGCTCGATGCTGTCCAGCTCCCGCAGCATGTCGTTGACCAGGTCCACCTCGTGGCCGCGGAAACCGGCCTCCACCAGTTCGTCCAGCTCGTGGACGATGCGCCCGGCCTGGCGTACGGCGTCCAGGCTACGCGCCAGGTAGTGCTTGAGGTCCTCGCGCATGTTCTCGGGGAAACGCATGCGCCGGCCGAGGATCAGCCCGGCGATGTCCTTGGTGATGTTGGCGATGTGGTCCTGGACGGTGAGCACCTCCAGCACATCGCGGCGCGACATGGCGAGCATCATGCCCTTGGGCAGCTGCAGGCGCAGGGCCTTCTTAAGGTCGTCCGCCTCATTCTCCAGCCGGACGATCAGCTGCTGCTGGCGCTCGGCCAGCGCCCAGTCTGCGACACACACGGCTTCCAGGAAGACGGGCAGTTCGGCCACGCAGGCCTGCACCTTGTCCATGTGGGTCTGCAGCGGACGGACCGGGGAGCGGCCGAACAGGTCATAGACGAAATTCTTGGGCGGCATGGGACGCACCTGGGCATGGCGGATCAGGCGCGCATTGTAACAAAACTGTCACATTATGGACGTGGGAAGGCCCCGGGATGGGCGGGCAGGATCAGGAGGCGGTTTCGGCCCCGGCGGCCAGGGCGGTCGCCGGGTTGGCGCGGCGGATGATGCGTTCGGCGGGGAAGTCGCAGATGAAGCGGCTGCCCTCGCCCAGGCGGCTTTCCACCCGCAGGCGGGCGTCGTGGTGCTGCAGCACGTGCTTGACGATGGCCAGGCCCAGACCGGTGCCGCCGGTGGCCCGGGAACGGTCGGATTCCACCCGGTAGAAGCGCTCGGTGATGCGCGGGATGTGGTGGGCCGCGATGCCGATGCCCGTGTCCTGGACCTCGAAATGGGCGCCGTTGCGGTCCTCGTACCAGCGCACGCTGATGCTGCCCCCGGCGGGGGTATAGCGCACCGCGTTGCTCACCAGGTTGGAGAAGGCACTCTGCAGTTCCTGCTCCACCCCGTTGAGCCACAGGCCGGTGTCGGACTCCAGGTTGATGTCCAGCCTGGCCTCGCTGGCCAGGATTCGGGCATCCTCCACCAGGCTCGCCAGCATGGCCGGCACCGACACCGGCTCGCCGTCCCCGGGCCGTGTCTCGGCGGCCTCCAGGCGCGACAGGGTGAGCAGGTCCTCGATGATCTGGCGCATGCGCGTGGCCTGCCCCTCCATGGAGCGGTAGGTCCGCAGCAGGGCCGGATCGTCCTGGGCGTCCTCGGCAAGCGCCTCCAGGTAGCCGGCGATCACCGTCAGCGGCGTGCGCAGTTCGTGGGAGACGTTGGCCACGAAATCGCGGCGCATCTGTTCAAGACGATGGATTCGGGTCACGTCGCGCACCGAGAGCAGGAACTGGCGGTTGCCATAGGGCACCATGCGGGCACTGAGCTGGCGGTCGGTATCGGGACCGGCGGGGAATTCCACCGGCTCGGTGAAATCCCCCTTCTCCAGGTAGCCCAGGAAGGCCGGGTGGCGCAGCAGGTTGGTGATGCGCCGGCCCACGTCGTCCGGGGACTTGAGCTCCAGCAGACGCACGGCGGCGTCGTTGAACCACTCGATCTCGAGCCGGGGGCCCAGGATCACCGTGGCGTCCGGCATGGCGGCGCTGGTTTCGTTGAAACGGTTCAGCAATTTGGCGATCTTCTTCTTGCGGCGCCGGTTGCGCTGGTAGAGCCGATAGTGTTCGCTGACCAGGTCGCCCCAGACCCCGCTGGCCTCGGGCGGCTCATCGCGCTTGCCGTAGCGGATCCAGGTGATGAAACGGTACAGCTGCCGGAACTGCCAGCCGATGTAGGCGGCCAGGACCAGCAGCGTGCCCCAGGGCCAGAGTCCGAACAGCCAGTCCACCAGCAGGCCGGCGAGCACGAATCCCGCCAGGCGCCAGACCTCCACCGACCAGGGTGTCGACAAGCCTCAACTCCGGGACGAGAACCGGTACCCGGCGCCGCGCACGGTCTGCACGTAGCGGTCATAGCCCGGACGGGCCGAGGGCCTTGCGCAGCCTCAGGATGTGTACGTCCACGGTGCGTTCCTCCACGTAGGTGTTGCGACCCCATACCCGGTCCAGCAGCTGGGAGCGGGAATACACACGCTCCGGGTGGGTCATGAAGAACTGCAGCAGGCGGAATTCCGTCGGCCCCATTTCCAGTGCGTTGCCATCCACGCTGGCCCGGTGACTGCCGGGATCCAGGGTCAGACCATCCACCTCGAGGGGCTTGTCCTCATTCTCGGGCACGGTGCGGCGCATGACCGCCTTGATGCGCGCCACCAGCTCGCGGGGGGAGAAGGGCTTGGTGACGTAGTCGTCGACACCGGCCTCCAGGCCGCCCACACGGTCATCCTCCTCGCCCCGGGCGGTGAGCATGATGATGGGCACGTCCCGGGTGTATTCATCACGCTTCAGGCGCCGGGCGAGATCGATGCCGCTGGTGCCGGGCAGCATCCAGTCCAGCAGGATCATGTCCGGCAGGCGACTGGCGATGCGCTCCTGGGCCTCGCCCCCGTCCACCGCCTCATCCACCTCGAATCCTGCGCGGGCCAGGGCAAAGCTCACCATCTCACGGATGGCCGGCTCATCTTCCACGATCAGTACGGTCTTGGCATTCATCACTGTGGGCATCTGTCCATGTTTGAGACAGCGGTATTACAACGGATGTTTGTGACAGACCCGTGACAATTGTGCGTGAATCAGGGAAAAGTAGCCATTCTCCGGTTCGTGGTGGGCAAAGGCCGTCAAACCAGCGTCATGGAGCAGCTGATCTACTGATCCCCGCGTGAACTTGCGGCTGATCTCGGTGAGGATGGGTTCCTCCGCCTCAAGCCTCAGGCTCTCCCCCAGATGCCCGAATTTCACCACCTGGTCACAGGTGGAGACCAGGTGCATCTCAATACGCTGCAGCGACGGGTCATAGACGGCTCGGTGCCGGAAGGCCCCCAGCTCAAAGTCCGCCGCCAGCTCCCGATTCAACACCCGTAGCAGGTTGAGGTTGAAGTCCGCGGTGATCCCGGCGGCATCGTTGTAGGCCGCCTCCAGCACACTTGGATCCTTGACCCGGTCCGCACCCAGCAACAGGCTGTCCCGCCCCCCCATGCAGGCGGCCAGCCCCGCCAGGAAGTCCCGCGCCTGCTGCGGCTCGAAGTTACCGATGGTGCTGCCCAGGAACACGAACAGACGCCGGCCCTCCGGCCTCGGCAGGCCGTCCAGCCCCGCCAGGTAATCACCCACCAGGGCATCGATGCGCAACCAGGGGTGACGCGCCAGCAGGCGCTCCCCCGCTTCCCTGAGCATGGGCTCGCAGACATCAAAGGGCCAGTAACGGCAGTGCCTCAGGCCGGCACGCTCGACGGCATCCAGCAGGTGACGGGTCTTGCGCGAGGCACCGCTGCCCAGTTCGATGACGTGATCGGGCCTGGCCTCGGCGATGACCGCGTCAGCGCATCGGGCCAGCAGGGCATCCTCGGTGCGGGTGGGGTAGTACTCGGGAGTCTCGCAGATGCGGTCGAACAGGACTGAGCCCCGGGCGTCGTAGAAATACTTGGGCGGCAGGCTGCGCGGGGCGAAGAGCAGGCCCTCACGCACGTCCTCTTCCAGACTGGGCACTGCACGGCCCGGCTCAACCACGTGACAATCGAATCGTCCTGAAGCTGGCCCGAGGGCAAGCGAAGTCTGTTGCAGTCTGTCCATGGACAGTCCCCTGGATGCGCTTGCAAGCCCAAGAGGCTAACATGCCTCCATTGCCGGCGGGTTTCATCACCCCACAAGTCCTGCCGTTTTGATCGGGATACATCATGTGCCGACACGCCGCCTATCTGGGCACGAACATCTGCCTGGGCCAGTTCCTGCTGACGCCCGCCCACAGCCTCGAAGTGCAATCCTGGGCGCCCCGGGAGCTGCGCTACGCAAGGCTCAATGCCGACGGCTTCGGCTTCGGCTGGCACGCACCCGACGGCGTGGCGCGGCGCTACGTTAACCCCATGCCCATCTGGTCCGACGTCAATCTGCCCACACTGGGTGAGACCCTCACCAGCCCCCTGTGGCTGGCGGCGGTGCGCAGCGCCACCTCGGGCTTTGCCAGTGGCCCCGCCAACACCCAGCCCTTTGCCGTGGATGGGTTGCTGTTCTCACACAACGGTTACCTGGAGCACTTTGTGCAGCAGGTGCGCCCCGCCATCCAGTCCTGGCTCACACCGGAAACGGAATCCGGCATCCAGGGCAGCACCGACTCTGAATACCTGTTCGCGGTGATCCGCCAGTTGATCGCAGAGGACGACCTGCCCGTGGAGGCGGCCCTGGGAGAGGCCTTCAACCTGGTGGGCGAATGGCTTGATGAAGGCACGGCTCTGCTCAACGTACTGATGAGCGACGGTAAGCGCATCTACGCCACACGCCACGCCATCAATCACGAGTGTCCCAGCCTCTATTACACCACCGACGACGACGCCTTTCCGGAGGACGCCCAGCTGGTGGCCTCCGAGCGCCTCACCGAAGGCGGCCTCTGGCAGGCGGTGCCCGAGCACCACGTGCTGATCCTTGACCCCCAGGCACCACCCGAGCTGCTCGCCCTGTGACCACCTCTCTCGCCACTCTCACCCGCCTTCGCGCGGTCCAGCATCGGCTGCGGGCGCTGATCGCCCCCCTGGACGACGCCACCTGCCGCCAGCAGTTCCATGGGGACCTGAGCCCCCTCGGCTGGCATCTGGGCCACTGCGTGTACGTGGAAAACCATTGGCTGCGTGCCGTGGTGCTGGGCGATGACCGGCTGACCCGCAAGCTACGGGACTATTACACCCCGGAAACCAGTCCCAAACCACGACGCGGTCCGCAGCTGCCCGACAAACAGCGCCTGCTGGACCAGGTCATGCAGCAGCAGGATGACAACATCCTGCTGCTCTCCGGGTTGGCCGAGCCGTTGCCGGCTCATCCCCTGCTGGAACACGAATACCTGCCCCTGTTCCTGATCCAGCACCACTGCCAGCATTACGAAACCATGCTCATGGTGCTGAACCAGCGGGCCATCAAGCAGCATCCTGGGGATTTTCATCCCCAGCGTCGGCTGGAGTCGGATGATGCCTCCCTGGTACGCCTGAGGGTTCCGGCCGGCGACTTCCCGGTGGGAGGCGAGGCCCCCAAGGCCTTCGACAACGAGTTGCCTGTGCATACCTTTTCCCAGGACGCCTTCTACCTGGGCGCCAAACCGGTCAGTAACGCCCAGTACCTGTGCTTCATCGAGGCAGGCGGCTATCAAGATCCCGGGCACTGGGACGAGGCCGGCCGGGCCTGGCTTTCCGAACATCCGGCACGGGCACCGGATCACTGGCGCCAGGATGATCGTGGCTGGTGGTACGGCATCGACCAGGACGGTCCCCACGACCTTGACCCAGACATGCCGGTGCACGGTCTTTCCCACCACGAGGCCCGTGCCTTCGCCCGCTTTGCCGGCGCACGCCTGCCCCACGAACATGAGTGGGAGGTCGCCTGCCGACTGGGGCTCATGTATGACAGCGGCCACGTGTGGGAATGGTGCGCCAACAGCTTCTTTCCCTATCCAGGCTTCAAGCCCTTCCCATACGACGAATACTCTCTCCCCTGGTTCGACGGACAGCACTACACCCTGCGCGGCGCAAGTCGCCACACCCGCCGCGACATCCGCCGCTGCAGCTTTCGCAACTTCTACACACCGGAAAAACGCCACGTGTTTGCGGGGCTCAGACTGGCCTGGTAGGAAAATCCAAGATTCAAAATTCAAAATTCAAAATTCAAAATTCAAAGGGAAACCCATGGCCTCACCTTTGAATCTTGAATTTTGAATTTTGAATTCCTACCCCCCGCCTTGTTAGGCTGGGGCCATGCTCACCCTCCTCGAATACCTCGTCATCACCTTCCTGGCGGTGTTCGTCATCGTCAATCCGCTGACCACGGCCTTCGTGTTCATGGCGCTGCTGCCGCGGGCCTCCGAAGAGCGCCGGCGCATGATCGCGCTGCGTTCCACCAAGATCGCCACGGCGCTGTTCTTCGTGTTCGCCACCATCGGCGGCATCATCTTCCAGCTGTTCGGCATCACCCTGGCGGCGTTTCGCATCGCCGGCGGCGTGATCCTGTTCGGCATCGCCATGAACATGATCCGCAAGCGAGGCGACGAGGACGAGGAAAAGGCCGAGGAGGCGCGTGCGGAGCAGAGCCGGCTCTCCGACGACATCTCGGTGATCCCGCTGGCCATCCCCTTCATCAGCGGACCCGGCTCCATCGCCACGGTGATGATCCTTACCAGCGAGGCGCCCACCATCTATCACACCGGCCTGGTGTACCTGGCGGTACTGGCCACCACCGTGGCCTGCTACTTCGCCATGGTCCACTCACGGCACATCGTGCGATTCCTGGGGGAGACCGGAAAGCAGATCCTCACCAAGATCTTCGGCCTGATCCTGGCCGTGCTGGCCATCCAGTTCATCATCAATGGCGTCAGCGACGCGGTGACCGGCTACATGCTGGACCAGGGACTGCTGGATGGCACGGTGATCGAGGATCCGCGCACGCCGCCGCAGAATCACCGGCTGGATCTCGATCCGGGCGAGTGATGGATGACGGCGGGCGCGGCCCGCCCTATGCTTCGGGAACCAAGTGCCCGGCACAAAGCACAAAGCACTAAACCACCCGGAGTCCCGCCATGCGTCCACACCCCCTGCTGACCAGTCTCCTGCTCTGCCTGCTCCTGCTGCCCCTGACCGCACTGGCCGATGACGACGACGCCGTGCGCCTGCACCTGTCCGCCTTCAGCGAACAGGAGGTGGACAACGACCTGATGCGCGTGACCCTGCAGGTGGAGCGCAGCGGCAGGGACACTGCCCGCCTGGCCCGGGAGGTGCGCGAGATCATGGACCGGGCCCTGCGCACCGGCCGGGACCACCCCACGGTGAAGCTGCGTACCCCCGCCTACACCACCCAGCCGGTCTACGAGCACCGGGACAACCAGACCCGTCAGACCGGCTGGCGCATCATCCAGACCCTGGAGCTGGAAAGCACCGACCTGGAATCGGCCACCACCCTGGTGGGCAAGCTGCAGGAGGGTGAGCTGCGGGTCATCCAGATGGGATTTGCGGTCTCCGACGAGACCCGCGAACGGGTGCGCAAGGTGCTCAGTGAACAGGCCATCGACCTGTGGCGCGCCAAGGCCGCCGCCGCGGCGGCACGGGTGCAGGCCAGTCACTGGCGGCCCGCGGAACTGCACTTGCAGGATGAGCTGGACGGCCCGCCGATACGTCCCCTGATGGCACGCGCCATGGATGCGGCCATGGAGTCCGCCCCGGCGGTGGAGGCCGGCACCTCGCGCCTGCGGGTGCAGGTGAGCGGCACCGCCCTGGCCCTGGGCGTGAAGGCCGAAGCGCTGCGCTGAGGGAGCACGTGGCATGAAACACCTGCGACGCAGGCTGTTGCTGGCCGGCGCCCTGCTGCCCTGGCTGCTGGGCACCGTGCATGCAGGTACCGACGACCCCCACCGGGCACTGCTCGAACAGCTGCGTGCCGGCGGACTGGTGATCTACTGGCGCCACGCCATCACCGACCGCAGCCGCCGTGACCAGGACCTGAGTGACATGGCGCGCTGCGAGCGTCAGCGCAACCTCTCCGAGGCGGGACGTGAACAGGCGCGCACCATGGGCGAGGACATCCACACCCTCGGCATCCCGGTGGGCGAGGTGATCTCGAGCCCGTTCTGCCGCAACGTGGAGACCGCCCGGCTGGGCTTTGGCCGGCACAGCCTCGACGAGGGTCTGTACAACTGGCCCCCGGCCTCCGCCGAGCGCAAGCCCCAGCTGGTCGCTGCCTTGCAGGAGATGCTCGCCACCCCGCCGATCGACTCCGCCAGCAACACCGTGCTGGTGGGCCACAACCTCAACCTCCAGCAGGCGGCCAGGGTGCACATCGAGGAAGGGGACCTCGCCGTGTTCCAGCCCCTGGGCGCGGAGGGATTCCGGCATCTGGGCAACCTGACGGATGGTGATCTACGACGCCTGCGGCTGGACGAACGAGGGCGTTAGACGTTCGACTCAAGGGACGAGCGTCCCGCCGTAGGTCGGCCTTCAGGCCGACAGCGCGGCTTCGATGGGCAACGGCATCGGCCTGAAGGCCGACCTACGGCTCACGCGCCTGTCACCGATCCCCTCACCCCTCACGATACCTTCACTGCAGATCCATGAGATCCCGGTGCTCTTCCACCAGGGCATCCCGGTAGAACCACACGCGGTGGGTGCCGTCCTGCTTGGCGCGGTACATGGCGAAATCGGCGCGTTGCATGAGCTGCTCGGCGTTGTCGCCGTCCTGGGGATAGAAGGCCACGCCGATACTGGTGCGCAGCATCAGCGTGACCCCTTCGTGGACGAAGGGCTGCTCCAGTCCCTGGAGGATCCGCCCCGTCACCCTGAGTACGTCGGCGGGTGCATGCAGGCCGCGCAGCAGGACGATGAACTCATCGCCCCCCAGGCGCGCCACCATCTCCCCGTCGGCCTCCCGGGAGCCGGGTGACGGCACGGGCTGTCCGCGGGCCACGTAGTCCTGGTCGCGCACGCAGGCACTGACCAGCTCCGCGAAGTGCCTGAGCACCCGGTCACCCATGTCATGGCCATGGGTGTCGTTGATGTCCTTAAATCGATCCAGGTCCAGGAACAGCACCGCGAAGCGTTCACCCTGCCGGCGTGCCAGATCCACCGCCCGGCTCAGGTGATCGTTGAACTGCTTGCGGTTGGCCAGGCCGGTGAGTTCGTCGTGGTAGGCCATGTGGTGAATCTGCTGATGACTGTCCTGAAGCCTGTCGACCATCTGCTCAAAGGCCTGCATGAGACCGCCGATCTCGTCCCCGCGACGGTGCAGGGCCGGAAAATCCCAGCTGCCCTCCCCGATCCGCAAGGCCGCGCGCTCAAGCGTGGCCAGTGGCTTGAGCACCAGGACGCGCAGGGCGAGCTGCACCATCAGGAAGGTGCCGGCGGTGGCCACAAACACCACCAGCAGGACCAGCCAGCCAAGGCCCCGGGTGGCCTGGGCGATCTGTTCTCCCGGCACGTGGCCGAGCCAGAGATGGTCCGGGTACAGGGCGCGCACACGGATGTAGTCACGACCCTGCCGGATCACCGGATCCGCGTCGCCGGTGCGCAGGTCGGCAAGACCTTCGGCCGCGATCTTCGGCAGGTCCGCGAGCAGGGCCTCGGCACCCGCGTCCACGCCGCAGGCGGCCAGCAGCACCTCACCGCCGTGATTGACCGCCAGCAGATTGCCCTGGCCTGCCCGCTGGTAGGCGAACATCTGCTCCTGTACTAGGCTCAGGTCCATGAGCAGCAGCAGGTAGCCGTAATGCTGCAAGGGGGTCGCCACCGGATCGGTGCGCACGTCGCGAAGCATCACCGGCCGGCTCACCATCAGCAGGCTCTGCCCCAGCTGCGCATCATGCACCAGTTGCACACCATCAGCCTCGAGCCCCAGCAGCGAGGCGGTCGGCAGACCCTCGCTGGAAGCACGGCCGGCGCGCACCCAGCGCACGTCCTCGGTGCCGTCGGACAGGGCCAGGCGGACCTCGCGCAGGTCGGGGTGGGCCTGCTGATAACTGTCCAGCAGGCGCAGCAGCGGCCCGTAGAGCAGCTCATAGCGCTCGAACTCATCATCCGCACGCATGTAATTCTGGAACAGGGGATTGCTCATCATGAGGCGCGCATTGGCCTCGGCGGTGCGGATCTTGGACTGCATGTGCAGATCCATCTGCTCCAGCAGGGTGTCCATGCGCGCCAGGTGCTGCTCCCTCAGCTGGTCGTGCAACTGCACGTAGGCCAGCCAGCCGAGCAGCAGCAGGGGCGCCACGATCATGGGCAGGAGCCAGAGCGTCACACGCGTCTGCAGCCTGAGTCCGCCGCGCAGGGGCCGGCGGCGATCGGGGTGGCGATCGCTCATGGCTGGCCCGTGTCCTGACGATGCACGGATGTCCCCATGTCAGGCACCGGGCTCACGCAGCACGCGCTGGTGGATGTCCTGCACCCGGCGGCTCCTGGCCCTGGTTAGGCTGTACACGTCGAACGAAAACACAGGGAAAACATCGCTATGCCGCCTTCTGATGCTTTCGCTTTTCTAGTGACTGCGCGCCACCCGTCGCGGTATCCTGCGGATACCGGCCCGGCCAGATATTGGCCGGGTCCACACCTATCGCCTCCGCGATCAACCGCTGCGCCTTCGGGTAGGGCCGGTGCAGCGCCTCCTTGAGGGTCGTTGCCGACTTGTAACCGTGGTGCAGCGATAGCCGGCGCAGACTCCAGCCGGCCTTCTCCAGGGCCGCCTTGATATCCGCCGGATGCCAGTCGCCGCGAGGCGGTTTTTTTGGGTGCTGTCGTGTGCTCATGGGTGGACATGATGCCCACGTTTGCGGACTACGTCAACCCCGGTTGTGGGTTGATGCTTCCGCTCGCCCCACACAAGCGGGGCTATAGCACCTAAGACACTGAATTAATTAACGAAAACAGAAAGCATCAACCCCGCAAGAACTAACAACCGGCAGGTTGATGCTTTAAGGATTGGAAGTGACAACCACGATTGGAGAGCGAATAGCCCACATACGTGGCTCGCGGAGCCAGGCCGCGCTAGCCCAACAGCTTGGCGTCCATAAAAACTCCATCGGGAACTACGAACGTGGCGAGAGAACGCCGGACGCGGACTTTCTTCGCAAGCTCATGGACGCTGGCTACAACGCCAACTGGGTGATTACGGGTGAAGGCCCGATGCGACTAGGCGAGCCCGAGCCTGCGGCGCCACAGGCCGCGCCGGAGCACATGATCCAGGAGGTGGGCGAGGAGTACGCCCTGGTGCCGCTCTACGACGTGCGCGCCGCCGCAGGCCACGGCGCCGTGGTGGAGGAGGAGCAAGTCACTGATTCGCTGGCCTTTAAGCGCCAATGGATACACCAGGAGCTTCACGCCAACCCGGCGGACCTGTACCTTATATATGTGGATGGCGAGTCGATGGAGCCCACGCTCCGCCCCGGTGATGTCATCCTGGTGGACCGCCGCAGCGCCCAGGCCGTACCCCGTGACGGCATCTACGTGCTCAGGATGGACGGCAGCCTGCTGGTGAAGCGCCTCCAGCGCCTACCGGGCCGCAAGGTGAAGGTGACCAGCGACAACCCAGCCTACGAGCCCTTCGAGCTGGCGCTGGACACCCCAGGCGAAGACCTGGCTATCATCGGCCGGGTGGTGTGGTCCGGCCGCCGCATGTGACGGCCGTTTAAACGATCTTGAAAGGGTTGGTAAACAGATGCGCCGCTTTCGCTTTTCTAGCGTCCAAATCAGCCGATTACGGCGAGCCCCGCCGAAGCCCGCGCCACGCCTAGCTCTCCCGCTATCCGTCGCCAAATCCCGGCCAATCCCGGTTCTTTCGCCTTCTAACTGTCTCCCCTCACCCAGGGTGCCCCACAGGTAGAGCACGCCATGGCTTTGCGCTGCCTCGTAGGCGGCGCGCCAGCGGGGATCGAGGTGTTCCAGCTGGGTCAGCGCCACCGGATCCAGGGGCTCGAGCCAGCCTCGGCGCACATAGCTCGCCAGGTTCGAGCCGTTCACCAGTACCACGTCGTAGCCGCGGCCCTGGGTCTCCACCAGCAGGGCGTCGCGGTCGTCGTCGGTTTCGAAATAGATCAGGTTGAGGCCCACGCCGTGCTCGCGCTCGAATGCCTCGACCAGTTCGGCATCCAGGTAGTCGGGCCAGTTGAGCACCGTCAGTTCGGCCTGGGCGAGCGCGCGGCCCGGCAGCAGCGTCAGCAACAGAAGGCACAAGGCCAGGGGCAGGTAAGGCATGGACAGATCTCTCGACAGGTTCACGACGACATGGACTCCCCAGCAGCCAGGACCACCCGATTGCGGCCCTCGGCCTTGGCCCGGTAGAGGGCCTCGTCCACCCGGTGCAGCAGGGCATCCGGGCTTTCTTCATCCAAGCTGGAGGCGGTGCCCGCACCGATGCTCACGGTGATGCGCTCGGAGCCACACCCCAGCATCGAGACCTGCCCCTCTTCATCCTGAAGCGCCATGCGGAAATTGCGCATGCCCAGGGACAGGGTCTTCACCCGGGGACGCACCAGGCGGACGGTAGCGGCACGCCCATGACGCTGACCCCCTCCAGCATGAGGATGGCGACCTGCAGACAGCCGAAGCGACGGGGGGCCGGGGGTGGATTGGAGGCTGTGGATGCTTCGGGCATTAAAGTGGCAAGTGGCAAGTGGCAAGCGGCAAGTGGCAAGTAAACCCAGAATACTCCTGCCTATCCTTTTTCACACCTTGCCACTAGCCACTTGAGACTTGCCACTGGGCGCAGCCCACTGTCATCACGCCGTCACAAACCGCACCTACCATGACACTCCCATGAAAAACACCCTGATTCTCATCCTCCTGCTGACCCTCGGGCTCGCCCTGAACGCCCACGGCGAGGCCTTGCCCTGGAGCGAGCAGGCCACGGCGGGACGGGACGCGAAAGCCCTGGAGTCCATGGCGCATGCCCACCTGGACAAGGAAGACCCGGACCCGGCCCAGGCCGCCCTGTGGCTGGAATCGGCCGCGAAGGCCGGTTCCGGCACGGCCATGGCCCACCTGGCCTGGCTGCATGCCGAAGGCCTGGGCGTGAAGAAGGACGGCGAGCAGGCTGTGTACTGGTATGAACAGGCCGTGGACGCGGGCGAGATCCAGCACACCCTGAGCCTGGGCTGGGCCTACCTGCGCGGCGATCTGGTACCCCGGGACCGGGCGCTTTCGGAGGCCTGGTTCCACAAGGGCATCGACGCGGATTATCCCCAGGCCAGGGTGGCCCTGGCCTCGGTGTTGATCGCCGATGCCTTCGGCGGCCAGCACCCTGAACGCGCCCTGGAGGCAGAGGCCCTGCTGCAGCCGGCGCTGGAAGATGAGCCCATGCTGGTCAGCTACTTCCTGGCCCGATTGTACGTGGAAGGCATCGGGGACGTGGAACGGGACATGACCCGGGGTTTTGCCTACACCCGCATGGCCGCGGAACTGGGGCACGCCCAGATGCAGGGCTGGCTGGGCCGCATGTACGCGGACGGGGACGGCGTGGAGCCCGACCCGGCGGAGGCCCTCAAGTGGGCGAGCCTGGCGGCCGCCGGCGGGGACACCTTCGGCAACCGGACCCGGCTGGAACTGGAAGCGACCCTGGACGACGCGACCGTCGGCGAGGGTCGCCGCAGGGCCGTGGAATGGGCCCAGGCGCGCCACTAGCCCGTGGGCAGCAATTCATAGGGCGGCCCGTGGCCGCCTCTGCTGACCTCGAACCTGCGGCAGACGGCGGGCAGGGCCCGTCCTATGGCGATGATTCTTCCGGAAGACTTCGGCGCGACGTGCGGGTCAGCGCCGGGACTCCTTCAGGAAATACAGCCCCAGAGCCACGAAGATCACCCCCACCACCAGGGCACCGGTCCCGGACATGGACTGCCCCTCGCTCACCGTGAGCCGGCTCAGGAAGATCTCGCCGCTGAGCAACACGTAACCGCCGACCCCCAGCAGACCCAGCCCCACCAGCACCAGGCCGGTGTCCGTGCGACGCTGTTTCATAAACCCTCCTGATATCCTGTGTGACAACCCTGCCGGGATGAAATCCCGGCTACCGCGCGTCTAATGATCCGGGTTACCGGGAACCTCGTGCCGGAATGACGGACTCATGCACTGGGCCCGGGATAATCCACCCCATCCAAACACAGGAGTGCATCATGGTCAAAAAACCCGCTTTCTGGCTCCTCGCCCTGTGCGCGGCCCTGCTCGGCGCCACCGCAGGCGCCAGCGGACTGCCCCCCGCCAACCCAGCCCTGGCCGAGCAGGTGGAGGCACTGCCCGAAGCGGACCTGATCATCTACAGCCCGGCCGAGGTCAAGCACCGGGTCACGGTGTTCACCGATGTGAACTGCCCCTTCTGCCGGCGCCTGCACACCCAGATGGACGACTACCTGCTGTTCGACATCGAGATTCGCTACGCGGCATTTCCCAACATCAACAACGCCCTGGAGCAGATGCACGGCGTCTGGTGCAGCGAGGACCGCAAGTCAGCCATGAGCAAGGCCAAGCGCAACGAGATCGTCAAGGTGGAGGGATGCCAGAGCCGGGCCGTGGATGACCAGCTGGACATCGCCCTGAGCAACCGGTTCCTGGGCACGCCCGCCATCGTCACCCCCAGGGGCCGGGTGCTGTACGGCCACGTCACCGCCGAGCGCCTGATCGAGATCCTGGAGCTGGAGGCGGCCAGCCAGTAGGCCGCCGATAGGGCCATGGACAACCTGTTCACGGAGATCCCCGAACACCTGCCCGCCGAGTGGCTGCAGGACCTGCTGGTGCACCGGGGCCTGCGCATTGAACGCATCGTCTCCCGGGGACACGCCTCGCCGCCGGGCCACTGGTACCAGCAGGACTGGGACGAGTGGGTGCTGCTGATCCAGGGCAAAGCCGAACTCGAATACCGGGATCCGCCCGCTCGACGACGCCTGGCACCCGGGGACTGGCTGTTCATCCCCGCCGGCACCGCGCACCGTGTCAGCTGGACCACCCCGGAGGAGAACAGTCTCTGGCTCGCCCTGCACTGGGACGCCGGGACTGACGCCCGGGCGCCGGGTAACTGCTTGCAGACCCAGGCCCCCTGACCTACTCTCCACGCTCATGCACCGTCTGGGGGAACCCATGCACTGGACACGTGTTCTCGGCATCGCCCTGCTGGTCGGTGGAGGCCTCCTGCTCTGGATGGGCTTTGGCGCCACCGAGACCTTCACCGAACAGGCCCACGAGGCCATCACCGGCCGCTACTCCGACACCACCACCGGCTACCTGGTGGCCGGCGGCGTGGCCGTGGCTGCGGGGCTCGCGCTGGTGCTGTTCGGCGCGCGGCGCTGAGTCCGTGCGCGGCCGCGATCAGCGGGACTCGCCGTCACACTTCTCCTGGCACCTACTCCCAAGGCTGCCTGCTGCGCTTCAGACCATGTTTCTCATCTGAGCCGCGCCTCAGGACATCCCGGCGATACAACAGAAACACGACAAAGAAGCCGATCACAGCACCCGCAACGATCAGACTCGTCCAGGCCGCAACCCCCAGCGCGTCGCTCCACAGGAATGCGGACACAGCGATGCCAAAGAGTGCAAGCTGGGCCGCTATGTATTTCAGAGAACACATCAGTTGACAGGCTCGTCGGGATGACTGGGCTTTTCCTGGCGCCCGGGCAATAGAACTTCCTTTGACTCTGTTTTTTCCCGCGCCCCAGCGTCTCCGCGAGAGAACGGATGTTGCTCTAACGCATGAAGGCGAAGCCCTCTTCCTGCTGCAGGCGCACGATCTCCGCATCGGCCATGGGGACCACGGTGGCGAAACCGTGGAAATCCTCGGGTGCGTAGCCGCGGCGGCGGGCACCGGCGGCACAGATACGAAACTCCACCACGTCGCCCACCGACAGGCTCTGGGCGCGGGCCATGAGCTCCGCGTGCTCGGCGTAGTTCTGGCGCGCGAAGGCATGCAGGGCCTCGCCGTGGACCACCACGACAACCCGGGTGTCGAAAGGATTGGCGCCGTTCATGCGGCTCAAATAGCTGGCCCGGTCGATCACGCTGCGCAGCTTGTCCGGTGTGGGCGAGTCGGCGTCATAGACCACCTTCTGGCCGTCATAGGACTGATGCACCTCGGTGGCGACGCCCCAGGGTGCCGGCAGTGCCTGCGCCAGGCAGGTGGCCGGAATCAGCATCACGCCCGCCATGAGCGCGAGCCGGAAATTCATGGACATGGTTTCGTCTTCCTCGACTGCCTCGCGGTCAGTCACGTGCAAATCAAAAAGATGCAGGGCAGTTACAGGATATTCCCAGGCAGGGGCAACCCGGCCCGCGCACCGCTATACTGGTGAGCAACGATCTCCAGCCCTCCACCAACTCCAGGGAATAACAACTATGGGTATCGAAGTCGGCGGCCTGCTGGGCCTGATCCTCCTGATCCTGAACATCTGGGCCATCGTCAGCACCCTGTCGAGCCGCGCGGGCGTGGGCAGCAAGGTGCTGTGGATCGTGCTCATCCTGATCCTGCCGCTGATCGGCTTCATTCTCTGGCTGCTGCTGGGACCCAAGTCCGGGCGCTGACCCCCATTTCCACGCCTCCCGAGCCCAACATTCATCGGGTAATCCGGGCTTAATCGGCCCATTTTGATCGGCTTTCCCGATTCAATCGGGTTTGCGGATACGTTCGATCAAAAACCACCCTATTCCATTGAATTTTAGCGATTCAGGAGACCCATTTCGGCCTCAAACATTGGCGCTGGCTGCCGCTAGACTGTGTTGAACGGAGCATGCGGACAAGACTCCGGGGTTTACAGGAAGAGAACTCAACACATTCGGACATCGACAGGGAGTTCCACCCATGGCCAGTTCCAACCGCGTGCTTCAACTGCTTTCCACCACCCGGGCACGTCTCACCCTGCTCGGTTTCTCCACCTGCATCCTGGTACTGATCGTGGGCCTGCTGGGCATCCGCGGGCTCGGCCAGGCCGAACAGGGCATGCAGGACACCTACGATTACCGCCTGGTGCCGCTCACGGAACTGGCGGACATGATGTTCATGGCCATGAACAGCCGCATCCAGCTCATGAACGCCATCCGCGACGGCTCCCCCGAGGGCATCGACCGGCGCGTGGGCCGGGTGGAGGACATGGCCCGGGACATGGAGGCCAGCTTCCAGGCCATCCGGCCCACCCTGGCCTCCGGCGGCACCGACCCGGAACGCCTCGCCCAGTTCGAGACCCACCTGCAGCAATACACCCGGGACGGCCTGCTGGACACCGTGGCGGAACTGCGCGCGCGCCGGGTCACCGAGGCCAACCAGCGCATGGGCAACGAACTCTACAAGGCCTTCGGCCTGCTGCGCGACGACATCCGCTACGTGACCCGTAACCAGCGGGAGCTGGCCGAGACGGACTTCCAGCGCATGGTGGAGAACAGCGCCTGGGTGCGCAACGCCACCCTGGTGGCGCTGATCCTCGCCATCCTGCTGTCCCTGGGGCTCACCCTGGTGATCACCCGGCGCATCACCGCATCGGTCGCAGACCTGCGTCAGGCCAGTCACCGGCTCGCCGAGGGCGATCTCTCCGCCCGGGCCGATGACCGGGGCCACGACGAGTTCGGCGCGGCGGCGAAAGACTTCAACGCCATGGTCGACGGGGTGCGCGAGATCGTCTCCCGGGTGATCACGGCCACCGACGCCCTGCTGCAGAACGCCCAGCGGGTGGGCAGCATCTGCCAGCAGACCCGCCAGGCAGTCTCACAGCAGGAAGCCGAGACCGCCCAGGTGGCCACCGCCATGAACGAGATGACCGCCACGGTCCAGG
The DNA here is from genome assembly GCF_000021985.1 of Thioalkalivibrio sulfidiphilus HL-EbGr7. Classification (NCBI taxonomy): domain Bacteria; kingdom Pseudomonadati; phylum Pseudomonadota; class Gammaproteobacteria; order Chromatiales; family Ectothiorhodospiraceae; genus Thioalkalivibrio; species Thioalkalivibrio sulfidiphilus. Next base: position 2,642,137 of record NC_011901.1, read on the forward strand.
ACGTGGCCCGCAGTGCCGCCCAGGCCGCCGAGGCCACCCGCCAGGCCAGCGGCCACGCGGACAACGGCCGCAAGGTGGTCAATGGCACCGTCACCACCATCGGCAGCCTGGCCGACGAGGTGCGCCGGGTGAGCCAGGCCATCGACCAGCTGGGCGCCGACAGCCAGCAGATCGGCAGCGTGCTGGACGTGATCCGGGGCATCGCCGAGCAGACCAACCTGCTGGCCCTGAACGCCGCCATCGAGGCGGCCCGGGCCGGCGAACAGGGTCGGGGCTTCGCAGTGGTGGCCGACGAGGTGCGCACCCTGGCCTCCCGTACCCAGGATTCCACCCGCGAGATCCAGGAGATGATCGAGCGTCTGCAGCAGGGGGCGCGCAACGCCGCCCAGGCCATGGAGGGGGGACTCAAGCGCACCGACGAGAGCGTCGGTCAGGCCAGCAGCGCCGGCCAGGCCCTGGAGGCGATCACGGGCTCCGTGTCCACCATCGCGGACATGAACACCCAGATCGCCAGCGCCTCCGAGCAGCAGGGCGCCACCGCCGAGGAGATCAACCGCAACATCACCGAGATCAGCAAGCTGGCCAACCTCACCACCCGGGGCGCCGAGGACATGTTCGACGCCAGCGCGGAACTGGATCGCCTGGCGGCGGAACTGCGCGACGCCGCCGCCCGGTTCAGCCTGGACGGGGCGCCCGCTCAGCTGTCCTCAAAGCCCCGGCAGCCCATCGCCACCTCCCGCCTGGCCTCGGCCTGAGGCCCATCAAAAAGCCCAGGCCCCGATGTCCGGGGCCTGGGCTTTTGATCGTTGCGAGACGGGCGAACTCAATGTTTCATCACAATCCGGCGCCATCCCGCGCCCGGGCGGCACGCCAGCGCTGGAACTGGGGTTGTTCCAGGTAGCCCTGTTCGAGCACATAGTCCAGCCGGGCCTGCACGTTGGCGGTGATGCGCGGATTGACCTCGTCCACCGGCCGGCCGTGGGCATCCACCAGCAGGTCGGTGTCGGTGCGCAGCACCTCGTCGCCCTGCACGTCGAAGAACACCAGCGCCGGCGCGTGGGTGAGCCCCAGCCGCGCTGCCCAGTCCCTGGGACTCAGGGTCTCGCCGTCGGGCGTGATCACCCGGGCGTCCGCGTCGCTCATGTCCAGCTGCACCGCCTCGAACTGGCCGATGCCTTCGCGCACCGAGGGCACCGTCAATACGGTGCGGTGCAGACGCTCGCAGGTGTCGCAGTCGGGGCGCTCGAACACCACCAGCAGCGGACGCTGCGCGTCGCCGCCGCGCCGGTCCAGGTTCACCGGGGCGGTGCCGAACAGGGCCTGGTCGCGGATCACGGGGCGGGCGGGTTCGGCCCGGGCCGCCTCCCGTGCATCCAGGTAGGCGCGCAGGCTCTGGTGTTCGTAGGCGCCATCCTGCAGATAGTCGAGCGCTGCGGTGAAGCGCTCAGGCCCCACATAACCCACCATGCGCAGCAGCAGCCGCCCGTCCTCGCCGTAGAAGGCCAGCGTGGGGGTGAACTGGGCCCGCTCCTGCACCGCGAAGTCCTTGGCCCAGAGGGTCTTGCCCTGGAAGTCCACCACCTCGTCGTCGCTCATCACCTCGAAGCCAATGACATCGAAGCTGGCCTGCACCCGATCGACGATCTCGGGCCGGCCGAAGGTGTTTTCCAGGAAGGCATGGCAGTAGCTGCAGGTGCGCGTGCCGAAGAACAGCATCAGGCCGGTCTTGCCGGCCTCCCGGGCCTCCCGCAGGTCGGCGGGCATGTCCAGCAGGCTGTCCTTGAACCAGGTGGGGTGCTTGACCTCCACGGGACCCGAGGTCTGGGCCTGCACAGGGGAAATGAGCAACGCGGCCGCGAGTGCCAGCAGGCCGATGCCCAGGACACGAGGAGCTGTGAATCGCAGCATGGAACGCCTCCAGTCAAACCGATCTGATACCGACCTGAAGTTTAGTCCAGCAGAACTCTGCATCGGTTTCCCTGAGCACGGCAGATTCTTCTCCACCGCCCGGCCGCGTCGGCCTCAGGAGGCGCGGAACATCTCCGGCTCCAGGTGATGGCGCTTGAGCAGCTTGTAGAACTCGGTGCGGTTGCGGCCGGCGAGCCGCGCGGCGCTGCTGACGTTGCCGCCGGTGATGCGCAGCAGTTCCTCCAGGTACTCCCGCTCGAAGCGGTCCCGGGCCTCGGCCAGGGGCGGGATCTCGCTGGGGTCGCTGCGCAGGGCGCGCTGTACCAGGCTCAGGGGCACGATCTCCGTGGTGCACAGGGCCGCGGACTGCTCCACCACGTTCTGCAGCTGGCGCACGTTGCCGGGCCAGGAGGCGGCCATGAGCGCCTCCATGGCCTCGGGGGCGAAGCCCTCGACGCGCCGGCCGTTGCGCTCGTTGACCCGGTCCAGGAAGAAGCGCACCAGCAGCGGGATGTCGTCCCGGCGCTCGCGCAGCGGCGGCAGGTCCAGGCGCACCACGTTGAGCCTGTAGTAGAGGTCGGCGCGGAAATCCCCGTCGGCCACCGCCTGCTCCAGGTCCCGGTGGGTGGCGGAGATCACGCGCACGTCCACGGGCACCGAACTGTTGGCCCCCACCGGCCGCACCTCGCCCTCCTGCAGCACGCGCAGCAGCTTGGCCTGGAAGGGCAGCGGCATGTCACCCACCTCGTCCATGAACAGGGTGCCGCCGTTGGCGGCCTCGAACAGCCCCTTGCGGTTCTGGGTGGCGCCGGTGAAGGCCCCCTTGCTGTGGCCGAACAGCTCCGACTCCAGCAGGGCCTCGGGGATGGCGCTGCAGTTGACCGCCACGAAGGGCCTCCCGGCTCGCCGGCTGGCCCGGTGCAGGGCACGGGCCAGCAGCTCCTTGCCGGTACCGCTCTCGCTCTGGATGAGCACGTTGGTTTCGCTGTCGGCCACCAGGCGCGCCTGGCGCAGGGCCTCCTCCATCACCGCGCTGCGGCTGATGATGCCCTCTCGCCAGTCGCCGGCCACGGCCTCGTCGCCGCCCGCCTCCTGGCCCGGGCCCGCCAGCCGCAGGGCCTGGGACACGTAGTCCAGCAGGGCCTGGCTGTCGAAGGGCTTGGTGAGAAAACCGAACACGCCGCGCCGGGTGGCCTCCACGGCATCGGGGATGGTGCCGTGGGCGGTGAGGATGATGATGGGCAGGGCCGGCTGATCCTTGTGCACGGTCTCGAACAGGGTCATGCCGTCCATGCCGCCCATGCGCAGGTCGGTGATCACCAGGCGGGGCTGGTAATGGGGCAGCGTCGCGAGCGCCTGCTCTGCGCTGGTCACGGTCTTCACCTGGTAGCCCGCCGCGCTCAGGCGCAGGGAAAGCAGGCGCAGCAGACCCTCGTCATCGTCCACCAGCAGGATGCGTGCGGCCTCGGCCATGGCTACTGCCTCAACTCCATCTCGGGGGTGCGGGTGCGGTCGCGGATCTGCTGCTCGATGGCCCTGAGCTCATCCAGCTGGCGCTGCAGGGCATCACGCTCGCCGCGCGCCCCTGCCAGGCTGGTGCGCAGTCCCTGACGGGCGCGCAACTGGTCCCGCAACAGGCCCGCCAGCAGGGCCTCGCCGGGCGGCGTGTCGCTCCGTGCCTGGTGCCGCTCCAGCAACTCCAGCGCCCGGCCCTCCTCGGCAGGGTCTGCCAGGGCCAGGCGCAGCAGGGCCTCCCGCAGCAGGGGGGCCTCGCCGTTGTGTGCCTCGGCCAGGGCGCCGCGCAGGGCGGCCTCGCCCCCGGCGCCGAGGGCCGCAACCTCCTCCATGAGTAGCCCCAGGGTCTCGCCGGCCCGGGGCGGACACAGTTGCACCGGTGTGGCCCGGGGCTCGGAGGCCTTGAGCGCGCAGGGTTCCGGCGCGGACGGCCCCTCGGGGCCGAGCACGCAGGCGGCCAGGAACCAGGGCAACAGCAGGGCCGCGGCGGCGCGTGTGCAGCGACCCGGATTCATGCCGCGCGCCCCGATGCCTGCGCCTGCGTACCGGCCTGGTCCGGCGGCGCCATCCCCAGCCTGGGCAGTTCCAGACGCAATCGGGCACCGTTGTCCGCGTCCATGACCATGAGCCTGCCGTCCAGGGCCTTGGCATATTCCCGCGCGATGGAAAGCCCCATGCCGCTGCCGCGCACATGCCCCCTGGGACGCACATCGCCCTGGTAGAAGACCTCGAACACCCGCTCCCGGTCGGCCGGGGGGATGCCCGGACCCTGGTCAAGGATCTCCACGAAGACATGCTCGCCGTAATGGCCCGTATGTATCTGCACGCTGCTGTGTTCCCGGGTGAACTTGATGGCATTGGACAGGAGATTATCCAGAATGACCCGGATCTTTTCCCGGTCCGAATTCACCGTCTCGCCACTGAGTGCCAGCTCGATCTCCACGCCACGGCTGCGGGCGGCCAGCTTGTGCTGCTCCACCAGTTCAGCGATGAGAGCATCCAGGCGGATGGGTCGGGATTCGATCACCGGCATGGCGGTGTTGGCGACGCTGAAACGGATCAGGTCCTCGATCAGCTTCTGCAGCTGCAGGCTGTTGTCGTGCACGATGCGGGCAATCTCCGCCTGCTGATCGTTGAGCCGGCCCACCACCTGGTCCGAGAGCAGGTCTGCGCCCTCGCGGATGTTGGTGAGCGGGGTCTTGAGCTCGTGGGAGATGTGGCGCAGGAAGGTCACCTTCTGCTGCTCCAGTTCCACCAGACGCCGCCGCAGCCAGTCCAGGCGCGCGCCCAGGTCCGCCAGATCATAGGGACCAGTCACCCGGATGGGACGGTCAAAACGCCCGGCACCCAGGGCGCGGATGGAGAACTTGAGCTGACGCAGGGGCCTAGCGATGAGCACGGTGAACACCGCGGCCAGGGCCAGCACCGCGGGGATCAGGGCGGAGGCCTGCCAGAGCAGGGTCTGACTCACCTCGGCGGAGTGGGCCTGCATGGCCTCGACCTCGCGGGACACGGCGCGGGTACTGTCCTGGAACACCCCTCGGGCCAGTTCACCCAGGACGGGATAGACAGAGAGCGCCTCGCGTACCGCCTCACTGTCGTGGGCCTGCCCCTGGAGCACCTCGAAGGCGCCGGTCTCGCGGCGCTCCAGCAGCCTCAGCTGCTCCCACACCCTAGGCCCCAGGTCCAGCCGGTAGAGGCGCTCCAGGGCGGCCCCCAGGGTCTCGCGGCGCGCCTCGTAGGCCTCCATCAGGGCCGGGTCGCCCAGCACCTGGTACTGCCGGGCGTGACGCTCCAGGGCGGTGACATCCTCCACCAGGGTCCGGCTTGCCTGAATGGCCTGCACCGCATCCAGCACCGCCTGCTGACTCTGGTCCGTGAGCCGTTCCACCGACAGCAGCGCCGTGGTCAGCGCATAGGCGAGCGGCAGTGTCACCAGGGAAAACCCCAGCAGGATCAGCTGCAGGATGGTCAGGGAACGGTAGAAGGACAGTGGTGAGGCCACGATGGAGGGACTTATAGCAAGGGGTTTGCGCGCGGGTCAAACAGGTCTCCAGGCCCCTGGCGGCTCGGAGCCCAAACACAAACTGGCCGCCTCCGTTTGGAGGCGGCCAGATACATCGGCATGTCCCGCGCCCAGATCAAGGCGCGGCCGTCAGCCTTTAGCCCACGTGGGGCAGACCGCGGTTCTGACGCTCCTTGTCTTTGTCCTCATCCTTGTCCTTCTCGTGCATACCGCTGAGCTGCAGAGCGGAGTCGGCGCGGTTCTGACGCTCCTTCTCCTTGTCCTTCTCCTCGGCACCGGAGGCACTGCTCAGCTGCAGGGCGGAGTCGGCGCGGTTCTGGCGCTCCTTGTCCTTGTCCTTCTCTTCAGCGCCGGTGGCGCTGCTCAGCTGCAGGCTGCCACGCAGATCCTGGTAGTCACGGGTCTCCTTGTCCTTGCCCTGTTCTTCCTGGGCGGAGGCCACGAAGGCGGCAGAGGCGGTACCGGCACCCAGGGCACCGGCGGCAATCATGGCGATCAGCAGGGATTTCATGGAAGTACGCGTGCTCATGATGAGACTCCTGATTGAGTGGTTCTTGGTGGATAGGACCTGCGCAGGACGCAGGTCATGAACTTCGGGAGTCACCATTGCGATCATCGTGCCAACATCAACTATCTTTTAAAAAACATAAAGTTAGAAAGTTCAAGGCCTGTACCCAGCAACCCCAGGCTGTCGCCGACAAACGACAGGCATCGTACAGGGCCATTCCTATGCCACTGTTTTCAATCATTTTCTCGACTGTCTCTCTGAGGAGACACACCCCGCCAGGGTGCGCTTCCTGAGCCCGACACCCGACGGAATCAGGTTCGCCCTGCCGCGTTACCGGGCGTTCGGGGGCGATCACCGGGAGGCCGCATGCCGCCTGGATTTGCGGCCGATCGCCCCCCCCACGACGGGTTCAGCGTCCTGAGCACGATTCCGGTGTCACGACGTCCACCCGACGCCCTGATCACCCATGCGAAATCAGATATCCAGCTGATAAATAAGATCATTTATCGCCACACAGACCCGTCGGGGCGAGTACCTGGCATGGCTCATGCAAATGCATTCCAGCAGGACGTGCGATCAGCACCGCAATCATTACAGGAAACTCAGGAGGATCCTGCCATGACGGAACTCGCAGCCTGGTTTTTTGCCATTGCCGTGATCATGGCCCTGGCGAGCCTCACCGGACTGGCCGGCGTGGCCTCTGGCATCACCCAGATCCTGTCCGCGGCCTTCGCCGTGTTTTGTCTGCTTGCGCTGTTGTTCAGGGGGCCTGCAACGAGCACGCGGCATCCCCGGTCAACACACAGGCCACATGCGAGACCCTGAGCCCAGGCCAGGCAATCCACAGTCTCAAACGGGGTCAGGATGACCCCGATCCCCTTCGGCGGGCGCGCCTCCCCCCTTGATCCGACCTGGATCTCTCCCTGGCCCGCCGAGCCGTCACTAGGACGGCGTTTGGGCCGTCACCGGCAGGAAGACCGGTGACGAGCTCCCCTTTTTGGGAGGCAAAGCTATCACCCCCCATTCCCCAGGAGGACACTTCATGACAGACGTCCAGACATCCACCACCCCCCGAACACTGCTGCTCTGCGCCCTGTTCTCGCTGGCCCTGCTGGCCGGCTGTTCGGACAGCGGACCCGCGGAGGAGGCCGGCGAGCGCATCGACGATGCGGTCCAGGATGCCCAGGACGCCATCAGTCCACCCGGTCCCGCCGAGGAGGCCGGACGCAAGATCGACGACGCCGTGGACGAGGCCACCGGCAACTGAGCCGCGCCCTGACCGGGCCGTGCTCTGACCCGAGACACAACCCGAGACCAAGGAGACCCATATGCTTGGCTGGGCACTGATCTTTCTCATCGTCGCCATCATTGCCGGCACGCTGGGTTTTTCCGGCGTGGCGGGCGCCGCATCCTGGATCGCCCAGGTCCTGTTCCTGGTGTTCCTGGCACTGCTGGTGATCTCCCTGCTGGGCGGACGGCGAGTCTAGCTGTGTAAGCCCAACAGTGTGTCCCCCACCGCCGACCTATCGCGATGCATGCACCTCTCGGCCTGTCTCGCTGGCATAGGGCGGCCCGTGGCCGCCTGTGGATCGTGAACCTGCGGCTGTTGGCGAACCTGGGCTGTCGGCGGGCATGGCCCGCCCTATGGAACGCTTCTCCGGGAGACGACGGCGCGAGACAGACTCGGAGACCACCATCATTCGCGGTCCTTGATGCAATATCCGGGCGAGCCCCGCGCACCGACCAACACGCCAATGGCCCCGACATTTCCCGGGGCCGTTTTCCTATGGACCGCCTCGGGGCTTACAATGCCCCTCAGTCATCCGCGCTCCTGGGGCGCGTACAACGTGTTCGGACAAACCATGGCCAATTCACTGCAGGAACAGCTGCTGCGCGCCGGACTGGTGGACGAGAAAAAACTCCGCCAGGCGCGCCAGGGCAACAAACAGGACAAGAAGCAGAAGGCACCCAAGGGCGCCAGGAACAGCCAGCAGACGTCCGAGGCGGAACTGGCCCGGCGCCAGCAGGCGGAGCGTTCCCGGGAACTCAACCGCCAGCGTGAAGTGGAAGCCGCGCGCAAAGCCCGGGAGGCGCAGCTGCGCCAGATCATCGAGGCCAATCGCCTGCCCCGCCGGGAGGCCGACGTCACCTACCATTTCGAGCATGACGGCAAGGTGCGGCGTATTCACGTCACCCGCGACCAGCAGGCCCGCCTGGGCCTCGGCCAGCTGGGCATCGTCACCCTGGCCGGGGGCTACGAACTGCTGCCCCTGGAGGCGATTGAGAAGGTGCGCGAGCGGGATCCCGCCGCCGTGATCCTGATCGACGCCACCGACGACAAATCCCAGACCCCGGACGCCGACGATCCCTATGCGGCCTACCAGGTCCCCGATGACCTGATGTGGTGAGGCCGCAATGAGTGCAGACCCGGAGCATCGCGAGGAAGGCCGCGGCCTGGCTGGTGAGGGTGAGCGCCGCAGGCACCGCATGCGCCTGATGACCATCGCGGGGCTGGTGCTGCTGCTCGTCGGGCTGGTCCTGTGGCAGCCGGTGGCCGTGGCCGATGTGATCGACTGGGGTCAGTCCCTGGCCCCCCACCCCGCCGCGATCCCGGTGCTGATCCTGCTCCAGGCCCTGCTGCTGGCCCTGGCCTTGCCGGGCACCCTGATGCTCTGGGTGGTGGCGCCCTTCTACGACCCCTTGACCGCCGCCGCGATCCTCACTGCCGGCAGCACCCTGGGTGCCCTGGCCGCCTACTACACCTCCCGCTGGCTGGGCGGTCTCTGGCAGCCGGGCCCCACGGGGCAGCGGGTGCTCGATCTGCTGTCACGACAGGGCGATGTCTGGACCCAGCTGGCGCTGCGCGTCCTGCCGGGCTTCCCCCACTCGGTGATCAACTATGGCGCCGGGACCCTGGGGCTGCCCCTCGGTCCCTTCATGATGGCAACGGTCATCGGGCTGGCATTTAAGTGGCCGATCTACACCTACGCCGTACACACCCTGCTCACCTCGGGCACGGAGGGCACGGAGATCGAGTTGATGTCCCTGCTGCCCCTGCTCGCGCTGGCCGTGCTGCTGGTGGGCGGACGCGCACTGCGCGCCCGTTTGGGGTAGGGGCATACATCAGGCGACGCTGTCGGCCTGAAGGCCGACCTACGAAACCAGCAGTTTTCACTTGCCTCTTGTATCTTGCCTCTTGTCTCTAGCGCCCTCCTACCACCACTTCTCGAACACCAGCCGCTCCCTGGGAATACCCATGCCGGCAAGCAGTTCTGTCATGTCCTCGATGAAGTCGCGGCTGCCGCAGTAGTAGTAGAGGGCATCCTTCGGCAGGTTCATGGCGGAGAGCAGGTCATGACTGATGCGCCCGGTGTGACCGCGCCAGTCCTCGGCGTCCCGGGTCACGGTCATCACGCAACGGATGTTGGACGCAAGCCCCATGCGCTCCAGCTCGTCCCGGAACAGGATCTCCGCACTCTCGGTAACGCTGTAGACCAGGGTGGCCTGCACCTGGGGCATGGATTCGTGAATGGCGCGCAGGATGCCGATGAGTGGCGTGACCCCGATCCCGGCACCGAGCAGCACCACCTTGTCCGCCATGTGGGGTTCGAAATAAAAACCGCCCTGCCCCTGCGGTGACAGGTACACCGTGTCCCCCACTCGGGCGCTCTCGTGCAGGTAGCGGGTCACACCGTGGTGATCCGCCGCCTTCACGGCCAGCTGGATGCGCCCCCGCAGGGAAGGCGTGGACACCAGGGAGTATCCGCCCACGGCCCACTCGCCGCCCACCTGCGCCACCAGGTCGATCCACTGGCCGGGCCGGTAGCTGAAGCGCTCGCCCACCTCCAGCAGCAGCGACTTGATGTGCGGGGTCTCCTGCCGGATCTCGACGATGGTGGCGGGGAGCATCCCTTCGGGGGCGGTGGCGATGTGGTTCATGTTGGGCGTGACGCGGGCTATCGGTGTGTGGCCCAAGGGTAACAGGGAATCGGGTCGGAAGTGAGAAGGGGGAATTGAAGTAAGAAGGGGGAATTGGGAAGTAGGAAATAAAAGACCTTACTTCGCACTTTCCAATTCCTGCTTCCTGCTTCCCACTTCCTACTTTTGTTTCGCCTGCTCCCACAGTCCGTCCAGCTCCTGAAGGTCCGCGTCCTCCAGGCGCCGGCCCTGGGCGGCCAGGGCCTGCTCCATGAAGCGGAAGCGGTCCTCGAACCTGGCGTTGGTGCCGCGCAGGGCGGCCTCGGGATCCACGCCCAGGTGCCGGGCCAGATTGCACACGGAGAACAGCAGGTCACCCACCTCGTCCCCGAGCCGGGCCTCGGGGGCATCGGCCTCGATCTCGGCGCGGAGCTCGTCGAACTCCTCCAGCACCTTGGCCAGCACCGGGCCCGGCCTGTCCCAGTCGAAACCCACCCGGGCGGCGCGCTTCTGCAGCTTCACCGCGCGGGTGAGCGCGGGCAGCGCCAGGGCCACACCGTCCAGATGACCACGACCCTCGCCGGCCTCGACCCGCTCGCGGGCCTTCTCCAGCTCCCAGGCGGCGTGGTGCTCGGCCTCGCTGTCGTAGCGGACATCGGCAAACACGTGGGGATGGCGGCGTACCAGCTTCTCGGCCAGGGTCCGGGCCACGTCGTGGATGTCGAAGCGCCCCTCCTCCTCGGCGATGCGGGCGTAGAAGACCACCTGCAGCAGCAGGTCCCCCAGTTCCCCGCGCACGGCCTCGAAGTCCCTTCTCGAGATGGCATCGGCCACCTCGTAGGCCTCCTCCAGGGTGTGGGGGACAATGGTCTCCCAGGTCTGTCTCAGGTCCCAGGGACAGCCTGACTCGGGATCCCCGCAGGCGGGCCATGATGGCCAGCACCCGCTCAAGGGGGTCCTCCGGCAGGTCATGACTGGACATGGATCAGAATCTGAAGCGCACGCCGAAATGGACGTGCTTGTCCACCTTGTAGCTGCTGTCCCGATCCAGATCCAGGGTCAACTCACGATAGCCCAGGAAGCCGGACACGCCCGGGGTGACTTCCAGTTCATAACGCACGCCCACGTCGACCAGCTGATCCGCATCACCGAAGCTGGTGACCGAGGGGGCGAAGTGGATGTCGGCGGCAATGGCCATGGGCATGTTGGCGGGGATCGTGTAGCGCACCTCGCCACCCAGGGCGAGTGCCTGGAAGTTCTGGTCGGGGCGGTCGGTGCTGCCCACGTAGATCCTGCCGCCCAGACCGAAGGTGAGGGGCATGTCGCCTGCCGGGGTGCCGGCGGCATGCAGGCCGAAGCTGCCCATGTAGTCCTTGTCGTCGCCGTAGAACAGGCCGAAGGACATCTCCGCCCCCGGCAGGCCGATGCCGGACGCATCACCCGTGAAGGTCAGCTGGGCGGTCTTGTTGCTCAGGTAGGCCTCAACGCCGGCGGCCTGAACGGTGGTGGCAGCGCCGGCCAACAGGGCGGCGGCGATCAGTCTTGCCATACGCATGATGTCTCTCCTCTGGTTCGGATCTGGTGACGGATGAACCGGCCAGGCCGGTCAGTGGCCGCAAGCTTAACACGCCATATAGGGCTTTTTGGGGCTCGCGAACACAATTTGTGGGGGGCTGCGCGCGATCTCCCCACAGAGAACCCGGCAATAGTTGACTTATTTACTAGGAATTTTATATTAGCATCAACTGATGTATTTATCAGTCCACTCACTCTGAGCAAGGAGAGACATCATGAGCAGCCTGATCCCCAACTTCCCCCACGACGGCGTGGTCACCGTGAATCGCGTGATCCTCAAGGACGGCTTTACCGTGGACGACCTGCAGGAGCGGGTGGCCGTGCTGTGCGAGAACGTGAAGACCTACCACTCCGACACCGGTTTCGTGGGCGGCTTCGTGTGCCTCAACAGCGGTGATGTCTCCAACGAGGGCTCCACCGTGGGCCAGGCCGTGGAGAGCCCGCTGAAGGGCAAGGAAGCGCTGATCGTCACCTTCTGGCGCAGCATGGAAGAGCACGAGGACTCCCATCGCAGCGAGACCTTCCAGCCCCTGTTCCAGGACGTGCTGGCCCTGTGCGAGAACGGCAACGAGGAGATCGCCTACGACATGCTATGGGCCGGCAAGGGCTACTCCGAGGAGGAGGCCAAGGCCGCCCGGGAAGCCAAGGCCCGTCACGCGGCCTGATCCAGTCCGGGACTGGGACGTCCCTAACGCCCAAGCAAAAAGCCCCGGCGCATTCGCGCCGGGGCTTTTTGCTTGGGGTCTGGATCAGGACACGAGGAAACCTGAGTTGTCGGGCCGCTGTGGTACAGTGGCGTGATCCGAGATCCCATCGACCGAACCGTTCATGTCCCGACGCCTTCGCATCCTGCTCAGTCTGCTGATCGCCTGGACGCTGATCCTGGCCCCCGTGGGCGGCGCGTGGTCCATGGCATCGAGCATGGATCCCACGGCTGGCACGGTGCACTGCGCTGACCACCCGGCACAGGTGCCGAACGGACAACTCACCGACGGAGAGGTCACCACCGATCACGCCTGCGATCACTGCGGCTCCTGCGGACATTGCCTGTCCGCCAGCCTGTGGCCCCTGCTGAACGACCCGCACCCGGGCCGCTTCGTCATCGCCTCCAAGCTGTTTCAATCCACGATCGAACATCTCCCGCCGGGCAGCCTCAGGCCACCCGACATCGCCTGATGCATAGAGCCTTAGTCCGGCCCGGGCGGTCGCGCGCTGCCCGTTGCCAGCCGGATCGGTTTGACTACCCAGCACAGGAATGATGTCGATGAAGATTCACACCACCGTACTGCTCAGCGCGTTGCTCGGCCTGCTCGTTGCCTGCGGCGAATCGCCCGAGAACACCCCACCGGCGACGAGCACCGAGCCGACACGCACCACCTCACCGGCCGAGACCGTCACCCCACGCGCCGACTTCCGAATCCCCCCCGAGGGATTCCAGACCGACCCACGTCGGGGCCGGGAACTGTTCCAGGCCAACTGCATGCAATGCCACGGCGCCGAGGCCCGGGGCACGGACCAGGGCCCACCCCTGATCCATCGCATCTACGAGCCCTCCCACCACTCCGACCTCGCCTTCTATATCGCCATGGCGCGGGGCGTGCACCAACATCACTGGAACTTCGGCGATATGCCGCCTATCCCCGCCGTGGACGGCGAGGACGCCGCGCACATCATCGCCTGGATCCGCCAGGAACAGCGGGCCGCAGGGATTCACTGACTGAAAGCTTGAAGCACGGAGGATGCAGCGGACATGTCCCATGACCCCGGCATGACCCTCGAACACTGGCTGCCCTGGCAGGCCGTGCCCGCCCTGATCATCGTGTCACTCCTGACCTTGGCTGTGGGCGCGGCCGTGAGTTGGCTGATTCGGCGGCGCTGCCAGGGGCATGGTTCGCGGTGATCTCCCTGTCCGGCACACGCAACTGGCTGCAGGTGCTCAAGCGATACCTTCTGTTCATGGCGCTCGGCAACCTGGTGTGGGAGTTCGCCCACATGCCGCTCTACACAGTCTGGGAAACGGGCACCACGGCGCAGATGATTCTCTACGGGTTGCACTGCACGGTGGGTGACGTCCTCATCGCCCTGAGCGCGCTGGTGATCGCGCTGTTCGTGTTCGGCACACAGGCGTGGCCAGGCGAAGGCTATATACGCGTGGGCATCGTCGCGGTGATCGTGGGCCTCGGTTACACGATCTTCAGCGAGTGGCTCAACGTGGAAGTGCGCGAGGCCTGGGCCTACCGGGACCTCATGCCCGTCGTACCGCTGGTCAACGCGGGGCTCACGCCCATGCTCCAGTGGATCATGCTGCCGATCGCCGGCCTGTGGTGGGCACGCCGTTGACGCGGCTACAATCCGACCCATGACCGCCGATACCTCCCTTGCGGGCAAACCCTCGGCACACCGGCGTCGACGCTGGCGCAAGTGGGTGGCTGTCCTGGTGATTGCTCACCTGGTAGGTTTTGCCTCCTCCATCGACGCGCTCATGTCCACCCGCACGCCCCAGGGCGCGGTGGCCTGGATCGTCTCCCTCAATGCGGTACCCTACGTGGCCGTGCCCGCCTACTGGGTCTTCGGCCGCGACCGCTTCCAGGGCTACATGATCGCCCGCCGGGACGAGGACTCTGCCCTGGCGATGGCCCTTGCCCCGAAGACCGCGGAACTCTGGTCCCACCGGCACCAGCCGGCACAGCCGGACAAGCATCTCTACGGCGTGGAGACGCTGGCCAAGTGGCCCATCCTGGGCGGCAACGAGGTGCAACTGCTGGTGGACGGCGAGGCCACCTTCGAGAGCATCTTCCGGGGCATCGATGCCGCCGAACGCTATCTGCTGGTGCAGTTCTACATCGTGCGCGCCGATGCCCTGGGACTTGAATTGCAGCGGCGTCTCATCGAACGGGCCCAGGCGGGTGTGGAGGTCTATTTCCTCTACGACGAGATCGGCAGCTATCGACTGCCATCCAGTTACCTGCAGGGCCTGGAGGCAGCTGGCGTGCGCGTGCACCGCTTCCATTCCACCCGTGGCCGGGGCAACCGCTTCCAGCTCAATTTCCGCAACCACCGCAAGATCGTCGTGGCCGACGGCGTACACGCCTGGGTGGGCGGGCTCAACGTGGGCGAGGAATACCTGGGCCGCGATCCCCGCATCGGTCCCTGGCGCGACACCCACCTGCACATCCAGGGCCCCGCCGCCCTGGCCCTGCAGTCGGTGTTCATCGAGGACTGGCACTGGGCGACGGAGGAAATCCCGGACCTGCTCTGGGAGGCGGTCGTGCGCTCCCACCATGGCGATCCCGTGCTGATCCTGCCCTCCGGCCCGGCGGACCGTTTCGAGACCGCCAGCCTGATGATGCAGCAGGCCATTCACGCCGCCCACCATCGCATCTGGATCGCGAGTCCCTACTTCGTCCCCGATGAAGGTGTGATCGGCATGCTCAAGCTGGCGGCCCTGAGCGGTGTGGACGTGCGCATCCTCATCCCCGAGCGTCCGGACAACCTACTCACCTATTACGCCGCCTACGCCTTCGTCGGGCCGCTGCTGGAGGCGGGCGTGCGCATCTACCGCTATCAGGACGGTTTCCTGCACGGCAAGGCCTTCGTGGTGGATGAGGTGGGCGGCGCGGTGGGCACCGTGAACCTGGACAATCGCTCCTTCCGGCTCAACTTCGAGGTCACCGCCCTGGTCATGGATCCGGACTTCGCCCGGGAGCTGGAGGCGATGTTCGAGACAGATTACGCCCGCTCGCGGGAGATGCGGCTGGCCGAACTGCACCAACTGCCCCTGTGGCATCGCATCGCCGCACGCGCCGCCTATCTGTTTGCGCCGGTCTTGTGAATCATGATCCAGGTCATGATTAGCTGCCTTTCGACTGGCAATGTCCTACCCGCTTGCTAGACTTCTATACTGACCACAGCTTATCGGATCGAGTGCCTTGTCCATCGACCTTGCCCGCCAGTTACTGAGTCTGCTGATCACCTGCGCCCTGGTGCTGGCGCCGGTGACGGGCGCGCTGGCCCTCGTCCCTGTTAGCGAGTCCTCCCACTCTGCGGCCCACGCCCACTGCCCGGAAACTGCCCTGGGTCAAAGTGGCGCATCGAGTGATGCCAACAACACCCAGGCAACAGACAATCAGTCCCAACTGCACTGCTGTGATCTGCCCTGCGGTCAATGCGGGCACTGTCCCGGCTTGAGCCTTCCAAGCCAGCCTCCGGTCGGCACCGAGAGCCGTTCCATCAGCTTCACCTCCCTTCCCGGAACTCACGCCGGATACACCCCCGAACGCATTCAGCGTCCACCCAGATCCCTCTGATCCAATCGGATTCGCACCCGGCAACACCGGGTGATGCATCCACCGAGATCACCGCCCCATGGGTCATCCGTTCGGGGCGCACTCTTACGTGACAGAGGACAACACCATGATGCACGAACAAGGCACCGGCTGGATGTGGGGCTTCGGCCTCGGACACTCACTGATCTGGATCCTGATCCTCGCGCTGCTCGTCCTGGGACTTGCGGCCGTGATCAAGTACCTCTTCAGCGACAAGTGAACGCCCTCACGGGTCGACCACCGGGTGGTCGACCCCAAGTCCCGAATCAGGGACAGGAGACGGCCATGATTCCCTCCCTACGCATTCTCATCCTGCTCGCATCGCTTGCCTGGCCACTCGCCGCCATGGGGGGCCCCACCGTCTACATTCCGCTGGGCGCTGGCAACCTGGTGATCGCCGTGGATGCGGCCACGCATCGGATCACGGCGCGCTACGAGGGCGTCGAGAATCCTCACGGGCTCGTGGTGACACCGGACGGCGAATACCTGATCGCCGGAAGCCTTGCGGAGACAGCGGCGCCTCCGGGCACCGCCCACGAAACGCCCACGAGCCGCCTGTACCTGATTCACCCGGCACACGGACACGTGATGCTTACCATAGCCGTGGCCGGCTGGACCCATCACCAGGCCATCACCCCGGACGGGCGTTACGTGATCTCCACCCACACGACCCGAGGCGATATCAGCGTGCTCGACCTGACGAACAACACGATCATCCAGCGCATCGCCACCGGCCCGGCGCCCAATTACGCACTGATCACACGGGAAGGCGATCGCGCCTATGTCAGCAACAGCGGCAACAACACGATCACCGAGATCGATCTGGCGACCTGGAAGCCTTTGCGCACACTGGAGGCCGGCCCGTCCCCGGAACACATGGTCTTCGCATCCGACCAACGCACCCTCTACGTGAGCAACCCGCGGGCCGGCACGGTATCGGCGGTATCACTGGACAACGGGCAGGTGACCACGACCTACGAGATCGGTGCCAACGTGCACGGTCTGGACATGGGCGATGACGGCAGGACGCTGTTCATCAGCAGCCAGAAGGCCGAGACCCTGACGGCCCTGGACACCGGCAGCGGGAAGATGCGCTCGGTGCCGCTCGCGCCCGCGCCCTATCACCTCAATGCCATCCCCGGCACCGGTTTCGTGTATGTGTCCAGCCGTCAGGATCCCGTGATCTGGGTGATCGACCAGCAATCCCTCGAGGTCACCGCGACCATCGCACTGCCGGCGGGTGAAGGCCACCAGATGGCCGTGGTGCCCCGCTGACCAGGCCACCGCCGCCCTGACGGGCGAGGAGCAAGGCTGAATGAACAGAATCGATCTGGACACCCGCAAAGTCCGCTCCGATTCCGGAGAATCGAACAGGCCGCACCAGAGGACCTCGCTCAGCGTGCCGGGTATGGGTTCCGACCATTGCGCAGGGATCGTCTCCGCTTCATTGCGACGGCTGCCGGGCGTGAGCGAGGTACACAGCAACATCGCAAACCACCATGTGGAGATAGACTTCGATCCGACACTCGTCGACCACGACGCGCTTCGCAAGGCGGTGGAGCGAGCCGGTTACGAAGTGGCCACGGACCCCGATTCCGGCAAGGCGGCATCTTCCGGCACCGAAGTGCGGCTGATCGTGCCCGGCATGGGCTCCGACCACTGCGCGGGTCTGGTCAAGGACTCCCTTCGACGCCTCCCCGGCGTAGGTGAGATCCGCACCAACATCTCAAGTCACCAGGTCATCGTGAGGCTGACAGACGACGGTCCCGCGCCGGAGGCACTGCGGGCGGCCGTGGAGCGGGCCGGCTACGAGGTGGCCTCGGTCTCCACCGACGCACCCAGCGAAGAGGCGGACGTGGAGTCGGCCTACCTGACCCGCGCCTGGCGGCGCTTCGTGATCGCGGCGGTGCCCGCCACGCTGATCATGGTGCTGATGATGGTGCACATGTTCGTCGCCCCCATACCCGGATATCTCGCCGTGATCGCGGCACTGGCCTTCCCGGTGGTGTTTCTCCACGGCGGCTGGGCCACTCATGTCTCCGCCTGGCGCTCGCTGACCAACCGCACCGCGAACATGGACGTGCTCATCTCCATGGGCAGCCTGCCGCCCTATCTCATCGGCCTGGTGGGCTTTGTCTACCCCATGACCTCGTTCATCGAGATGGCCGCCACCATCATGACTTTCCACCTGCTGGGGCGCTACCTGGAGAACCGCGCCAAGGGCCGCGCCTCCCAGGCGATCCGCAAGCTGCTCACCCTGGGGGCGAAGACAGCACGTGTCGAGCGCGACGGCGAGGAGGTGGAAGTCCCGGTCAAGGCACTGGCCATCGGCGACGTGATGATCGTGCGTCCGGGCGAGAAGATCCCCACCGACGGTGAAGTGGTGGAAGGCGACAGCCACGTGGACGAGTCCATCGCCACCGGGGAGTCCATACCGGTGGAGAAGTCCCCCGGCGCCCCGGTACTGGGGGCGACCATCAACAAGGAGGGCCGACTCAAGGTGCGCGCAACCCGGGTGGGCGCGGACACCTTCCTCTCCCAGGTCATCAAGCTGGTGGAGCAGGCCCAGTCCTCGAAAGTGCCCATCCAGGAGTTTGCCGACCGGGTGACGGCCCGCTTCGTCCCGGCGGTACTCGTGATCTCACTGGCGAGTCTGTTTGCCTGGCTGTTCCTGCCCGAAACCCTGCGTCCGATCCTCGACTGGGGCGCGGGCTTCCTGCCCTGGGTGGACCCGGGACGGGGACCGGTGATCCTGGCCCTGCTCGCCGCCATCGCCGTGCTGGTGATCGCCTGTCCCTGCGCCCTGGGGCTCGCCACGCCCACGGCGCTGATGGTGGGTTCGGGGCTCGGCGCCGAACGCGGCGTGCTGATCCGCTCCGGCGAGGCCATCCAGACGCTGAAGGACATCCGCATGGTGGTGCTGGACAAGACCGGCACCATCACCCGGGGCGAGCCGGAACTCACCGACGTGGTGGCCGCCGACAGGGATGAACAGGCGGTGCTGCGGCTCGCGGCTGCCGTGGAGAACGCCTCCGAACATCCCCTCGCCCGGGCCGTTGTGGATGGCGCGAAAGGCCGCGGCGTGGAGATCGCGCCCGTGGAGAGCTTCAGATCCGTCACCGCCCGGGGCGTGGAAGGCACCGTCGAGGGTGCGCGTATCCTGATCGGCAACCGGCGCCTGCTGGAGGAATCCGGCGTCCGGGGCCTGGAGACACTGGACACGGCGCTCGACCGACTGGAATCCAGGGGCCGCACCGCGGTGCTGGTGGCCCGGGACGGCCATGCCGTCGGCATCGTCGCCGTGGCCGATGCGTTGAAGCCCGAGTCGAAGCGCGCCATCGAGGCCATGCACGCCCTCGGTCTCAAGGTGGCCATGGTCACCGGCGACAACGAGCGGGCGGCGCGCGCCGTGGCCGAGGAGGTGGGCATCGACGAGGTGCTCGCGGGCGTCCTGCCCGAGGGCAAGGTGGACGAGATCCGCAAGCTTCAGGCGCGCTTCGGTCCCCATGTGGCGATGGTGGGCGACGGCATCAATGACGCCCCGGCATTGAAGCAGGCCAACGTGGGCATCGCCATCGGCGCCGGTGCCGACGTGGCCATCGAGGCCGCCGATGTCACCCTGGTGTCCGGCGAACTCACCAAGGTGGTTGAGGCGATCCTGCTCTCGCGTCTGACCTTCCGCAAGATCGTGCAGAACCTGTTCTGGGCCTGGTTCTACAACGGCGCCGCGATCCCCATCGCCGCCGTCGGCCTGCTGCACCCCATGATCGGCGTGATTGCCATGACCGCCAGTTCGCTTTCGGTGATCGGCAACTCGATGCTGCTCAAGCGCGCAAGACTGTCGACAGGGTGATTCCCATGCCTTCGATACGCACCGTCAACAAAGTCGTCTGTCTTGTGCTGATGCCCGGTACCGCCGCGCTGGTGGTGTGGTGGTGGGGCTGGTCGCTCTGGACCCTGCTCCTGGTCGCCGTGATGCTCTCCTGCCCGGTGGTGCTGTCGTATCTGTGGTACGTGTCGCATCGTTCTGAAGCCGCCTTACGCGCGGCCACAACCTCCCTGCGCGATGAGAGAAGCACGGGCCGGAGCGATGTTTTCAGACAATCGAGGAGGACACCATGAATATTCGGCATATCTTCTCCAGCATGATCGCCGTGTCACTTTGGGTGGCGCTGCTGGGCTTCCATACGGCCACAGCTGATCCCGGATACCGACAGGTGGCGAACGGTACTGTCGTGTACCTGGGGGTGCTGCCGGCGGCAATGGTTCGAGGCCATCACGAGGATCACCCCGAGGCGGTGATGCACAACGGCATCCCGCGCGGTCGACACGTCTTTCACGTAATGGCGGCCGTGTTCGACGCCGAAAGCGGTGACCAGATCAAGGATGCGCAGGTGGAGGCGCGTGTTGCGGCCCTGGGTCTGGCCGGCGTAAGCCGACCGCTCGAGTCCATGCGCATCGACGACACCATCACCTATGGCAACTACTTCACCCTGCGCGGCGAAGGTCCTTACGACATCCAGATCACGATCGCACGACCCGGTGCAGACACGCCGGCAATCGTGCGATTCACCTATGTTCATCCACCGAGATGAGCCCCGGATCACCGGCGGCACCGCCGCCAGTGTTCCTTGACATTGACGACACAAGAGGAGATCTCCACATGAAGACCAACCGACAGATCAGATACCTGGCCGCCAGTGGCTTGCTCGCACTGATCCTCGCACCGGCAACGGCGCTGACCACCCAGCATGGCATGCCCATGGGCGAGCGCGACGATATGCCCATGATGCAGCAACAACAACGTGGCGGCATGGGCATGATGCCCGGCATGCAGGGCAGGATGGGCATGATGGGCGGATGCCCCATGATGGGATCCGGCATGGGCATGGGGCCCGGCATGGGCATGGGGCCCGGCATGGGCATGGGGCCCGGCATGGGCATGGGACCCGGCATGGGCATGGGACCCGGTATGGGCATGGGACCCGGTATGGGCATGGGACCCGGTATGGGTATGGGTATGGGTATGGGTATGGGTATGGGTATGGGCTACAGCATGGACCTGACGCGTGAGCAACAGGTACAGATGCGCCGCATTCAGCGGGAGATGCGCCGCCAGCAATGGGAGAACATGGGCCGGCTCATGGAGGCCCAAGAGGATCTGCAGGAACTCATGGCCTCCGAGACGCCTGATCCCGCAGCTATAGGTCAGGGCCACGCACGCATCGCCGAACTCAAGCGCCCCCTCATCGAGGCGCGCGTCAAGGCCATGAACGATATGCGCGCCCTGCTCACCGAGGAACAACGTGAGCGCCTGCGCTCGGGTCCCCACGGCATGGGGATGATGCCGGGAATGGGTGGGCCCATGATGAGAGAGCGATAACGGCTGGGGGGAGAGGGAGGCGTGATGCATCAGGGGAAAGGTGTGAAGCAACTCATGCGGCCTGCCACGCGCGACAACATGTCAGGCTTTTTGCTTCGCACGCTTCCATACACGCTTCTCTCTTCTCACCCCTCACTCCTGACACCCAATCCCCTGCCCCGCAACCACAGCACTGCCAGCAAAACGATCAGCACGAAGGGCATCATGGCCAGGTTGAGTATCGCCCAGCCCACTTGGTGAATGAGCACGCCGGACAGGAGCGAGGCGCAGGCCACCACGGCGAAGATGGCCAGGTCATTGGCCCCCTGGGTCTTGCCCCGCTCGGCGGGGGTGTGTGTGAGCGTCAGCAGGTGACTGCCACCCACGAACAGGAAATTCCAGCCCACCCCCAGCAGGAACAGCGCGACCCAGAAGTGGGCCATGCTCACGCCGCCCGAGGCCGTCAGTCCGGCAGCGAACAGCAGTACCGTGCCGGCGGTGATGATGTTGAGCACCCCGTAGCGGGCGATCAGGTGCCCGGTGACGAAGGACGGTGCGAACATGCCCAACACGTGCCACTGCATGACGAAGGCCGCCTGGTTGAGACTGAAGCCCTCGGCGCGCATGGCCAGCGGCGTGGCGGTCATCACCAGGGCCATGATGCCGTAGCCCAGTGCGCCGGAGATCAGCGCCACCACGAAGGCGGGCTGGCGGGCGATCGCGGCCATGGGACGACGTTGTGCGTCACCGTCCGGCTCGTGGGCAGGGGGCACGCGCAGGTAGAGGAGCAACAGGAAGGCCAGCAGGGACATGCCGGCCACCACCGCGTAGGGTCCGGCATTGGGCAGGCCCGGCATCAGGTCGACGGCGCGGCTGGCATTGAGCGGCCCGAGGATCGCGGCCACCACGCCACCGGCCAGCACCAGGGAGATGGCCTTGCTGCGCCACACGGGCCGCGCCACGTCGGCGGCGGCGAAGCGGTAGTACATGGAGAAGGCCTGGTAGCAGCCGAACAGGAGGCTCGCGGCGCAGAACATCCAGAAGGAACCGATGCCGATGGACCAGACGCTGAGCAGGCCGCCCAGGCCACCGAGGGTCGTGCCGGTCAGGAAACCCGCCCGGCGACCCACGCGCTGCATGTACAGGGAGGCCGGCAGGGTGGTGAGCAGGGTGCCGAGCATCATCGCGGAGACCGGCAGGGTCGCCAGCGCCGGATCGGGGCTCAGGTGCAGACCCACCAGGCCACTCAGGGTCATGACCGTGATGGCCGTGATGCTGTAGAAGGCCTGGCTGGTGGCCAGCACGCCGATATTGAGCCGCTCCCGCGTTACCGTCTCCATCCTGATCCCCTCCCCCGGATAAGCCGCCCACCCTAGCGGATGCCACCCCGGGCATACAAGTGACCCGGCCCGGACCAGTATCCCCATTTTCCCTGAGGCATATCCCAAACAGGCTGTTTCACCATGACCGCCGGACTACTAGCCTCAGCAATCATGATGGAAATGGATGCCAACACCCTGCCCGTCTCGCCCCCCTCGTCTCCGGCCCATCCCGGTGGCGTCAAACCCCCATCCAGCGGCACGCTGGTCCTGCATCGCGGGGCCGACGGACAGCTGCACCTGGAGCCCCGGGAGGCATCCGACCACGGTGTGCTGGGCCTGCGCCCGGTGGAACACCTGGCCGTGGCCCTGGGCGGCTGCCTGTCGGAATTCGCCGGCCGCTTCCTGGAACGCCGCAAGCTCCCCCCCACCCTGCGCATCGAGATGCACTGGGGCGTGAGCGTGCAGCAGTGCTGCATCGACGCCCTGCGGGTACGCCTGCACGTGGATGCGCAGCTGGACGAGATGGGCCGCCAGACCCTCTACCGCATGCTCGACCAGTGCCCGGTGCACAAGGCCCTGCATGGGAATGTGGAGGTGACGCTGGAAGTGGTTGAAAAGTGAGAAGGGTGAATTGGGAAGTAGGATTTTCACTTCGCACTTCCCAATTCACACCTCTCACTTCAAAGAGATCCACCCCGCCAGGGCCAGCAGCGTCACCAGCAGCACCGGCGGCGTGATCAGCAGCCCGATGCGCATGTACTGACCCCAGGTGATGGTGATCCCCTTGCGGGCCAGCACGTGCAGCCAGAGCAGCGTGGCGAGGCTTCCGATGGGGGTGATCTTGGGGCCGAGATTCGAGCCGATCACGTTGGCATAGATCATCGCCTCCTTCACAAGCCCCGCGGCCCCGGACTCGTCGATGGCGAGCGCCACCACCATCACCGCCGGCAGGTTGTTCATCACCGAGGACAGGAACGCCGCCAGGAAACCGGTGCCCAGGGCCGCCAGCGTGACCCCCTGTCCGGCGAACCAGTCCAGCAGCCCCGCCAGCTCCGCGGTCAGCCCCGCATTGCGCAGGCCGTAGACCACCAGGTACATGCCCACCGAGAAGATCAGGATCTGCCAGGGTGCGTTGCCCAGCACCCGGCGAATGGCGATGACCCGCCCCCGGGCCGCCACGCCCAGCAGCAGGGCCGCGCCCAGACCCACCACGAAGGACACCGGCACCCCCATGGGTTCCAGCACCACGAAGCCGGCCAGGAGCAGGCCCAGCACCCACCAGCCGGCGCGGAACACGGCGGCGTCCCGGATCACCTCGTGGGGTGCGCGCAGCTGCGAGGGGTCATAGCGGGCGGGGATGCGGCGGCGGAACAGCAGCACCAGCACGGCCAGTGAGGCCAGCACCGAGACGATATTCACGACCACCATGACCCGGGCGTATTCCAGAAAACCGATGCCGAAGAAGTCCGCCGAGACGATGTTCACCAGGTTGGAGATCACCAGGGGCAGGCTCGCGGTGTCGGCGATGAAGCCCGCCGCGATGACGAAGGCCAGCATGGCCCCGGCGCCGAAGCCCAGGGCACGCAGGATCTCCAGCACGATGGGGGTGAGCATGAGCGCCGCGCCGTCGTTGGAGAACATGGCCGAGACCGCCGCCCCCAGCAGCACGATGAACACGTACAGGCGCAGACCGCTGCCCGCCCCCCAACAGGTCACGTGTAGCGCCGCCCACTCGAAGAAGCCCGCCTCGTCCAGCAGCAGGGAGATGATGATGATGAACACCAGGGTGAGGGTGGCGTTCCAGACGATGTCCACCACCACCGGCACGTCGGCGAGACCCACCACGCCGGTGGCCAGCGCCACCAGGGCGCCAGCCACGGCGCTCCAGCCGATGCCAAGCCCCCGGGGCTGCCAGATGACCAGCACGAGGGTGACGACAAAGATGGCCAGCGCGGTCAGCAGCATGAACGGACAGCGCGCAGTTCGGACCGGGACATGGGCTCAGTCGGTCTTCTTGAGGGGATTGCAGCAGTCGGGATGGGCGTGCAGACAGCGCAGCAGGTCCATGCGCGAGATCATGCCCACCAGACGCCCCGCCTCCAGCACCGGCAGGGACTTCACCCCGTGGGCGATCAGCAGGCGCGCCGCCACCACCATGTCATCCTCCGGCGCCACGCACACGGTGTCGCGGCTCATGACCTGGGCGGCGGTCGCGCCCTCGGCGGGATCCGGGGCATCCCGGTGGGCCGCGCTGAACACGGACCGGTAGAAGGATTCGCGCCACAGGGAGGAGTGCGGTTCCAGGCGCTCGTCGGCCAGGCGATGGATCAGGTCACCGCTGGTCACCATGCCGAGCAGCGCGCCCGAGGCATCCACCACCGGCACGCCATTGACGCCCTGGCTCACCAGTAGGGCGATCACCTGCGCCACCGGGGTTTCCGGGGCGACGGTGATCGGCTCGGGGGTCATCAGGTCGCGGACATTCATCGGGGGAGGTGACGCTCGCAGAGACTCAGATGAAGAGGCTGGCGCGGATCCGCGGACCTGTCAAACGCCGCAGGAGGCCCGACCCGGGCCGAACCGCCCAAGCCCCGGCGAGTTCGGCCCGGGGTCGGGCCTCCTACTCGGGGTCAATGGCTTGTGATTCGGGCCTGCCCTTCAGCCTTCATCCTTCGACCGCTCAGCGGCCTCGGGCGGACTCGCCAGCGTATGGGTCTTGCCGTCGTAACGGCCCTTGAGCTCGTCCTTCAGCGTGTGCTCCCACAGGGGCACACCCACGAAGTAGCCGGCGCGGCCGATGACATGGGCCGCCACCGGCGCGGTGAGCATCACGAAGATGATCACGGCCAGGGCGCGCACCAGCACGTTGACCTCGGCGAAGAAGATCGCCACGCCCGCGAGCATCAGGCCCGCGCCCAGCACGCCGGCCTTGGTGGTGGCATGCATGCGGGTGAGCAGGTCGGGCATGCGCCAGACGCCCAGGGCGGCGATCAGCATGAACGCGGCGCCCACCACCAGCAGGATGCCGGTGAGCATCTCAATCATCATCGCGCTGGCCTCCCTTCTCCAGGTAACGGGCAAAACCCACGGCCGCCAGGAAGGCGGTGAGCGCAAGCACCATGGCCACGTCCAGGAACGCGGTCTTGCCGCTGGTGATCACGTACACGGCGATGTAGCCGATGGTCAGCGAGGCGATCAGCTCCAGGGCCACCACCCGGTCCGGCAGGGTCGGGCCCTTGACCAGGCGTATGAAGCCGAACAGCAGGGCCAGGCTCAGCAGCAGGTAGGACAGGATGGCGGCGATCTGCAGCATGCTTCCTCCGTTCAACGCAGCAGTTCCAGCACCCGGGACTCCAGGTACTTGATGCTGTCATGGACCTGCCGCTCGTCATCCAGGTACATCACGTGGATGTAGAGCACCTTCTTGTCGCTGGAGACGTCCAGGCTCAGGGTTCCCGGCGTCAGGGAGATCAGGTTGGCCACGATGGTGATCTCGCCGTCGGTGCGCGCCTCCAGCGGAAAGGCGATCACCCCCGGACGCATGTGATGGGTGGGGGTGAGCACGTCGTAGGCCACCTTGAGGTTGGACATGACCAGCTCGGAGATGAAGAAGCCGATGAAACGGATGAAGCGCGGCACCTTGCTCACGTAGTTGGCGAACACCGGCTTGTGGCGCAGGGCAAAGCCCAGGATCACGTAGCCGAGCACGAAACCCACCAGCAGGTTGACGCCGGTGAAACTGCCGGTGAGCGCCACCCAGGCCAGGGCCAGGGCGAAGTTCCAGACCAGGGCGATCACGGCCGCACCCCCTGGGCCGAGCCCAGCACCGCATCGATATAGCGGGACGAATCCAGCATCTCCACCGCGGCCCGCTCGGCCAGCAGGTAGATGGGCTGACCCCAGAGACCGATGAACAGGGTCATGAGACCGAGGCCGACGATCGGCAGCACCATGAGCCAGAGGCCACCCTGGTGGGCCGCGGGATCCACCGGGTGCGAGACGCCTTCCGGCTGGGCCTTCCAGAACACCTCCGCCCAGATCTTGATCATGGAATACAGGGTCAGCAGACCCACCACCAGGGCCACGGCGACGATCCACCAGGCCTCCACCTCCACGCCGGCGCGGATCAGGATGAACTTGGCGAAGAAACCGGACAGGGGCGGCAGGCCGGCCAGGGACAGGGCCGGGATCAGGAACAGCACGCCCAGCCAGGGATGGCTGCGGTACAGCCCGCCCAGGTCCTTGAGTTCATGGGTGCCCTTGAGCCGGAACACCACACCACTGACCAGGAACAGGTTGGCCTTCACGATGATGTGGTGCATCAGGTAGAACACGCCGCCGATGATGGCCAGCGGCGTGAACAGGGCCAGGCCCAGGATCATGTAGCCGATCTGGCTGATGATGTGGAAGGACAGGATGCGCCGGAACTCGAACTGCGCCGCCGCACCCAGCACGCCGGTGAGCATGGTGAGTGCCGCCATCCACAGCAACAGCGTGTGGGTGTAGCCCACGTCGTGGTCGAAGATCAGGCTGAACACCCGGAACAGGGCGTACACACCCACCTTGGTGAGCAGGCCGGCGAACAGGGCCGAGACCGCCACCTGGGGCGTGTGGTAGGAGGCCGGCAGCCAGAAGAAGAACGGGAAGGCGGAGGCCTTGATGCCGAAGGACACCATGAACAGCATCGCAATCACGGTGATCAGCCCGGTGTCTTCCAGGTCGTTAAGCTTCACGGCGATGTCCGCCATGTTCAGGGTGCCCGTCAGCCCGTAGAGCAGGCCGATGCCCGACAGGAACAGGGCCGAGGACAGCAGGTTCAGGGTCACGTACTTGATGGCGCCTTCCATCTGCGCCCGCTCGCCGCCCAGGATCAGCAGGGCGAAGGAGGCCACCAGCATGACCTCGAACCACACGTACATGTTGAAGATGTCGCCGGTGAGGAAGGCGCCGTTCACGCCCGCTAGCAACAGGTGCATGAGCGGGTAGTAGCCGTAGTGCTCATGGCGCCGGCTCACCCCGGAGAGGGAGTACACGGCGGTGGCCAGGCCGATGATGGCCGTGAGCACCACCATGATGGCACCCAGCATGTCGGAGACCAGCACGATGCCGAAGGGCGCCGGCCAGCTGCCCATGTGCATGACCTGGATGCCCTCGTTCCAGGTGAGCAGCAGCAGTTCCACCGACACCCACATGAGCGCCAGGTTGGCCACCACGCCGATGGAACGCTGGGCTAAGCGCGACCGCCACAGGGCCAGGGACACCGCACCCGCGATCAGCGGGAGCATGACGGGCAACGCGACCATGGTGCTCATGTGTCGGTGTCCTTCATCTGGTCCATGTCATCGGCGCGCACCACCTCGTAGGCCCGGTGAATGAGCACCACGGCGAAGGCCAGCACGCCGAAGCCGATCACGATGGCGGTGAGAATCAGCGCCTGTGCCAGGGGATCGGCCACCGGGCCGTCGGGCACCAGCATGCCTTCCGGGATCAGCGGCGGCAGGCCGCGATCCATGCCCGCGGCGGTGAAGATCAGCAGGTTCGCCGCGTTGGACAACAGCACAAGGCCGATCACCAGCTTCACGATGGAGCGGCGCAGCATCATGTAGATGGCGGCGGCATAGAGGCCGCCGACGGCGAACGCCATTAACGTTTCCATGTGGAAACGCTCCTGAAATGGGAAGGGAGAATTGGGAAGTGGGAATGGAAACCCGCTTCACCTACCCTCGCATTGGCCATCATGCCTTGCCTGATTGTTTGGTTGTTTTGATGCATGCAATCAATATGGCGATCAACTCGTCGCATTCGTTCATGAGTGCCTCAAGCCCTGGGCCCGCGGACACCTTGGATTCTTTCAACAATTCCAGCCAGTAGAGCGTCTCTTCAAGCTCCTGCAGGGCGAGGCCCAGCTTGCTTCTGAACTCCGCCCGGGAGCGGCTGTGTCGGCATTCCCGATAATGCGCGCCCACCGATGTCGCCGAGCGCAGTACCTGCCTACCGATGATTCGCCCCTCCATTGACCCCGGCAGCTGCCCCACAAATCGAATTACGTTAAGCGCCAGGCGCTTCGTCCTGCCCCGCAAATCATCCATGACCCGGAGCCTCCCTGATCGTTATCTATTCACTTCTCACTTCCCAATTCCCACCTCGCACTTCCATTTCCACTTCCCAATTCACACTTCCCACTTCAAATCAGTCTTCCGCCTCGGCCAGCGACAGCATGATGGTCAGCACCGCACCGATCACCACCAGGTACACCCCGATGTCGAACAGCAGCACGGTGCCCACCTTCAGTTCACCCAGGGCCGGGACGTCCAGGGTCAGCCACTGGGCGGTGAAGAAGGCCTGACCCAGGAAGGCGGCGGGCACGGCGGACAGAGACGCCAGCGCCAGACCCACGCCCATCAGGGTGCGCGGATCCACGTGCAGCACATTGCGGGCGGACTTGATCTCCATGGCGAACAGGTGCAGCAGGATGGCCGCCGCGGCCACCAGGCCGCCGATGAAACCGCCGCCCGGCTCGTTGTGGCCGCGCAGCAACAGGAACACGGAGAACAGCATCAGCAGCGGCAGCAGGAAGTGGGCCGCGGTGCGCAGGATCAGGGACTGCATGTTCATTGCTTCTTGTCCTCCGCGCGCAGCTTGATCATGGCGTACACACCCACGGCGGCCAGCGCCAGCACGAAGATCTCACCCAGGGTATCCAGGGCGCGGAAGTCCACCAGGATCACGTTGACGATATTGCGGCCATAGCCGGACGCAACGCTCTCTTGCACGAAATAGCTGGAGATGCTGTCGTAGAGACGGGTATGGGCGGTGCTCAGCATCAGCAGGGTCATCATGCCGCCCACGGACAGGGCGACGATGGCGTCGCGGATGCGCACCAGTCGCGAGGACAGGTTCAGGAAACCGGGCAGACGGAACAGCACCAGCACCAGCAGCAGCACGGTGAGGGTCTCCACCAGCACCTGGGTGATGCCCACATCCGCCGCACTGAACAGCACGTAGATCAGCGCCACGGCGAAGCCCACCGCGCCCAGGGAGGCCACGGCGCCCAGGCGGGAACGGAAGGTGACCGCAACGAACGCGGCGCCCAGCATGATGCCCAGGATGGCCCATTCTTGCAGTTGCACGCCGGTGACGGAGAGCTCGCCGATGGAGATATCGAAGATCTGCGCCGTGATGCCCACCATCAGCAGGGTGGTGATCAGGATGAGCAGCAGGTAGTAGCGCAGGTAACCGTTCTGCAACACCCGGGTCTGCCAGTCGGCACTGGCCACCATGGCGGCCATGATGCGCTCGTACTGGCGCTCGGGCCCGATGCGGGCTGCCAGGGGGTCCAGCCAGGCGAAGGCGGCACGGAACCGCGCCCACTGGGTGTAGAGCAGCAGACCCAGCACCAGACCGGCGATGCTGATCATCAGTGGCGCGTTGATGCCGTGCCAGAGCGCCAGCTTCGGCGTCAGCGGCGCGCCGTACACGGCCGTGGCGGCGGCGGCCAGGATGCCGCCCTCGGCGAGCCACGGCGCCAGGCCGAAGATCAGGCCAAGGGAGGCCAGCACGGCGGGACCGGCGAGCATGGCCGGGGGCGCCTCGTGGGGCGTCTTGGGGGTCTCCACCCGGGGACCGAACCAGGGCTTGATGCCCACGATGGCGGCCACCAGCACGCCCAGGATGGCAGTGAGTACGGCGAAGGCGGTGAGGATGCCGGACACCGACGGGGCGTCGAGCACCGCCTCCAGCATCAGCTCCTTGGCGATGAAACCGAACAGGGGCAGCACACCGCCCAGGGACAGGGCGGCGATGGCGGCGAAGAAGGTGGTCACCGGCAGTGCACGGCGCAGGCCGCCGGTCTGCAGGAAGTCCTTGCAGCCGGCCTCATGGTCCAGGATGCCGGCGATGAGGAACAGCGCGCCCTTGTACAGGGAATGGGCCAGCAGGAAGGTCACGGCGGCGATGATGGCGGTCTCGGTGCCCACGCCGATGAGCATCACCAGGGTGCCGAGGGCCATGACCGTGGAATAGGCCAGCACCTTCTTCACCCCCGTGCTGCGCGCCGAGAGGAACACGCCGGTGAGCATGGTGAGCCCGCCGAACAGGGACAGGATCAGCAGCCAGGTCTCGGTGCCGCCGAGGCCGGGGTTGAGGCGCGCCAGCAGATACACGCCCGCCTTCACCATGGTGGCGGAGTGCAGGTAGGCGGACACCGGCGTGGGCGCGGCCATGGCATTGGGCAGCCAGAAATGGAACGGCACCTGGGCGGACTTGGTAAACGCCCCCGCCAGGATCAGCAGCAGCATGGGCAGGTACCAGGCATGCTCCTGGAGACCGTCGGAGGCCAGGATCTCGGACAGCTCGTAACTGCCGCCGACGATGGCCAGCATGATGAATCCGGTGAGCAGGGCCAGGCCGCCGCCCACGGTCACGAACAGGCCCTGGAGGGCCGACTGGCGGGCGGACTTGTCCTCGTGGTTGTAGCCGATCAGCAGGTAGGAGGTGATGCTGGTCAGTTCCCAGAACACGAACAGGGCGATCAGGTTGTCCGCAAGCACCAGGCCCAGCATGGAGGCCATGAAGGACAGGATGAGCACGTAGAAGCGGCCCAGATCCCGGTGTTTTTCCAGGTAGCGGCCGGCGTAGGCGACGATGAAGAAGCCGATGCCGGAGATCAGCAGGGCGAACAGCAGCGACAGGCCGTCCACCAGGAAGGAGAGCTGGATATCGAGCCCCGGCACCCAGGGATAGACCAGGCGCACCGCCGAGCCGTCGGAGACCTCCGGGATGAATCCGAGGAAGTAGACGAACAGCGCGCCTGGCAGCAGGGCCAGCAGCCAGCCGCTGTGGCGGCCGGATAGGCGGTGCAGCCACGGTGCGACCGCGGCGATCAGGAATCCCGAGAGGACAGCGAACAGCATGGGGAAATGGTGGCTACCGTGTTCTTGTGGGTTATGGGCTGCCCCAGGTCCGGCGGGGCTGGCGCTCGAACCCGCCGAATCCTACCGAAGCGGAGCGGGGCTTTCAAATAATGCGCTAGAGGCAAGTGACAAGAGACAAGAGGCAAGAACCCCTTTTTTGCATCGTCAGGCCGCGCGGACGGTGCCTTCGAGTTGCGTACCCTTGCTGAGGGTGTGGTAAATGGTGCCCTTCTGAACGTTCAGATGCAGGAGCTCGAGCATCTCCTCGTCGGCCTCGGTCCTGACGATGAGCTCGTACTCGATACGGGCAATGGCCGGCGGGCTGTCCTGGCGCCAGCCCTTGAGGCGAATGGACAGGCCGGAAATTTCCACGCGCAGCAGGGGCAGCGCCCGCTGGGTCGCGCGGATCATGCAGGCGGCTAGTGTCCTGAGTCAGAGATTCGTTGCATTTCAGAGCCCCGCACAAGACCCAAGGCAAGGCGCGGGCCGCAGGCAATGGCAAGCCCTTGGCAAGGACCGCAACGCCGCATTGGGTCTTGTGCGGGGCTCCCCGCGGGCGGGCCTGTACGGGCGCTCGGCCGCGTTGCTCTCGCTCGAATGGGCCTGCCCGTCCTTCGCTCGTGCGCCTTGCCGTGCATCCCGTACAGGCCCGCTGTAATGTAACGAATCTCTGACTCAGGACACTAGGGACGCGAGCAGCAGTTCGGGCGGGCTCAAGGCATCGTCGCGCCCGGCCATGTCGGTGTCCAGCACCACCTCGGCGCCCTTGGCGGCACGGGCGACACTTCCGTGTGCATCCAGACGCTCCACGTCGAGCGCGTACTCGAGCATGCCTTGGGTGTCCATGGTGTCCTCCGCGTTGCCCGGCAGCCGCGAATCCCCGGGTAGCTATCTAAGGCCAGTTGATCACGCAGAGAACGCAAAGCTTTTTGACATGAACTCTTTGCGTGCTTCGCGTCTTTGCGCTCTCTGCGTTGAATGCCGGGGATCGAGTCCCCATCACCCCGTTCGGCCCGGGGTCGGGCCTCCTACAAGAGAGAGCTCTGCGTACGAGGGCTCAGGGATTGGCCTCCAGGTCCAGGTAGACCCGGTTGATGTTCATGCGGTGCCATTCGTCGTAGTGGGTCAGGTGGCGGAACTCGGGCATCTCGCCGAGGCGCTCCACGGTCTGGTCCAGCTGCTCCCAGTTCTCCAGGCCCTCGCGCACGCCGTCGTGGATGGCCCGGAGGTAGTCGCCGGTATCGGCCCGGGCCTGGGCCAGATCCGATGCCCTGCCGTGGCCGGGGATGACGTATTCGGGTTCCAGGGCCTCCAGGGCCGCGAAGGCCTCGAGCCAGCCGCGGATGTCACTCCAGGGGTGGATACCGAGCATGCGATCCAGATAAACCACGTCACTGGTGAACACGGTCTTCTCGCCGGGCAACCACACCAGCACGTCGCCGGGGAAGTGGGCGTCACCGGCATAGATCAGCTCGAAGTCCACGCCGCCCAGGGTCATGGCATGACGATCTGCATCAACCGGCTCGGGGGCCGGCATGGGGCGGGTGCCTTCCAGGCGCTCCTTCAGGACCCC
The DNA here is from genome assembly GCF_000021985.1 of Thioalkalivibrio sulfidiphilus HL-EbGr7. Taxonomy (NCBI): domain Bacteria; kingdom Pseudomonadati; phylum Pseudomonadota; class Gammaproteobacteria; order Chromatiales; family Ectothiorhodospiraceae; genus Thioalkalivibrio; species Thioalkalivibrio sulfidiphilus. Next base: position 2,675,081 of record NC_011901.1, read on the forward strand.
CTGCAGACGGGCCATGTGCTGATCGGCGAAGCGCGCCTGGGTCTCGGCGGTGCGCTTCAGTGCAATGATCTCGGCGCCCTGCTCCGCGAAGTAACTGTTGCCCAGCCAGCGATGGTCCTGGCTGCCGGAATTGATCACCCAGCGGATGGGCTTGTCGCTGACCGTGGCCACGGCCCGGGCCACGCGCTCGGCCACCTGGCTTGACGGGCCGCTGTCGATCAGCGCGACGCCCTCATCGGTGACCACGAAGGCCAGATTGTTGGTGAAGGCCTGGTTCTCATAGGTGCGGCCTTCCAGCGAACCCTTGAAGTACCAGACCCGCTCGGTGACCTGGATGGGCTTGAGGATCTCGTCCAGCTCATCGGCCTGGACGGTGGTGAACAGCGCGGCCAGTACGGCCAGCGCGGCAAGGAATCGGACCATAGGAAGCACTCCGGCAGGGTGACATTCGATGTGCCGAATATATTCCCCCGGATCCCGTGCCGTCAAAGCCCGTCATTCGGAACGGGAATGCCCATCTTTCGCAAAGTCGCCCAGACAAGAAGTCACTCTGTGCCGATCAGAACGACCCGCCCTGGCCCTGGCGAGAGATCGATGCAGATCAGGACCAGCCGTCGTTGCGGCGGCGCCAGCGGATGCGGGTCAGGATGATGCCCAGCAGGATACTGCCCACAGTGACGCCGGCACCGACCATGAACCACTCCCGCTGCTCGGTCTGTTTCACCTCGGCCAGCTCCCGCTCCAGGGTCTCGGCCCGGGTGCGCGTCTGACCCAGCAGGCCTCGCAGGCGCTCGTTGTCCTCGGCCAGCTCCAGGGGCCGGGCGGCGGCCTGGCGCAGGTTCTCCATCTCGGTGGCCAGGCGTTCCAGCTCGGACTGGGTCTGCCGCACCTGGCCCAGGGCCTCGTCACGCTCGCCGCGCAGGGCCTGGATCTGGCCCTGCAGCTCTCCCCGCTGATCGCGCAGGGTCGCGAGCTGACGCTCCACCTGGGCGAGTCGATCCCGGGCATGGGGCTGGTTGGCGAGGTTGCTGCCTTCCAGCCAGCCCTCGGTGCCCTCCTGGGTGCGGATCAGCACGTAGCCGTCCTCGTCCCGCTGCAGCACCTCCACCCGGGCGCCGCTGGGCACAAAACGCATGATGCGGTGCTGGAAGGTCTTGCCGGAACGGATGGCCACGTTGAGGTCGTCGCTGATATAGGCGGTCTCCGCGTGCAAGGCGGCGGAGAACAGGAGCAGGCAGAGCAGCAGCACAACGGACTTCACGCGGAGACCTCCGGCATGGACTGAGGAAAATCGCCACATTCTACGTGCCCCTGCCCGCAGGCTGCCGTGCGAAAGTCACATAACACGGCGCAACGGAACGGTTTTCAGGACTGTTACAATCGGCGCGAATCCATTCCAGAGAGTCCGCGCCATGAGCACAGACGACGATTACCGCCCGCCCCTGGCGGATTATTTCGACAGCCTGGAGCAGCGCTACGGCGAGGGCTTCAACTTCGAGAAGCTGAGCGACGAGGAACTGACGGAACTGGAGCGTCTGGGACGCGATGCCGTGGAGCGTGACCCGAAGGTGAGCGCCGTGGAGAAACAGAACCTGGGCATGCTGCTCAGGCTGGTGAACCTGGTGCGGGAAAAGCGGGCACGCTGAGGCGCGATTCGGAATTCAAAATTCAAGATTCAAGATTCAAGATTCAAGATTCAAGATTCAAGATTCAAGATTCAAGATTCAAAGGAAGAGACAGTGGTTGCCCTCCCTTTGAATCTTGAATTTTGAATGTTGAATTGGCCTTTTAGAAGCGCAGACCGCCGCCGACCATCAGGACCCAGGGGTCGATGTCCACGTCGACCTTGACGGTATCGGCGCCAGCGCGAATGGTCGCGGTGGTGTCGATCGCGATGTAGTAGGCACTGGCGCCCACGAACCAGCGATCGTTCACATCAAAATCCATCCCTGCCTGCAAGGCCCAGCCCCAGGAGTCCTTGAGGCTCACGTCCGCACCCGCGAAGTTACCTTTGCCTTTTTCGTCGAAGAAGGTGGTGTAGTTGATGCCCGCACCCACATAGGGACGCCACTGACCGAAGTCCGAGAAGTGATACTGCAGAGACACGGTGGGCGGCAGGTGCTTGATGGTGGCAATAGTACCCTCCCCCTGCAAACTCCCCTTGCCCTTCACGTCATGGGAAAACGGGGTGGCCGCGAGCACCTCGACACCCAGGTTCGGCGTCATCATGTAGGTGAAGCTGATCCCGAGCGCAACGCCATTATCCACCTCAACCCCAGAACCCGCGATAGCAGTGCCGTTCGCGCTGACAGCCCCACTATCATCATTGGGCATCACCCAGGTCGGCCCGAAGCGCACCAGCATATCGCCCTGATCCAGGGCCATGGCAGGGGCGGCGGAAAGGGCCAGGCAGCCGGCGGCTGCGAACGCTTGCCATTTTTTCATGATTGCATCTCCCCTCTGAAGGAGTTGTTGGAATCCGTGTGCCACCGTCTTTGGCGGTGCGCATGGATTAACGCTAACCCTTCCCCGTTCACCAACAATTGATTGGGATCAAGAAACATAAGCAAAACCTGAATCGAGCCGATAAACCTTGACCCATGCACTGCTGCGCTATGCTTGAAGCAGATCACCCCGGGAGAATGCGCCATGACTGACCCTCTCACCCCCGTGGGCCTCAGCCCCCAGGAGGCCCACGACCTGGTCCACGACAACCCTCGCGCCCTGCTGGTGGACGTGCGCTCCACCATGGAATTCCTGTTCGTGGGGCATCCGATGGGGGCCATCCACATCCCCTGGATGGACGAGCCGGACTGGACCATCAACCCGCACTTCGTCACCGAGGTGCGCAAGCTGCTGCTGGGCGGGGTGTTGTGCGAAGGGCCGGAGGACTGCGCGCCGGTGGTGCTCATCTGCCGCAGCGGCAAACGCTCCAAGGAGGCCGGCCGCGCCCTGCTGGAGGCCGGTATCCGGAAGGTATTCAACGTGAACGAGGGTTTCGAGGGGGACCTGGACGAACAGCACCACCGCTCAACCAAGGGCGGCTGGCGCTATCACGGGCTGCCGTGGGAGCAGTGTTGATTGAAGGTAGAAGGGTGAATTTGGAAGTGGGAAATAAATCAAGGCCGTTCAGCTCGCCCCAACCCTCTGCCTGAGAGTAGAGGGAGTTGGTTTAATTCACACTTCCCAATTCACACTTCGTACTTCCATTCCCACTTCCCAATTCAGCCTTCCAACTTCAGCCCCCGACCGTTGGCCTTCTGCCGAACCAGTGCCTCAAGCTTCACCGGCACGAAGATCAGCAGCCCGTAGATCACCGCCACCAGGGCAGCGATCCAGCGCACCAGCCTGCCCGCCAGGCCCAGGGCAAACCCCAGCAGGTGCAGGGCAAGGGCTGCAAGCATGCCGAGCACGGCCCGGCCGTGGCGCAGGCAGGAGTCCAGCACCACGGCGCTCAAGGCCAGCAGCAGGGGCAGGAGCACGCCCATCACCATCTGGGTCAGGGTGGGAATCCACTGGGTCGCGGCCATCACGGGATCCGGCTCGCCGGACATGATAAGGGCCAGCCACTGGTCACGGCCCAGGAGCATGTCCCGGGAGAAGGCCAGCGCCCCCTGCAGGCTCGCCACCACCGCCAGCACCAGCAGACCGGCCCAGAACAACCGCGCCCGGCCACGCTGGTCCAGGGTCCCCAAGGCGGACACCAGGCCGCTCATCCGCCGGGTCTCGGTCATCAGCAGGCCCGCGGCGATGCCCAGGGCGATGAGCACGCCCGCGGCCACGGAGGCCAGCGGCCAGGGACCCAGGGTTTCGGTCATGCCGAAACTCTCCGCCATGGGGCGCTGGATCAGATAAAAGCTCGTCGCCGCCGCCACGGCCATGAGACCCAGCAACAGCAGGCCCAGCAGGGTTCGACCGATGGCCCCGACACCGAGACCCGCATCCAGCTCCGGGCCGCCATCGGCCAAGGCCCGTTCCCGGGACAGCACCTCGTCCACCTGACGGCTGCGTGCGGTCACCCCCTGGATGGCCTGTTCCACGCCCCGCAGCCGCTCGCCCAGGGCACGCCAGGCGGGCAGCATGTCCCGCAACAGTTCCAGGCGCTTGCGGCTGGCCGCCTGGTATTGCTCCAGGGAGGCGCGACTGGCCCGCTGCAGACCGTCATGGATGTCTTCCAGCACCCGCGCCACCGCGGGATCCCCCTGGGGCGGGTTGGCGGCCAGGTCCGCCACGGTGCGCAGCCAGGCCGGTTCCGGCGGAGGCACGTCCTCGGTGGCGTGATAGTCCCGCTCCAGGCGCTGGATCTGGGTATGCAGGCTGTGTTGCAGGACCGGATAACCCCCCAGGTCCCGGTTCACCCGGTCATGCAGGCCGCGCAGCTCCCGGTACAGGCGCTGGTCCAGACGCTCCCGCTCCAGCCAGCGCAGGTACAGGCGCTGGCGGCGGTCCATCCAGCGGGCCGCGGCGCGCACCGAGCGGGCGCTGTAGCGCAGCATCCGGTCCACCCCGCCCAGCACGGTCGCGGCCAGGGGCTCGATCCAGCGCCGGCCGGCGTAGAGCACCACCACCAGCAGCACCAGCCAGATGATCAGAGACACCGGCAACGATTCGGCCCACAGGCCAAGCAGGGCTTCAGCGGACATGCAGACTCCTTGTTCTTGTGTGTTCCATGGGAAGAGGCCTCCCACCGCCCCGTCACCGGGGCCCCATCGGTTCGCGCACAGATCCCATTAAAGAATTCCCGCGCGCTGCCGTAAAGCATAACAGGGGGAACAGACCACCGCCCTCACGGAGAGCCCGGACCATGCACAGCAGCGAACTGACCCACGACCGCATCACCAGCCCCGCCTACCGGGAGATCCCGGAGATGACTGCCGGCGCGGCCATCCTGGGCTTTCTGCCCGCCTTCCGGGACCTGGACAGCCAGGAAACCCACCTCTCGGTGAACCTGGACGGCAGCCTGTCCGCCGTGCACCTGCTGGACAGCCTGCCGGATCACTGGGTGGTTGAACGGGACGAGGAAGGCCGCATCACTGCGCTCAAGGAAGGCATCATCGCGGGCTTCATGCGCCATGGGCGCTTCTTCACCCGGGCGGAGCTGGCGCGGCTGCCGTGGGATGGATGAAAGCGCAGAGACAAGAGACAAGATCCAAGAGGCAAGTTGAAACCCGCTCTGTGCCTTGTGTCCAAGGCCATAATCCGGTCCAATAGGCGGCTTTCTGACTGTGACCGGATGCCTTCATGCGCGTAGAAAGTTTCGATCGTGACCAGCTCCTGAAATGCGGCCATGGGGAGATGTTCGGCCCCGGCAACGCCCAGTTGCCCGTGCCCAACATGCTCATGATGGATCGCATCACGCGCATCGCCGACGAGGGCGGAGCCTTCGGCAAGGGCGAGATGAAGGCCGAGCTGGACATCCACCCGGACCTCTGGTTCTTCGAATGCCACTTCCCCGGCGACCCGGTGATGCCCGGCTGCCTGGGCCTTGACGCCATGTGGCAGCTGGTGGGTTTCTACCTGGCCTGGCTGGGCAACCCGGGCCGCGGACGGGCCCTGGGAGTGGGCGAGGTGAAGTTCACCGGCCAGGTGCTGCCCAGGGCGAAGAAGGTCACCTACCAGGTGGATGTGAAGCGCATCATCACCCGCAAGCTGATCCTGGGGATCTCCGACGGCACCGTGAGCGTCGACGGCCGTGAAATCTACACCGCCAAGGACCTGCGCGTCGGCCTGTTCACCTCCACCGACAATTTTTGAACCCGGCTGACCCTGAAATCCTGTAGGCCGGATAAGCGCAGCGCATCCGGCCTACAGCGAGCGCCGTAGGTCGGGCGTTACAGCCCGCCCTGGTAGGCGACCTTCCAGCCCGCGTACTGATCCACCAGGGCGTCCATGTCATCCTCGTCGAATTCCCGCAGGCCGCTGAGTACCAGCTTCTTGGCGCCGGTGCCCACCTGGGCGCCGTCGGCGCGGATGCCGAAACGCAGGCTCACGTCGCCCCGCTTGCCGCTCACCACCAGGCTGGCATCCACCAGTTCCAGCTGTGGCGCAACGAAGTCCAGGTGCTTGAGATCGAAGCTCATGCCCTCGTAGATCACCAGCGGGCGTTCCGGGTTGATCATCACGCCGTGCTCGCGCATCAGCGGCACCAGGACGCCGGGGAAGGTCTGGCCGGAGAAGGCCACGTAGCCGCGGGTGAAGCCTTCCACCAGCCCCGGATCGCGGCTCACGGCGCCTTCCCGGTCCACGTTCAGATAGCCCTTGCCGGTGGTGTCCTCAACCGCGAAGGCAGGCGCGTCGGTCTCGGGGAAACGCAGACCCACCCCGGCGCCCACCATGCCCGTGAAGCTGAAGGCCATGCGCCGGTTCAGGCCGTAGCGGTCCAGCACCAGGGAGAACAGCAGGTCTCCCGGCACCACGAAGCGCTTGGCATCCGGGTTGTGGATGGGGTTGAAATCGCCGGCGATCTCCTTGGCAAAGCGACTGCCCTGCTCGGCACTGATGGTCACCAGGCCGTTGGCGCTGGCATGAAAGGGGGCAAGGAACATGGCTGACCTTCGTGAATACGCATGAATCCCGGGGCAAATCGCCGGACCGGGCATTCTATACCTTCCCGGCGCCGCCGGCATGCCTGGCCAGGACATTGCACCAGGGATCGTGATGATCGTGACCTCAGCGCCTGTCTCTCCCTGTCAGCCTTCCTGAACAGTATAGGGCGGGCCGTACCCGCCATCAGCCGCAGGTTCACGGTCGGCAGGCGGCCACGGGCCGCCCTATGCAAGCGGGACAGAGTGCGAGACCGCAAGCACCTCGGCAGGCCGGCGGCTGCCTGGGTGCATGGTCCGGGCCAGGCGGGTGCTCAGGCCCCCGAACCACTCAGGCTGAACAGGTGCCAGAGCATGTAACCGCCATAGACCGCCAGCAGCATGCCCGCCAGCAGTGTGATCGGGCGCGGCCCCTTCTCGACGGGAATCTCCCGGCCCTCCCGACGCAGACGCCGATGCCACAGGAAGCGCCGGACGCGCCACCAGGCAAACCAGATCAGGGCCAGCAATGTGAGGAACTTGAGCATCCGGATAAAACCTCGCGCCCTTCGGGACGGGACGGGCAGGGGCACAATGATAAGCTATCGACCGGATCGCATCACACGAGGGCACCGGCTTGGGTCAGCACAGGCAAGGCGTTGTGCAGCGGCTGAGCGCCTACTGGAACTGCCCCCCGGTGATGCGCCCCGCCTCATCCAGATGCGCAAAGTAGCGGCTGTTGTTCATGCGGTATTCCCGGGTGGCGATGTCACCGGGCAGCACCAGCAGCACGTCGGGATAGACCCTGCGGAAGTCCTCAGGACCTGGGCGCGTTGCGATGAACTGCTCGAAGGCGGCCATGTCCGTGACGAACCCGCCGCGAGGCTCGGGCAGGACGGTCTCGCCACCCTGGGACTGCATCTGGGCACAGGCCGCGAGCAGCAGGAGCACGGCCAGCGACAAGACCATTCTTTTCAACAGCATCGTTCCACCTCCGTTCATCGGTCCATGACGATCATAGACAGCGACACCTGAACACACCATGAGCACGCACAACAAGCGCTGGTATCTGCGCCACCCGGTGGTAGTCATCGTGCTGGCGCAGCTGTTCGGCACCTCGCTGTGGTTCAGCGTCAACGGCGTGGCCCTGTCTCTGGAGCGCGAGACCGGGCTCACGGATGCCGGGCTGGGTCTGCTCACCGTGGCCGTGCAGGCAGGTTTCATCACCGGCACCCTGCTGCTGGCCATCACCGGGCTGGCCGACCGCTTCCCTGCCAGCCGGCTGTTCGCCGCGGCTGCCGTGAGCGGCGCTGTCATCAATGCCGCCTTCATCCCCGTCGCCGGCGACTTCAGCCTCGCGATGGCCCTGCGCTTTGCCACCGGCCTGTGCCTGGCCGGCATCTACCCCCTGGGCATGAAGCTGGTGGTGAGCTGGACACCCCGGCACGCGGGCCTGGCCCTGGGTTGGCTGGTGGGCATGCTCACCCTGGGCACCGCCCTGCCCCACCTGTTGCGCGGCGCCACCCTGGAACTGCCCTGGCAGGCACCGCTGCTGCTCGCCTCCCTGCTGGCCCTGTTCGCCGCCGTGATGGTGCGCGCCCTGGGCGATGGCCCGCACCTGCCCGCCACCGCCTCCGGCGGACGGCCCTGGTCCGGGCTCGCGGCATTCCGGCGCCGCCCGTTCCGTGCCGCCGCCCTGGGCTATTTCGGCCATTGCTGGGAGTTGTATGCCTTCTGGACCCTGGCGCCGCTGCTGGTATTGCGGGAACTCGGGCGTCTGGACCTTTCCCCGCAGTGGATGCCCTGGCTGGCCTTCGGCGTCATCGGCATCGGCGCGCTGGGTTGCGTGCTGGGCGGGCGGCTAAGCCGCAGCCAGGGCAGCCTGCGCGTGGCCCGGGTCGCCCTCGGCGTGTCCGGTGCCCTGTGCCTCATCTATCCGCTGCTCGGTGAGGCCGCACCGCTCCTGCTGCTGGGTCTGCTGTTCCTCTGGGGCCTCACGGTCATCGCCGACTCCCCCCAGTTCACCACCCTCGCCTCCCTGAGCGCGCCCCGGGACCGCCTGGGTGCTGCCCTGGCCATGATGAACGCCGTGGGCTTTGCCCTCACGCTGCCGTCCATCGCGCTGGTCATGCACCTGTGGGGTGATTGGCAGCTGCTGGTGCTGTGGCTCCTGCTGCCGGGACCGGCACTGGGGATCTGGGCAATGAGCCGGGCACGGGCAGTGGATTATCAGACCCAGCGCTGAGACACAAAAAAGCCCGGCCGATGCGCATCGGCCGGGCTCGTCATGCAGGTCCTACCGACTCAATCCTGGCGGGAGGTGACCTCCAGCAGGTGATAGCCGAACTGGGTCTTCACCGGCCCCTGCACGGTGTTAACCGGCGCGGAGAACACCACCCGGTCGAACTCCGGCACCATCTGGCCGCGGCCGAAACGGCCCAGCTCACCGCCCTGCTGCCCGGAGGGGCAGGAGGAGTATTCCTTGGCCAGGGCGGCGAAATCCTCGCCGGCCTCGATGCGGGCCTTCAGTTCATTGCAGAGTTCCTCGGAGTCCACCAGCAGGTGGCGGGCGCTTGCCATGGCCATATGTCTGTCCTCTATTGATTGAATGTCCGGGGCGATTATCCCGGACCGGGGCCGCCCTGGAAACCCGCCGTTGCCCTGACTCAGGGATGATTCCAGATGATCAGCGTCGCACCCGCCATCACCAGCACGCCGCCGATGGCGGCGCTGGGCGTGACATGCACCTGGCGAAACAGGAGCCAGGTGAACAGCACCACGAACAGGGGATAGGTGATCTCGATCAGGCTGGCGAGCGTCGCGTTGCGGCCGCCGATAGCCAGGAACAGCATCACCGTGGCGGCCAGGCTGGTGACCGACAGGAGCAGAATGCGCGCCCGGTCCGGCCAGTCCATGGAGGCCAGCACCAGGGCATCCCGCCACAGGGTGTCGCGAAACACCAGGGCCACCACCAGCACCGGCAGGACCGTCAGCACCAGCACCGTGACCAGGGACACGCGCTTGAGCGCATGTTCCAGCAGGGGATAGTGGATACCCCACAACAGGGCCGCGCCGAGACCGGCCGCATACCAGGGCAGTGTATTCATGGTGTTGATCCTGTGCTCAGACCTGGCGGCACTATAACGAAACCGGGACCGTGCGGGAGCCCCTGCGATGAGTGCAAGAGCCTGTGCTCTCGCGGAGGCGCAGAGGCGCGGGGAAAAGCGCTTTGAATTTTTCCTCCGTGTCCCCGTGGCTCCGTGAGAGGACGGAGTTTTGACTTGATCCGGGAGAAAACCAATTTTCTCTCACGGAGCCACGGGGACACGGAGAGAGCCATTCAAAATAATTTCTTGGCGTCTTGGCGAGAGATCGCATTGTTTTTCTCAGCGCCTCTGCGCCTCCGCGAGAGAAGAGCCTTTCCGGATCAGGGCGCAGCCGGATCGAGCCATTCCAGCAGGTAGTAGAGGTACTGCCCCTCCGAGGACTTGGAGGGCCCGAGCACCTGGGCGGCGAACTGCCGGGCGGCGGGATCGGCGGCATTGAGGGCCGCCTCGGCGGATTCCATCAGTTGCACGCAGCCGGCAGGAAAGCGCTTGCGGGCACGGGCCGGCATGTACACCACCGCGTAGCGGGGCGTGGAGACGCCGGTTTCGGGATCGGGAGGGACAAGTCCGCGCATGGGTCGAGCCTACGGCATCGGCGCGCGTTCGTCATCTATCTTGAACGTTGAAAGGATGATTCTCTCGCGGAGGCGCGGAGGCGCAGAGAAAAGCGCTTTGAATTTTTCCTCCGTGTCCCCGTGGCTCCGTGAGAGGACGCGGTTTTGATTTGATCCGGGAGAAAACCAATTTTCTCTCACGGAGGCACGGGGTCACGGGGAGAACCATTCAAAATAATTTCTTCGCGTCTTGGCGAAAGATCGCATTGTTTTATCAGCGCCTCTGCGCCTCCGCGAGAGAACAGGCTGTTGACTTCAGCGCCCGCCGCGCACCAGCCGCACATGATGATCCCAGTCCCGGTCGTAGCCGTCATAGGCGCCGCCGTCGCGGAACAGCACGATCCAGGCATGACGCGGGTCGCCGCGAAACGGCGTGGCGGACCAGTAGTAGCCGTCCGGGGTATCGGGAAAGAGATCCGTATCGATGGTGGGCATGGCAGAACCGGCACGGCAGCGCGCCTCCCGACCCTCGCCTTCCATGCCCTCGGAACAGCGGATCAGACTGCGCAGCTCGTCGATCTCCGGCAGACGCCAGTCATCAAAACCGGCGTGGCTGAGGTCCTCGCCCGCGACACGGGCCGCGTCCCAGCCGTACTCGCCGAGGGCGCCGGCACAGCGCCCGTTCTCCCAGCGCTGGCCCAGACTGCATCGCATCCACATCAGCCCCGTCTGGTGATCGATCACGACGGTATCCTCCAAGCTCTGGAAACGACCCTCATCGGCCGCTGCTGCCACGCCCGGCAGCAGCGAAGTCAGCAGCAAGGCGACGAGCGCGCGAGAAGCCCGGTTGAAACAGTCCATGAATAACCCCGGCAGCCCATGACTGCCTGAGTATAACCGCGCGCATGGGGCTGTCACCCGTGAGCCCAATGACCTGACCCGTCGGGTGACGGACGCTTCAGCCACGCACGGTCACTGTCCCGGCACGGATCACACCACCCGCTTCTGCCCCCGGTAGACCAGTACGCGGCGCGGAGGGGCATCCGGCTGCGCCTGCTCAGGCCCAGGCGCGACAGGGGCGGCCTCGGGTGACGGCGCCGCCGGCTGCTCGTCGCGTACCCGCTGCCCCCGGTAGACCTTGCCGGGACGAAAGCCCACCTGCCGCTCGTGCAGGGGCGGACTGAAACCGGGGCGCAGGCGCGCGCGCAGCGCGTTCACCAGCGAGTCCGGGTTGCTGCGACTGAGCGCCTCGCACACCGCCTCGGCCATCATGTCCGCCTTGCGATCTCGACATTCACGGGTGGCGTCCAGCAGCTGCACCCAGGGCTGCTCTGCCGCCATGTCCACGTGCACATCGTGATCCGAGGCCAGCAGGCGCCGCAGCTGGATCATGAGTCGCATGGCTTCGGGGGAGAGGTGCAGGTCGGTCATGGTCTGGTCTGGCCCTGTGCGGTTGGAATCCGGGTGCGGATGCCGGGCACCGGCATCACAGCCCATCAGCAAAGCAAGAACCGAACCAGTATTTTTTTAGGGGAATCGCAACCGGCAGGGCTGGACATGCGCTTCAAGAGATGCGGGTCTCGCAAACCTGTCCCACGCCGTTGTCTTCCAGGGGCAGCACAACCGCAGGTCGGCCTTCAGGCCGACAGCCGCTGCCCGGTCAGACACCGCATGTCGGGCTGAAGCCCGACCCACAAGCACGCAGGCAGACCGGCGTGACAGGCCGGGAGGACGCCATGCTGCAACAGGTGATTCAGTACGAAGGCGCTAGAACCGGTTCCGACAACTGGATTGATGCCGGTTTCCATTGCGTCTTTTGGGTATTGGCGAACACACAAACGCGTGGCTGACATGCCCGATCAGCGCGCAGGACGCACCATGACGAGGCACGGCGTGGTACAGGTGGCTTATTCCAGGGACCAGTCCTCGGTGCCCTTTTCCATGGCGGCGATGGGATGCTCGAAGAGCACCATCATGCGCACCTCGCCCAGCTGGATGATGTCGTGATGCTTGAGCGCGCGCGTGCCCTCGGCCACGGCCTCGCCGTTGACCAGCACCAGGCCGTCGTTGACCTCGATGACCCGAAGCATCAGTCCGCCAGCCTCGCGCACCAGCGCCACCACCTCCTGCCCCGGCTGGCCGAGGGCAGTGACGGTGTTGATGAGATCGAGATGCCGGCCCTGATTGCGGCCGCTCATGAAGCGCAGGCGCAGGGAGAGTTCCGCCGGATTGGACGGGACACCGGCACGCAGCTTGCGGATGTGCTGGGTGGCCTTCCCGCCCACGGGGCCGGGGGGCATCCCGGGCGTGTTCACGCGCAGGATCTGGGTGGGCGGCCCGCTGTCCTGGGTCTCCGGCTCGTCGGTGCCCACCTGCTCATCGGTCTCGAAGCGCAACTGGCAATTGCCGATCACGATGATGTCGCCGTTCTCCAGGGCACGGCGGGTGACGCGCTTGCCGTTGACGGAGCTGCCGTTGGTGCTGCCCAGGTCCTCGAGCACCGCCAGGCCGTAGGCGTGGTGAATGCGCGCGTGGTGACCGCTGACGGTGCGGTCGGGCAGCACGATGTCATTGTCTTCCTTGCGCCCGATGCGGGTCGTGCCCGGGGCGAGCTCGTGCACGGCGATCAGGCTGTCCTTGTGGTGTATATGCAGTTTCATCATGGGCGGATCCAGGGGCGCATGAATGCGTTCATCATTCTGACATCTTTTCAGGGGTAGGAGCGGTCGTGGCCGGTGAAATCGACACTCTGCTCCACCATGTCCGCGACGCGGCCCGTGCCCAGCATGCGCATCTGGTCGGCGTGCCGGCAGCGGGTGAAGTCCGGGTCCATGAGCTCCAGGAAGGAGCAGGCCTGGGGTGACAGGAACTTGCCCTTGCGCATCACCACGCCGTAGGTGCGCCTGGGGAAGTAGTCGCTCAGCGGAATGGCGGCCAGCTTCTCCTCGCCGGTCAGGCAGATGCTGGTGACGATGGACACGCCCATGTCCAGTTCCACGAACTTCTTGATCACCTCCCAGCCGCCGGCCTCCAGCACCACGTGGTAATCCAGGCCGTGCTGATGAAACACCAGGTCCACGATCGACCAGGTGGAGAGATGCCGCGGCGGCAGGATCAGCCCGCAGGGGGAGACGTCCTCCAGGCTCACCTTCTTTTTCTTCGCCAGGGGATGGTTGAGGGCGGTGATGAGCATGGGCTCGTAGGTGAAGATGGGGTGGTAGTGCATGTCCTCGGGCACGTCGATCATGGAGCCCACGGCGAAGTCCACCTCGCCCGCACGCAGCATCTTCAGGCCGTCCCGGCCGGTGACGTTGTGCAGGTGCAGCTTCACCGCCGGGTAACGCTCGCTGAAACGCTTCACGTACTCGGGCAGCAGGTAAAGGATGGTGGATTCCCCCGCCGCCAGGTCCAGGCTGCCCTGGCCCGCCTCGCCCAGGCGCGCGGCGAACACCTCCGGCAGGTGGTCCATGCCCTCCACCAGGGGCAGGCTGGTCTCCAGCAGCACCTGGCCGGCCGCGGTCAGCTCGATGCGCGGGCCGCGGCGCTCGAACAGCAGCACGTTAAGGTCCTGCTCCAGCCCCTTGATCAGCAGCGACACCGAGGGTTGACTCACGCACAGGCGCTCGGCGGCCCGGGAGATGCTGCCGGTCTGGGCCGCCTGGCAGAAGGCACGCAGCTGGCGCAGGCGGTTGGGGGTGGCGGGGGGCGCGGCGGATCGGCTCATGGACTGCCAGTCCTCATTGATCAATTTAATAGTCAGTATAGATTGAATAAGCTAGTCAAATAGTGGCGGGTTTTCTACCCTAGCCCGGATATTGCACCAAGGATCGCGAATGATTGTGGTCTCTCGGCCTGTCTCGCGCCGCCTCTGGAAGGAGAAGCCGTAGCCATAGCTACGGTTCGACTGAAGAGCAAGCGAGACAGGCCGAGAGGCCGCAGGCATCGCGATAGGTCGGCGGCGTGGCAGAGACTGCTGTTGCGGCTTTGTAGCCAGTTGGGCTTATTGATGCATGCAATTCAAACGCTTACACAAAGCCGCCGACCGCCTTGGTGCAATATCCGGGTTAAGTCGAACCACAAACCAGAATAAACCGACCGACGGCAGGAGGAACCACCATGCACGAGGCCGTGAGCTTCACCGCCCCCATCGAGGGCTTCGAGGACCTGTTCACCCCCGAGGCCGTGGACTTCCTGGTGGCCCTGCACGAGCGCTTCGCCCCCCGGGTGGATGCCCTGCTGGCCGCCCGAAAGGCGCGCCAGGCCCGCTTCGATGCCGGCGAACTGCCGGACTTCCTGGCCGAGACCCGGGAGATCCGCGCCGCCGACTGGACCGTCGGCACCATCCCCGAGGACCTGCGCGACCGGCGCGTGGAAATCACCGGTCCCACGGACCGCAAGATGCTCATCAATGCGCTGAACAGCGGCGCGAAATGCTTCATGGCCTGCCTGGAGGACGCCCACGCCCCCACCTGGCGCAACGGCCTGGAGGGCCAGGTGAACCTGCACGACGCGGTCACGCGCAGCATCGACTTCACCTCCCCGGAGGGCAAGCACTACACGCTCAATGACCAGACCGCGGTACTGATCGTGCGCCCCCGGGGCTGGCACCTGCCGGAGAAGCACATGCGGGTGAACGGTCGCGCCATTCCCGGCGCCCTGTTCGACTTCGGCCTGTACTTCTTCCACAACGCCCGCACCCTGCTGGACCAGGGCACCGGCCCCTACTTCTACCTGCCCAAGCTCCAGGCCCACACCGAGGCGCGGCTGTGGAACGAGGTGTTCCTGTTTGCCCAGGAGCGCCTCGGCATCCCCGCCGGGACCATCAAGGTCACGGTGCTCATCGAGACCCTCCCGGCGGTGTTCGAGCTGGACGAGATCCTCTGGGAACTGAAGGACCACATCGTCGGCCTGAACTGCGGCCGCTGGGATTACATCTTCAGCTACATCAAGACCTTCCGGAATCACCCCGACCGGCTGCTGCCGGACCGCGCCCAGGTGAGCATGACCGTGCCCTTCATGCGCGCCTATTCCCAGCTGGTGATCAAGACCTGCCACCGCCGCGGCGCCTTCGCCATGGGCGGCATGGCTGCGCAGATCCCGGTGCGCGGCGACGAGGCCGCCAACGAGACGGCGTTTGCCAAGGTGCGGGCCGACAAGGAGCGGGAGGCGAAGGACGGCCATGACGGCACCTGGGTGGCGCACCCCGGACTGGTGCCCGTGGCCATGGAGGTGTTCAACACGCACATGCCCGAGGCCAACCAGCTGTCGCGCCAGCGTCCCGACGTGAACCCCGGCCGCGACGAACTGATCGCCGTGCCCGAGGGCACGATCACCGAGGCGGGGCTGCGCAACAACATCAACGTGGCCATCCAGTACATGGCCGCCTGGCTGGGCGGGCGGGGTGCGGTGCCCATCCACAACCTCATGGAAGACGCCGCCACCGCCGAGATCTCCCGCTGCCAGATCTGGCAGTGGATCCGCCATCCGGGCGGCGTGCTGGACGACGGTCGGCGCGTGAGCCTGGAGATGGTCGAGCGGCTCATCCCCGAGGAGATGGAGACGATCCGCCAGGAGGTGGGTGATGAGGCCTTCGCGTCAGGCCACTATCAACTCGCCGCGAAGCTGTTCGCGGACATCACGAAGGCGGAGGAACTGGCGGATTTCCTGACGCTGATTGCGTACGAACATTTGGAGTGAAACGTAAGTACGAAGTGTGAATTGGGAAGTGGGAAAGGAAGTAGGAAGTGTGAATTGAGAAGTGCGAAGTAAAACCTTCTCCCTCTACCTCAGGGAGGGTGGTTTTCTTTCCCACTTCCCAATTCACACTTCCTACTTCAGCACCACCACCCCGTCCTCATCCGCAAACACCCGCTCCCCCGGCCGGAAGGTGATGGCCCCGAAGCTCACCGGCACGTTCACCGCACCCTCGCCGCGCTTCTCGCTCTTGCGGGGATGGGTGCCCAGGGCCTTCACGCCGATGGGCAGGGTGACGATCACCGCCACGTCGCGGATGCAGCCGTTGACGATCACCCCCGCCCAGCCGTTGTCGAGCGCCGTCTGGGCCAGCATGTCGCCGAACAGGGCGCAGCGCAGGGAGCCGCCGCCGTCCACCACCAGCACCTTGCCCCGGCCCTCCGCCTCCAGGGTCTGGCGCACCAGCACGTTGTCCTCGAAGCAGCGCACCGTGACGATCTCCCCGGAGAAGGCGGTGATGCCGCCGTAATCGCCGAAGTGGGTCTCGCACACGCCCGCCGCCTCGCCGTGCTGGTCGCACAGATCGGCGGTGGCGGTCAATCCGTAGGCTGCAGGTTCCATGGGCTTGCCCTCGCAAAACGGCGCCGTCGCGCCTCACGACTTCAATGATAGTCGTAAGGCGCGACGGCGGCAGGACGCGTCAGTGGGTTTCCTCGAACTGGGCCTCTTCGGTGGAGCCGGTCAGGGCCGTCACCGAGGACGCGCCGCCCTGGATGGTGGTGGTCACGTCGTCGAAGTAGCCGGCACCCACCTCCTGCTGGTGGGAGACGAAGGTATAACCACGCTCACGGGCGGCGAACTCGGGCTCCTGCACCTTCTCCACGTAGTGGCGCATGCCCTCGCCCCGGGCGTAGTCATAGGCCAGGTCGTACATGTTGAACCACATGCTGTGGATGCCGGCCAGGGTGATGAACTGGTACTTGTAGCCGTACTCGGAGAGCTTGTCCTGGAAGCCGGCGATGGTCTTCATGTCCAGGTTCTTCTTCCAGTTGAAGGACGGCGAGCAGTTGTAGGCCAGCAGCTGGTCCGGGTTCTTCGCCCGCACCGCCTCGGCGAACTCCCGGGCGAAGCCCAGATCCGGCGTGCCGGTCTCGCACCACACCAGGTCCGCGTAGGGGGCATAGGCGACGCCGCGGCTGATGGCCTGCTCCAGGCCGTTCTTCACCCGGTAGAAGCCCTCATTGGTGCGCTCGCCGGTGACGAAGGGCCGGTCATTGTCGTCCACGTCGGAGGTGAGCAGGTTGGCGGCCTCGGCGTCGGTGCGCGCCAGCAGCACGGTGGGCACGCCCATCACGTCGGCAGCCAGGCGCGCGGCGATGAGCTTCTGCACCGCCTCCTGGGTGGGCACCAGCACCTTGCCGCCCATGTGGCCGCATTTCTTCACCGCCGCCAGCTGGTCCTCGAAGTGCACCCCGGAGGCCCCGGCGGTGATCATGTTCTTCATCAGCTCGAAGGCGTTGAGCACGCCGCCGAAACCCGCCTCGGCATCCGCCACGATGGGCAGGAAGAAGTCCACCCCGTTCTCGTCCTCGGGGGAGATACCGCGGCTCCACTGGATCTCGTCGGCGCGCTTGAAGGTGTTGTTGATACGCCGCACCACCGTGGGCACGGAGTCGTAGGCGTACAGGGACTGGTCCGGGTACATGGTCTCGGAGCTGTTGTTGTCCGCCGCCACCTGCCAGCCGGAGAGATAGATGGCCTCCACGCCTGCCTTGGCCTGCTGCAGGGCCTGGCCGGCGGTGAGCGCGCCCAGGCAGTTCACGTAACCCTTCTTCGCTTCACCGTTGACCAGGCGCCAGAGCTTCTCGGCGCCACGCCGGGCGATGGTGTATTCCGGCTGCAGGGAACCACGCAGACGCACCACGTCGGCGGCGCTGTAGCCCCGGGCAACGCCCTGCCAGCGGGGGTTCTCCGCCCAGTCCCGCTCCAGGGCCTTGATCTGCTGTTCTCTGTTCATGGTCTCGTCCTCGTCTGCTGGTGGTTTGCTGTCGTTATGGCTCGCGCAGCAGGGCTGCGCGGCGCGCTTTTCAAGCGCATGACAGCGACACTACCCCAGCCCCGACGACTGAAACAGAGGTCAATTTCCAATGGTAAGCATTAAAAAATCCAATAAACACGCCCGTCATTCTTGTCTAGACTGAATGCTATCCCCTCCGACTGCGGGAGCATCTGCTGCGCATGATCGACAAGGCCCAACAACTGGCCCGCTCCATCCTCACCGGTTTTGAGCGCCACTTCTCCTTCTTCCAGGAGATCACCAGCGGTGCCCGGGAGCGATTCGAGGAGGCGGACTGGGAGGCGGCGCGCCACGCCGCCGCCAAGCGCATCAGCTTCTATGACCAGCGGGTGCGCGAGACCATCGACAAGCTGCGCACCAGTTTCGGCATCCAGGCACTGGACGAGCCCCTGTGGCAGGAGGTCAAGACCGTCTACACCGGGCTGCTCAAGCAGCACAGCCGTCCGGAGCTGGCGGAGACCTTCTACAACTCGGTGTTCTGCCAGCTGTTCGAGCGCAAGTACTTCAACAACCGCAACATCTTCGTGGAGTCGGTGGCCGACCGCGCGGCCCTGGCCAGCCGCTACCGGGGATTCATGTCCTTCCACCCCCGTGACGGGGGGCTTGAGACCTGCGCCTGGGAGATCCTCTCCGCCTTCTATTTCAACGTGCCCTACGAGGACATCGACCGGGATGCCCGGCGCATCGCCGAGGCCCTGCGCGCCCGCTCACCACTGGCCGGCGGCGACCTGCACCAGGTGCGCATCGACGTCATGGAGTTCCCGTTCTTCCGCAACAAGGGGGCCTACCTGATCGGACGCGTGGTACGCGGCGCGGAGGCCCACCCCTTCATCGTGCCGCTGATCAACAACGAGCACGGCGGCATCTACGCCGACACCCTGCTCACCACCGAGGAGCGGGCCGAGGCGGTGTTCAGCTTCGCCCGGGCCTACTTCCTGGTGAAGACCCCGGTGCCGGCGGCCACGGTGAGCTTCCTCAAGGACCTGATGCCGGAGAAGCCCATCGCCGAGCTGTACATGGCCATCGGCTTCCACAAGCAGGCCAAGAACGAGTTCTACCGCGACTTCCTGCATCACCTGGAGCAGACCGACGACGCCTTCCAGATGGCCCCCGGCACGCCGGGCCTGGTGATGACCGTGTTCACCCTGCCCTCCTACCCTTACGTGTTCAAGGTGATCCGCGACCACTTCGCGCCCCAGAAACAGGTGACCGCCGACCTGGTGCGCAAGCGCTATCAGCAGGTGAAGATGCACGACCGCGTGGGACGCATGGCCGACACCCTGGAATTCTCCGACGTGGCCTTCCCCCTGGACCGTTTCCCGCCGGAGCTGATCGAGGCCTTCCGCGAACAGATCGCCTCCAAGATGGAGATCGACGGCGATCTGCTGTTCATCCGACACCTGTACATCGAGAAGCGCATGGCGCCGCTCAACCTCTACCTGGAGCAGGCGGATCCCCAGGAGATGCGCGAGGCCCTGGACGACTGGGGACGCGCCATCAAGCAGCTCATGGCGGTGAACATCTTCCCCGGCGACCTGCTGTTCAAGAACTTCGGCGTGACCTGCGCCGGCAAGGTGGTGTTCTACGACTACGACGAGATCTGCTACCTGACCGAGTGCAACTTCCGCAGGATCCCGCCGCCGCGCACCCCCGAGGACGAACTGAGCGCCGAGCCCTGGTATTCCGTGGGCCCCAACGACATCTTCCCCGAGGAGTTCCCCACCTTCCTCACCACCGACCCGGCCCAGCGGCGTCTGCTGAAGGAGCTGCATCCGGAGCTGTTCGACTACCGCTACTGGCAGGCACGCCAGGCGGAGGTGGAGCGCGGCGTGTACGGCGACGTGTTCCCCTATCCGCGACGCCTGCGCTTCCCGCGCCCGGAAGGCAGCGCCGTCAAGCAACAGGAAGAGGCGCTGACCGCCGAACCCTGATTAATAAAACATGTTCTCTCGCGGAGGCGCAGAGACGCAGAGAAAAATTAAGAAAGTGTTATTTCTCTGCGCCTCTGCGAGAAAACGTTTGTAATCAATCGAAGCAATCGCAATTCCGTCCTCTCACGGGAACATGGGGTCACGGAATTTTTTCATCTCTGATCATTTCTCAGCGCCTCTGCGCCTCCGCGAGAGAACGGGGTTTATTCGCACATCGAAGCAACCAAATCCTCATCCTCTCACGGAGCCACAGAGACACGGGGAATGCTTGAGCACTCAAACTCCGTGGCTCCGCGTCCCCGTGAGAGGATCGCTTTTCAGCGCATCGACACTCACTTCGAAACAGGACGCCGAAACAGCACCACGTCCCCCGCGTGCAGATGCAGTTCGAGCCCCAGCCGGCGCGCGAGCCACTGGATCACCGCCGGACTGTAGAAACACACATGGGTGGGGTCGTTCTTGTATTGCCAGCCGGGGAACTTCTCTAAAGACACCCGCATACGGGTCATCACCGCCAGCCAGCCGCCCGGGCGCAGCAGCTGCACCAGCCGCGGCCAGTCACGGGCGGGCTCATGGAAATGCTCCACCACCTCGGTGCAGGTGACGAAGTCGTAGCGGCGTTCCAGCACACGCGCATCGGGGGCATACAGGGGATCGTAGAGCGCCACCTCGAAACCCGACTCGACCAGCATCATCGACAGCGCAGGCCCCGGACCGCAGCCGAAGTCGAGCCCGGACATGCCGGGCTCCAGGCGCTCGATCAGCGGACCGGTCAGGCGTGACAGGAAACGCCGGTAACCGGGATCGTCGGGATCGTTCTCGTGCAGGTCGTAGATGGCCCGTTCTTCATCCGGGGATGGATGGGTTACCGGGTCGACGAACAGCAGGTCGCAGGCCGGGCAGCGGAAGAAGTCCCGGTACTGGTCTGCCGTGTACCAGGGGGCGATCGCGGTACACAGGGGGCAGCTCAGCTCACGCATCATCACCCCGGTAACACACCGGCGAGGCCGGCTCGTTGGCCCGCGCCTCCTCGGCCAGTTCCTCCAGCAGCACCTCCCGCAACACCACCGCGTTGTTGTGCTCGCCATCCCGCGCCGCGAACAGCAGGGTCACCGTGCCCGCGCGGCAGTGCGCCAGCAGCGTCTCGACGGCCTCGGGCACCCTGGCGATCTCGTCCCGGTAGCGGGCACGGAATGCCTCCCACCGGGCGGGCTCGTGAGCGAACCAGCGGCGCAGTTCATGGGACGGTGCGATCTCGCGAAGCCACAGATCCACCTTTGCATCCGCCTTGCGCACACCGCGCGGCCAGATCCGATCCACGAGCACACGCAGTCCATTGTCAGCCCCCGGAGCGGCGTAGATACGCTTCAGAGCGATGCGCTCGGTCATTGCGCCGGCCTTCCGCCCGCGACGCCCGCAAGCCACTCCATCACCAGTGCGGCCTTGGCCGCGTCGTCGAGGCCCCGTGTGTCCAGTGTCTGCCAGGTGTGGAAACGCAGCGCCAGCGCCAGGGTATCGGCCAGGCGCTCACGACGGCGGCCACGCAGCCGCCAGCCGCGCAGCAAGGCCTGAAGATAGGCATCCAGCCAGGTCTCGAATCCGGCCATGGGCCCCTGCAGCGCCGGAACCTCCCCGACGTCGCGGTAGGAGACAGCCCACATCCGCTGCGTCCTTGCGTAATAGGCATACAAGGCCTCGAGACCCTGCCGTGTGCGCGCCACGGGATCGGACACCCCTTCGAATTCAGCCGCATCTGGCGGTGGATTGCGCTGCAGCCAGGTGGACGTGCAGGCCTCGAACAGGCTCGCATCGTCCGGATAATGGCGGTACACGGTCAGACGCTGAACGCCCGCCCGTTCAGCGATGGCGCTGACGGTGGCGTTGCGCGGCCCCAGGTCCCGGTGCACCTCGATCATGGCATCGACGATGCGCGCCCGCGTGTCCTCCTGCGCCTCGGCCCGCTTTCGGAGTGTGTATCTGCGAGTTCCCATATCAGTGATCATAGATGTTCATCGAAAATTTGACAAGCCTCAAGATCGGGACTAGCCTCCCCTTATGTGAACAATACTGTTTACTGAAATAGGCCTCGCGAGCAGACGCCAGACCCCTCGCCTTCACCTCCTTAACACGCCGCGGAGGAACATCCCGATGACCGCACAACCCATGATCACCCAGACCCCTGTCACCCCGGACGTGGACGCCCTCGGCACGTGGCTGCCCGTGCCGGGCTACGGCGTGCTGGCCGTCAATGCCTTCGTGATCCGCGCCACCCGACCGGTGCTGGTGGACACAGGCCCCGCAGTACTTGGAGACGCGTTTATCCAGGCCCTGGAGAGGGCCATCGATCCGGCGCGGCTCGAGTGGATCTGGCTGACCCACCCGGACCCGGACCATGTGGGCAATCTGGCCGCAGTGCTGCAACGCGCACCCCGAGCCAGGGTCGTTACCACCTTCCTCGGCATGGGCAAGCTGGGCCTGCTGGGGCTGCCGGTGGATCGGGTCCACCTGCTCAACCCCGGTCAGTCCCTGGATGTGGGCGAGCGCAGACTGCTGGCCGTGGCGCCGCCCGTGTTCGACGCGCCGGAATCCACGGGCCTGTTCGATCCGTCCACGGGCGCGCTGTTCAGCGCCGACTGCTTCGGCGCCCTTTTGCCGGCGCCGGCGGCGGGTGCGGCGGACGTGGCGCCGGAGCTGCTGCGCGCCGGCATGATCGGCTGGGCCACGGTGGATGCCCCGTGGCTGCACCGGGTTGATCGGGGCCGTTTCCGGGAGAGCCTCCAGGCCGTCGCCGACCTGCAGCCGAAACGCATCCTCAGCAGCCACCTGCCGCCGGCCAGCAACATGACCGCCACCCTGCTGGGCAATCTGGCGGACGCCCCGGATGCCCCGCCCTTCGTCGGCCCCGATCAGGCCGCGCTGGAGCAGATGCTGGCGGCCTGAGCGAACGCGCCAGCATCACGCTGCGCGCGAAGCCCAAGGGGCGCCCCAGGCGCCCCTTGGGCAGCACACCGGAACCCGACCACGTCCAGGGCGGCGGGCATGGCCCGCCCTATGAATCGTCTGACTTGCGTTGCCTTGCATACTGGCGGGAACTTGGCTGTCGCGCCTGTTTCCATGAATCAAGCTGCATGTTGAATCCATCGACAGTACCCGCAGATCTCAACGGATGATCCCGGCGGGTCCCGGGACTACAATCCCTCGGACGCGCAGCAGCTAACCGACGGGGCAGCCTCCCAATGCACTTCCAACGGGTTCTCGAGCAGTTCCGGTCCGTGGTGCCTGCGGTGGAGTTCTGGTCCCTGCGCCTGGTTCAGGAAGAGACTGAGACCCTGCGCCTGCGCACCGGCGTGGTGGAGCCTCCCGTCCGATCCCTGGACCGCGGCGCTCATATCACGCTCATGGACCGGGGCGGCCTCGCCTATGGGGCCACCAGCGATCTCACCCCCGCCGGCCTGCGCGCCGCCTGCGAGCAGGCCATGGCCTGGCTGGAGAACAGCCGCCATCACCCGCTCTTCGACACCGGCTGCGTTCCCCGGCCCGAGCGCTCGGGTACCTACTCGAGTCCCGTGGAGATCCCCTGGGATGAGTGGCCGCTGCAGGAGAAGCTGGAGCGCCTTGGCCATATCGATCGGGCACTGGCCATCCACGAGGCCATCGTCGACCGGCAGGTGCAGCTGACCCGTCGGCATCTGGCGCTGCATTTCCTGACCAGTGACGGGGTCGAGATCGTTCAGCACCAGCACATCCTCTTGCCGGGCTATGCGGTCGCGGCGAACCGCGGCGCCCAGACCCAGGTGCGCACCGGCGGTGGCTGGGGATCGGGGGGCCAGGGCGGCCTGGAGCTGCTGGATCGCTTTCACTTCCATGAAGACGCCTCCCGCACGGCCAACGAGGCGCTCACCCTGCTGGATGCCCCCGAGTGTCCCGAGGCCGTCGCCTCGATCCTGCTCATGCCCAGCCAGATGATGCTGCAGATCCACGAAAGCATCGGCCACCCCCTGGAGCTGGACCGGATCCTCGGTGACGAACGCAACTATGCGGGTGGAAGTTTCGTCACGCCCGATATGTTCGGTCATTACCGCTACGGTTCGGCACTGCTCAATGTCACCTTCGATCCGGCCCTGCCCGGCGAGCTGGCCGGCTACGGATACGATGACGAGGGCACGCCCGCCAGGCGCGAATACCTGATCCGCAACGGCATCCTGGAGCGCCCCTTGGGCGGGGCGCTCTCCTCGGCGCGGGCGGGCCTGCCCGGGGTCGCCACCGCGCGGGCCTGCGCCTGGAACCGTCCGCCCATCGATCGCATGGCCAACCTGAACCTGGAGCCGGGGTCATCCCGCCTGGAGGACCTGATCGCCTCGGTGGAGTTCGGCGTGCTCATGGACACCAACCGATCCTGGTCCATCGACGACCGGCGCAACAAGTTCCAGTTCGGCTGCGAACTGGGGCGCATCATCCGTGACGGCGCGTTGCAGGAGGTGGTCCGCAACCCCTGCTACCGGGGCATCTCTTCGGAGTTCTGGCGCAAGCTCGCCGGGGTGGGCGCGGCCGACGGCGTGGAGGCCTGGGGCACGCCCTCCTGCGGCAAGGGCGAACCCAACCAGATGATCCACGTGGGCCATGCATCGCCACCCTGCCTGTTTCACAACGTGGAGGTGTTCGGTGGCGACTGATCCGGAGGAGCATTTCCGCACCCTGGCGACGCGGGGCCTTCGCGGGACTGCGGGACGACGAGGTGCTGCTCCTCAACCTGGCGGCGGAGGACAGCGACTTTGTGCGCATCAGCCGGGCGCAGATTCGCCAGGCGGGACATGTGCGCCAGCAGTCCCTGGCACTGACACTGA
This sequence comes from Thioalkalivibrio sulfidiphilus HL-EbGr7, assembly GCF_000021985.1. Lineage (NCBI taxonomy): Bacteria > Pseudomonadati > Pseudomonadota > Gammaproteobacteria > Chromatiales > Ectothiorhodospiraceae > Thioalkalivibrio > Thioalkalivibrio sulfidiphilus. Next base: position 2,699,809 of record NC_011901.1, read on the forward strand.
TCAGCCGTGGCCGCACCGCGAGCGCCACACTCGCCCTTACCGGGCACCCGGAGACGGACGCCGCGCAGCTCATCGACAGCCTCGGTGATCTGCGTGCGTACCTCGGGCATCTGCCCGAGGACCCCCACCTCCATTACGCCACCGTGCGCCAGGACACCCGGCACGAGGGCGAGCACCGACTGCCACCGCCGGGTGACGCCGTGGCGCACTGGCTGGAGGCAGCCCGGGGCCTGGACCTCGCCGGGCTCTGGGCCAGCGGGCGCATGGTGCGCGGCTTTGCCAATTCCCTGGGCCAGTACAACTGGCACAGCGACTGGAGCTTCAACGCCGACTGGAGCGTGCACGGCGGCGCCGATGTGGCGGTGAAGCAGCACCATGCCGGTCGCGCCCATGACCCCGACGCCATCGCCCGGCTGCTGGCCGAGGCCCGCGACACCCTCGCGCTGCTGGGCCGCGCGCCCAAGCGGCTCTCCCCGGGGCGCTACCGCGTCTACCTGGCTCCCTCGGCGGTGCACGAACTCATGGCCCTGCTGGGCTGGGGCGGCTTCGGGCTCAAGAGTCACCGCACCCGCCAGACCCCGCTGATCCGCATGGTGCGGGAGGGCCTCGAACTGGATCCACGGGTCAGCCTCCGGGAGCACCACGGGGACGGACTCGCACCCCGATTCACCCCCGAGGGGTTCGTCAAGCCCGATCGGGTGGAACTCATCACCCGGGGGCGCTACGGGGAGTGCCTGGCCGACGCCCGCAGCGCCCGTGAGTACGGGGAAGCGGTGAACTGCACCCGGGAGGCGCCTGAGTCGCTGGAGATGGCGGGCGGGGCGTTGCCCGAGGATCAGGTGCTCTCGGCGCTCGGCACGGGCGTCTACATCAGCGACCTCTGGTACTGCAATTACTCCGACCGCAACCATTGCCGTATCACCGGCATGACGCGCTTCGCCTGCCTCTGGGTGGAGCACGGGCAAGCGGTCGCGCCAGTCAACGTCATGCGCTTCGACGAGAGCCTGTTTCACATCCTCGGGGATCGCCTGGAGGCCATCACCGCCGAGCGTCACCAGATCCTGGACAACGCCACCTACGAGAGGCGTTCCCAGGCCAGCGCGCGCCTGCCCGGCTTGCTGGTGGACGGCTTCACTTTCACCCTGTAGAGGGCACGCCCCCTCGATCTCCCGATCGGCATCCGGCGACGCCGGGCAAAAAGATGTATGCTTTCTGCATGTTAATAACCCGGCCCAGGATCCAGGGCCTGCCCACGCTTGGAAGATCGCCATGCTGACCATCGAGCCCCCCGGCCAATACCGCATCTCCCTGCTTCACCTGGGCTTTCGCCCCTTCTTCCTGCTGGCCGGTGCGTTCTCGGTGGTCTCCACACTCCTCTGGGCCTGGCTCTACCACGGCGGCGGGACCGCGCCATCGCTGGCCCTGTCGCCCATGACATGGCACGCCCACGAGATGATCTTCGGCTACGGTCTCGCCGTGGTGGCTGGTTTTCTGCTCACGGCAGTGCGCAACTGGACCGGCGTGCAGACCCTCAACGGCATGCCGCTGCTCCTGCTGGCGCTGTGCTGGCTCGGGGCACGGGTCCTGGGGCTGATCCCCCATGGCGGCGCCCTGGCAGTCATGGCGGTCCTGGACCTGGGCTTCAACCTCGCCCTGGTGCTGGCCGTCGCGCGCCCGGTGGCCAGGGCCCGTCAATGGGGCCAGGGCGGGGTCGTTGCCATCCCACTGTTCCTGGCACTTGCGAACGGGCTGTTCTATCTGGGCGCCCTGGGCAGACTGCCCCAGGGCACCCAGGCGGGCCTCTACCTGGGCCTGTACCTGCTGGTGCTGCTGATCATGGTCATGGGACGCAGGGTCGTGCCGTTCTTCATCGAGAAGGGGCTGGGTGAGAACATCAGGATCAGGGAACGCGCCTGGCTGGACCAGGCCATCGTCATCTCCCTGGCCCTGTTCATCCTCGCCGAGGTGTTCATGTCATGGGGCCAGGCTGCCGCCTGGCTGGCGGTGCCGGTGTTTCTGCTGCAGGTGCTGCGCCTCTACGACTGGCACACGCCCGGGATCTGGAAAAAGCCGCTGCTCTGGAGCCTGTACCTGGCCTTTGTCTGGATCGCCGCCGGGTTTGGCCTCAAGGCCGCCGTCCTGATCATGCCGCTGAACCCGTTTCTTGCCACCCATGCCCTGGCCTATGGCGGCATCGGCCTGATCACCCTGAGCATGATGAGCCGCGTGAGCCTGGGACACACGGGACGCAATGTGTTCGAACCGCCGCCGATCCTCGGCTGGTTGTTTGCCGTGCTGGTGGTGGGCGCCGTGATCCGGGTTCTGTTGCCCCTGGGCCTGCCGACGCACCATGGTCTGTGGATCGGCGCCTCCCAGGCCCTGTGGGCGGTGGCCTTCGGCGGATTCGTCTGGATCTATGCGCCCATGCTGATCAGACCCCGCATCGATGGCCGCTATGGTTGAGCAGACGCCTTCACAATCATCCCCGGAGATCCCATGACGCCACGCGATGATGACCTGATCGAGGCCTACACCCGCCCCCGGGTGGTGGCCTGTACCCTCTGGCTGCACGGACTCGGGGTGAACGCGGCGGACATGGACGGCATCATCAGCCGGATGCGCAGATCCTGGGAACTGGGTCTGCATCACGTCGCCCCCAATGCCCCCCTCAGGCCGATCACGGTCAACGCCGGCCGGCATACCCGGGCGTGGTTCGATGTCACCGGAGATCCCGCTGATACGCCCGTGGACCGCGAGGGCATCGAGGAGAGCACGCGGCACATCCACCGCCTGCTGGACCGTGAGCGGGCACGGGGCATTGCTTCACGGCACACGATTCTGGGTGGCTTCTCCCAGGGCGGCGCCCTGGCCCTGCATGCGGGACTGCGTTATCCCCACGGGCTGGGCGGCATCGTCGTGCTCTCCGGGGAACTGCTGCTTGCCGATGAGCTGATCCATGAACGCGACCCGGCAAACATCCACACCCCCGTGCTGATGATCCATGGCAGGGACGACCCGATCATCCCCCTGCAGGAGGCCAGGCACGGCCGCGACCTTCTGGTCGAATCCGGCCACCCCGTGACCTGGCACGAACTGCCCATGGGACACGGCGTGCTGCCTGAGGAGATCGAGATCATCGATGCGTGGTCGTATGCGATGCTCGCGCCCGCGGCTGCCGAAGGCTGACAGGCAAGCCGGCTAGTGAAAGTCCCGGTTGGGCAGCAGCCAGCTCGTGTCCGGTCGGTGGCCGGCCCGCACAGCCACCCGATAGCCCTCGCTGAAGCCCTTGAGCACGTCATCCAGGGCCTCCTGGAGCGAGCCATAGCGCTGAATATCCGACACCTCCGGGGTGGCCATGCCGGGCGTCTGCAGGTAGTGACTCTGCTCGGTCTCGAACCAGTCCTGCCCGACCCCCTGGTAGAAGCGCACCCGTATCAGTTCCGGGATCCCGTCGAGCGCGAAGGCGTATTCGTCCACCAGCCGCCTTGCCCAGTGGATGCCCGCTCGCCTGAAGCTGTCACCGATTGAATCGCCGCTCATACTTGCCAACCCCCATATCCCATCTATTGTTATAGATTAAATACACCTATTTGCCCCCGGTTGATCCAGGTCAACGCCGGGCAGTGCCCGAGGTGTGCCGGATGATCAGGGGTTATCCATTGATGAGGGGAGGTCCCGCACGGAGGGTCTGCATGCCTGCCTGCGCCGCCCTGGCAGGGCTGCTCCTGGTGATCGGCATATTGCTGGCGTCCCCGGCGCACGGCGAGATCAGTCCATTCTTCCCCGAGGCCGACCGCCTGGGTGACCCTACCGGCGACCCGCCCGCCATTCCCGTGTTCCGGGGCGACGAGCAGATCGGACTGTTGTTCGAGACCCGGCACGTGACCCCCATCCCCGCCTACTCGGGACTGCCGGTCAACATGCTGGTGGGCCTGGACATGAAGGGCGAGATCACCGGGGTGCGGGTCATCGAGCACAGCGAGCCCATCATGCTGGTGGGCATCCCCGAGTCGCGCCTGGCGGACTTCGTCAATCAGTACGTGACCCGCACCGTGAGTGACCGGGTGCGGGTCGGGCTGTCACCGCGTCAGCGTGAGGGCTATACCTACGTGGACGCGGTCTCCGGCGCCACCGTCACGGTGGTGGTGATGGGCGAATCCATCATGCGCGGCGCGCGCATGATGGCCGTGGCCCACGGGCTGGTGGCGCCCGGCGCCGGGGCAGCTGAACCGGCCAGGGTGCGCACCGGGGACTTCGAGCCAGCGGACTGGGAGACCCTGCTGAGCACCGGGGCGGTGGCGCACCGGCATCTCACCCGGGGTGAAGTGGACGCGGCGTTCGTGGGCACGGAGGCCGAGCACGTGGACCGGGCACCGCCCGGGGCAGAGGAAGAAACCTTCATCCATCTCTACGCCGCCTACCTCAACGCGCCCACGGTGGGACGCAACCTGCTCGGGGAGGCGCTGCACCGGCAGCTCATGGAACGGCTTGCGGAAGGCGAGCACGCCATCATTCTCATGGCCGAGGGCATTTACTCGTTCAAGGGCTCCGGCTTCGTGCGCGGCGGCATCTTCGACCGCATCCAGCTGCTGCAGGCCGAACGCGCCTTCCAGTTCCGCGACACGGACCTGATCCGCGCCCCGCGCCTGGCGCTGGACGGCGTGCCGCGCTTCGGTGAACGGGAGATCTTCGTGGTGCGAGCCGAACACGGTTTCGACCCGGGACGGCCCTGGGAGATCGAGCTGCTGGTCAGACGCCAGGTGGGTGCACTGGACTCCGCGTTCGTCAACTTCAGCCTCGAATACCTGCCGCCCAGGGCGTTCTTCGACTACCCGGAACCACCGCCACAACTCGCACACGAAGACCGCCCGCTGTGGATCTCGGTCTGGGAGGACCGGGTGATGCAGATCGTCGTGCTGAGCGCGGGCCTGCTGCTGCTCACCTTCATCCTGATGTTTCAGGACGTACTGGCCAGACGCCCACGCCTGCTGAACCACATCCGTCATGGCTTTCTGATCTACACGGTGGTTTTCATCGGCTGGTATGCCCTGGCGCAGCTGTCCGTGGTCAACATCTTCAGCTTCACCCATGCCCTGTTCACGGACTTCCAGTGGGGCACCTTCCTCATGGACCCGATGATGTTCATGCTCTGGAGCTTCGTGGCCGTCACCCTGCTGCTCTGGGGCCGAGGAGTCTACTGCGGCTGGCTGTGCCCCTTCGGCGCCATGCAGGAACTCATCAACGAGGTGTCCCGCAAGTTCAGGGTGCCGCAGTACGAGCTCCCCTGGGCCGTGCACGAGCGACTCTGGTCCATCAAGTACCTGATACTGCTCGGCCTGTTCGGCATCTCCCTGCACTCCATGGCGAGCGCGGAGATCTATGCCGAGGTGGAGCCCTTCAAGACCGCGGTCACCATGCGCTTTCAGCGCGAGTGGGGTTTCGTGCTCTACGCGGGCATCCTGCTCGCCATCTCGGTGGTGAACCGCAAATTCTTCTGCCGCTACCTGTGTCCGCTGGGTGCGGGTCTCGCCATCCCCGCGCGCATCCGCCTGTTCGACTGGCTCAAGCGTCACAAGGAGTGCGGATCGCCTTGCCAGATCTGCGCCAATGAATGCGAGGTCAAGGCCATCCACCCGGACGGCCGCATCAACGCCAACGAGTGTCACTACTGTCTCGACTGCCAGGTCACCTACTGGAACGATCGCAAATGCCCGCCCATGGTTGCCCGCCGCAAGCGGCGTGAGAAGGCGGCAACGATTTCCCTTGCACGACTGGGCAACGGCCTCCCGGATACCCAGGCCGAACAGAAGACATCACAGGCGCCTACCGGCCCGTGACCCCGAAGTGAGGAGATGACGTCATGACCAAGAAAAACGATCAAGGCACTATCGAGAACCCCCAACGCCGGCAATTCCTGGGCGCGACGGCGGCCATCGGAGCCCTGGGCGCGGCAGGCGCAAGCGGCACCGGCCTGCTCATGGGCAGCCGACCCACTGCCGCGGCCCAGGGCAGCAACGGCTATTCCGTGCCGCTTGGCGAACTGGACGACTACTACGGCTTCTGGAGCGGCGGACACTCCGGCGAGGTGCGCATCCTGGGGGTGCCTTCCATGCGCGAGATCATGCGTATCGCCGTGTTCAACTTTGACAGCGCCACCGGCTGGGGCCAGACCAACGAAAGCAAGCGCGTCCTGGGCAGCGACTTCATCAACGGCGACACCCATCACGTTCACCTGAGCTACGTCAACGGCACCTACGATGGCAGGTTCGCCTTCACCAATGACAAGCTGAACACCCGGGTTGCCCGCATCCGCCTGGACGTGATGAAGACCGACAAGATCACCCACATCCCCAACGTGCAGGCGATCCACGGCATCAATCCCCAGCGCTGGCCCAGGACCGAGTACCTGCTCGCCGCCGGCGAGATGATCGCCCCCCTGCCCAACGACGGGCGCCACATGGACGAGCCGGAGCACTACTGGACGCTGCTCAGTTCCCTCGACGCGGAAACCATGGAGATCCGCTGGCAGCTGTGGGTGGACGGCAACATGGACAACCTGGTCACCGACTACACGGGCAAGTACGCAGGCGCCAGCTGCTACAACTCCGAGCGTGGCATGACCCTGGCGGAGAAGATGGGCTCGGAGCGTGACTGGGCGGTGTTCTTCAACATCCCGGCCATCGAGGCGGCCGTCGCGGCGGGGGACTACACCACCATCGGTGACTCCAGGATCCCGGTGGTGGACGGGCGTGGCGCCGATAAGGGCGGCTCCAAGTACACACTCTACGTACCGATCCCCAGAAGTCCGCACGGCATCAACGCCACCCCGGACAAGAAGTACGTGGTGGTCTCCGGGAAGCTCTCGCCCACCGTATCCGTGGTGGAGTGGAGCAAGGTGGACGACTGGTTCAACGGCAAGATCAGTGACCCCCGGGATACCATCGTGGCGGAACCCGAGGTGGGCCTGGGTCCACTGCATACCACCTTCGACGGACGGGGCGATGCCTACACCAGCCTGTTCCTGGACAGCCAGGTGGTGAAATGGAACATCGACGACGCCATACGGGCCTACAAGGGCGAGCAGGTCAATTACATCCGCCAGAAGCTGGACGTTCACTACCAGGTCGGACACATCATGGCCAGCATGTGCGAGACGGTGGAAGCGGATGGACGCTGGCTGGTGTCCCTGAACAAGTTCTCCAAGGATCGTTTCATTCCCGCCGGACCCCTGCGTCCGGAGAACGACCAGCTCATCGACATCTCCGGAGCGCAGATGAAACTGGTGCATGACGGCCCCACCTACCCGGAGCCCCATGACTCGCTCATGGTCAGACGTGACCTGATCAACCCCATTGCCATCTGGAAGCGGGACGACCCGTTCTTCGCTGAAACCGTGGCCATGGCCAGGGCGGATGGCGTCAATCTGGAGCAGGACAACAAGGTCATCCGCGACGGCAACAAGGTCCGCGTCTACATGACCTCCGTCGCGCCCTCCTTCGGCCTGGATCATTTCCGCGTCAAGCTGGGCGATGAGGTCACCGTGGTGGTCACCAATCTCGACAACATCGAGGATCTCAGCCACGGTTTCGCCCTGGTCAACTACGGCGTCAACTTCGAGATCAGCGCGCACCAGACCGCCTCGGCCACCTTCATCGCCGACAAGCCCGGGGTGTACTGGTATTACTGCAGCTGGTTCTGCCACGCGCTGCACATGGAAATGGCGGGTCGCATGATGGTCGAGGCCTGAGCCCTTGCGGGCCGGCTCCCGTGCGGGAGCCGGCCCGATGGCAGACACGCGATGATCGAACTGCGCACCTGGGCAATCTGCATCCTGCTTGCGCTGTTGCTCCTGCCCTACACGGCATGGGCGCAGATCCGTCACATCAGTCCACTGGAGGGTCCCTTGCAGAAACACCTGGACGCCGCGGAGCCCGGGGCGGTTCTGCTGCTCGAGCCCGGCGTCTATCAGGGCGGTGTCGTCATAGACCGCCCGCTCACCCTCAAGGGCATGCCCGGGGCCATCATCGATGCCCAGGGCGTGGGCGACGTCATCCGGGTCCGGGCGGAGCGAGTACGCATCGAAGGACTGACCCTGCGCAATTCCGGCTTCAACCTGACGCACATGAATGCGGGCATCCATGCAGAACGCAGCGCCCACCACCTGCATGCGGAAGACAACACCCTGGAGAATGTCGCCTTCGGGCTGTGGCTGTGGCACTTGCGCGGTCCGCAGATCATCAACAACCGCATCCAGGGAAACCCCTCGGTGCGTTCCCAGGACCGGGGCGACGGCATCCGGCTGTTCAACGTGGATGACGGGCTGGTGGCCGGCAACGAGATCCGTCTCGCCCGGGACGGGGTCTACATCGATACCAGCCGGCACGTGGAGTTTCGCAACAATCGCTTCGCGGACCTGCGCTACGGCATCCATTACATGTATTCCCATCATGGCCTGATCATCAACAATCACACCACCCGCACCCGCAGTGGTTATGCACTGATGAGTTCAAACCACCTGCAGGTCGTGGGCAATCGTTCCGAGCAGGACCGCAATTACGGTTTTCTCATGAACTTCGTCAATCACTCCGTGCTCGAGAACAACGTGGTCAACGGCATCACCGGATGGTCCGGCTCGGAGGTCCGCGACCATGGCGTCACCCTGGGTGCCGAAGGCAAAGCGATCTTCATCTACAACGCCTATGCCAACGTGATCCGCGACAACGTCTTCGCCAACAGCGAGATCGGCATCCATCTGACCGCGGGATCCGAGAACAACCGCATCCACAGCAACAGCTTCGTCAACAACCGCACCCAGGTGATGTACGTGGCCAACCGCCGCCAGGACTGGTCTCATGATGGCCTGGGCAATTACTGGAGTGACTACCTGGGCTGGGATCTCACGGGCGACGGCATCGGCGATCAGCCCTATGAGCCCAACGATGCCGTGGACAAACTGCTGTGGATGTACCCCATGGCGCGTGTGCTCATGAACAGCCCATCCGTGCAACTGCTACGCTGGGTGCAGCGGGCCTTTCCGGTGCTCCGCCCGCCCGGCGTCCAGGACAGCGCCCCCCTGATGCGTCCAACCCGTTCACTGGAGGAGCTGGGATGAGTCCCGTGGTACAGATGGAGCAGGTCGGACGGCGCTTCGGGGCCGTGCAGGCCCTGAAGGGTCTGAGCCTTGGCCTGGAGCAGGGCGAGGTCCTCGGCCTGCTGGGCCACAACGGGGCCGGCAAGTCCACGCTGATGAAACTGGTGCTGGGCATCCTCGCGCCCAGTTCCGGACGCGTGGCCGTGCTTGGGCAGGACCCGCGCGGCCGTCACGCCCGCAACCTGCGCCTCAAGCTCGGTTACCTGCCGGAGAACGTGAGCTTTTATGACAACCTCAGCGGACGCGAGGTGCTTCACTACTTCTCCCGCCTGAAGCGGGTGCCCGTCGCGGAGGCGGACCGGGTGCTTGAACGGGTCGGTCTTGCCCAGGCTTCACGGCGCCGGATACGCACCTACTCCAAGGGCATGCGCCAGCGACTCGGTCTTGCCCAGGCGCTGCTCGGCGCACCGCAACTGCTGTTGCTGGACGAACCGACCGTGGGCCTCGACCCCATGGCGGTGCGCGACGTCTACGGCATGATTGATGAACTGCGTGCCGCGGGCACCAGCGTGATCCTCAGCTCCCACGTGCTCCCCGGCGTCGAACGCCACATCGACCGGGTCGCCATCCTATGCGAGGGGCGCCTCCTGGCCCTGGGCAGCATCGATGCCCTGCGCGAAGCAGCGGGTCTTCCCCTGCGCATCCAGGCACGCGGCGACCAGCTCTCCGACGCCCTGCGCCAACGGCTTGCGGAACAGGGCGCACAGGTCGTGGGCAACGGCGACGGACGGCTGCACCTGAGTACCCGGCCAGACGCAAAGCTCGCGGTACTGAGGACCCTGCTCGAGGATGAGCGCCTGCGCGATGTCAGCCTGGAGCCGCCCAGCCTGGACGCACTCTATGCCCATTTCGACGCCGTGGGCCGCGCAGGAGACAGGGTCGATGCGTGAGGTCTTCATCGTCGCCGGCAAGGAATTCCGGGATGGCATGCGCAACCGCTGGATCCTGGCCATCACCCTGGCCTTCGCACTGCTCGCCATGGGGCTCGCCTGGTTCGGCGCCGCCGCCTCCGGCGGCGTCGGTTTCACACGCATCTCCACCACCATCGTCAGCCTGGCAAGCCTGGCCGTTTTCCTGATCCCGCTCATCGCGCTGATGCTGGCCTACGACAGCATCGTGGGCGAAGAGGAAAAGGGCACCCTGCTGCTGCTCATGACCTACCCGCTGAGTCGCACCGGACTGCTGGCGGGCAAGTTCCTGGGCCACGGCGCCATACTCGCCCTGTCCACGCTGCTGGGATTCGGCATCGCCGCGGTGCTGATCGTCACGCTGGCGGAGCAGGCCACCTTCGCCAACCTGTCCGGGCCCTTCTCCCTGTTCATCCTCAGCGCGATCCTGCTCGGTCTGGTGTTCCTCGCCCTGGCCTACCTGGTGAGCGTGCTGACCCGTGACAAGGCCCGGGCCGCGGGCCTGGCCCTGCTGACCTGGTTCATGTTCGTGCTGGTCTACGATCTGACGCTGCTGGGCGTGCTGGTAGGCACCCAGGGCAGGCTGGACGGCGATGTCTTCAGGGTGCTGCTGCTGCTCAATCCCACCGATGTCTTTCGCCTGGTGAACCTGATCGGCTTCGAGGAGACCGCGGCCAGCAGCGGTCTGCTGAGCGTCTTCCAGGACCAGGACTATCCCCTGCCGCTGCTGCTCGGGATCCTGGTGGCCTGGATCCTCGTGCCCCTGGCCGCCGCCGCGGCCCTGTTCTCCGCGCGGCGGACCTGAAGGCACACCCCGCAGCTTCTCCATGACCGTACACAGGACCCTGTCACCATGAGCACGCGACGCCAGATCCTCATCCTCCTCGCCGGACTCCCGGGCCTCGGCCTGATCGCCTGCGGACGCGAACCGGACAGCCAGGTCACCGCCTGCCCTCCGATCCCCCTCAGCGACGAACACGAATGCGCCCTGTGCGGCATGATCGTGGTCCACTTTCCCGGACCCAAGGGACAGGCATGCCTGCGCGACGGACGCGTGCTGACCTTCTGCTCGGTGCATGATCTGCTGGCGTGGGCCTGGCAACCCGAATCTGCCCCTGCCCTCGGTGCGCTCCACGTGCACGACCTGTCGCGCACCGAGTGGGCTCATCCCTCGGACGACGCCTACATGAATGCCCGGGACGCCCTCTACGTGGTGGGACACGATCAGCAAGGCGCCATGGGACACTCGCCCGCGCCGTTCTCGCGCCAGGCCGACGCGGAGTCGTTCATGGCCCGCCATGGTGGTCATGTGCTCGCGTTCGACCAGCTCGACTGGGACAGCATCCGCGACGAAATCACCGGGCATTGATCGAAATCATACGGACCCGCCGGACGGCGGCAGGAACTCGCTGCCGGACGTTGACGCGCACGGTATCGTGGACTAGTGAATCTCCATGTCCGCACCCGTTGATCACACTGTCCTGCAGGCCATCGCCAACGGCGTCGCCGCCGAGACCGGCGAGGCCTTCTTCGACGCCCTGGTCCAGCACCTGGCCGGCGCCCTCAATGTGCAATCCGCCTGGGTCACCGAATGGCACCCGGAAGCATCACGCCTGCGCGCCCTGTCCTTCTGGTCCAGGGGCCGATTTGTGCCCGACTACGAGTACCCCATCCACGGCACCCCCTGTGAAGCGGTGATCAGCGGGCAACGTCTGGTGGTGGTGCCGGAGCGGGTGGTGGAACTCTACCCGGATGACCCGGACCTGCCCGGCCAGGACGCGGTGAGCTACATGGGCATGCCCCTGCGCGATACGGACGGCACGGTGCTCGGCAACCTGGCCGTGCTGGACAGCCGGCCCCTTGAGGCGGATGCCACCTGCCAGGCGGTGTTCGGCATCTTCGGCGCCCGGGCGGCCGCGGAACTGGCCCGCCTGCGCCGGGACCGCAGGCTGCGCGCGCTCAACGACGAGGCCGCCGCCCTGCGCGCGGAGCTGGGCAGCCTGCGCGGCTTCGAGGAGATCCTCGGCGAGAGCGCCGCCCTGCGGCGCCTGCTGGCGGACATCGGGCGCGTCGCCCCCAGCGAGGCCACGGTGCTGATCACCGGCGAGACCGGCACCGGCAAGGAACTCATCGCCCGGGCCATTCATCGCCACAGCCGGCGCAGTCAGGGACCGCTCATCAAGGTGAACTGCGCCGCCATCACCGCCACGCTGCAGGAGAGCGAATTCTTCGGTCACGAGAAAGGCGCCTTCACCGGTGCCGCCCAGCGCCGGGACGGACGCTTCAAGCTGGCCGACGGCGGCACCCTGTTCCTGGACGAGGTGGGCGAGATGCCCCTGGACCTGCAGGCCAAGCTCCTGCGGGTGCTGCAGGAGGGTGAGTTCGAGCCGGTGGGCAGCGGGCGCACCGTGCGGGTGGACGTGCGCGTGATCGCCGCCACCCACCGGGATCTGACGCAGATGGTGCGCGAGGGCGGTTTCCGCGAGGACCTGCTCTACCGGCTCAACGTGTTTCCCCTGCATGCGCCGCCGCTGCGGGAGCGGGGCGAGGACGTGGTGCTGCTCGCCGAGGCCATCGCCACGCGCCTGGCACGCCAGGAGGGTGCGACCCTCGCGCCGCTCTCCCCGGCGGACCGCGCCCGACTCAAGGCCCACCCCTGGCCCGGCAACGTACGGGAACTGGAGAACGTCATTGAACGGGCCTGGATCACCGGCACCGACACCCCGGACGGACGCGTGCTGAACCTGGTACGGGCACTGCCGGGCTCGGAGGTCACGCCCCGCACCCCCGGCCTCGCGGCCGATCCCGACGCGGTGTTCACCGCCGCCGAGATGCTGCAGATGGAGCGCAGCAACATCGAGCGCGCCCTGGTCAGCTGCCAGTGGAAACTCTCCGGGGTGGGCGGTGCGGCGCGGCTGCTGGGCCTGCATCCCAACACCCTGGCCTCGCGCATGAAGTCCCTGGGCATCCGGCGCCCCGACTGAACCGGGTCTGAGTCACGAGATCCCGTGGGAATCGGGCCTTCCCGGCGCCTGTCACGGGATATCGTGACACTCAATCCGCCCCGATCTGTCGCAAGCCTTTGAATACACGAAGCTTCGCTCCGTGGCACGGCGGTTGCACCTGTGAAGACGTGGTCCACCCGGACCCGACATTCACAAGTCAACCCCGAAGGAGATCGTCATGGACATGCAAACCCGCACCACCATCAACGGCCTGGACAAGCAGCAGATGATGGACACCATCGCCGCCATCCAGGGTCAACCGGCACTGGCCCAGTTCCGCTTCCGCGCCCGCAACCGATGGGTCAGCGGCGGCGAGAACCGCTCCAGCATCCGCGACTTCTACGGCGCCGGCGCCGAGGACAGCTCACGCACCGAGGCCTTCGAATTCACCAACGGCGAGCCGCCGGTGCTGCTCGGCCACAACGAGGGCGCCAACCCGGTGGAGTACCTGCTGCACGCCCTGGCCGGTTGCGTCACCACCACCCTGGTACTGCACGCCGCGGCCCGGGGCATCGAGATCCGGGAACTGTCCACGGAGCTGGAGGGCGACATCGACCTGCACGGCCTGCTGGGCCTGGACGAGGGCGTCGTGCCCGGTTACCGAGAGATCCGCATCGGCCTGCACGTGAAGGCCGACTGCCCGGACGAGGAACTGGACGCCCTGATCGAGTACGCCAAGGCCCACTCGCCGGTGTGCAACACCGTGTGCCGGCCGGTGCCGGTGGCACTGCGCCGGGTCTGAGTCTCACCACGAAAAAGGGGCGGCGTGTCACCACGCCGCCCCTCTCACGCAAACATCAGATTTCTGAGCGAGGCTTACTCGCCGGAGCGATCCCAGAAGCGCCACCACTTCCTGCGGTGCTCTTCCCGGGCCGCCTGGCCCTGCTCGGAGCCGCGGCCCAGTTCACGCTGCTCCTGCTCCATCACGCGCTCACGCTGCTGTTCCATGCCCCGGTTGTCCTGGGGACCGGCGCCGTTCTGACGCTCCTGGGTCTCCTGGCGGATCTGCTCCCGGGCGCGCTCGGCCTGCTCCTTATCGGCCTCGTTCTCGCGCACCTGCTCGCGAACCCGCTCCTCGACACGCGCGGGATCATCCTGGGCCTGACCACGGCCGGCACCTGCGCCGCCCATGCCGCCACCCATGCCGCCACCCTGGCCCTGGGCGAGGATCAGGGCGTCACGCGCCTGTTCCATGCCCTGCCCCGCGCCACCGGGACCCGCGGCCCACAGGGGCGCGGCCATCAGGGCGGTGCCGAGCAGGGCACCGATCATCACTGCGGATCTTTTCATCTTCATTGCATGGCTCCTCTTGCCAGGAAAACAGGGCGCTGTTCCGCGCCCATTAATAAAATTGTGAACTGCCGCCGCAGGAATATCTGAAACCTTCATTCCAGAATCACGTACCCGCAGCTCAAGGGTGTGTTGCCAGGAAATTCTGATCCGCAACGTCTGCCCCGTTGATCACGACAGGACCCGTCCAGCCATCCGGACTGAGGCTGAAGTAGTTCCATATATCCCTGGCCAGCACGGTGTAGCTGCCATTGGGCAGGGCAAGCCGGTAGGCGCCGGTGTTGTCCGTGAATTGGGTGACATCTGTGTCGGATGCATCGCTCACATTCACCATCATGCCGGACAGAACGCCGCCGGACTCGAGCTGGACGAGACCCGAGAGGAACCAGGCGGGGGTGGAGAAATCCAGATCACTCACATCGGCACCCTGGGGAATCACCGTCTGCTCCTCGGGCGTGAAGTCGTAGGGGATCGGCGAGGACGGGGTGATGGTGTAACCCATGTTGCTGCGCGCGCAGCTGAAGCGATAACTGCCATCAAGAGAGGTCACGGTACGGCGCGTCGTGCTGCCGTCGGACAAGATCAGATCAATCTGGGACTCCCGGAAAGACAGGCCGATACCCGCATCCGTTTTTACGGTGCCCGACAGGCTGAAGCTGCGCTCCGGGTGATCGATGGTGAGGGTGTCCGTGCCGGTACGGCCATCCGGGTCCGTGGCCGTGATCCTGATCTCGTTGAACCCCACCTCCATGGGCACCGTCGCCCACCAGACATGATTGCAGGGCACGGGCGTACCCAGGATGTAGCAGATGCTGGCACTCTGCGTGGCCGGCCCGCTCTGCCCGGTGGCCGCGTTGTACCAGGTGACCGTGACACCAGTGATCACACTGCCATCAAAACCCACCGCCGACCAGTCGGGGCTGATGAAGGCCTCGCCGAACAGGTAGGCCTCGTTGCAGTAGTCCGTGAAGCTGGGATCGGTGGTCGGCGAGGTGATGGTCACCCAGCCGCCGCTGGGAAGCGGCGGCTCATCATCGCCACCGCCGCCGCCACATCCTGACTGTAGGAGCAGAACACCCAGGCACAAAGCCAGGGCAGACAGGGAACGAATGGGGAAACCCACGGCGCCGGGTCCTCGGAGGTCAAGTCAGATCAGGGAAGCCGTCAGAGCTGCAACGGGGAGAGATCAAGCATCCAGGGGCACATCATTTCCCCCGGGGATCAGCGCTGTCCATTGGACCAAGGTACTACTCGATGCCGTAGACCCGCCCCAGGTCCCGGAAGCGCTGCCGGTAACGGGACGGCGTCACGCCGGTGCGGCGCTTGAACAGGCGGCGGAAGAAGGCGGCGTCCTCGTAGCCCACCGCCCGGGCCACGTCGTCGGTGGGCTGGTCGCTGCTCTCCAGCAGCTGCTTGGCCTCCTCGATGCGCAGGGTCTGCACGTAGTCCACCGGCGCGTAGCCGGTGGCGGCGCGGAAGCGGCGTGTGAAGGTGCGCTCGGTCAGGCCCGACAGGGCCACCATGCGCGCCACCGGGTGGGGCTCGTCGTAATGCTCGGCGAGCCAGGTCTGGCAGCGCTCGATCACCGCGTCCTCGTGGCGCCGCGGCCGGATCATGGCGGAGAACGGCAGTTGCCCCTCGCTGCGGTCGCCGATCAGGAACAGCTTGGCCATGCGCACCGCCTCCGCATCGCCGCAGTAGCGCCGCACCAGGTACAGGGCCAGTTCCTCCCAGGAGGCCATGCCGCCGCAGGTCACCAGCCGGTGATCCGGCCCCGCCGGTGACAGGATGCGTTCGGGCCGCAGCTGCACCGCCGGGTAGTACTCGGCGAACAGGCCGGTGGCGCTCCAGTGGCTGGTCGCCTCCTGACCTTCCAGCAGACCCGCCTCGGCCAGCACCACGGAGCCGGTGCACACCGAGCACACGGTGGCACCCGCCTCGTAGGCCTGGCGTATCCAGTGCGCGGCCTCTGGCCAACGGCCACGTGGATCCTCATAGGGCGGGAGGTTGAGGTCGGTGATGATCACCACATCCGGGCGTGGCCATTCGGCGAAGCTGGCCTGGGGGGTCAAAGGAAGGCCCACGCCGCACTCAAACGACTGCCTGCTCGCGGCGACAATGCGCACCGACAGCGGGCTGGCGCTGACCGCCTCGCCGGTGAACACCGGCCAGGCACGGCCTGCAGCGCCGAGCACCTCGTAGAGGCCATACAGAGCCGTGGGCGTGCTCTCGGGCAACGCCACCAGGCACACGTTCACCGTTGCGGGTGCTGGGCGGGTCTCCATGCACGGGAATATGGCCGGAAAGGCCCGCTTGTGTCCATTGCGCCTCTCATCACGGTGGCCTCGCCGGCCCATGCTGTCTCCACGCCAGACTGATACCGGAGGAGCACAGCGCCATGAACCAGACAGCCCAGAAACTCGATACCGCCTACGACCCCGAACGGGCCCAGGCCTTCGCGGACCGCATCGCGCAACTGATCAACGACGGCGCCGTGGCCGTGATGATCTCCCTGGGTCATCGCGCCGGGCTGTTCGAAGCCCTCGCCAGCCTGCCGCCCAGCGACAGCCACACCATCGCCCGGCGCGCAGGCCTTGCCGAACGCTACGTGCGCGAATGGCTCGCCGCGCTGGTCACCGGCGGCATCGTGGACTACGACCCGGCCACCCGCCGCTATGCCCTGCCCGGCGAACACGGCGCCTGCCTGACCCGCGATGCGCCGCTCGGCAACCTGGCGGTCTACGCCCAGCACGTGGCGCTCATGGGCCAGGTGCAGGACCACATCCTGGAACGCTTTCGCAGCGGCGATGGCACCCGCTATGAGGACTACCCCTGCTTCCATCACATGATGGCCGAGGACAGCGGCCAGACCGTGGTGGCGCAGCTGTTCGAACAGATCCTGCCGCTGGTCCCCGGCCTGCGGGAACGTCTGGAACGGGGCATCGCCGTGCTGGACGCCGGCTGCGGCCGGGGTGAGGCGCTCATCGCCCTGGCCCGGCACTTCCCCGAGAGCCGCTTCACCGGCTACGACCTGTGCAGCGATGCCATCGAGGACGCCGCCCGCGCGGCACGGGATGCGGGACTGGACAACCTGAGCTTCGGGGTGCGCGATCTCACGGACTTCGACGAGCAGGCGCGCTACGACCTGGTGACCTCCTTTGATGCGGTACACGACCAGAAGGCGCCTGCGGACCTGATCCGGCGCCTGCACCGCTCGCTGCGTTCACAGGGCACCTACCTGATGCAGGACATCGGCGGCTCGGCGCAGCTGGAGAACAACCTGGACTTCCCCATGGCCGCGTTCCTGTACGCCATCTCCTGCGTGCACTGCACGCCGGTCTCGCTGGGACAGGGCGGCGAGGGGCTGGGCACCATGTGGGGCTGGGAGACCGCCGAGGCGATGCTCATGGATGCGGGCTTTGACAGGGTCACGCGCCACGTACTGCCCCACGACCCCATGAACGTCTGGTTCGTGTCGCACAAGGGCTGATTGCGGATGCTCATGGGGCCGGGCGGGATCCACCCTGCCCCTCGGCGTATCGCAATGCAGCACCCGCATGAAGGGCAGGCCCATGCAATAATTACTGAATGGATGAACTTGCACCCTTCTACACACTCGCCATCTCGCTGGCCTTGGGGTTGCTGATCGGCCTTGAGCGTGGCTGGCATGAACGCGAACAGGCCGAAGGGCACCGGGTCGCCGGGATACGCACCTATGCCCTCATCGGCCTGCTGGGCGGAGTCTGGGGCCTGTTGTCACAGGAACTCGGGAATCTCCTGCTGGCCATTGCCTTCACGGCCGTGGCCGTTGTGCTGGTCGCCGCCCATGCCATCAGCCAGCGCGAGGATCCGGATATCGGCATCACCGGTGTCATCGCCGGTCTGCTCACATTCGCCTTCGGCGCCATGGCAACACTCGACCTGATTGCCCCTGCGGCCGCCGGCGCGGTGGTCACGACCCTGTTGCTGGGCATCAAGCCGACACTCCACGACTGGGTTGCCCGGCTGGAGCGCAGGGAACTGCTCGCGACACTCAAGCTGCTGCTCATCTCCGTGGTAATCCTGCCCCTGCTGCCGAACGAAGGCTACGGCCCCTGGTCGTCACTCAATCCGTATCGGATCTGGTGGATGGTGGTGATCATCGCGAGCATCTCCTTTGCCGGTTATTTCGCCATGAAGATCATCGGCGAACGCAAGGGTATCCTGTTCACCGGGCTGTTCGCGGGCCTGGCTTCGTCCACCGCCGTCACACTCAATTTCTCCCGTCTGGCCAAACAAACCAAAAACAAGGAGAACGTCTTGGCGGCAGGCATCCTGGTCGCCTGCGCCACCATGTTCCCGCGCATCCTCGTGGTCAGCGGTATCTTCAGCTGGACGCTGGCAACGACACTGCTGGCCCCCGTTCTCGCCATGGCATTGGTGACCTATACCGCCGCATGGCTATTCTGGCGCCGGGGAGAAGATAGCGCCTCCAGTGGCGAGACCCGCCTGAAGAACCCCTTCGAACTCAGGCCTGCGCTGAGCTTCGCGGCGTTGCTGGTACTGATCATGCTGCTGTCCAGGGCGCTGTCGGATCAATTCGGCGACCTGGGTATCTACCTGCTGGCCGCCTTCTCCGGGGCCTCGGATGTGGATGCCATCACCCTGTCGCTGGCCGACATGGCCGGCACCGACCTGAACACCTCAACCGCGGCGCTGGCCATTCTGATCGCCAGCTTCAGCAACTCGATGATCAAGGCAGGTGTGTCGTTGGGCATCGGCGGGACAGCCCTGGGTGCACGGGTCGGGCTGAGCCTGCTCACGGCGGTGATTGTCGGCTATGCCGCCTGGTGGTTTGTTTCCTGAAGCCGGGATACGCAACCGCATGCCCAGCACTCAGTAAAGCCCACCGCCAGTCCGCCAGGCGATGTCTACTTGAACTTGGAAGACATCTCCTGACCGGCCTGCTGCATGGGGACGATGGAGAGTCCGCTGGCATCGTCCATCTCAAGCATGCAGCGGGCGGAATCGATACCCAAGGGAAAGTCCTGGCGCAGGGGTGCGACGGTCTGGTGGATCTCCGACATGGTATGCACGAAGCCACCGCCGATGGAGAAACAGGGCTCGCCGAGCACCACGCTACATGCGTGATCGCGCAACTCGGACAGCAGGCCATTGGGACACTGCGGCAACAATTCGCCCCGGTCTAAGACGATGTCCGATCGGCCACGAAACCCACGTCTTTGCGACCCCCCATGGGAACGGCCGTGGCCACGCGCAGACGCGCCACTAGGTCATCCATGTTCTCGTCTGCCACACCACGGGGGTTTTAACCATGAAACCGCCCCAGCAGCACCGCCCGATCCGTGGCGTGTCCCTGCCCTGTGTAGGCCAGAGAGCCCTTGAGCACGCAGCGCAGCGACAGCCCCTGAAGGCCGGGCTGGTCGGCGAGCTGCTCGCGGATGCGTCTGGAGAATGCGCCGGCGGCCACCATGGGCCCCATGGTGTGTGAACTGGAGGGCCCGATACCGATCTTGAACAGGTCCAGCACGCTGATGAACATGGCGACCTCCTGTAGCAGACTTTGGGGCGCCCATACCTGCCCCGAGCCTGGCACCCCGGATTCAGGCGAAGACCGTGAAACTGGCCACCAGGTAAGCGATGTAGGCCGTCAACAGCACGCCGCCTTCCAGGCGCGACAGTCGCATGCCCGTGTAGAGGAATAGCATGAGCAGACCGGCCGAGGCGAGCATGACCCATTGATCGAAGGCCAGGACCCGGGCATGCACCGGCAGGGGCTGCAGCAGCGCCGAGACGCCCAGGATGCCCAGCAGATTGAAGATATTGCTGCCGAGGATGTTGCCCACCGCCACGTCCGCATGACGCCGGATCGCGGCAATCACCGAGACCGCGAGTTCCGGAAGCGATGTGCCCACCGCCACCAGCGTCAGGCCGATGACCGCTTCCGGAATACCCAGCTGCGCTGAGAGATCCACGGCGCCTCTGAGCAGCAGACGGGACCCCACCACCAGGCACACAAGGCCGAGCACCAGGGCCATCACCACTGCCGGGATGGAACGGGGCAAGAGGGAAAGCTCCTCGGCCTCCTGTGCATGAACCTGCGCCGCAGGTGAATGCGCCCGGGACTCGGTTCGGTAGGCGAGAACAAGATAGACCGCCAGACCACCCAGCAGGATCACCGCATCGGTTCGCGCCAGCGCGCTGCCCCAGACCAGGAGCAGGAACAGCAGACTCGCCAGGATCACCGTCATGCCATCTCGCATCAAGGCGGAACGCCGCGTGGCGAGCGGAGAGATCAGGGCACACAAACCGAGGATCAACAGGATGTTGCCGATATTGCTGCCCACCACGTTACCGATGGCGATGTCGGGCTGCTGATTGAGCGCAGCGTCCACAGAGACCACCAGCTCCGGCGCCGAGGTACCGAAGCCCACGATCACCAGTCCCGCCAGCAGGGGGGAAACCCCGAGCCGCTTCGCGGCCGCCAGGGCGCCGCGCACCACCGCCTCACCCCCCAAAGTGAGGAGCCCGATACCCGCCAGGATGAGCAGCACGTCAACGAGCATGATCAAGACCGCTCCGAGATGACCGGGCCGTCCGTCCCGGCCTCCGCCTCATGGCTGTGCGACCAGGTGCGAATGTAGCGCGACAGTGCCTGCCCCCACCAGGCATCGGGCGAGGACTTCCAGGCCCGTTCATGCAGCGTCGCCAGCGCGCCGGCGTCATCGCCGAGCTGACACAACTCCTTGCGGCTCAGCGAAGCGGGACCCTCGGACAGGCAGCGCTCCAGGAGCACCCGCAGGTGACGTACGCGTGCACCGTGTCGGACCGTGCGGCAACAGGCGCGATGCATCCGGTTGACCTGCGGGTCGAGCACGGCCCGTTCGAAGGCAGGGGCCCCGTCCCCGGGGAGCAACGCAGGCGCGTCTTCATGGGCCCCCATGGGACGAGGATGGGCGACACGCAGCAGGCCCCGCTCATGCAGCCAGCGACCGGCCCGGACGCGCCCAAGCAGGACCGAGGTCGGGGCGGCAAGCATCAGAGGCACGGCCACCGGCAAGGTCCAGTAAAAAAATGCAGGATCGAGCCACCAGGCAAAACCGGCCCAGCCCAGCGCCAGCAGTGTACCGGGCGCCTGATTGGCGAAGGCGTCGCGCCATCCGGTCTCATCGCTGCGGTTCTGGCCCGCCCAGCGCAGGGTGGTGTTGAACAGTGCCTCCAGCACATAGCGGGTATGCGCCAGCATGCGGATCGGCGCGAGCAGTGCGGACACCAGGCTCTCCAGCAGGATGCTGGCAGTCAGGCCCGCCGCGCCACCATGGGCATGCTGGCGCCTGTCGAGCAGCGCATCCGATGCCGCCAGCAGCTTGGGAAAAAACAACAGCAACAGGGTCACACCCACCAGGGCAAGCGCGCCCACCGGATCCCATTCCGGCCAGACGGGAAACGGGCTGTAAGGGACCGGGAAATAATCGATGGGCAGCAGCGTGAGGCGTGCCGCGGCGATGGTGGTCAGCACCAGGAAGGCAAACCACAGGGGCGAGGCCAGGTAGGACATGACGCCGTTGAGCAGGGCCATGCGGTGCGCCAGCCGCAGACCCGGCTCGGTCAGCAGGATCCAGAGGTGCTGCAGGTTGCCCTTGGCCCAGCGCCGGTCGCGGGTCAGTTCCTCCACCAGGGCGGGCGGCGATTCCTCGTAACTGCCGGAGAGTCCCGGTTCCAACCAGACCTCCTGGCCGGCGCGTCCCATGTAGGCCGCCTCGACGAAGTCGTGGCTGCTGATCGGCCCGCTGAACAGACCCGGGCCGTTGAGTTTTCTCAGCCCGCAATGGGACATGAAGGCCGCGTTGCGGATGATGGCATTGTGTCCCCAGTAGGCCGCTTCGCCCAGCTGGTAGGCCGCCAGGCCGCTGGTGAAGATCGGACCGTAGACCTGGCTGGCAAACTGCTGCACCCGGGCGAAGGGGGATTCGGCGTTGGCGATGGCCGGGCTGGTCTGGAGGATGCCCACGCGCGGCTCCCGCTCCATGAGGCGCACCATGTTCACCAGGGTCTCGCCTGCCATGAGGCTGTCGGCATCCAGCACGACCATGTAACGGTAGGCACGGCCCCAGCGGCGCAGAAAATCGGCGATGTTGCCGCTCTTGTAATGCAGGTTCACGGGGCGACGGCGATAGAACAGGCGCCCCTCCGCACCCAGTTCCCGGCACAGGCGATACCAGGCCTCCCGTTCCGCAAGCCACACCTGCGGATCCCGGCTGTCGGAGAGGATGAAGAAATCAAAGGCGTCCAGGGCACCGGTCCGCTCCAGGGACTGGTAACAGGCGCGCAGCCCGTTGAGGGTGCGCTCCACGGGCTCATGGTAGATGGGCATCACCACGGCCGTGCGCGCCAGCGGGACGGCTTCGAGCGTCGCCGGCGGATGCCGGTTCAGCAGTGACCAGCGGTCCCCGCCCCGGCGCCGCAGCACGAAGCCGGTCACGGCAATCCAGAAACCCACCGAGATCCAGGCAAACAGCAGGGCGAACAGCACCAGCAGGCCGACCTCGACCGGGTTGCCGCCGTGGTAGGGCAGAACACCCTTGAAGTGGATCGTGGCGTAGACGGTCTGCGCGAGCACGACCGTGGTCAGACTCAGACGCCTGAACAGCGCGACCCGGCGCCAGGCCGGTCTGCTGCCGGGTTTGTCCTGCCCGGTTTGCCCGGGATCATGGCGCATATCCGAGACTGCCTCGCCGCAGTGCGGGACACAGGGGCGGGACGCCGGGCTCCGGCGCGGGGAAGCGCGCGGGCAGTCGATCCATGACCCTCTCGAGCAGATCCTGCTCACCCTCTGTTTCCGCCAGCGCCTCCTGGATCAACCCGAGCAGGGAGATCATCACCTCCCGGCTGAGCGGTATGCCGCTCAGTCCCAGGTAGGCCAGCCCCCGCGCCAGGGCCTGTTCGCTCAGGGTCGCGGTCATCGCCGCCGCCCGGAGATCAGGATGTCGTTGTCCGGCGGCAGGCGGTAGGTCCAGGTCTCGGTCACGGGCTGGCCATCGTGGGCCAGGAAGGCACGCAGCGACAGGGCACGATCCCGGGCCGGCCTGGCCAGCAGCGACAGCCGCCAGGCCTGTGCCGCCGGGTTGTATTCCACGAAGTGCTCGATGACCTCGCCGCCATCCAGGGCCGTGACTGAACTGCTCAGCGTCGCCGTGGGGCGCAGCCTGTCCAGCGGACCCCCGCGAAAATCCACGACGACCCGGTAGGCCCCTTCCACGTTGCCGCCACCGATGATGCTCCCGTCGCCCACGAAGGTGTTCACGGCCTGGCCAGTGGGGCTGGGGGCCACCCCCGGCCCGCCGATATCCAGCTGGTAGTCCAGACGCAGGGACGCGCCGGGTGCCAGCGGTTCGGCGGGGCTCCAGAACGCCACCATGTTGTCGTTGGTTTCCGTGTTGGTGGGCAGCTGCGTGAGGACCACGCGTCCCGGTCCCCAGTCACCCCGGGCCGTCACCCAGGCGCTGGGGCGCTGGTCGTAGCGGGCGCCCAGGTCCTGGTAGTTGTCAAACCGGGTGTCCCGTTGCAGCAAACCGAAACCGCGGACCCCCTCGGTCTGGAAGACGTCCATCTCCAGTCGCCGGGGGTTGATCAGCGGGCGCCACAGCCACTCGCCGCTGACCCCGTCATGGATCAGCAAACCGTCGGAATCATGCACCTCGGGGCGCCACTCGCCGACGGGGCGGGCGGTGTTCTCGCCATAGAAGAACATGCTGGTCAGCGGCGCGAGCCCCAGCAGTTCGATCCTGTCCCGTGCGAACACCACGGACTTGACCTGAATCCGGGTACTCTCGCCCGGCGTGACATCAAACTGGTAGGCCCCGGTGACGCGCTTGCCGTCCAGCAGGGCATAGAAACGCATGCTGTCGGCCTGGGGCGAGGGGCGCACCAGCCAGAACGCGGTGAAGGACGGGAATTCCTCGCCGCCGGGAAGGCCGGTGTCAACGGCAATGCCCCGGGCGGACAGCCCCCAGGCATTGTCCCTGCCCACACCGCGAAAATAACTGGCGCCGGCGAACACCAGGAACTGGTTCTGCTCGCCGCGGGCCTTGAGGGGGTAGGTCAGCTTGAAGCCCGCATAGCCCAGGTTCGGCGGAACGCGCTTCTCCAGCTCCGGATTCGAGAAGTCAAAGTAGGACTTGCGATACGGCAGCCGGTGCACGCCCTCGGCATCCACCACGTGTATCTCGACCGGGTGGGTGTAGAACAGTCCCGGCGGGAACAGCATCACCTGGAAACGGGAATTGCTCTCCCGCCATAGGCTGCGCGCCTCGTCGAAACGAATGCCCTGATAGGCATCGTAGTCGAGTTCCCGCATGAAACGGGGAATAGGGGTGGGCGGCACGTAGGCCTGGCCGGCCAGTTGCTGAGCCCGGGCCACTACCTCCTCGAAGGCGAAGGCATCGACCCTGCCAGCAGCCAATATGAAACAGAGACACAAGAGCAAGGCGAACACTGGCCGGGGCACCCGGCCAGACAAAAAAGCACGAACAATGGACCCAGACACCATAATCTGATGCGCCCCTCCCCAGGGCCCTGAGAAAACCGCAATTTTTACGGCGGCACTAGCTTAGACCATCCGCGGGGATGCGCATACTGGGGAAGGCTCAAGGAAGGACGCGTCAGCGGTAATACACCTCGCTGCTGGACACCTCCCCGGAAGTATCCAGCCGCAGGCAGTCGATGTGCGGGGCGCGGCTCAGGATGTAGGCGGCCATGACGCGGCCGAGGTTGTGGTCTTCCTGTTCCAGGGCCGTGAGCAGCTTGTCGCCGACGATCTTGATGCGGTCCTCGACGCTGGGCTCGGCCACCCAGTCTCGGCCCATCTGCCAGCCGCCGTCCATGTCCCGGTCCATGCGGTCGAACACCTCGCCGGCGCCGGCGATGATCTCGTCGGGCACGTTCAGGGTGTACTCGTCCTGGTCGATGATGACCTTCAGTTCCATGCTTGCGTCCTGTGGGTGATGCGGGCGGTCCTGTCGCGGTATCAGACCAGGGCGTCGGTCTTGGCCGCCATGATGTAGTCGTTGCGGTGCAGGCCGCGGATCTTGTGGGACCACCAGTTCACGGTCACCTTGCCCCACTCGGTGAGGATGGCGGGATGATGGCCGGCGGACTCCGCCAGCTCACCCACCCGGTTGGTGAAGGCCAGGGCAGCGACGAAGTTGTCGAACTTGAACTGGCGCTCCAGCTGCTTCACGCCGTCAACCTCCACCACCTTCCACTCGGGCACTTCCTGGCCCAGGGTCTGCATCTCCTCCTCGGTCACCGTCGGCGCGCCGACGCGACAGGCCTCACAGGTCTCAGCGGTCAATCCAGCCATGGTTCGTCTCCTCGGGAAATCGCTCAATTTAGATACCATAGCAGACGCGCGAGATGCAGACACCGCCCCCGATGGGGGAGACAAAGCCCACAGGATGCGTACAGGAAAGGGAGCGCGCGCCGGGCGGGACTTCATCCTGCCCGGCGCCAGGGTTTCAGGGACGGATCAGCACGTAGCCCTGTTCCGTGAGGTCGATCATGCGCACCACGCCAGCGTCCACCTTGACGGCGTTGGCGTTGAGCTCGGGCTCGTAGCCCAGGGTGCGGGTCATGTTGGAGAAGGTGTTCAGGCAGGCGGCGAAGCGCACGCCGCTCTGCTCCGCCATGCTGTTGATGCGCTCGTCATTGGGATTGCCCTTGATGAGCATGTTCAACCCAGGCCCGAAGGCCACGATCTCCACGTCCACCTTGTCGGGCCCGTAGTGACGGATCAGGTTGTTGGCCACATTGAGCACCAGGGTCTGGCGCTGCACCGAGTCCTCGCTGATCTGCAGGACCACGCGCTTCTCGGCAAAGGGCTTGGCCTCGGTATCGGCGGCGAAAGAGACAGCGGAAAAAGACGCGACCAGGAAAACCAGCAACAGCAGGGAAACGAGACGGCTAGGCATACGGGAAAACCTCGCATGTAAGGGATGATTCAGCATTCCATGCCAGGGCGGACCGCAGATGAATACCGGGCTTTCGAAGTCTGATCATAAACGTACTGACGGCCCGTGGACTACGGAATATTGATCCGTGCACCGGCGTCGCCGGGCCCCGCATTCAACGCTTGGCAAGCAGCCGGTCCAGCTGATTGGCGAAGGCCTGGCGGTCCTTCTGGTTGAGCGCCGGCGGACCGCCGGACTGGATACCGCTGGCGCGCAGGGTGTCCATGAAGTCGCGCATGTTGAGCCGCGCGCCGATGTTCTCCCGGGTGTGCAGCTCGCCCCGGGGACTCAGGGCATGGCCTCCCTTGGCGATCACCTCCGCCGCCAGGGGGATATCGCTGGTGATCACCAGGTCGCCCGCGCTGACACGCCTGACGATCTCGTTGTCCGCCACGTCGAAGCCCGCAGAGACCTGCAAGCTGCGGATATGGGGGGACGGCGGCACCTTGACCGGCTGGTTGGCCACCAGGGTCAGCGCCACGCCGGTACGCTGCGCGGCACGGAACAGGATCTCCCGGATCACCCCGGGACAGGCATCGGCGTCCACCCAGATCTTCATGCCACGCCGGGCCCCTGGATGTGAAGCTCAGCCATGTGCCGCGCCCTGGCACCAGCCCTCGGCGTAGTCCGGCAACCGCTGACGCAGGGCCGCCAGTCGCGCCTGGTCCAGCAATCCCGCCTGCGCCAGGACACAGGCACGCATGAGGCTGACGGCCTGTTCAAGCATGGCCGCCTCCGGATGGCTGCAACGCGCGCCCGTCCGGCAGGAGAGCACGTGGGCCGTGTGCTCGGGCAGTCCCCAGTGACGCACGATGGCGACCGTGTAGCGTCGTGACAGGGATTCCAGGCCGCTGAGAAACGCCCCGCTGGGCACGGCAGCGGTCAGGCTGCCCACGCCCCTGAGCAGGGCCATCAGGCCGCTGGCATGGGTGAGCCCGGCCAGGTAGAGCGCGAAGCCATGGGCCGAGCCTGTCCTGCTCGCCGCCAAGCGCATGGCCATGGCCACGTCCAGGCTCTGGGACCAGAGCCCCTTGACGGCCTCCCCGTCCAGGCGACGATCACGGTTGAAGTTCACGATGGGGCTGATGGCGGCGGCGGCGATCACCTCACGCATGCCGGAAAGGCCCAGGATGACCACCGCCTGTTCCAGGCTCTCGATGGGCTCCCGGCGCACCCGCAGGGCCGGCCCGTTGACCACGCCGAGCACGTTGGCGGCGAACACCGGATCGGTCTCCAGCAGGGCGGCCAGCGCCCGTGCATTGCCCTTGCCCGGATCATTGATGGCAGCCAGCAGGCGCGGCATCAGCGACGGCAGGCGCGGCACCTGTTCCAGCAGACTCGCGTGCCTGGAACGCAGCTCCTCATCGCGCTGCCGCAGCCAGGCGGCCTCGTCCTCCCGCAGGGCGGCATCGGCATCGACGGCGGCGCGGAACAGCCTGGCCAGGTAACGCAGCTGGATCTCGGCGTCTTCGGGGACGGCGGCCGCAGCCGGCGCCGCGCCGCTCTCCGGGGCCTGCGCGCGCGCAGCCGTCAGCGTGAACCCCTCGGGCTCCGGTTTGTGTTTGCGTCTGAACCAGGAAAACATCGACCCGCCTACCCCCACCAGGCCCGCTCCAGGGCCCGCCCCCAATGGCGCTTGTTTGGTGAAGACTATAGCGCGAACAGGTCCTGAACCGCAGCAAGCAGGCCCTGCGGCACATCCCTGAAAGGCGGGTTCAGATCCGGCCTAGGACCGGACACAGGCAATGCCCCGAGCCGGGCGGAGCTCTAGACCGGGGATTCGGTAGGCAATCCGGTTTCAGAACCGGTAAGAGACCCCGAAGATGGCGATGGCCCGGTGACGGTCTTCGGTCAGCGGGCTGTCGGCCACGCTGTCGCCGTAGCGGGTGCCTGCGAGTACGCCCTGGAATGACACCCGCGGTGTGATGGGCGCCACCATGCGCGCACCGTAGACCAGGTTCCAGACATCGGAGCCCGAGTAGGCGGGCCTGCCGGAGACGGCCTCGGCATCACGCACGCCGTAGTAGTAGTCCACGAGATCCGCGCTCATCCATTCCACGCCCGCGTAGGGCACGAACAGGAGGCTTCGCATGGAGCCGAACACGTAGCCCACCGTGCCCGTGACCGTCTGGCCATCGTTGCGGCCCAGGGCATCGGTGGTGGCGAGCGCGGTGTACTGCCACGGGCCCACGCGTACGGTGTGGCGCAGGCCCGCGTCCAGGGAATTGCGCCGCGAAGTCATGCCCTCCAGGAAGGGATCGTCCGTGCCCTTGAAACCGTCCAGCCGGGGACGCGCGAACAGGGTGGTGCTGTGCTGTTGCGTGTCGTACAGGCGCACGCCGGCCTCGATGCCGCGGAAATAGACCCGCTCGCCGGAGTAGGTGATCAGGGGCACCACGAAGGGATCGCTGTCGGCGCCCTTCTGGATGGCGTCACGGGCGATGACGCCCACGCCCAATTCCCATTGGGCCTGGACCTGGGGAATGGTCAGCAGCAGGGTGAGCATCGCCCATATCAAGGTGCGTGGGTGGGTCATGGTGAGATCCTTTAAGGAAGGCAGTGGCCGTCTTTGTCGACAGATTGGGCAGTCTTACCTTCCCAATGACAGTACAACGGCTGGACAGTTCAAAGGGTCCGGCCCGTCATAGCAACAACGCAGCTCCGGATCGGCCAGGGATCAGTCCAGGCGTTCAGCAAAGTGCAGGCTGGTCATCTGCAGCCCCTCGCGCAGGTAGAAACGGTGGGCATCCTCGCGCTGCACGCCCGAATCCAGGTGCAGCTGGACGCAGCCCTCGCGGCGGGCCTCGGCGCGCAGCCAGGCGAGCATCCGGGTCCCGTAGCCCCGGGAACGGGCGCTCTCCAGGGTCACCAGGTCATCCACGTACAGGTGTCTCCCCCAGGCCAGGTTGTCTCCCAGGCGATAGCCGGCCACGGTCACCACCTGGCCATCCGCCTCGAGCATGGCGAGGCGATAGCCGCCGGCCTGCTGGCGTCGCACCCGGGCGATGAAATCTTCCGGATCAAGCTGAGGGCGAAGCGCGCGCATCACCGGGTAGCAGGCGACCAGATCGGCCTCTTCGCTGGCGTGACGGATGTTCATGACGGGCTGCCGATGGCCCGCGTGATGACCCGGTTGCGTCCCTGGCGCTTGGCCTCGTACAGGGCGCGGTCCGCCAGGGCCATGGCCACGTCGAGCCCGAGCATGGCGGGATCGCAGTCGGCGATCCCGGCGCTCAGGGTCACGCTGAGATCCAGGCCCGTGTCGCAGTGCATGACCCGGGTACGGATGCGTTCCACGATCTCCCGGGCATGGGCCACGCTCACGTCCACCAGCAGCAGGCCGAATTCCTCGCCGCCCAGTCGGCCCACCAGGTCGGCATCGCGCAGTTCCTTGACGAGCACGCGGCTGACCAGCTCCAGGATGCGGTCCCCCGCGGCGTGGCCGTGGGTATCGTTGACGTCCTTGAAGTGATCCAGGTCCAGCATGGCGACGACCGTGGCGTAGCCGGCGCGCCGCGAGCGGCCCAGTTCCCGCTCGGCGGCCTCGAAGAAGCTTCGCCGGTTGGCGAGCCCGGTCAGCGGGTCGGTGGTGGCCAGGTGCGCCAGCTGTTGATTGAGGGATTCCAGTGCCGCGGTCCGCTCCTGCACCCGCCGCTCCAGTTGATGCTTGGCCTCCAGCAGGCGCTCCTCGCGGTCGTCGATGCGCTCCAGCATGGTGTTCACGCCCCGGGTGATCACGTCCAGCTCCGAGACCCCGGTGGTGGGCAGGCGACGGAACTCCCCCCGGCTCACGTCGTCCAGCCGGCTGACGATCTGCAACACCGGCCGCAGCAGGCTGCGCTGCATGATCACGCGGGCCACCAGGAAGGCCAGCACCCCGAGCACCACGGCCAGCAGCAGGGCGAATCCCACCGAGCTCATCAGCAGCCGCTCCTGACCGCTGCGGTCATAGGCGACCAGGGTGATGAGACTGTCGGTCTCGGCGCCGTCCGCGTCCACCCGGCGCAGATGCTCATAGACAGCCTGGACGCCGTTGTCCTGCAGCACCACGCGACCGTGGCCTCGCAAGGCCTCCAGCACATGACTGTCGAGGCGGCGCCCTTCCCGCCACAGGGACCAGCCGCCGTACTCGGTGGCGATGAACAGGTCGAAATCCGTCACATGCCCATTGTCCGCGGTGCCCAGCCGCAGCAGGTCCCCGAACAGGAACTGGTCCATGCGCGGGCTCACCTCGGTCTGCAGGTAGTCGCGCAGGTCCACCGCCGCCTCCAGGATGTAGTCCCGGTCACGGGGGCCGTAGTAGGCGTATTTGTACAGCCGACCGGTGTGGATGGAGGCATTGAACCGGTCCGCGTTGATCTGGCCGCTGCCGTAGAGGCGCTCGAACATCTGTCGCATGCCCTCGCCGGCGGCCGCCAGTTCAAGGCCCAGGTCCGGCGCGAAATTGGTGGCCGCGACACGGCCCGCGCGGTCGATGAGGTAGAGGTAGGAGACCCCATGGCGCTCGCTGAGCAGATCCAGCTGCTCGGGCGTGGCGCCCAGGGGGTCATCGACCATGGCCTCGAGCTCCTCTGCCACCCGGGGCAGGATGCCCTCCAGGCGGCGGTTCAGGCCCTGCTCCTGTTCCGCAAGCAACAGGTCGAAGGCATGGAAACGATCCCGGAGCTGATCGTGCAGCCTGGAGACATGCGCATCGCTGCTGGCCACCAGCTCCCTGTACATCGACAGGGCCACCACCAGGGCCGTGCCCAGGGAGGCCAGCAGGATGGCCAGAAACAGCAGGATGCTCAGCTGACGTCGCACTTACCTGCCCCCTGGAACCCTAACAGCACTCGACGCGCTGTCCGGCGCCGCTTGCCGGACTGAATCCGCGTGTAAGCGCTCCAGCGAGACGGGGTCCAGGGGCCTGGCATAGCGATATCCCTGCAAGCGCTCACAACCGATGGCCAGCAGATAGTCTTCCTGCTCTTCGGTTTCCACGCCCTCGGCCACCGTGGCGAGCCCCAGCCGGTGGGCCATGGCGATGATGGTTTCCACGATGGCACAGTCACCGGGATCCCCCGGCACATCCTTGATGAAGGATCTGTCGATCTTGAGCATGTCGATGGGCAGCTGCTTGAGGTAGGCCAGAGACGAGTAGCCGGTGCCGAAGTCATCGATGGCGATACGCACCCCCTGCTGACGCAGGCGCAGCAGTACCCTGCGGCAGGCCTCGTAGTCCTGCATGAGCACGTTCTCCGTCAATTCGATCTGCAGGTGTCTGCCTTCCAGACCGTGCTCGTCCAGGGCCTCGAACAATCCGTCCACGAATCCGGGGTCGAACAACTCGATCCCCGAGGTGTTGATGGAGACGTAATCCAGCTCCATGCCCCGCTCGCGCCAGAGGCGGAACTGCCCGATGGCCGTGCGGGCCATCCACCCGCCCAGCGGCAGGATGAGCTTGGTCTCCTCGGCCAGGCGGATGAAACTGCAGGGCGCTATCTCGCCCCGCTCCGCATGCCGCCAGCGCGCCAGGGCCTCCACCGCCACCATCCGGCCCTGTGCCAGATCGATCACCGGCTGGTAATGCACCTGCAGCTGATTTTCACGCAAGGCCTGACGCAGCGCAGTCTCCAGCGCCAGCCTTTCGTCGACGGCCTCGGCCAGGTCCTGGCTGAACTTGCAGAACCCGTCGCGCCCGAAGTCCTTGACCCGGTACATGGCGGCATCTGCATTCTTCAACAGGGTCACCGGGTCTTCGCCGTCCTCCGGGTAAAGAGTGATACCGATGCTGCAACCGATGTGCAGTTCGGTCTCTTCCAGGAAGAAGGGCTGTCGCATGGCATGCACCAGCTTCTCGGCAAGCAACTCCGCCTCGCCGGCGTTATGAATACCCTCGACCAGCACTACGAACTCGTCACCGCCCAGGCGGGCGATGGTGTCCGACTTGCGCACCAGCCCCCGCAACCGCCTGGCCACCTGCACCAGCAGCCTGTCGCCAAGCTGATGACCCAGGCTGTCGTTGATGGTCTTGAACCGGTCCAGGTCGATGAACAGCAGGCCGAAGTGCGCCTGGTTGCGCACCGCCCAGTCGATGGCATGCTCGAGCCGTGCCGTGAACAGCAGCCGATTGGGAAGCTCGGTGAGCGGGTCGTGGTGGGCCAGAAAGTCCAACCGGCTCTGGGTCTCCTTGATGGACGAGATATCGGTGACGATGGTGATGTAGTGACTCACCGCGCCCTGGGTGTCGCGCACCACGCTGATGGTCTGCAGCAAGGGAATGACGCGGCCGTCACGGGTACGATCCAGGATCTCGCCCCGCCAGTGTCCCCGGACCTCCAGCGTCTTGCTGATATCCGCATAGAAGGCCGCATCATGATGGCCTGACTTGAGCATGCGAGGCGTCCGGCCCAGGAGTTCCCCGTCGCTGTACCCGGTGATCCGGCAGTAGGCCTCGTTGACCTGCAGAAAACGCATTCTGCTGTCGGTGATGGCGATCCCTTCCGCCGTGCTCTCGAAGACCTTGCCATACAGACCAAGGCTTGCCTCCGTCTTCTTCTGTTGCGTGACGTCGAAACAGATGACCACCTTCTTGATGCTGTTCTGATGGGCGTCGGTGATATCGGAGACGATGATCTGAAGATGACGGCCGTCCACCTCTATCGTCTGTCCACGCCCCCTGCCCGACATCACCTGCTGCTGTATTTCCCTGTCGCAGGGACACAATTCCGCCAGCGGTCTTCCGATCAGCATCTGGGCATCCAGATCTCCGAACAGCCACTCCCGGGCCTGCCGGTTGCAATCATCGATGCTGCCATCGTGGTTGACCACCACGACGGCGGCATCCATGGAATCGAAAATGGCCCGGATCTCCTGACGCGCCACATCGAGTTTCTGATTGGTGTCATGGAGGTGGGAGAGGATCTGCCCGAAGGCATCGCTGACGATGCCGATGGGATCCAGGTCGATGAGGGTGCGATCATCCAGCTCTTCAGGGCGCAGCGGCAGGGTGCCGATCAGGGTCAGCATCTGATCGATCTTGGCCCGGATATAGGTGATCGCCTTGTAGTACTCCGACTGGTAGTCCATTCCCACGCCGCTCACCTTAAACCGCTCCACGCAGGCAGATCCGGTAGCCTTCCGGGATGTGTGTCACTTCCGCGATGTAGCCCATCTTGTCCACGGCGGCGGGAATAGTACTGGTGGCCTGCCGGTCGTCGGTGATCACGACGATCTCCAGGCTGCCGCTGCGTACCGCCTCGCCGTATCGGTTGAGCTCCTTCAGGGCCAACAACAGACAGGAGGGACAGATCTGCCCCCTGATATCAAGCACGACATTGTCCTGTGCACGCTCGGCCATCAGCGAATCACTACCCTGGACAGCAGCCTGCTGCCAATCCACGCCCCCGGCACCAGGCCGAGCAGAAACAGCAGACTCTGCATGGGCCAGTATGGGAACCCCGCCCCACAGATGCCAGATGTTGCACCCCGGGACCATGCGCGAGGCGGCGCCCAGCAGAATCCCTCCCAACAGGGCCGAGGCATACTGGCGGGCGGGGATGCGATAGCGCAAGCGCCACTCGCCCACACTCAGGGCGGAGGCGGCGGCCCCCAGGACGATACCGGCGATCAGCGGATACTGGATGGCGGCAATGGCATCCAGCTGCGGGCCCGCCCCGCCCTGCACCGCAGAGTCCGCGAACGGCGGGGTGTAGTTCAGCCCCTGCGCCTGGAAGAAGGCGAGACTGGAGACC
Organism: Thioalkalivibrio sulfidiphilus HL-EbGr7; assembly: GCF_000021985.1. Classification (NCBI taxonomy): domain Bacteria; kingdom Pseudomonadati; phylum Pseudomonadota; class Gammaproteobacteria; order Chromatiales; family Ectothiorhodospiraceae; genus Thioalkalivibrio; species Thioalkalivibrio sulfidiphilus. Next base: position 2,733,904 of record NC_011901.1, read on the forward strand.
CGTTCGGGCAGCACCAGGGATTCCAGGGTGGCGCCAAGCTTTGCGTAGGAGGTGGTGATACCCAGGGGCATGCCGATCACATACCAGGAGATGAGGCCCAGGGCCGCCAGCACCAGGGCCGCCTGCCAGGGCGCGATGTGGCCCCGGGCAAAGGCCGGCCGGCTGAGCAGACCAAGATGCTGGCATCGCACCAGGTAGACCAGCCCGAGCAGGGCCAGGGGCAGGATCAGATAGCCGGGCTGCAGACCCAACAGTTGCGGCAGGGTGACCGCCGAATGCAGCATCGTGGAGCGCGCCAGGTCACTCCACCAGGGATGCCATTCGGCGTAGAGCGCGGAGCCGACCAGCAGGCCCACGAAGGCGACCGCGGCCACCACGCTGCCCGCCCCCAGCTTGTAGAGGGTCCCCACGACGCAGCCACCCGCCAGGACCATGCCGATGCCAAACAGCACGCCAGCCACCAAAGTGGTCAGTGAAGCGGGACCCAGGAGCGGGAAGGGATAGGGGGTAAGCTGTCCGCCAAGGCGGGCAAGCTCGAAGGCGAACATGCTCACCACCACCAGCAGCACGAGCATGCGCAGCAGGAACCGGTCATTCACCAGGAACAGGTCACGGAACATGGCCGTGACACAGAAATCGGAACGATGCATCACGAAACCGGCGACCAGGCCGATCACAGCCGAGGTGACGATGATCAGTGTGTAAGGGGATTCACCCATGCAGTTCCATACCCGTCGGTCCCTCGCGCACTTCCGTATGAGATCTATCACGGACTCGCCGACTGTCCAGGTCATCGCGGCTGTCGTGAATGACTGGGGCCAGATACCATGGGTAATCCCCGGACAGTGGCCTCAATCGCACACGATAACCGCACTCCGCGATGGGATATGGCCCGCCTGTCGGGGATTCTCAGCCGCTGAGCCCGACAGCGCCAGGTGTCGGGAATGTTCGGTGAACCCTGCGCGTCCGGGGCGAGTTGGGACACCCATCATCCTGGACCTCAATCCAGCCGGGGCGAGTTGGGACACCCATCATCCTGGACCTCAATCCAGCAGAACCTCATCACCCACGCGCACGCGGCCTGCCAGACGGAACCTCATCGGGGCGAGTTGGGACACCCATCATCCGGGCGAGTTGGGACACCCATCATCCTGAGACGGGCGAGTTGGGACACCCATCATCCTGAGACGGGCGAGTTGGGACACCCATCATCCTGGACCTCAATCCAGCAGAACCTCATCACCCACGCGCACGCGGCCTGCCAGACGGGTCTCCCCGTACACGCCCACGTTCTGATCCGCCTCCCGGACAACCGTGCGCAGGATGGCGGTGTCGGCGTCGAAATCGGCCTGGGCGCGGGTGATGGCGCCGCAACGGGGCGTGGTGCCGACACACTCCAGGCTCACATCCCCGATGCGCAGCCGCCGGCCGATCCAGTCCTGCTCCACCAGGCCCTCCAGCCCGGGTTCGGTCTCGATGAGGACATTGGGGCGAAAGCGTCGCCTGTCCCAGTCTGCGCCGGGATGGAGCCCTTTGAGGTGCCTGAGCGAGGCGGTGGTGAGCAGGTGCAGGGTGGTGACCACGAAGAAGCTGCCGGGCACCGAGACGTGATCCACCAGGGGTTCGGGGAGCTGGTCCAGGGCCGGCAGCGGTTCGCCCGGCTCGCGCTCGAAGGTGGCCGCCAGTTCCTCGAGCCAGCTGTGCGCGTCGGGCTTGTAGCGCCGGTAGAAGGCACTGTCCGAGGCGGGTCTCAGGGCCTGCAGGGTGGACGCACGGCCCACCAGGGCCGAGAGGCGCTCGTCGATCTCCGCGCTGTCGCTGCCCAGCACCGAGCCGTCGGGAAAACGCACCTCAACCTCACCGCCTCCCCCGGGGCGACAGCGTGCCGAGCAGCGCAGCAGGTCCGGACGGGTCTTGCAGCTCTGCACCTCCTCACGCGCCTCGTCGCGCAGGGCCCAGATCCGGTCACCCTCCAGACCCCGCTCGCCCAGGGCGCAGTCCTCGAGCCGCTCCCCCGCCATGCCCTTGACCGGGTAACGCCAGATTTCACCGATCCTGCCCACCTTGATCATGCTGTCTCTCCCCGCCGGGATGCCGGGCCCTCCGGCACCCTCCAGGCCTGGCCAAACACAAGGCAAGATACGTTCCACGCCCTGCCCGGTGGGCCACGCACCGCCTAACCGGGGGACGCATGGCCCGGCCGCGCGGCAAGGCCGTGTGCAGAGGCACCGGATTGGTGCGCAAAACCCTGCAAAAACAAGGTAAATCGCTACACCCCCATGACCGTACGGACCGGGGGGCAGACTTGACCCCGGGGAGCCGCGGGCTTACGGTTTCAGCATCAGGCAATCCCGGAGGCATAGCCCATGCACCTCACCGAACGTTTGAACACACTTGTTGGCGACCAGCGCTTCATGCTCTCCGCCCTGGTGCTGGCCACCGGGCTGCTACTGACCCTGCAGAACCCCATGGCCCGTGATTCCGCCGCGGAACTGATCTCCCGGGTCCAGGTGCCGGACATCTCCCAGGTGTTCGAGATGCGGCCCCAGACCCCGCCGCCCATGGTGGAAGGGGATCAGCTGATGTCCGAGGAGATCGAGGAGATGCAGGTCCCCCTGGTCTCCGATCGCGACACCGCCCGCAACAGCGAACTGTTCCGGCGCCCGCAGTAGGCGTCAGCCAGCGTCCATCAATACCGCTAACACAAGGCCATGCCCGATCGGGCATGGCCTTTTTCATGGCCTGCCCCTGAGAGGGCAACCAGCCCGAGCACATGGAGGCGCAACATGAACACATCCCTTGCATCGATTTCCCTGATCCTGCCCCTGGTTCTTGTCCTCGCCTTGGCCCTGGCCGCCCCGGCCGGTGCGCAGATCTACCGCTGGGTGGACGAGCAGGGCCAGGTCCACTTCGGCGACTGTGCACCGCCGCGCTGCAATTCCACCGAGGTCCGCATGGCACCGGGGCCCAGCCAGGAACAGCTGGAGCGCGCCCGGGAGGAACGGGAGAGACAGCGCGAGGCGCGCGAGCAGCGGGAACTGATCCAGAGACAGGTGCAGGAGGCGGAACGTCGCGAGCAACAGCAGCAGGAACGCCAGCAGGCACAGCGCCGCAGCTACTGCCAGCAGGCCCGCAGCGAGCTCAGGATCCTGGAGACGCCCCGCCCGGTGTTTCACGTGGACGAGAAAGGTGAGCGCGTCTACCTGGACGACGCGACACGCAGCACGCAGATCCAGCAGGCCAGGGGGAATGTCGCACGATTCTGCGACTAGCGTCCTGCATCAGGGATTTTGACCGGACTGCGCAGTGCCTGTAGGCGGCGGAGAGAGAGGAAAAACCTCGGGCGCATCGGGAAGGCTTTCCAGGTACAAAGACCGGCTCGGGAAGGCGAAGCCTGTGCCCGCGCTCTCGACGATCTCCTTGATGGCGTAGGCCAGGCGTTCCTTGATCTCCAGCCAGTCGCCCCAGACCGTGGTGGTGGTAAAGCAGTACACCAGGATGTCGATGGAGCTGTCATTGAAGGAGTCTATGCGCACGAAAGTCGGCACATCATCTGGCTTTGCGAATTCCTCGTTTTCCAGAATATATCTCTCGATGCCGTCTCTGATCTGCTTGAGCTGCTCAAGGGTGGTTCTGTACTCAACACCAAGCATCCAGCGGATACGACGGTGGCTCATGCGTGAGAAATTCGTGACCGCGCTGTCCGCGAGGCGGGCATTGGGGACATAGACGGGGGCACGATCGAACCGACGTACCGTGGTGGTACGAAACCCGATCTGCTGGACCGTTCCCTCCACTACGCCATCCACATGGATCCAGTCCCCGGGCTGGAAACGACGTTCGCCGATCACGAAAAGGCCTGCAATCAGATTCTTGAACAGGTCCTGAGCACCCAGCGCGAGGGCGACACCGAACAGGCCGAGGCCGGCGATGATCGGCCCCACCGCAATCCCCCAGAGTTCCAATATTGTGGCTACGCCCAGCACCACAAAAGCAATCTTCGCCGCTTTGACAATCCAGTCGACCATCGGACGTGTGAGCACACCCTCTGCCTTGAGCAGCAGAGAACCCACAGGGGTCGTAATGCGGTAAAAGGCCCAGAAAAGCGTAAACGCGATCAGGGTGCGATTGAGGTTGTAAAACACCTCGCGCTTACCCTCGTCGACCTCAAGCACACTCAGAGCAAAAAACACTCCCATCACTACCGGAATGAACCGGATTGGGTCGTACAGCGCGTTAATGATACGGTCATCCAGATTTGATCTGGTTCGCGAGGCTGCCCGCTCAAGCGCACGCAAAAGAAAACGACTTAAGACATTCCTCAACAGCAGGAATAACAGGAATATTGAAAGAGCAATCAGAGTGTCTGAAATATTGATGCCAAACACGCCCTCACGCCATACCTGTGTGACAAGCTCCCAGAATTCCCCAAATGTGGCGATATCCATCGAATCCAGTTTCCCGATCAGTTCAGACACTCACGACCGGGAAGACTACCACTGGTGGCACGAGGACACACCCGCCTCCGCGGAGGATCATGGAGACTGCCCCCTGCCCGAGCCGCAGCATTGTGCTTGCCCCCGTTCGGTAATTCCCTAGGGTCAGGTCACGGCACGTAGATCATCTTTCGAGTCATACCCCCATCCACCACGAAGTTCTGCCCGGTGATGAAGCCTGCGTCAGGCGAAAGCAGGAATGCCACCAATGCGGCGATATCCTGTGGCCGACCTACCCGACCCACGGGATGCTGCTCATGGTCCACTGCCCTATGATCAGCAGGATGTCGGTCGGAGCGCTTGCGCCATTCACTGACATCGATCCAGCCCGGGCTGACGGCATTGACCCGGATCTCCGGCCCCAGGCTCATGGCCAGGGCATGGGTCAGGGCCACCAGCCCGCCCTTGCTCGCCACATAGGCCTCGGTGTCGGGTTCCGACTGCAGGGCGCGGGTGGAGGCGATGTTGACGATGGCGCCCCGGGTCCGGCGCAGATGGGGGGCGGCGTGTTTCACGGTGAGGAAGGCGCCGGTGAGATTGGTCGTGATCACGCGCTGCCAGTCCGCCAGCGACAGCGACTCGACCGGACCCAGGAAGGGATCGGCGATGCCGGCGTTGTTGACCACCCCGTCGAGACGCCCGAAGGCCTCGACCGTGGCCGCGATGCTGCCGGCCACCGCGGACTCGTCACGCACGTCCGAGTGCAGAAAGCGCAGCGAATCCCCGGCCCCCAGCTCCTCCAGGCATTCCTGTCCCGCCTCGGCGTCGATGTCCGAGATGACCACCGCATAGCCTTCTCCAAGCAGGTGGGCAGCGATCCCCTTGCCGATGCCCTGGGCACCGCCGGTGACATAGACCACGCGTCTGCTGCTCATCAGGCTCTCTCCGGGTTCGGGATTCGGTTTCAGGGCGCGCGCCCGGGTTCGGCCTTCCGGGCCTTGAGTGCTTCCATGTGCTCGATGAGTCCGTCGGTGGTCTCCTTGAGCAATTCCAGTTCCTCGACGGACAGATCGTCGAGCCTTTCCAGGTTGTACTCGATGGTGTCGATGATCTGCTTCGCGGGGCGTTGCAGCGGGCGCATGAAGTAGGCCGTGACCGTGGCCACGATGGTGCCGAAGAACAGCACCGAGCCCAGCACGATCCAGAGCGCGCCGATGAATCGCGCCGTGCCCGTCACGGGGGTGTCCGCGATGCCGGCGGTGGAGAAGGCCGCCACGCCCCAGTAGAGCGCCGCGCCGTAGCCATCGATGGATGATCCGTCCGCAGCGCGCTCGGCCAGGAGCATGCCTGCGGCGAACAGCAACCACAGCCCCACGAGCAGCAACAACATCCACACGAACGGCGTATGGAACATCACGTCGCGCAGGAAGCGCTGCAGGCGTTTGCGATGTCTGTGTGTCACAGGCCTGAATATACGCCCATTTGGCATGGGCAACAGCGGCCCGCGGCAGTGACCCGCCGCAGCTTCTATACTTTTGAATTGTACCCACACCCCGCCGTCCGGCCAGCCAGGCACGGTGCCGGGCTTGTTCCCCAGGGATGACCAGAGGAGGACACACGCACCATCCAACCGGAGGAATCATCATGACTGCACACGTCTGTCGTCAGTGCAGTGCCGATGTCTCGGTACTGCGACTGGATCGCGTCGAGGGCGAGAACAGCGGCATCCACGTCACCATCGAGGGCCTGCCCGTCCTGGACTGCAGCAACGGCCACCGGCGCTTTCCCACGCCGGACTTCCCGCTTGAATTCATCCGCCACCTGGTGGAATCCGAGGCCCTGGATGGCGTCACGCCCGCCGTTCAGAAGGGCCTGTTCCGCAAGCGCCTGCTCTGCCCAGCCTGCGGCAAGGAACTCTCCTCGGTGGCCGAAGACCGGCGCAACGGCCGCGCGCACGTAGCGGTGCCGGAAGGAGACCCGGTGGCGGTGGAAGTGATCGTGCCCCTGTATCGCTGCCCGGCCTGCGACAAGCAGGCCAGCGAACCGGAGTCGGGGCTTCAGCGCGATGTCATGCAGGCGGTGGCCAACGCGTTTCGCAGCGCGGAGATCCCGCCGGGCTAATCCGATTCGCCCAGGGTGGTGGTCAGGGAGATCCGCTCGCCCGCACGCAGGACGCTGATGGTGACGCTGTCGCCAGGATTGAGCCCGCCCAGATGCTGACGGACACGCTGATACCCATCATCGTCCGCAAAGGAGATGCCCGCGACGCTCAGGATCACGTCGCCGCCGAGGATCAGGGTCTCGCCGGCGATGTCCACCTCCACCGTGCCCGCGCGCAGGCCGATGCGCGCCGCGGGCGAACCCGAGGCCATGCCCTGCACCAGCAGGCCCCGCGCCTGCGGGATGTTTAGGAGCCGGGCCAGGTTGCCCTGCACCCAGTAACCGTTCAGGCCGTTCCAGAAGGCCCGCTGCTCCAGCAGCAGCTCGCGCACCTGGTTGGAGGTCACCGCAAACCCCAGGCCCTGGGAGCCGCCGGAACTGGTGAGGATGCGGCTGACGATGCCCACCACTTCACCTGAATGGTTGAACAACGGTCCACCGGAGTTGCCGCGGTTGAGGGAGGCATCGGTCTGCAGCAGCTCGCCCAGGCCGAAGTCGCCGGTGATGTCGCTGCCCCGATGGCGGGCGCTGATGTGTCCCACGCTCAGGGCATGGGCCAGGCCGTGGGGCGCGCCGATGGCGAACACCGGCTGGCCGATGCGCACGCCGTCCGAGTCCCCCAGACGTGCCACCGCGGCACTCGCAGGCACCGCCTCCACCTTCAGCAGGGCGATATCCGCCGCGGGCTCCGAACCGATCACCCGGGCATCCACCGTGCTGCCATCGGCAAAGCTCACCTGGATCTGGTCCGCGGACTGCACCACGTGGGCGGCGGTCACGATGCGGCCGTCCCCGGACACCAGCACCCCCGACCCGACGCGCTGGATGGTACGCCACGCCAGCTGGTCGGTGCCCCGCGCCACCTGCTCCTGGGACTGGATCACCACCACGCTGGGATTGACCCGCTCGAACAGATCGGCGAGATCCGCTGCCTGCGCCGAGGCGGATGCAAGGATCAGGAGTGAAAGAAGACAGGCAAGAAACCGGGGCATTGAGAAGACTCCGCTGATGTTGGGCTTGTAGTCGTCCCTGCCATTTGAAGCGATCGGCGCGACGAGGTCCACCCCGGATCGGCCGGTCAAGGCATGACGGAATCCTTACCCTGCCCGGAATGCGGGTCGTAGGCACCCCGGCAGCCGGATTTGCGCTTCCTTGCCTTTAAGCGCTGAGGCACTATGGTGACTGAACAAGGCCCCATATCCACATGCCCTACCCGCCGGAGCATACCCGGATGACCGAACTCAACATCCGCAGCGGCAGACGTCGTCTCTCGACCCTGGCCAGCATTCCCTGGACACTGGTGATCATCCTGTACATGGTGGTGGTGCACTACTCCGCCCTCGACATGAGCGGGATCACCGGCTACGTCTTCATCGGCCTCGGCGTGTTCGTGCTGTTCGTGGAATTCTTCAAGAGCGGGGACATCAACGCCGCGGCGTTCCTGATCGATCTCAGCAGCGCGGTCCTGTCCCTGATCGTCGCCACCGTACTGCTGAGCTACCTGTATTTCTCGCTCGATCAGGTCCCGACCTTCTACCACTGGTTCGGTTTCGCCATCATCCTGGGCGACGCCATCCTGAGTCCCTTCAACGCGTTCCGGACTGCCCTGCGCAACCTGGGCCTCGGGGTTTCGACCTGAGACGCACGCACCGGGATCATGCCCATGACCGAAGTAACCGTGGTTCGACTCTATCTCAGCGAAGGCGAGGCGCAGCTGGACAGCCTGATGCGGCGGCTGCGCGACTGGGAGAAACTGCGGGGTCTGACCGTGTTCCGGGGGATCTCCGGTTTCGGCGATGACGGCGTGATCCGTCGCGAAGGCCCTGTTCGCCTGGAACCGGACCTGCCGGTGGTGGTGGAGTTCTTCGACACCCCGGAGAAGATCGAGGCCGTGCTCCGGCACCTGCAGACCGAGATCAAGCCCGGTCATCTCCTCAGCTGGACGGCGCGGATCAATCAGTAACAGCGCCGCTGCAACCTCATGATCCGCCCCCTTCTGCCATGGATCGACCGGGTCAGCGGAACTCGGTCACCCGCAGCCTGTAGCGGTGAAAACCCTCTGCGACGCTGCCGACGAACACCTCGTAGCGTCCGGCAGGCCAGCGCCCCTGGACCACCGGGTTCAGGCCGTCAGTGTCGTCATTGCATCGCAGCCCGTCCGGCCCCCGGATGACCAGGCTGGTGTCCGCGTCGCTCAGCACGTGGAGTTTCAGATAAGCGAACTCGTTGCTGAGGGTCACCACATGATCCGGCGTCCCGTCGATCTTGCCCACGCACGGCCCGTGATAGCTGCTGCCCATGGAGGCGGCATCGGTGCCGCCGCCCGAGGTGCCGGTCAGGATCCGGGGATCGGGCTCAAATCCCGGGGCAAGCACCACGCTCTCGTAATCGCCGCTTGCCGACCCCGGCAAACTGGCCCCGGGAGGCAACTCGCTGATCGAGATGGTGTACGAGTGGGCGCCGGTGTCCACGCTGCCCACGTAGATCTGATAGGTACCGGCAGGCCAGTAACCTTCGATCACGGGGTTGAGCCCATCGCCATCATCATTGCAGCGATAGCCGGCAGGTCCCCGGATGACCAGGCTGGTGTCCTTGGCCGAGTTCACCTGAACGCGCAGCTGCGAAAAATCGGCCCTGAGGACCAGGGTGTGATCGGGGGTCGTGTCGATCTTCCCCGTGCACGGCCCGCTGGATGTGCTGCCATGCCCGGCCGCATCCACGCTGCCGCCGGAGATCCCCGTACCGGTCGCCGGATCGGGCGTAAAGCCCGGTGACAGATCAAAGTCCTCGAATTGAGCTGATGCCGTCGCGGCCCACAGAACAGCCACCAGGATGACTGCGATACGCCTGATCATGAACATCATTGCACTCCCTGATTATCGTTGTGGTGGTATGCAGGCCTGCCTCCGTGTTGCCGCGTCGGTCCCCAAACCGACGAGCCCCGGCACCCGGTCATGCGGGATAATCCGCACAATCTGTAAGCCTTGCGGATAGGGTCCTCCTGAGCAGGTCAGCCCGTCAAGACAGACGTCTGACCTTCCGTCTGCCGTTCTGCACCGGCTGCCGATGGCATCTGCCGGGCCACCCCGACAGGCAAACACGCGTGCGCCATGGGCCCACTCACGGCCTCCCCTACCTGGCGAAGATCTGACCGAAGTCGGCGAAGGCCTTGAACTCCAGGGCGTTGCCGCTGGGGTCGAGCACGAACATCGTCGCCTGCTCGCCGGGCTCGCCTTTAAAACGCACGTAGGGCTCGATGACGAACGTCACCTGCGCCTCACGCAGCCGCTCGACCAGTGCATGCCACTGGTCCATGGTCAGGATCACCCCGAAGTGAGGCACCGGTACCTGGTGAGCATCCACCTCGTTCTCCACGGCAGGACGGGACAGGCCCTCGGCCAGGTGCGCCACGATCTGGTGGCCGTAGAGATCGAAGTCCACCCAGGTCTCTGCGCTGCGCCCCTCGGGGCAGCCCAGGATGCCACCGTAGAAGGCGCGGGCGGCGGCGAGGTCGTGGACCGGGAAGGCGAGATGGAAGGGGTTGTTCATACGCGGGCTCACTCGGACCATGGGCTGTGCGATCAGCTGGCGTCCTCGCCGCTGATCAGGTGCGTCGGCAGGTCGGACGCCGCATGCCGGCTGTCGCCCCGCAGCAGATCACGGGCGAAGCGTTCCTCGTCCACCTTCGCGCCCAGGAACTGCGCCACGGCGCGCATGTCCACCTCGGCGTTCTCCAGGCAGCAGGTGGCGCCCGGTGAGGGCGTCATGTTGAAGATCGCGCCGAGCCCGGTGTCGATCTTCGCCTCGCCCATCATCAGGCGCCGGTTCTCCTTGTCGATCAGCTGCGGGCGGATGCCGCCCACGTGGCGGGCGAACTTCAGATCCCGGAACTTGATGTCCGGGACGATCTTGCGCACGTCGCGCAGGAACAGGTCGCGGCGCAGCACCGGCACCTCGAACAGGAAGTTCTTGAGCATGTAGTTGCGGATGTCCGGCACCTTGAGCAGGTCGTAGAGCACGTCCCAGACCTTGCGATCGAAGTTGAACACCCGCATGAAGTCCTTCACCGTCTCCCAGTTGTAGCGCTCCAGCACCGGCAGCACCAGGGCGGTGGGCCCCCAGCGGGTCTTGCCCGGCACCATCACGTCCGGATCGCCGTGGATGGCGGCGAACGGCAGCTTGTCGTTCTGCACCGTGTAGACCTTGCCGCGCAGCACCTGGGGGGTGAAGTAGTAACTGCCCGCCACCGGCAGCACCGAGAAGTGGTGGCCGTAGCCGAGGTCGTGGGCGAGCTTGAGGCTGTGCCCGCCGGCGCAGACCACGATGCTGCGCGCCTGGAAGCTGGTGTCGCCGGTCTCCACCACGAACACCTCGCCCTTGCGGCGGATGTGCAGCACCCGCTGGTTGTACTCCACCGACACCTGCTTGTCCCCGACCCGCTGGGCCTGGCGCACGAAGGAGCGGGCCAGGGCCTCGAAGTTGACCGCGGTGTATTCGTTCTCGGAACCCAGCGCGACGATCTCGTCGGCGCGCGGGCTGCCCTTGCTGTAGGCCACTGCCGGTTCCATGCGGGCGATGTCCTTCGCCTCCAGCAGGCGCAGCTTCGGGTAGTGGGGTGAAAGGGTCTCGAATCGCTTGCGCAGCTGCTGGCACTCCCGTTCGCCGACCCCCAGCACCATCTTGGGATAGCGGAAGATCAGGTGGTCGATATCCGGCTGGGCGACGGCGTAGTTCTCCACCATGCGCGCCGCGCGCTGCACCTTGAGGGCCTTCTCCAGGCTGTAGTTGGTCTCGATGTCGCCGCAGTGCAGGGTCTGGCTGTTGTTGCTGTGCAGGGAATTGACCCGCGCCGGCGCGGCATACTTCTCCAGCATGCCGATGTGCTTGATATCGGTGTAGCGGCTCGCGACGTACAGCAGCGCCGAGCCGGTGACACCGCCGCCGACGATCAACAGATCGAAAACCTGGGCCATTGCAAAACCTCAAGATACCGGGTGGATTCGCAACCCGTTGTTTCGTTTAAACATAATCGGTCAATCATAACTCATGGGCCGGCATCCGTGCTGGTCGAACAAAGATTCTACCCATGGTGTCTAGGACAGGGCGGGACCCCTGGCGGGCTACACATCCAGCAGCCACTCGATCAACTGCTTGATGCCGAACCCCAGCATGCCGAAGGCCAGGACGAAGAACAGCACGAAGGTACCCAGCCGGCCGGCCTTCGACTTGCGCGCCAGGTCCCAGATGATGAACAGCATGAAGCCGATGAACAGGCCCAGGCCCCAGGTCATGCCGAACCGCGCGATCTGCTCTTCTGTGAAGCCGAACATGGGGTTACCTGTCTGTGAATGTGTCAGCCTGGCCGCCTCGTGCCCGGCGGGAGCCTGACATCCTTTGCCACCCCCTGCGCTGATTCTGGAGCAGTGAGCACGGAACCAACACCCGAAATCCCTTTCTAATCCTACGCCAATCCCGTATCGCGGGGTGCGCCGGTTCGGCCCGTGGCCGTGTAGCGGAGAATGCTTCGATGCGCTTGCTGTTGGGTATTGCGGCCGGTCTGGCCGCCGTGACAGGCATCAGCCTGTTGTTCCTTGTTCCCCTGTTCCTGATCCTGGGTCCCGAACACGCCCTGGTGGCTGGCACCCTGCAGTTCAACACTGCCTGGATCGGGGTCGCCCTGATCGTGAGCCTCACCGCCGCCAGCATCGGCGGCTGGATCGCGCACCGGGTGTCCGACTCCATCGGCGCCGTATTCGGCGTGATCGCCCTGGTGCTGGGCTTCGGCCTGATCGATGCCGGCTATCACCAGTGGCTGGCGCCCGCCACTCTGGCCCTGCCCGGCCAGCTCCCCTGGTATGAGCTGCTGCTCGGCCTGCGCGAACCGCTCTGGTACGACATCACCCTCCCCTTGCTCATGGCCGCCTTCATCTGGGTGGCCGGTTCCAGCCGTCAGTTCGAACAGCACCCAGACGCCGGGCGCGGCTGGCTCCTGGGCGGTGCCGGCTCGGTGAGGCAAAAGGGTGGTCAGCGCGCTGATCCAGAGTCATGAGGCAAGCAAGATGAGGCAAGGGGTAAGATGAGGCAAGGGGTCGGTGACAAATGATTCTCATTTGTCACCGACCCCTTTTCACTCTCTCAGAGCGCGGGGAGCACCGAAAGATCGTCGGCGCAGATCACTATACCATCGTCACTCATGAACGATTCGCGCAGGAAGTGGCGGCGGTCGTCCTGGAGGTGGTATGGGCTGCCAGCAGCCAGTGATCTTGAGAGTGGAATGAGCACGTAATCGTTTTTATCGAACACGAATTAGTCCATCAGCCTATAGACATCCCAAATATAATTGATGACCGTCCATGACCTCTTCTAACTGCTTCGCGAGGAGATGTTGCGCTGAAAGTATGCTCCTGCATCGGCACGCGCCTCGATTAGAGTGCAACCACTCTCGGAGAGAAAAGGTTTCTCAGAAACCGTCGACACCACAATCGACCGGAAGCCACACATGGTCAACTCCTCCACGACTCGCTCAACGCTGTACATCCTCAGGATCAATTCCTCATGCTCCGTATCAATAACATGGCCTCCTCGACGCTTCTCATACAGCCCGGTGAAACGGACCGAATCCGCCCAACTCGATTTTGAAACGGTGCAAGAGTAGGTGATCGAAGCACCATCAGCGCAGACTACTGTGCGTGATTCGAGTCGCACTTTCTCGCTGGACACCTGCTCGCAGGCCGGAACCTCTAGCAGAAACTCTGCATTGGGCTGCATGTGTGAACGAATACGTGTAAGCCCAGTGCGGAGTTCTTCGTCCTCGGCAAGGAGCCCAATAGATCCAGAGGGGATGAAGACCATGGAGTACCATTCAGGCAGCTGCAGTGACGCCACCTCCTGCTGATAAACGCAAACATGAACCCCTAGCCTTCGTGCGCTGGCCCGGCAGGACTCCAGCATCGCAGACGATGCGTCGACGCCGTCAACCTGGAATCCAGCCTGGATCATTGGCAAGAGGAAGCGACCTGAACCACACATTGGCTCAAGCACTCTACCACCGGAAGCGCGAGCTTTGCCAAGATAGAAGGCGAGTGACTCCGGCGGGGCGGACGGCTTGTCCGCATTGTAGAATTCTGTACAGAGATTTCCGTACGTTGCCATGTCTGACCCTGGTGCCTGGTGATACCTGCAGTGATAGCTCTGAAGTTGGGCGAGATAGCGACCTGTGTTGCAGGCTTTTACGAGTGCAATTTAGTATGAGCGATATTCCATAATGAGCTCGGGGTGGCCAGTATAGCTATCCATTTGCTCGCCTCTTGAATGAAATCCGTGCCTCTCATAAAACTTGATGCTTCGATCGTTTGCACGATAAACAGTTAGCGTCAAGCTCTCTCTTCGACTCTTCGCATCGTTAAGCAAACAAGCACCGATACCCCTGCCCTGATAATCCGGGGAAACGAAGATTGCAGCCAGAGCATTCCCGAATAGGCAATAGAATCCAGCCACTTGGCCATTGACCTCGAATACAAAGGTTTCTGATGTGGGGATGTACACACTCCGCATGTCGCTAAGCTTGGACTCCCAATAAGCAGGCTCGACAAAGTCATGTGCTTTAATTGATGCTGACAACCAGATATCCATGACCTGATCGATATCCGCTTCTCTATAGTCACGAATCATGAGGGTGTTCCTGGCAACTCCAAAAGCCTGGCATCTGCAGGAAGTGTCATCGCCTTTGCGAGCAGTAAGAGAGCAGCAGGGGGAGGCGGTGACAAATGATTCTCATTTCTCACCACCCCCTATTCAACCCCTAGTAAACAGGCCCCAGTGCTCACGTCATCGGGCCATGCGTATGCAGCGCCCTCTGACTCCGCCTGCAGGCTTGGATGTGATGGTCACACTGCCATTCAAGAAAGACTGTGTCTCGGCCAGATTACTGTCGACCTCCCGAGACGACCAGTAAGTCGCGTTTGCAAAACCGCCGACCACGGCGCGATTCAGAAACAACTGGTTCAGTTCAAACGGCGAGGGCACGTACCAGTCGCCATAACAGACCTCTCCGGCATCACCCGGCGAGCCACACGGGGTCACACCATCCGCCTGGACGGCATACTCGGCACAGACTGCCGGGACGCTGAGCTGGTTGTAGGAACCAACATTTGCGAAGGCAGCAATGATCAAGTCCGTGTTCCTGATCCCTGCGCCGATCCCGTTGCCTCTCGCACCGGTGAGTACATTCGGCCCCCAAGGATAGCTCTGGCCAACCGTGTCCTGCCTGGCCGCGACCAGGACATAGCCCGCTGTCGGATCAACCCAGAAGATGACACCACCCAATGCCTCCTGACCCACGACATACTGCGGTGGGGCATCGGACCATTGCGTGTCAAAATCAGTATCCCCCGCCTTCGTCAGCACCTGACCGGTCACGCCACCGGCGGGAACGCCGGGCCCTGCTTCGCCCATCGGTCCCGCAGGCCCCACGGACCCCGTCAGGCCTTGTGGCCCCGGGGGGCCCATGGGCCCGACGTCGCCCTGCTCACCCTGTGGCCCGACCGCACCGGTAGGCCCCGTATCGCCGGTTTTGCATCCCGCCTGCATCACCAGCAACATCACCACCAGGGTGCAAGTCATTCCTCTACGAACATGGCGAAAACTCGAGACATTCATTGAATCGATGACGGTCATGTGAAGGGTCCAGATGAACAGGGTCAGGGTGCAATTATTATTGATATTAGCGAAGATCTCTCTCTGATCCGGTTTATACATCGACATCGACACCGGCACCACCCCCGACTGGATACCCTGACCGGCCATGCCCAAGCCCATCTACGTCATCGGACACCGCAATCCGGACACCGACAGCATCGGCGCGGCGATCGCCTATGCGCAGTTCAAGAACCTGCAGGGCGAGTCGCATGTCCGCCCCGCGCGCGCCGGAGAACTGAACGCGGAGTCCCGATTCGTGCTCAAGCACTTCCACGTGCCGGCGCCGGAACTGCTCAGCGACGCCACCGGACTCGACCTCATCCTGGTCGACCACAGTGAGATCGGCCAGGCCCTGCCGAACATCGAGCAGGCCAGGGTGCACGAGATCCTGGAACACCACCGGATGGGCGATCTGCGCACGCCGGAACCCATCCTGATCCACTGCGAGCCCGTGGGGGCCACTGCCACGCTGATCGCCGAGCGCTACTTCTCCAGCCGCCTCACGCCCAGCCCCGCCATGGCGGGGCTGATGATCGCCGCCATCCTGTCCGACACGGTCGGGTTCCGCTCACCCACGACCAGCGACAAGGATCGCGACGTCGCGGCCCGGCTGGCGCCGCTGGCGGGCCTGGACCTCGAGGACTTCGACCGGCGTCTGCGGGAGATCCGCACACAGGCCACCGCCAGTCTCAGCGCGGCGGCGATCCTGGGCAGCGACTTCAAGGAATTCCACATGGGCGAACTGCGCCTGGGGATCGGCCAGGTGGAGGTCATGGGGGCGGACGCGCTGGCGCACCGCAAGCAGGACATCCTCACCGAGATGCGCGAGGTGCTCGAGGCGCGGGGGCTGGCGCTGGTCATACTCATGGTCACCGACATCGACGCCCAGGCCAGCGACCTGTGGGTCGTGGGCGATCGTCTCGATGTGGCCGAACAGGCCTTTGGCCCGATCAGCCAGGGCCGCGTACACCTGCCCGGCTGCCTGTCGCGAAAGAAACAGGTGGTGCCGCCGCTCGAGGAAGTGCTGGCCCGGCGGGGCGCGTGAAACGCGTCAGTCAAACCGGGGGAAGATCAGCAAGTCGCGACAGATCCATATTCACTCAAAGGACGAGCCGAATATCCCTAGACGCTTCCCTCGCATCACTCTCCATTCGCTTCTTCCAGGCCTTGATTCGATAGACGATGTAGTAGTCGATTGCCAGAACGAACCAAACCCCGACACCCAGGCTCAGCAAGACGTCTCTCAACGCGCCAGGTACAAGTGCGGCCAGCCACAAAATGCCCGCGGCCAAGATCGCGACGGCGATGGAATGCCAGAGCGGCCTGCGAAGGACCACTGTGAACAGGACAGGCACCGCGACAGCGAGCATCAATGCAGCCAGGGAGGTGGTTGCAAGGCCCTGCTGGAAGCTGCCGTCCAGTGAGACGTAGCTGTAATAGATGGCGACCACGACAGCCAGTATCCACAGCAGGGCAAGCACGAGCATGACAAAAACCAGCTTGAACAGGTTCGCTAAGCCAGTGAGCGCAGCGGACTCCGGCGTGTTGACGCCCGCAGGTTCTTCGTCTCGATTTTCCATAACGGATTCTTCCGCTGAAAGAAATGACAGGGTCATTGTCGCGCTGTAAAAATCGATCTGTCACCTTTTCCAACGGTCCCGGCAGGGATGACGGATGGCCTTAACCCCGTACCGAAAGACGCATGCGCATGGCATGGCTCGCCCCGGCCTTCAGGGCATAGGCATCCTCCAGGGCATTGGCCACTTCCACGCACACGGTCTTGCGGTACTGGTCGTCGGGCATGTCGGCAAAGGCCTTGACGCCCTCGGGACCGGGATTCCATAGCACGCTGCTCGCGCTGTTTTCCCGTTCGATCACGATCTCGCGCCCGTTGCCCCGGTCCTCGATCACCAGGGGGCCGCCATGACCCAGGAACACCTGCTCCATGGGCATGCTCATGCGCACCTCACCGGCCTGGACACCCCGGGCGCCGCCGGCGAGCTTGTCCACACGGGGCGTGCCGTCCAGACCGCGCACCACCAGGCCCTCGGCGTCCGCCACGCTGAAATAGGTATGGAAGGCCTCGGAGACCTGCCAGTCACGATCGCTCAGGTTCTCGCCCACGAGCGTCATCTCCAGTGACTGACCGAGGCTCACCTTCAGGCGAAGAATGAAATCCAGCGGCCAGGCCTTGCGGATCTCGTCATCGGGCCTGAGCACGAAAACCACCTGCGTGGCATCACCCACCGTCTCGACGGACTCCACGTCCCAGAGCGCATAACGCGCGACGCCGTGGCCCTTCTTGTGTGCATCGCTGGGATCCGCGCCCAGCGCAGCGGGATCGTAGGCCCCGAACCACGGCCAGCACACCGGCACCCCGCCCCGCACCGGCTTCTTGCCGTCATACAGCGCGGTCTCGCTGACCCAAAGCACGTCCTCGCCGCCCCGGGGACGGTAGCTCAGGAGCGTGGCGCCGAAGGTGGTCAGGCTTGCATGCCCGTGATCGTTCTCCAGATCCACCATCATCAGCGCCTCGTGCTGGCTGAAGCGCACATGGGGATTGGAAAAACGCTTGTTCAGGGATTCGATGCTCACGCCGGGCTCCTTGGATTAGCTAGAGAAACAGGGGTCACAGGGTAACTCGCTGTAATAGCCAGAGAAAATCCCGCTCTGATCTGGTGTGCTCTCGAATTTTGGGTGTCCCAAAGCGTCCCCCCTGACGGACAAAAGCGCAGCTTTTGGCCGGTCAGGTGCAGCGACTTGTTAGAGGTCAGTCCCACCCAGTGAATGAAGTGCTTCCACCAGTCATCAAGTCCGATACATATACACCAATGAGTTGACCAACCGAACTGAGGTCTACGGCCTGAATCCCCTGATTCCAGAGCGTGCGAATGTGCTGACCCAGGGGCGACTCAAGCATGGCGGGATCAAACTCGCTTGAGTTCTTCTGAGACAAAATTGCGGACAGATCTCTGGAAATGATTGGCGTGTACTTAAGGCAGGAGATTGACTCCAAGTGAAGCAAATCCAGATTTGTGAAGGCCAGAGAGGCGTATGGACTGAATCGTACCTCGAACCATTGCTTGAACGCCGATGATGGCAGGGGAGATCCCGGGTTGACGTAAAGCAGGTCGGCAACCAATGCAAGAAGCTTCATCTGAGAGGGGGTCATGTACCCGATAGCATCAAGTGCCATTTTACTCGCCATTGCGCGGAGCCCTTCTGGCTTCGCGCCTAGCCGCTCTGAAAGTGTACGAGCAAGCAATTGATGTTTTTGCTTATCGTCTGTTTGCGCTGCAGTAAGCAGCGCTTTCTGTAGGGCAATTGAGAAATCTGGATGCTCTTGAGCAGTTTCAATGTCATGTTTCGAGATAGCTCCGCGGTCTTCCAGCGCCTTAATGCGTTGTGCCAATTCGTTCAGGAAATCTGCGGAATTTTCCTGCGCTTGCGCTATTGCCTTGGGACGATGATCGGCGAAATAGGATGTAATCCATTTATCGCCGGAGTCCCATGCCTTCTCAACGAACTTACCTGCAGCACCGCCAACTGCGGCGCCCAGTGCAATAAGGGATAGCGGATCTGCCATTGTTTATGACCTCTAACGCAGAGTTGAGGTGACGGCCCGCCGCAGGTGGGCCGTCAGCTCGAACGCCTGGTTAGCGCATTTTCTCCATTACTGCCGCATGCGCTTGTTCGGGCGGAACGCCTTCGTCAATGGCCTGACCAAGCGCCCGAAAGAACTCATCATGGCGAACTTCTCTGCGGAGAAGAATAGCCCTGCTCGCCTCGTACGCTGCGAAAAACTCGCCCGGAGTTGCCTTTACGCCCCTCAGAATATCGCGAACCTCCTCGGCTACTTTCTCGAACTCACCTACCGTCTGCACATCTAGGCGCTTGATCAGGTCCACCAAGAAGCTGCTGAGCTTCTCGTGGTCGGTTCGCGTTAGCTTCACAAGCCGCTCGGTTTCCAGGACAACAGGGCTGAAGAGCGCCTCCTTCACCCCTCGGTACGCCATCAACCGGAATGTCTCGGCAACTCCCTCGTAGCCAAGTAAACCAATTTTGAGTGAGTCTGCCAGCGCAGTAATCTCTTTCTCCTTCGAGGCGGCTTCTTGACGACTATCGGAAAGACGTTGCGCGATGTCTCCGTAAATGATCTGTAGATCAGCGTTTGAGCGGATGGCTGAGATGATGAACGCCAAACCCGCAAAGGCAACCCAGGCAAAGTTGAAAGCGATTAGCCCGCCTGTCGTCCAGTCCACTGAGAAGATCCCAACCAAGCCGAAGATCAACGCCAGAGCACCTTCACCAAAGCTTTGAGTGCTTACAAACACAGCGAGCGAAACAGAGAACACTACTGTCATGGTGATGGCGATCAGCAATCCAGTCGAAATCGCGCTGACAAGCAGGAAAAGCAACCCTATCAGCACCAGGATCATTACGACGCCGTGCATCAGGTGATCGAGACTGCGCGCGGCATTCTTGGCTTCGCGCATGACATCGTGGAGCTGCTCTTTGATCTTACCGTCGCCCACTCAGACTCCAATTACGCTAACAGTATGTTAGACGGAATCTGTGATATTGGTGATAGACTGATTCCGCCTATCACCAATATCACAGATTCCGTCTAACACCCCCAGCCCCCAAACAAAAAGGGGCACCCCCACCGGGGCACCCCTCTCAATCACACTACATCCCGTTGCGGGTTCTTCCTGTTATGGCTCCAATCACCACTCCTGCAGTGGTTCCTGCATTCAATCCCTTGAACATTCCCCCAAGTCACTTCGTGCCCTGTCCCTCGGCGCCTTCGCGCCTCTGCGGCATTCCTAAACCCGAATGTTTCATGAATTGCGCACGCCCTCGCTTGTCTCTTGCCCGCACAAGGGATTTTCCTCAGTCGGCCGTATAGCCAGATACGACGCTCGTTCGGAAAATCCCTTGTGCGACCAATATCCGGCGCGATCATCGCACGATTTCATGAAACCTTCGGGTTAAATAAAGCACATCAATCCCAGCTCAGCGCACCGCCCGTCTGGTATTCGGTCACGCGCGTCTCGAAGAAGTTCTTTTCCTTCTTGAGATCCAGCACTTCGCTCATCCAGGGGAAGGGGTTCTCGGCGCCGGGGTAGATCTCCGCCAGGCCAATCTGGGCGCAGCGGCGGTTGGCGATGAAGTGCAGGTATTCCTCGAACATGGCGGCGTTCATGCCGAGCACGCCGCGGGGCATGGTGTCGCGGGCGTACTGGGCCTCGAGCTCCACGGCGTCGCGGATCATGGTGCGCATCTCTTCCTTGAACGCGGCGGTCCAGAGGTGGGGGTTCTCCACCTTGATCTGGTTGATGACATCGATGCCGAAGTTCATGTGCATGGACTCGTCGCGCAGGATGTACTGGAACTGCTCGGCGACGCCGGTCATCTTGTTGCGCCGGCCCATGGACAGTATCTGCACGAAGCCCACGTAGAAGAAGATGCCCTCGAAGATGACGTAGAAGGCGATCAGCTCGCGCAGGAGCTTCTGGTCGTTCTCGGGGGTGCCGGTGTGGAAGTCGGGATCGGCGAGGTAACGGGTGAAGGGCAGCGCCCACTCGGCCTTGCGGGCGACCGCGGGCACTTCCCGGTACATGTTGAAGATCTCGCCCTCGTCCAGGCCGAGGGACTCCACGCAGTACTGGTAGGCGTGGGTGTGCAGGGCCTCCTCGAAGGCCTGGCGCAGCAGGTACTGGCGGCACTCGGGGTTGGTGATGTGGCGGTAGACGGCCAGCACCAGGTTGTTGGCCACCAGGGAATCGGCGGTGGAGAAGAAGCCCAGGTTGCGCTTGACGATGGTGCGCTCGTCCTCGGTCAGACCGTTGGGGTCTTTCCACAGGGCGATGTCGGCGTTCATGTTGATTTCCTGGGGCATCCAGTGGTTGGCGCAGCCGTCCAGGTACTTCTGCCAGGCCCACTGGTACTTGAAGGGCACCAGCTGGTTGAGGTCGGCGCGGCAGTTGATGATCTTCTTGTCATCCACGCGGATGCGCTCGGCACCCAGCTCGATGTCTTCGAGGCCGGTGTTGCCCGTGCCCTCGGCCTCCACGTCCGCCAGGGCGGCCATGGGATCGGGGTTCACGCTCGGCGCAGCGCCGGCGGTGTTCATCAGGGATTCGTTGTCCTGAAAGCCCATGCCTGGACGAACCTGCGGTTCGGGCTGCTTTTTGGTGACTGCGGCGATGGGGTCTTCCCATGAGAGCATGTTGATTCCTCCAGTTCTTATTCGGTATGGGTGCTGGGCAGCCTAGTGGCTAGTCTCAAGTGGCTAGTGGCAAGGGGGACCACCCTCACCCCGGCCCTCTATTCCGGGCGTCCTGCCCTCCACCCTTCGGGCCAGCCTTTCGGCTGTTCAAATCCGCTCCCGGCGGATTTGTCCCTGAGGGAGAGGGGGCTTAAACCTTGAGACTTGCCACTAGCCACTTGCCACTGCCTGCCTATTGGCAGGCTTCGCATTCGGGATCGAGGATCGAGCACATCTTCGGCGCCTCGGTGGCGGGCGCGGCCGCATCGGCGCCCTTCACCGCGTTAAGCTTGTTAGCCCGGCTGGCATCGGCCACGGTGCTCTTCTCCACGTGGGTGGCGCCCATGGAGCGCAGGTAGTAGGTGGTCTTCAGACCCCGCACCCAGGCGAGCTTGTAGAGATTGTCCAGCTTCTTGCCGGAGGGCTCGGCCATGTAGAGGTTCAGGCTCTGGGCCTGGTCCAGCCACTTCTGGCGGCGGGAGGCGGCCTCCACCAGCCAGCGGGCGTCCAGCTCGAAGGCGGTGGCGTAGAGCTGCTTGAGGTCCGCGGGCACCCGGTCGATGGGCTGCACGGAGCCGTCGTAGTACTTGAGGTCGTTGACCATCACCTCGTCCCACAGCTTGCGCGCCTTCAGGTCGTTCACCAGGTTCGGGTTGATCACGGTGAACTCGCCGGAGAGGTTCGATTTCACGAACAGGTTCTGGTAGGTGGGCTCGATGGACTGGCTCACGCCGCAGATGTTGGAGATCGTCGCCGTCGGCGCGATGGCCATGGTGTTGGAGTTGCGCATGCCCACGGTCTTGACCCGGTCGCGCAGGCTGTCCCAGTCGAAGGTCATGCTGGTGTCCTGCTGCAGGTACTGGCCGCGGGACTTGGCCAGCAGCTCGATGGAGTCGATGGGCAGCACGCCCTGGCTCCACAGGGAGCCGTCGAAGCTCTGGTAGCGGCCGCGCTCCTCGGCGAGATCCGTGGAGGCCTTGATGGCGTAGTAGGAGACCGCCTCCATGGAACGGTCGGCGAACTCCACGGCATCTTCCGAGGCGTAGGGGATGCGCTGCTGGTAGAGGGCATCCTGGAAACCCATGATGCCCAGGCCCACCGGACGGTGGCGCAGGTTGGAGCGCCGGGCCTGGGGCACGGAGTAGTAGTTGTAGTCGATGACGTTGTCCAGCATGCGCATGGCGGTGCTCACCGTGCGCTCCAGCTTCTCCAGGTTCAGGCCGTTCTCGTCCACGTGGGCGGCCAGGTTCACGGAGCCCAGGTTGCACACGGCGATCTCGTCGTCCGAGGTGTTGAGCGTGATCTCGGTGCAGAGATTCGAGCTGTGCACCACGCCCACGTGCTGCTGGGGGCTGCGCAGGTTGCAGGGGTCCTTGAAGGTCATCCAGGGATGGCCGGTCTCGAACAGCATGGCGAGCATCTTGCGCCACAGGTCCACGGCCTTGAGCTTCTTGAACACCTTGATCTCGCCCCGGGCGGCCTTGGCCTCGTACTCGGCGTAGCGCTGCTCGAAGGCCTCGCCGACCAGGTCATGCAGGTCGGGGGTCTCGTTGGGGGAGAACAGGGTCCACTCGCCCTCTTCCGCCACGCGCTTCATGAAGAGATCGGGAATCCAGTTGGCGCTGTTCATGTCGTGGGTGCGGCGGCGGTCGTCGCCGGTGTTCTTGCGCAGCTCGATGAACTCTTCCACGTCCACGTGCCAGGTCTCGAGATAGGCGCACACGGCGCCCTTGCGCTTGCCGCCCTGGTTCACGGCGACCGCCGTGTCGTTGGCGACCTTCAGGAACGGCACCACGCCCTGGGACTTGCCGTTGGTGCCCTTGATGTGGGCGCCCATGCCGCGCACCCGGGTCCAGTCGTTGCCCAGGCCACCGGCAAACTTGGACAGCAGGGCGTTGTCCTTGATGGCGCCGAAGATGCCGTCCAGGTCGTCGGGCACGGTGGTCAGGTAGCAGGAGGAGAGCTGCGGACGCAGGGTGCCGGAGTTGAACAGGGTCGGCGTGGAGCTCATGAAGTCGAAGGAGCTCAGCAGGTTGTAGAACTCGATGGCGCGGCCTTCACGGTCGATCTCGTGGATGGCCAGACCCATGGCCACGCGCATGAAGAAGGCCTGGGGCAGCTCGAAGCGCACGCCGCCGGAGTGGATGAAGTAGCGGTCGTAGAGGGTCTGCAGGCCCAGGTAGGTGAACTGCAGGTCGCGCTCGGGCTTGAGCGCGGCGCCCAGGCGGTCCAGGTCGTAGCGGGTCAGCTCGCTGTCCAGCAGTTCCAGCTCGGCGGCGCGCTTCACGTAGGCCTTGAAGTATTCCGGGTAGCGCTGGGTCATCTCCGCCTGGGTGGCGGCCTGGGGCAGGCCGGCGATGAAGGACAGAGCCTCGCGGCGCAGGGTGTCCATGAGCAGGCGGGCGGTGACCTGGGAGTAGTTGGGCTCCTTCTCGATGAGCACCCGGGCGCTCATGACCAGCGCGGTGCCCACGTCCTTCTCGGCCACGCCGTCGAACAGGTTGCGCTGGGCCTCGTTGAGGATCAGCTGGCCGTCCACGGCCTCGAGACCGGCGCAGGCCTCTTCCACCACCTTGACCAGGCGGGCGGTGTCCAGGGGGGCACGGGTGCCGTCGGGACGGGTGACGTGGATGACGGCGGCCTCGGCCTGCCGGGCGGGCTTCCTGGTGGCGGCCTCGGCGGCGCGCTTCTGGGCCTGCTGCTCCCGGTAGAGCACGTAGGCGCGGGCGATCTTGTGGTGGCCGCCGCGCATCAGGGCCAGTTCCACCTGGTCCTGGATGTCCTCGATGTGCACGGTGACGGCGGAGCCGCCGGCGCGGCGGAACAGGTTCTCGCACACCTGCTCGGCGAGCTCGGCGACGATGTCGTGGATGCGGCGGCTGGCGGCGGCATTGCCGCCCTCCACTGCCAGGAAGGCCTTGGTGATGGCCACCTTGATCTTGGAGGCGTCGAAGGCGGTGACCTTGCCGTTACGGCGGATCACGTGGTGCTGACCGGGGGCGGTGGCCGCCAGTTCGGCGGCGGTCACCTGGGATTCTGGGCTGACTTCGGGTGCGGCGCCTGCGGCGGCCGGGCGGGTATTCTGTTCGGTGCTGACGTCCGTTTGCATGTAGGTTGGCCTCGCGGGATGAGCGGTGTGGTGGGGGAGGTCGGGGTCTTGTGGGGCCCCGTGACTCGAAACACTATAGGACGGGGTTCCGAAAACCGTCAAGCACAAGATCTTGTGTGTAAGAGGGTGCACAGCATGGGGACAGGCTGTGGATAAACTGGGCATGAATGGCCCCTTCGGGGCGCAAACCCGCGCCCCGTCTGGGTTTGCGACCGGCGCCGGGACAGGGGGGCATCAGAGGCTCTAAAATGACCTGATCGGGACCATAGAAAAGTTTCATGGAAGAGCGGCTCGGACGCGGTATGACGGCGTGCTTCCGGACATCGCTGTCGGCCTGAAGGCCGACCTACGGGTGGACCCGTGTCAGCAGGCCTCTGGGGCAACGCCCCAAACCCTTGTATCTTGTATCTGCCAACTTGCCTCTGGATCCTTCATGCGCATCCTTTTCGTCATCGCCGCCATCGTCATCGTGTTCATGATTGCCCGCACCCTGCTGAAGCGGCCGAAGAAGACCCTGAAGCGGGACGAGCGCAAGCCCCTGGGGGCGGAGAAGATGGTGCGCTGCGACCACTGCGGCCTGCACGTGCCGGAACACGAGGCGATCCTCGCCGACGGGCACCGCTACTGCAGCCCGGAGCACGAACACCAGGCCCGCCTGGGCCGGGACGGCTGACACGCCGTGCGCCTGCGTTCCGGCCCCCGCAAGGATTCCCACTGGCGTTCCCTGCGGGCCTTTTCCCTGTACCGCCTGCTGGTGGTCTGCCTGCTGCTGGCGGTGGAGTGGCTGGGCACCGGCCCGGAGCTGCTCGGCGAGGCCCTGCCCCAGGTATTCGACACCGCCCTGCTGGCCTACCTGGTCGCCGGCCTGGTGCTGCTCGCCCTGGGCCTGCTGCGCCGGCCCGCCTACGAGACCCAGGTGGGTCTGCAGGCGGCGGTGGACCTGCCCCTGATCACCGCCCTGATGTACGCCAGCGGCGGTGTGGCCAGCGGCCTGGGCATGCTCATGATCCCCGCCGTGGCGGGCCTGGCCCTGCTGGTGTCCGGGCGCTGGGCCCTGCTGTTCGCGGCCCTGGCCACCCTGTCCCTGCTGGCGGCCCAGGGCCAGGGCCTGGTGCTGGGGGTGATCGACGACGGCGCCTTCACCCAGACCGGCCTGCTGGGCGCGGCCCTGTTCGCCACTGCCCTGCTGGCCCTGGCCCTGTCGCGCCGGGCCCGGGAGAGCGAGGACCTGGCCATCCGCCACCGCATCGACCTCGCCAACATGGCGGAGCTCAATGCCCACATCATCGACCGCATGCAGTCGGGCATGATCGTGGCCAACGACCAGGGGCACATCCACCTGATCAACGAGGCGGCCTGGGCCCTGGTGGGCAACCCGGACACGGACAACCCCAGCGACCTGGCCCATCTCTCGCCGCGCCTCTACGCCGCCCTGCAGGAATGGCTCATGGACCCGGCCCAGGCCTCGGCCCTGACCCTGCCCGGCGATGCCCGGGGACCGGAGCTGCGGGTGCGCTTCACCCGCCTGGGGGTGGACCGGGCGGTGGGCACCCTGATCTTCCTGGAGGACACCGCCGAGCTGCGCCGCCAGATGCAGGCGGACAAGATGGCCTCGGTGGGCCGGCTCACCGCCAGCATCGCCCACGAGATCCGCAACCCGCTCGGCGCCATCAGCCATGCCGCCCAGCTGCTGGGGGAGTCCGAGGACCTCAACACCCCGGACAAGCGCCTGGCGGGCATCATCCAGGCCCAGAGCCAGCGCATGAACGCGGTGATCCAGAGCGTGCTGCGCCTGTCCCGGCGCGAGGACGCGCGCCGGGAGGAACTGAGCCTGGCGGCCTGGGTCACCCAGTTCGCCGAGGAGTTCCGCCGCCAGAAGGGCCTGGACGAGATCCAGCTGGAGGCGCTGATCGAGCCCGCCGACAGCCGGGTGCTGTTCGACCCGGACCACCTGCACCAGGTGCTCTGGAACCTGTGCGAGAACGCGCTCACCTACGGACGCTCCGCCGACGGACGCGCCTACATCCGCCTGCAGGGCGGCGCCCGCCAGGTGGGCCGCCACGCCACCCTGGACGTGATGGACCAGGGCCCCGGGGTGAGCGCCGAGATCAGCCACAAGCTGTTCGAACCCTTCATCACCAGCGGCCGTGACGGCACCGGACTCGGCCTGTACATCGCCCGGGAACTGTGCGAAAACAACGGCGGCGGCCTGGAATACCTTCCCCTGCCCACCGGCGGCAGCTGCTTCCGCATTCATTTCCCCGTGCCCGAGTGATCAGGACGTCCATGAGCATCCAGCACGTACTCATCGTCGACGACGAGCCCGACATCCGCGAACTCCTGGAGATCACCCTGGGGCGCATGAAGCTCAGCACCCACGCCGCGGGCAGCGTCACCGAGGCCCGGGCGCTGCTCTCCAGGCATGACTTCGACCTGTGCCTGACCGACATGCGCCTGCCCGACGGCAACGGCATTGAGCTGGTGGAACACATCCAGCGACACTGCCCCTGCCTGCCGGTGGCGGTGATCACCGCCTACGGCAGCATGGACACCGCCGTGGCGGCGCTCAAGGCCGGCGCCTTCGACTTCGTCTCCAAGCCCGTGGACCTGTCCATGCTGCGGGACCTGATCAACACCGCCCTGCGGCTCTCGGAGAAGGACAAGGCGCGGGAGAGCAGCGAGGATCATGACGACGGCTCCCAGCTACTGGGCCAGGCGCCGGCCATGCGCAAGCTCAAGGAGACCATCGCCAAGCTCGCCCGCAGCCAGGCGCCGGTGTGCATCCTGGGCGAGTCGGGCAGCGGCAAGGAGCGGGTGGCCCGGGAGATCCACCGCCTGGGTCCGCGGGCGGAGCGGCCGTTCGTGCCGGTGAACTGCGGCGCCATCCCCACGGAGCTCATGGAGAGCGAGTTCTTCGGCCACGTGAAGGGCGCCTTCACCGGCGCGACCGGAGACCATCCCGGCCTGTTCCAGTCCGCCCAGGGCGGCACCCTGTTCCTGGACGAGGTGGCGGAACTGCCCCTGCACATGCAGGTGAAGCTGCTGCGCGCCATCCAGGAGCGGGCGGTCAAGCCCGTGGGCGGCAGCCGCGAGATCCCCGTGGACGTGCGCATCCTCTCCGCCACCCACCGGGACCTGGCCGCCCTGGTGCGCGAGGGCCAGTTCCGCCAGGACCTCTATTACCGGCTCAACGTCATCGAACTGCGCGTGCCGCCGCTGCGCGAACGCCTGGAGGACCTGCCGCTGCTGTCGCGCCGCATCCTCGCGCGCATCGCCCAGGACTGGGGCACCCAGCCGCCGCAGCTCTCCGAGGACGCCCTGGCCGCGCTGCGCGCCTATCCCTTCCCCGGCAACGTGCGCGAACTGGAGAACATCCTGGAGCGGGCCGCGACCCTGTGCGAGGGCGATATCCTGGAGGCCGCCGACCTGCACCTGCCCGAAGCGGGCGCGCCCCTGGGCATCACCGCCCGAACCGGCGCCGACGGCCTGCCCCTGGACGACGTGCTGGAAGACCAGGAACGCCAGGCCATCCTCGCCGCCCTCGCCAAGACCTCCGGCAACCGCACCGCCGCCGCCAGGCTCCTCGGCATCAGCTTCCGCCAGCTGCGCTACCGGCTGAAGAAGCTGGATATCGATGTGCCGGGGTGAGGAAGGCGTTGTTCTCTCGCGAAGGCGCAGGGGCGCGGAGAAAGACCTGAAGATCAAAAGAAGATGCTCTCGCAGAGGCGCAGAGACGCGGAGAACTGCATCAATAATGCTTTCCCCGTGCCTCCGTGGCCCCGTGAGAGGATGGTTTTGCAGGGAACATCCCAAAGACTTGTCCTCTCACGGGGCCACGGAGACACGGAGGAAAACACATCCAGAAATCTTTTCTCCGCGCCCCCGCGCCTCCGCGAGAGAATGCTTTTCTTCCGTGTCCTCTGTGCCCTCTGTGGCTGAGCAACAACCATGACCGACACACACGACCCCCGCTGCCCCTGGTGTCTCGCGTTTCCCGAGTACGTGCGTTATCACGACGAGGAATGGGGCGTGCCGAGCCACGACGAGGCACACCTGTTCGAGATGCTGATCCTGGAGGGGGCGCAGGCGGGGCTGTCCTGGGCGACCATCCTGAAGAAGCGCGCGGCCTACCGGGCCGCCTTCGATGGTTTCGATCCGGAGAAGATGGCCCGCTACACGCCAAAGAAGATCGAGAAACTGCTCGCGGACCCCGGCATCGTGCGCAACCGGCTCAAGGTGCAGGCGGCAGTCAGCAACGCGCAGGCGTATCTGAAATTGCGGGACGAACGGGGCGGACTCGCGCCCTATCTCTGGGACTTCGTGGACGGCGAACCGGTGGTGAACCGATTCAGGACGCTTTCAGAAGTGCCCGCCCAGACCCCCGTGTCCGAGGCCATCAGCCGGGATCTCAAGAAGCGCGGCTTCCGCTTCGTGGGGCCGACCATCTGCTATGCCTACATGCAGTCGGTGGGACTGGTGAACGACCATCTCATCGATTGTCCGAGTCACCCGGACAAGCGATGAAGTGGGAAGGGTGAATTGGGAAGTGGGAATGGACGTAGGTCGGGCTTCAGCCCGACGCCCATGTCTCACGAAGCATCGCTTGTCGGGCTGAAGCCCGACCTACGGATCACGATCGCACCGGTTGAGACCGCGCCCCTTCGTAGGAGGCCCGACCCCGGGCCGAATTCACCGGGCTTGGGCGTTCGGCCCGGGGTCGGGCCTCCTACGGGGGCGAAGGACTCAGGTCTTTGGCAGCGTCACCCCCACCTGCCCCTGGTACTTGCCGCCCCGGTCCTTGTAGGAGGTCTCGCAGACCTCGTCGGACTCCAGGAACAGCATCTGGGCCACGCCCTCGTTGGCGTAGATCTTGGCGGGCAGGGGGGTGGTGTTGGAGAACTCGAGCGTCACGTGGCCTTCCCACTCGGGCTCGAGCGGGGTGACGTTGACGATGATGCCGCAGCGGGCGTAGGTGCTCTTGCCCAGGCAGATGGTGAGCACGGAACGGGGGATGCGGAAGTACTCCACCGTGCGCGCCAGGGCAAAGGAGTTGGGCGGGATGATGCAGACGTCGGATTTCACGTCCACGAAGCTGCGCGCATCGAAGGCCTTGGGGTCGACGATGCTGGAGTTGATGTTGGTGAAGATCTTGAACTCGTCGGCGCAGCGCACGTCGTAGCCGTAGCTGGACGTGCCGTAGGAGACGATGCGCTCCTCTCCGGCATGACGCACCTGCCCCGGCTCGAAGGGCTCGATCATGCCGTGTTGCTCCGCCATGCGGCGGATCCAGCGGTCGGATTTTATGGACATAGGAAATCGCCAGTTACTAGAGGCAAGATCCAAGATACAAGAAGGGTTTACTTGCCTCTTGTCTCTTGCATCTTGCCTCTGCGCCGTTATGTATTCTGAATGACGATGCTCGGGAACTTGGAGCTGTAGTCCTTGGTCTGCGCGGCCAGGCGGGCGCCGGTGCGGCGGGCGATCTCCCGGTAGATCTCGGTGATGCGGCTGTCGGGATTGGCGACCACGGTGGGCTTGCCGCCGTCGGCCTGCTCACGGATGTGGATGTCGAGCGGCAGGGCGCCCAGCAGTTCCACCCCGTACTCCTCGGCCATGCGGGCACCGCCGCCCTCGCCGAAGATGTGTTCCTCGTGGCCGCACTTGGAGCAGATGTGGATGCTCATGTTCTCCACGATGCCCAGCACCGGCACCTCCACCTTCTCGAACATCTTCAGGCCCTTGCGGGCGTCCAGCAGGGCGATGTCCTGGGGGGTGGTGACGATCACGGCACCGCTGACCGGGATCTTCTGGGCCAGGGTCAGCTGCACGTCGCCGGTGCCCGGCGGCAGGTCGATGACCAGGTAGTCCAGGCCGCGCCAGCGGGTATCGCGCAGCAGCTGCTCCAGGGCCTGGGTGACCATGGGGCCGCGCCAGATCATGGGGGTGTCTTCCTCGATCAGGAAGCCGATGGACATGGCCTGGATGCCGTGGTTCTCCAGGGGCTCCATGTGGCGGCCGTCCTTGGACTCCGGCTTGCCGTGGATGCCCAGCATGCGCGGCTGGCTGGGACCGTAAATATCGGCGTCCAGGATGCCCACGGTGGCGCCTTCGGCGGCCAGGGCCAGGGCCAGGTTCACGGCGGTGGTGGACTTGCCCACGCCGCCCTTGCCGGAGGCCACGGCGATGATGTTCTTGATGCCCTCCATGGGCTTGAGGTTCTTCTGCACCGCGTGGGCGGTGATGCGGGTCTCCACCTTCACGTCCACGGAAGACACGCCGCTGATGCCGCCCACCTTGGCCTTGATCTGGTCGGCGAGCTTGGCGTGATAACCGGCGGCCGGGTAGCCCATGCGCACGTCCACGGCCACCTTGGCGCCATCGATACGGATGTCGGCAATCTCACTGGCGGCGACCAGGTCCTTCTCCATGTAGGGGTCCTGGATCTCTTTGAGCGCGGTCTCAACCTGCAACCGGGAAACGTCGGACATGTCTGGGCTCCTTGGGGGCTATCGAATCGGGTTACGGGCCGGCCTGCGGCTGGACCGGACACAGCCTCGGGATTCTACACCAACGGCGCCCCGGCAAAAAAACCACAGAATGGGGGTTTATGGCGCGCAAGGGTCCGGATCAGGCCGGCAAGCGGGGTCAACGGCCCGTGAAATATGGCGATCAGGGCGCCAACCTGCTAACTTAGTTCACTTTTCCCGCCGATCCGTGCACCCATGACCCAGACCCCCGACAACTCCCCGGCCACCCGGCAGATCCTGGTCACCAGCGCCCTGCCCTACGCCAACGGCCCGATCCACCTGGGCCACCTGGTGGAATACATCCAGACCGACATCTGGGTGCGCTTCCAGCGCATGGGCGGGCACCGCTGCATCTACGTGTGCGCCGACGATGCCCACGGCACCCCGATCATGCTCAAGGCGCGCGCCGAGGGCATCGAGCCGGAAGAACTCATCGAGCGCATCGGCCACGAGCACCGCGCCGACTTCGCCGGCTTCCACGTGGCCTTCGACCAGTACCACAGCACCCACTCGCCGGAGAACCAGCACTTCGCGGAACTCATCTATACAAGGCTTCGCGACGGCGGGCACATCGCCCGGCGCACCATCCGCCAGGCCTACGACCCGAAGGCGGGCATGTTCCTGCCGGACCGCTTCATCAAGGGCGAGTGCCCCAAGTGCGGCGCGGCGGATCAGTACGGCGATTCCTGCGAGGCCTGCGGCGCCACCTACGCGCCCACGGACCTGAAGAACCCGGTGTCCGCCATCTCCGGGGCCACCCCCGTGGAGAAGGAGTCGGAACACTATTTCTTCAAGCTGGCGGATTTTGAGCAGTTCCTGCGCGAGTGGACCGGCTCCGGCAGCCTGCAGCCGGAGATCCGCAACAAGCTGAACGAGTGGTTCAAGGCGGGCCTGACCGACTGGGACATCTCCCGGGACGCCCCCTACTGGGGCTTCGAGATCCCCGATGCACCGGGCAAGTATTTCTACGTGTGGCTGGACGCGCCCATCGGCTACATGGCGAGCTTCAAGCGCTACTGCGAGGGCCACGGCCTGGACTTCGACGCCTGGTGGTCGCCGGACAGCCAGGCGGAGCTGTATCACTTCATCGGCAAGGACATCGCCTACTTCCACACCCTGTTCTGGCCCGCCATGCTCACGGGCGCCGGTTTCCGCGCCCCCACGGCGGTGTTCTGCCACGGCTTTCTCACCGTCAACGGCCAGAAGATGTCCAAGTCCCGGGGCACCTTCATCAAGGCGCGCACCTACCTGGATCACCTGAACCCCGAGTACCTGCGCTACTACTTCGCCGCCAAGCTCGGCTCCGGGGTGGACGACATCGATCTGAGCCTCGATGACTTCATCGCCCGGGTGAACAGCGACCTGGTGGGCAAGGTGGTGAACATCGCCTCGCGCTGCGCCGGCTTCATCCACAAGCGCTTCAACGGCCAGCTGGCCGACAGCCTGCCCGACGCCGACCTCTACCAGCGCTTCGCCCGCAGCCGGGACGAGATCGCGAAACTCTTCGAGGCCCGTGAATTCGGCCAGGCCATGCGCGAGATCATGGCGCTGGCCGACGTGGCCAACCAGTACATCGACGAGCACAAGCCCTGGGTGCTGGCCAAGCAGGAAGGCATGGAGGACCGGGTGCAGGCGGTCTGCACCCAGGGCCTGAACCTGTTCCGGGTGCTCATGACCTATCTGAAGCCCGTGCTGCCCGCCATGGCGGAGAAGGCCGAGGGCTTCCTGAACGTGGCGCCGCTCGCCTGGAACCACGTGGCCGAGCCCCTGCTGGCGCACAGGATCAACCCCTTCGAGCCGCTCATGACCCGGGTGGACCCGGACGCCGTGGCGCGCCTGCAGGAGGCCTCCAGGGAGGATCTCACCGCCGCCACCGCGCCGAAGCAGGAACTGGAAGGCGGCCCCATTGCCCAAGAAATCGGCATCGAGGATTTCGGCAAGATCGACCTGCGCGTGGCGCGTATCGTCAAGGCCGAGCACGTGGAGGGCGCCGACAAGCTGCTGCGCCTGTCCCTCGATCTCGGCGGCGAGATGCGCCAGGTGTTCGCCGGCATCAAGTCCGCCTACGACCCGGCGGACCTGGAAGGCAAACTCACGGTGATGGTGGCCAACCTCGCCCCGCGCAAGATGAAGTTCGGCATGTCGGAAGGCATGGTGCTGGCCGCGGGGCCGGGCGGGAAGGAATTGTTCATTTTGAACCCGGATGATGGCGCGAGGCCGGGGATGCGGGTTAAGTGAGCCGCGGCAGTGGCGAGTGGCATGTCTCAAGTGGCTAGGAAAATCAGGACACGATAGGTAACGGATGGACGAGCGGGATCCCAGATTCAAGGTGCGCGCGGCGGAGCTGATCGCGGCGGGGCACTTCTTCTTCGAGCGGGGCTGGGTGCCGGCCACGGCGGGCAACTTTTCCGCGCGCCTGGACGGGCACCACATGGCCGT
Organism: Thioalkalivibrio sulfidiphilus HL-EbGr7; assembly: GCF_000021985.1. Taxonomy (NCBI): domain Bacteria; kingdom Pseudomonadati; phylum Pseudomonadota; class Gammaproteobacteria; order Chromatiales; family Ectothiorhodospiraceae; genus Thioalkalivibrio; species Thioalkalivibrio sulfidiphilus. Next base: position 2,767,543 of record NC_011901.1, read on the forward strand.
GACCGTCTCCGGGCGCCACAAGGGCGAGCTCACCGAGGACGACCTGATGGTGGTGGACCTGGACGGCAACGTGATCTCCGAGGGCAAGCGCCCCTCGGCGGAGGCCTTCCTGCACATCGTCCTGTACCGCCGCTTCCCGGACCTGGGCGCCGTGCTGCACACCCACTCGGTGAACGCCACGGTACTCTCCAAGCTGTCCCCCGGCGGGCTGGTGATCGAGGACTACGAGGTGCTGAAGGCCTTTCCCGGCATCGACACCCACCAGACGCACCTGAACGTGCCGGTGTTCGCCAACGACCAGGACATCCGCCAGCTGGCGGCGCGGGTGGACGAGCTGATGAACCGGGAGCCCAACATCCCCGGTTACCTGATCGAGGGCCACGGCCTGTACACCTGGGGCCAGGACGTGGCGGCGGCGCGCCGGCACATGGAGGCCTTCGAGTTCCTGTTTGAATGTGACATGCAAATGCGGAGGTTGAGATCGTGAGCGCACTGAGCATCTACGCGGACAACGACCCGGGCCAGGCCCGGCGCTTCACCGAGTTCGACGACATCCGCCGCGAACTCAACGCCATCGGCGTGCGCTTCGAGCGCTGGGATGCCAGCAAACCCGTGGCCCCCGGCGCCAGCCAGGAGGAGATCCTCGAGGCCTACCAGGCCGACGTGGACCGGCTGATGCGCGAGAACGGCTTCAAGTCCGTGGACGTGGTGAGCCTGACCCCGGACCACCCCCAGCGGGAGGCCCTGCGCGCCAAGTTCCTGGACGAGCACACCCACAGCGAGGACGAGGTGCGTTTCTTCGTGGACGGCCAGGGCCTGTTCTACATCCACAAGAACGACCGGGTCTACGCCATGCTCTGCGAGAAGGGCGACCTGATCAGCGTGCCCGACAACACCACCCACTGGTTCGACATGGGCCCCGAGCCGCGCTTCACCGCCATCCGGCTGTTCTCCAACCCGGAAGGCTGGGTGGCCAACTTCACCGGCAGCGACATCGCCAGCCGCTTTCCTCGCTTCGGCGAGTGAGATTGGGGCCCGCTGTCGACGCAAAGGGCGCAGAGGCGCGGAGAGCGCAAAGAGATTCGAGTCAAAATCTTTGCGACCTCTGCGCCTCTGCGCTCTCTGCGTTGATTACAAAAGCGCCCCGACTCACCGATAAACAACCATGACCAAGATCATCCTCACCGACATCGAAGGCACTACCTCCAGCCTGTCCTTTGTGAAGGACGTGCTGTTTCCCTATGCCCGGGAACACCTGCCCGAGTTCGTGCGCGGCCACCGGGACGACACCGAGGTGAAGCGCCTGCTGGCCGACGCCCGGGCCTATGCCGGCGGGGACCTGGACGAGGAGGCGCTGATCGAGCGCATGATCGGCTGGATCGACAACGACCAGAAGATCACCCCGCTGAAGGCCCTCCAGGGCCTGATCTGGGAGGACGGCTACGCGCGCGGCGACTTCCAGGGCCACGTCTACGAGGACGCCGTGGCGCACCTGCGCCAGTGGCACCAGCAGGGCCTCCGGCTCGCCGTCTACTCCTCCGGCTCGGTGCATGCCCAGAAGCTGCTGTTCGGCCACACCGCCTTCGGTGATCTCAACCCCCTGTTCGAGGCCTACTTCGACACCCGCATCGGCGGCAAGCGCGACACCGCCTCCTACAAGGCCATCGCCAAGGAACTGGGTGTCGAGCCCCGGGAAGTGCTGTTCCTCTCCGACCTGCGCGCCGAACTGGACGCCGCCGCCGAGGCCGGCATGAAGACCACGGCGCTGGACCGCGCCGGCAACGGCGAAGACTTCGGCCCGCATCCGGTGGCTCGGGATTTTGCCGGGGTCGGGGTTTGAAAAGCGCAAGATTGCCGCAGAGACGCGGAGGCGCAGAGAAGTTAAAACACTGGACAGGATTTACATGATGAACAGGATTAAATAAGGAAATCCGAACGGCCTTTTGAAATCATGTTCATCATGTAAATCCTGTCAAATCGATTGTCTCTGCGCCTCCGCGCCTCTGCGGCAAGCCCTTCCATCCTTTAACCCCAATCCCAACCCGGTTGCAGCCCGAAGGCTGGCGCCGGATACTGACGAACGATGACCGAATACGCCCTCATCCTGATCAGCACCGTGCTGGTGAACAACTTCGTCCTGGTGAAGTTCCTGGGGCTGTGTCCGTTCATGGGGGTGTCGCGCAAGGTGGAGACCGCCACCGGGATGGGGCTGGCCACCACCTTCGTGCTCACGCTCTCCTCCGTGTGCTCCTACCTGGTCAACGAATACCTGCTGGCGCCGCTGGGCCTGGAATACCTGCGCACCATCGCCTTCATCCTGGTGATCGCCGCGGTGGTGCAGTTCACCGAGATGGTGGTGCACAAGACCAGCCCGCTGCTCTACAACGTACTGGGCATCTTCCTGCCCCTGATCACCACCAACTGCGCGGTGCTGGGCGTGGCCCTGCTCAACGTGCAGGAGGCCCACGGCTTCATCGAGTCCGCCCTCTACGGCCTGGGTGCCGCGGTGGGCTTCTCCCTGGTGCTGGTGCTGTTCGCCTCCATCCGCGAGCGGGTGGCGGTGGCGGACGTGCCCCTGCCCTTCAAGGGCAACGCCATCGCCCTGATCACCGCGGGGCTCATGTCGCTCGGCTTCATGGGCTTCATCGGCCTGGTGAAGTGAGGCCCCCGTGAGTGTGCTTGCCGCCATCCTCGCCATCAGCACCCTGGCCGCCGTGTTCGGCCTGCTGCTGGGCTATTCCGCCGTGCGCTTTCGGGTGGAAAGCGACCCGGTGGTGGACCAGATCGACGCCCTGCTGCCCCAGACCCAGTGCGGTCAGTGCAGCTACGCCGGCTGCCGCCCCTACGCCGAGGCCATCGCCGCCGGCGAGGCGGACATCAACCGCTGTCCGCCCGGCGGCGAGGCCACGGTGCTGGCGCTCGCCGACCTGCTGGGCCGGGACCCCAAGCCCGTGGAGGGCGAGACCAAGCCGCCCAGCGTGGCCATCATCGACGAGCAGGTGTGCATCGGCTGCACCCTGTGCATCCAGGCCTGCCCGGTGGACGCGATCCTCGGCGCCGCCAAGCAGATGCACACGGTGATCGAATCCGAGTGCACCGGCTGCGAGCTGTGCATCGAACCCTGCCCGGTGGACTGCATCGACATGGTGCCCATCGCCCAGGACATCAGCACCTGGAAGTGGCCCTTCCCGGCCGGCGAGACACCCGCCCGGGAGCCGGTAGTGTCCTGAATTCCACGCTGCGCCGCAGAGGCGCGGAGGCGCAGAGAACTGAAAACACTGGACAGGATTTACATGATGAACATGATTTCAAAAAGCCGTTCGGGTTTCGTTATTTAATCCTGTTCATCATGTAAATCCTGTCAAATTGATTTTCTCTGCGCCTCCGCGCCTCCGCGGCGTCTTTAGATAGCCCGAACCGGGTTAGAATGCTTCACCATCATGACCGAACAGGCCCACAAGCTGCATCGCTTCCACGGCGGGTTGCACATGCCCCGCCACAAGGAGGAGAGCACCCGGGATCCGGTGCTGCCCATGCGCATCCCGGCGCGCCTGATCGTGCCCCTGCGCCAGCACATCGGCGAGGCCGCCGAGGCCTGCGTGGCGCCGGGGGATCGGGTGAACAAGGGTCAGGTGATCGGCCGCTGCGACACCTACGTGGGTGCGGCGGTCCATGCCCCCACCTCCGGGCGCGTGGTGGAGATCGCCGATCACCCGGTGCCCCATCCTTCCGGCCTGTCCGCCCCCTGCGTGGTGATCGAACCGGACGGCCGTGAGTCCTGGGGCGAGAGCCGCCTGCCGCCCATCGAGGACTATCTCAACGCCGACCCGGTGAGCCTGCGCAACCGCATCCGCGAAGCGGGCATCGTGGGCCTGGGCGGGGCCGCCTTCCCCGCCGCCGTGAAGATCACGCCGCGCCCGGGTCAGACCCTGGACTGCCTGGTCATCAACGGCGCCGAGTGCGAGCCCTACATCACCTGCGACGATTCCCTGATGCGCACCCATGCCCGGGGCGTGATCGAGGGCATCCGCATCCTCATGCAGGCCCTCAAGCCGAGCTGCTGCCTGATCGGCATCGAGGATCACATGAGCGGCGCCATCGCCGCCATGCGCAATGCCCTGGGCGGGGACGAGGCCCACGGCATCCGCATCGTGCCCATCCCCAGCCTGTATCCCGCCGGCGGTGAGCGCCAGCTGATCCAGGTGCTCACCGGCCGGGAAGTGCCCAGCCAGGGACTGCCGGCGGACATCGGCATGGTGTGCCAGAACGTGGGCACCGCCTACGCCATCTACCGGGCGGTGGCCCACGGCGAGCCGCTGATCTCGCGCATCATCACCGTCACCGGCAAAGGCGTGCAGCACCCGCGCAACCTGGAGGTGCTGATCGGCACTCCCATCGCCGACCTGGTGGCCGCCGCCGAGGGCTACACCGGCGAGGTGAGCCGGCTGATCATGGGCGGTCCCATGATGGGCTTCGCCCTGCAGAGCGACGCGATCCCCGTGGTCAAGGGCACCAACTGCATCCTGGCCGCCAGCCACGAGGACGTGGCCCCGCCCGGACCGGTGATGCCCTGCATCCGCTGCGGCCAGTGCGCCGAGGCCTGCCCGGCGCAGCTGCTGCCCCAGCAGCTCTACTGGTTCGCCCGGGCCAAGGACTTCGACAAGGCCCAGGACTACAGCCTGTTCGACTGCATCGAGTGCGGCTGCTGCGCCTACGTCTGCCCCAGCAACATTCCTCTGGTACAGTACTACCGCTTCGCCAAGAACGAGATCTGGTCCCAGGAGCGGGAACGCCGGAAGGCGGACATCGCCCGCGAGCGACATGAGTTCCGCCAGGCACGCCTGGAACAGGAAGAACGGGAGAAGGCCGAGCGCCTGGCCCGCAAGAAGGCCGCCCTGGCCGCCAAGCAGGACGACACCGCCGACGACCCCAAGAAGGCCGCCATCCAGGCCGCCCTGGAACGGGCCAAGGCCCGCAAGGCCGCCCAGGAAGCCGAACAGATGAGCGCAGAGAAGGCAGATAAGGAACCGTCGGGCTGACCACCATGCCACGGAAACCGGCTTTTACTTGTCTCTTGCCTCTTGGATCTTACCTCTAGCGCCTTCATGCACTTCCGCACCCAAACCTCCCCCCACATGACCCCTGCCCACAACGTGGGCCAGGTGATGCGCCGCGTGCTCTACGCCCTGGTGCCGGGCACGCTCGCCATGGCCTGGTACTTCGGCTGGGGCGTGCTGATCAACGTGGCCCTGGCGGTGGTGCTGGCGGTGGGCCTCGAGGCGCTCATGCTGGTGCTGCGCCGGCGGCCGGTGATCCCGACGCTCTCCGACTACAGCGCGGTAGTCACCGGCTGGCTGTTCGCCCTGGCCCTGCCGCCGCTCACCCCCTGGTGGGTGACCCTGGTGGGCGTCGGTTTCGCCATCGTGGTGGCCAAGCACCTCTACGGCGGCCTGGGCTACAACCCCTTCAACCCGGCGATGGTGGGTTACGTGGTGGTGCTGCTGTCATTTCCCCGGGAGATGACCCTGTGGCTGCCGCCCACGGCCCTGGCCGAGGTGAGCTTCAGCCCGACCCAGGCCCTGGCCATCACCTTCCTGGGCCAGCTACCGCCCGGACTGACCTGGGACGCCATCACCACCGCCACGCCGCTCGATCTCATGAAGACCGAGCTGGCCAGGAACCTGACCATCACGGAGATCCGCGACAACCCGCTGTTCGGCGATTTCTCCGGCCGGGGCTGGGAATGGATCGGCAACTGGTTCCTGCTGGGGGGCATCGCGCTGCTGTTCATGCGCGTGATCACCTGGCACATCCCCGTGGCGGTGCTGGGCGGCCTGGCCGTCACCGCGGGTCTGTTCTGGATCGTCGACCCGGACGCCTTCGCCTCGCCCGCCTTCCACGTGTTCAGCGGCGCCGCCATCCTGGGCGCCTTCTTCATCGCCACGGACCCGGTGTCCGCCAGCACCACGCCGATGGGGCGCATCCTCTACGGCCTGGGCATCGGCGTGCTCATCTACGTGATCCGCACCTGGGGCGGCTACCCGGACGCGGTGGCCTTCGCCGTGCTGCTCATGAATATGGCCGCGCCCACTATCGATCACTACACCCGGCCAAGGGTGTTCGGCCAGAAGCCGCCACGGCGCGAGAACGGTGGCGCGCCATGATGCGCAACATCGTCATCTCCGGCGTGCTGCTGGCCCTGTTCGGCGTGGTCGGCACGGCCCTGGTGGCCTTCGTGTACCAGGGCACGGAGGATCGCATCGCCGCCAACATCGAGGCGGCGACCCTCAACAGCCTGCACGAGATCCTCAGCCACGAGGCCTATGACAATGACATCCTCGCGGACAGCCTCCTGCTCTCCCACGAACTGCTGGGCGGGCGGGACCTGCGGGTCTACCGGGCGCGCCTGGGCGCAGAGCCGGTGGCGGCAGTGTTCACCGTGGTTGCGCCGGCCGGCTACGGCGGCCCCATCCGCCTGCTGGTGGGCATCAATGTGTTCGGCGAGATCGACGGCGTGCGGGTGGTGAGCCACCGGGAGACCCCGGGGCTGGGCGACGACATCGAGGTGGGCCGCTCCGACTGGATCCTGTCCTTCGACGGACGCAGCCTGCTCGACCCCTTCTACGACCGCTGGGCGGTGCGCCGGGACGGGGGCGTGTTCGACCAGTTCACCGGCGCCACCATCACCCCACGGGCCGTGGTGACGGCCGTGCGCGACGCGCTGATATACTTCGAGTCCCACCGTGACATCGTGTTCGCACCCCTGCCCGACGCGCAGCCCGTCGACGCAGCCCCGGCTGAAGAAGCCCAGACTGAAGCAGTCCAGACAGAAGCACTAATGGAGGCAAGCCCCCGTGAGTGACATCAGCTACCGCGAGATCAATGCCAACGGCTTCTGGCACAACAACCCGGGGCTGGTACAGCTGCTGGGCCTGTGTCCGCTGCTGGCCATCTCCGGCACGGTGGTCAACGCCCTGGGGCTGGGCCTGGCCACCACCCTCACCCTGGTGGCCTCCAACGTCACCGTATCCCTGATCCGTCACTGGGTGCGCCCGGAGATCCGCATCCCGGTGTTCGTGCTGATCATCGCCTCGGTGGTGACCGCCATCGAGCTGGCCATGAACGCCTTCTTCCACGAGCTGTACCTGATCCTGGGCATCTTCATCCCCCTGATCGTCACCAACTGCGCCATCATCGGCCGCGCCGAGGCCTTCGCCTCCAAGCAGCCTATCCCCAAGGCCCTGGCCGACGGCCTGGCCATGGGCCTGGGCTTCACCTGCGTGCTGGTGGCCCTGGGGGCGCTGCGCGAGGCGGTGGGCCACGGCACCCTGCTGGCGGACGCGCACCTGATGTTCGGCGAGGCCGCGCGGGGCTTCAGCCTGACCCTGTTCGAGGAATACCGGGGCTTCCTGCTGGCCCTGCTCCCCCCCGGCGCCTTCATCGCCCTGGGCCTGCTGATCGCGCTGAAGAACATCATCGACGCCCGCCTGCAGAAGCGCCAACCTGCCCAGGCCGCGGTGCCTGTGGAAGCGGCGGGCTGAGAAAGATCCAGAGCCTGTTCTCTCGCGGAGGCGCGGAGACGCTGAGAACCGCATAAATCATCATCTTTCGTTTTCCCCGTGCCTCAGTGGCTCCGTGAGAGGATGGATTTTCGAATCTGGCTCTGGGAAACCCGTCCTCTCACGGAGCCACGGGGACACGGAGGATCCCCATTTCTCGTGCTTTTCTCCGCGTCTCCGCGCCTCCGCGAGAACATGGGGTTTGCTTTTGACGCGCGCCCCGGACCGCGAACAGCGTGGAAAAACCCTACTTCCCACCTCTAAATTCACACCTCGCACTTCCCATCCCCCGCTTGGCGTTGCGGCGGTGAATCGGTAAACTTCAGCGGTTTCTAATTTTCCCAAGGGCTGCAAGTGCGGCCTCTGAACCTGCAAGACCGCAAGAGGACTTACACATGGCTGGACATTTCCCCTTCGCCGGCAAGCGCGGCACCCGCTACGGGCTGGCCCCGCGCAGCACCATGGCCGCCTTCTTCGAGGCCCACGACATGAGCGAGGCCGTGCAGGAGAAGTACTACAAGTGGTGGTATGACTGGGCCAAGGACTTCACCGAGAAGGACGCCGACCTGTCCTTCACCATGATCCGTCGCTTCGACAGCTACCCCATGGGTCAGCACGCCCACCACGCCTTCCACCTGAACGGCAAGTACTGGCCCTCCTGCATGGACGAGCTGGGCTCCTACATCGCCAACACCATCTTCCCCAAGCTGGACGGTGATGCCATGCACAAGCTGGAAGACGCCCACCACAAGCTGCTCAAGGACCTGGAAGCCGAGAAGGCCAGCAACCCCCGCGAGCCCTCCCCGGACGTGGGTCTGTTCCGCCACATCTAAAAGCGCATAAAGGCGCAGAGACAAGTGGCTAGAGGCAAGATACAAGTTAAGGACACGACCCTCTTGTATCTTGCCTCTTGTTACTTGCCTCTGCGTTCATGAGATGAACGCCCATAAACGCCGCCAGATCTTTGAACGCCTGCGGGCGGCGAATCCCCATCCCACCACCGAGCTGAACTACCGCACGCCCTTCGAGCTGCTGGTGGCGGTCACCCTGTCCGCCCAGGCCACCGACAAGGGGGTCAACAAGGCCACCGACAAGCTCTTCCCCGTGGCCAACACGCCCCAGGCCATCCTGGATCTGGGCGTGGACGGGCTCAAGCACTACATCAAGACCATCGGCCTCTTTAACAGCAAGGCCGAGAACATCATCAAGGCCTGCGCCATCCTGGTCGAGCAACACGGCGGCGAGGTACCCCGGGATCGCGCCTCGCTGGAGGCCCTGCCCGGCGTGGGCCGCAAGACCGCCAACGTGGTCCTCAACACCGCCTTCGGCGAACCCACCATGGCCGTGGACACCCACATCTTCCGGGTGGCCAACCGCACCAGGATCGCACCGGGCAAGACGGTGCTCGCGGTGGAGAAGAAGCTGCTCAAGGTGATCCCCGCGGAGTTCCTCAAGGACGCCCACCACTGGCTGATCCTGCACGGTCGCTACACCTGCACGGCGCGCAGTCCGAAATGCCCGGAGTGCCTGATCGCGGATCTGTGTGAATACAAGGACAAGACCCCGCCGCCCGCACCGAGGCCCAAGCGGGTGATGGTCAAACCCCGCAAGTGAATGCCCCGGTCAGGCGCCCCCACCCGCCGGATTCCTCTCCTCTCCAGCTTCTTGTATCGTGTCTCGGCGCCCAAACCCGACACCCCGGTGACCGATCCCAACCCTGATCTGGAAAAACTGCTCTCCGCCTGTGCTCTGGGTGACCGGGACGCGTTTCAGCGGCTGTACCTGGCCACCTCGCCGAAACTCTTTGGCATCGCCGTGCGTATATTGGGGAGCGAGGCCCAGGCGGAGGAGTGTCTGCAGGACGCCTATGTGAAGATCTGGCAGCGGGCCGGGGACTACCGACCCCATCTGGCCAGCCCGGTCACCTGGCTGGTGACCATCGTGCGCAACGGTGCCCTGGACCGCCTGCGTCGCAACCGTCGCCAGCTGGAGCTGGCCGACCCCGCCCACCTGGAATTCCTCATGGACGAACATGCCACGGCCCCGGGCCCGGCCGGCGAGGAGAGCGATGCCGTTCTGCTCAGGGAGTGCCTCAAGCAGCTGCGCGAAGACCAGCGGCGCTGCATCGAGATCGCCTATTTTGAAGGACTGAGCCATGGCGAAGTGGCCGAGCGCACCGGCAATGCGCTGGGCACGGTCAAGACCTGGATACGTCGCGGACTGCAGGAATTGAGGAGGTGTCTCGATGCCTCAGTCTGACACCAACATGAGTATGCGGCCATGAACTACAAGCATCCCGAACTCCGTGAGCGCCTGTCAGCCGAGTACGCCCTGGGCACCCTGCGTGGCGCCGCACGGCGCCGCTTTGAGCGACTCATGGCCCGGGACAGCGAGCTGAGCGCCCGGGTGGCGGCCTGGGAGGAGCGCCTGGCCCACATGGCCTGGAGCAGCGCACCCGTGGTCCGGGTCCCTGATCGCAACTGGTCGGCCATCCAGCAGCGGATTCAGCCCATGCCCAACAGGCAGCGCCCGGGTCTGTGGAACAGCCTGGCCTTCTGGCGCGGACTGGGTATGGTCGCCTCCGTCCTGGCCGTGGTCCTGCTCATCCTGCCAGGGCCACAGCCATCCGCGCCGGATGCCATGCCCGAACGTGTCGCCATGGTGACGGAGGCTGGCAGCGAATCCGCAAGCTGGCTCATCACCGCTGCCGCAGGTGGCCAACAGATCATGGCCCGCGCCATATCCCCACCGGCCATGCCCGAGGGTGAGGTGTGTGTCCTATGGCTGGTATGGCCCGACGGCGCAGTGCGCGCCATCGGCGTATTGCCCGAAGAAGGGGAGATGAGATTGCCCATGCCCGCCATGGACAGACAGCCCTATCAGGCACAGGTCGCCGTCACCATCGAACGCAGCAGTGAGCTGCCCATGACCCGCCCTGCCGGACCCAAGGTGTTTTCCGGCCCCTGGATGCAGCTGTAAGCATCCAGAAAATAGCTTCCACTACCTGAATCCGCCAGACAACGCCACGCGTATCATCCAGTGACTCGATCGGCCTGAGGCATCGGGTCACGACCTCACTATCCAAAGAGAAGGAGCAAGATCATGTCCAACAACATTCGCAAGCCCCTCGGCGCCGCCGCCCTGGGCGCCCTGTTCGTCGGTTCCCTGGCAGCAGCCCCCATGGCCAGCGCAGTCGAGAACCCCTTCGGCATGCAAAGCCTTCAGAGCGGCTACGCCGTGGCCAACAACCACGCGCGCGGCGGTGAGGGCCGTTGTGGCGAGGGTCGCTGTGGTGGTTCGGCCACTCAGCAGCAGGAGCAGCAGCAGGAACAGAAGGGCCGCGAAGGCAAGTGCGGCGAGGGCCGTTGCGGCGGTGCTGCCGCAGGCGACACGAAACAGGAACAGCAGAAGACCCAGGAGGGCAAGTGTGGCGAGGGCCGTTGCGGCAGCCGCTGAAGACCTGCTCTGAAACGGGATTCCCATCCGGCATCACCACTGGCCGCGACCCATCCGGGATCGCGGCCTTTTTTTGCCATATCCCGATCACCCATGCACCGGACTGCCCCTGCTGACGACCCGACGCCGGCGAACACTCACGCCCGCGACAGCGATCCCGGGCAGCCCGTGGCACCTTCTCATACCCCTCCACGGAGCTAGCCCGCATATCTCACCGGTCGGTCACCGGCGGGCGCGTAACAGGCTGAAACGCAAGTGGAATACACTGAAATGGTCGGCAACCTCAGCATGACAGTCTGTTCCCGCCGGAGTCCTATCGCGGTTCAGGCTCGTCTTCGCGTCCGTAGGCTTGCTCTTCACTCAACCCATAGCGATTGCTATGGGTTTCGCTCCAGAGCGGCGCCTACAGACACGAATCCTTCGCCTGCTCCCGCGATCCCGGTGAGATATGCGGGCTCGACCTTCTCAGGCCATACGGCCGTAATACTGCATCCACAGCAGGTTTATCTGCGTACTTACATACGGTGACGACAAACCCGATACGGGCTGAGGAGGCATTACGCCATGTGGTTGATTGAACTGACAAGACGGGTGTTCGGCGGACTGGATCAGGCCGGGCAATGGCTTGCGCCGGTGGGACTGAGACTGTTGCTGGCCTTCGAGTTCGGCCGGGCGGGTCTGGAAAAACTGGGCGGGGACAACTGGTTCGAGTTCATCAAGGATGATTTCATGTTCCCGTTCAACATCATCCCGGTGGGCCTGTCCTGGTTCCTGGCCACCTGGACGGAGATCCTGGCCGCCATCGCCCTGATCATCGGCCTGGGCATGCGCTTCGCCGTGATCTCGCTCATCATCCTGGACATCGTGGCCTGGCACAGCGTGCACGCCGGCAACGGCTACAACGTATGCGACAACGGCTGGCTGCTGCCCCTGTTCTTCCTGGTCATGCTGGTGACCCTGCTGTTCACGGGCCCGGGCAAACTGAGCGTCGATGCGCTCATCAAGCGGCGCCTCTCCGTCCGCTGAGACCTGCGACGGGGAATGCCTTTGCCACAGGACGGCGGCAGGGGACGGCGGGCACGGGACGGCGGGCACGGCCCGCCCTATGAAGTGCATATCGTAAGCTGTGTGGACAGCGGTGAATCTCGGGGCAGGGAAAAGATATCTCTCGCCAAGTCGCAAAGAACGCGAAGACAGGAGAGTTCTTAAAGCTCTTCCTGGCGTTCTTGGCGGCTTTGCGCGAAAACAGATTCGCGGCGGGGAGTCATCGTGAAGCCCATGCCCTGCCTGCGGATCAGGAAAGCCTCTTCACGCACTCCAGATAGGCCTGCTCATCCGGGGGGCGACCGAAGCGCTGGGCCTCCCAGAGCGCGGTGCCGAGGCATTCCATGATGGCGTGCTCGGCCTCGTGGGCGCCCAGCTTGCGCACGGCGTTCTGATAGGCGGCGGTGAAACCGGCGGGACGATTGGTGCCCGCCTGCTCACGGATGGCGAGATGCATGCCCATGTGCAGGAAGGGATTGCTCTGGCCGCCCTCGGGGGTGAACTCGGCTGCGAGCACCCCATCGGGGTCCTCGATCAGCGACTGGTATTCGGGATGCTCGGCCACCAGTTCGGCGATCTGCTTTTCCAGCGGCTCCAGGGCCTCCCCCGCCCGGTGCTTGCGCCAGGCATCGGCGTACATGCGGCGGAGTTGTTCACGGGAGGCTTTTTCAAACATGGCGTGTCGTGTGTACTGAGGGCGGGACAGTATACCCGGCCCTGAAACCGCTTGCCGCAGAGACGCGGAGGCGCAGAAGTTCTTTGACAGGATTTACATGATTAACGGGATTAAGGCAAAGGCTAAAAACCCTTTTCAATAATCCTGTTAATCATGTAAATCCTGTCGATTGAATTGTTTTCTCTGCGCCCCAGCGTCTCTGCGGCAAGTCCTTACATACCGACAAGCGACAAGCAATCAGCGCCTTAATGCCCAATTCCGATGTCCTTGCCCTTGTCATGCAGGGCCAGTTTGTCGTGCAGGTCGCCGCTCTCGCCTTCGGGGCTGAGGACCTCCACCTCGATGCCGTTGCGGCGGAACTTGCTCACCACCTTGTCGATGCCGGCGATGGCGGAGCTGTCCCAGAGCCAGGCATGACGCAGATCGATGATCACCTTGTTCACCTTCTCGCTGTAGTCGAAGGCGGCGATGAACTTGTCCACCGCCACGAAGAACAGCTGGCCGTAGAGGTGGTAGGTGCGCACCCTGGTGGCTTCATCCAGTTCGCTCTCGATCTGGATGGCCTTGGCGATCTTGCGGGCGAAGAACACCGCGCTCAGGAGCACGCCGGCGAACACCCCCTTGGCCAGATCGTGGGTGATCACCACCACGGCCACGGTGACGATCAACACCGTGGCGTCGGTACGCGGCAGGCGGCGCAGACTGGGGATGGAGCGCCAGTCGAAGGTGGCGAAGGAGACAAACAGCATCACCGCCACCAGTGCGGCCATGGGGATCATGGACACCACGTCGCCCAGTACCACGATGAGGAACAGCAGGAACACGCCCGCCGAGAGCGTCGAGAGACGCCCCTGTCCGCCGGATTTCACGTTGATCACCGACTGGCCGATCATGGCGCAGCCGGCCATGCCGCCCAGGAAACCGGTGGCGATGTTGGCGATGCCCTGGCCCTGGGCCTCGCGGTTCTTGTCGCTGGGAGTGTCGGTGAAATCGTCCACGATGGATGCGGTGAGCAGGGATTCCAGCAGACCCACCAGGGCCAGGGCCACGGCGGTGGGCAGGATGATCTGCAGGGTGTCCAGATTCAGGGGCACGTCCGGCAGCAGGAAGACCGGCAGGCCATCGGGCAGGTCGCCCATGTCTCCCACGCTGAGCGTCGGCATGCCGCCGAAGATCACCACCAGGGTCAGCACCACCAGTGCCACCAGCGGCGGCGGCAGGGACTTGGGATAGGCCGGGATCATGGGCAGGCCGTAGATGATGGCGAGCCCCGCGCCCACCAGGAGCCACATGGTGACATCACCGTCGATCAGATAAGGGACCTGAGACAGGAAGATGAGGATGGCCAGCGCGTTGACGAAGCCGACCATCACCGTGTGGGGGATGAACATCATGTAACGGGCCAGCTTGAGCCAGGCAAACAGCACCTGGAGCAGGCCCGTAAGGATGGTCGCAGCCAGCAGGTATTGCAGTCCGTGCTCCGCCACCAGGGTGACCATGAGCAGGGCCATGGCGCCGGTGGCCGCCGAGATCATGCCCGGGCGGCCGCCGGCAAAGGCGATGACCACCGCCATGGAGAAGGAGGCATACAGACCCACCTTGGGGTCGAGACCGGCGATGATGGAAAAGGCGATGGCCTCGGGAATGAGCGCGAGCGCGACCATGATGCCCGCAATCAGATCGCCCCGCACATTGAAAAACCACACCCGGCGGGTCGATGACCAAGCCCGGCGGATCCTGTCCGAAATGTCCACGGACTCGCCCTCTGGAGAAATGAATTCAGGTCACGACCATCTGCGGCAAGCGATGCGACGCGCATTACTGGTGGTTCGATCCGGATGGATCCAGCGAAGAGCCGACCGGCATCAACTTCTGGCCAGCCTGTCTGTAGCGGGAAAGGTTTAGAACCCGGTGTGGCGTCGGCCAGCATGGGCAGACGCGCATTTGTTATGATGCGGGTATCCGACTATCGAGGGGCTGTATTCTATCGGCCAGCCCCGGGCCCATCAAGGCAAGGCCATCCCATCACGAGCCGGCGTCCACGCCGTCCTGACCATTGCAGGGGAAAAACATGCTGCGTCGCGTCCTGATTCCTGTGGATTTCTCGTCCGCCTCCGCCGAGGCCCTGGCGGTGGCCCGCCAGTACTGCCCCGGGGGCGTGAAGCGCCTGCTGCACGTGATCCAGCCCAAGGACCTGGCCCAGTCCAACAGCGGTTCCCCCATCCACGCCAAGGACAGCCGCCGCGCCCTGGAGGAACAGATACTGGAAAAACTGCGCAGCTGGGCCCTGAACGACGACGAGGTGGCCTTCGCCGTGGGCAGCCCCGCCGACGCCATCATGCAGCACGCCGAGGAATGGCAGGCGGACCTGATCGTCATGGGCACCCGAGGACGCGGCACCCTGGCCAACTTCCTGTCCGGCTCCGCCACGGAATACCTGGTGCGCCACGCCAGGCTGCCCATCCTGGTGGTGCACGACGTGCCCATCGACTCGGCCACGGCCTGCCAGTTGCCGCCGAAGTGAGCAAATACAATTCAAGATTCAAGATTCAAAGGCGGGTGCCACCCGCCTTTGAATCTTGAATCTGGTTTCATCGCATCCACTCGCCCATCTCGCCCGTATCCTGAATAGAACCCATCACTGACGGACTACACCCATGTCAGACATCCGATCCTCAGGCGTGCGCCATGCCGTTCAAGGAGCCGGTCTGGGACTGCGCCGGGATCTGATGAAAGAACTGCAGACCGCCGCCCCCGGGCGGGTGGATTTCATGGAGGTGGCACCGGAGAACTGGATTGGCGTGGGCGGTGCCATGGGCCGGCAGTTTCGCGCCTTCACAGAGCGTTACCCCTTCGTCTGTCATGGCCTGTCCCTGTCCATCGGCAGCCCTGCCCCCCTGGACGAGGCCCTGCTGCACGACATCCGGGACTTCCTGGACACGCACGGCATCGATCTCTACACGGAGCACCTCTCCTACTGCTCCGATGACGGGCACCTCTACGACCTGCTGCCCATCCCCTTCACCGAAGAGGCCGTGCACTACGTGGCCGGACGGGTAAGCCGCGCCCAGGACATCCTGGGACGGCGCATCGCCCTGGAAAACGCCTCCTACTACGCCAGTATCGGGGCCGAGATGAGCGAACTGGAATTCATCAACGCCGTGCTCGCGGAGGCCGACTGCAACCTGCTGCTGGACGTGAACAACGTCTACGTCAACAGCGTGAACCACGCTTACGACCCGGTGAACTTTCTCAGGGGACTGCCCGGCGAGCGCATCGTTTATGCCCATGTGGCCGGGCACTACAAGGAGGCCGAGGATCTGATCGTGGACACTCACGGTGCGGACGTGATCGACCCGGTCTGGTCCCTGCTCGACACCGCCTACCGACATTTCGGCGTGTTCCCCACCCTGCTGGAGCGGGATTTCAATTTCCCGCCGGTTGAGCGCCTGCTGGCTGAGGTGGACACCATTCGCCGCATCCAGACAGGGGCGTGGCGCTGATGTCGGAACCGCGTTTCCAGCAGCTGCAACGGGCACTCACCGCGCACTTGCGTGACCCCGAAGGCCATCCGCCGCCGGAGGTCGTTGAGGAGCGGCGCATCCGGGTCTACCGGGAACTGATCTACAACAACGTGGAAGGATTTCTGCGCAACGGCTTCCCGGTCATCCGCAGCCTCTACGACGACACGTCCTGGCACGCCCTGGTGCGGGATTTCCTGCGCAGCCACCGGGCCCACACCCCCTACTTCCTGGAGATCGGCCGGGAGTTCGTGGCCTGGCTGCAGGACGTGCGCACCTCCCAGGGCGAAGACCCCCCGTTTCTCGCGGAACTGGCCCATTACGAATACATGGAAGTGGCCCTCAGCGTGGCCGAGGCCCCGCCGGACTGGGTGCCCGCGGCAGAACAGGACGATCTGCTGGAGATCCGCCCGACCCTCTCCCCCCTAGCCTGGCTGCTGGGGTATCGCTTCCCGGTGCACCGCATCGGCGCGGACCATCGCCCCGAACAGGCTTCGCAGACACCCCATCACCTGCTGGTGCACCGCACGCCACAGGATGGCATCGCCTTTCTGGAACTCAACCCGGTGACCGCCCACCTGGTGTACCTGATCCAGAACAATCAAGACCGCACGGCGCGGAGCCTGCTGGAACAGATAACAGGGGAACTGGGACATGCCGATCCGCAGGTGGTGATCCAGGGTGGCCTGGAGATCCTGGAGGAACTTCGTGGGCGGGAGGTGCTAGGAAGGATGAATGGAAGTGGGAAGTGAGATTGGAAGTCGGAAGTGAGAACAGGGAAGGGCGAAGTGAAAACCAGTGACCGGATTCATAGGTATTCCATTCCCACTTCCCCGTTCTCACTTCCCACTGCCAAACAGCTTCTGCCACCAGCGCCGACGGTTGCCCGTCTGGGGCAGGGCCTCGGGCAGGTCCACGGGCGGGATCAGGGACAGAGTCCAGCCGGGCAGTACGCGCAGGCCGCTGCTGCCGCAACTGCTGCCCAGGTGGTTGGGATCGTAGATCTTCACGAAGCGGGGCTGCTGCAGATCATCGGCGTAGACCACGCCGCAGTAGTCCTCGTCGTGCTCCCTGCGCAGCAGGGCGTCCACTTCATCGATGAAACGCAGCAGGGACTCGGCATCGGCCGGTGACGCGGGCGGCGGTTCACCCACGGCATAGACATACCAGCCCTCCCCGCCCCGCGCGCGCAGACGTTCCCAGAGGGCATCCAGCTGATGCCAGCGCAGCACACCGGAAAAACCGCCCTGGAAGGCGGCGAGGTAGGGGGAATCAGTTTGTCTGGAGCGGGTTTCGCTCAATGGGGTTGCCCGTCGAGCACTGCGGTGACCCAGTGGCGTACACGGGCCATCTCCTCCACCAGCAGGTGGTGATCGCCGTAGGCGTGGGCCAGCAGGGTCACGCCCTGGCTGCGGGTCAGGATCTCGCGGGCAAATTCCGGGGCATCATCCCGGCCCATGGCCTGCAGCTGGGTGGCGATCCACTCGCGGATGGTCTCCAGCAGCGACTGGGCCTGTTCCTTCATCTCGTGGCCGGTCTTGCACAGTTCCGCGCTGAGGGTGCCCATGGGACAGCCATAGCGCACGATGTCGTCCTCGCCGGCGCACAGGCCGGTGAGCAGGGTCATGAGCCGTTCGCGGGGATCATCGTACTGGGCGTTGAGGCCGCTCAGGAGCTTCTTCAGACACTGGCGGCGCCAGTCGATGACCCCTTCGAGCAGGGCATCCTTGGTCTTGAAGTAGTAGTAGAAGTTGCCCTTGGGCACCCCGGCGGCATCGGCGATGTCGCTGAAGGAGGTGGCCTGGAAGCCTTTTTCATAAAAAAGGCGGTCGGCCGCGGCGACGATCCGTTCCCGGTTCTCCGCACCTCGGCCGCCCGCCTCCACAGGCTGACGCTTGTCCGCCTGCTCTGCCATTACATGAACAGGCAGATATCGGATTCGCCGGCGAACTCGAAGAACGCGGCGGCACCGGCATATTCAACACCGTCGATGAACTGGGAAGGATCCATCTCGAACAGGTCCACGGTCATCTGGCAGGCGATCATCTTCACTTCCGCCTCGCTGCACAGCTCACGCAGGTCTTCCAGGCTGGCAACGCCCTTGGAGGCCATCTTCTTCTTCATCATCATGGTCATCATGCTCTGCATACCCGGCAGGGCCTGCAGCAGGACCGGCATGGGCATCGGCATCGGCATGCCCGGATTGCCCAGGGAAGTGACCTTCAGGTCCAGCTTCTTCTTGAGCAGCTGCAGGCCGTAGAAGGTGAAGAAGATCTGCACCTGGTAACCCAGGGCAGCAGCGGTGGAGGCCAGAATGAAGGGAGGATAGCCCCAATCCAGAGAGCCCTTCGTTGCGATAATGGCCAGCTTTTTCTCAGACATGAATCACTCCTGCTAGGGTGGATTGCCCCCTGATCCGGGGGGCTTTCAGCCCCCTCTCTTTCGAGGGATTCATTGACTATAGTCAAGCGTCTGACTTTTTGAAAGTATCCCATTGGGGGGTAGGCGTCAGCCTGCACCCTCCCGGGAAACCATGGCCCACAGCCAGGCCGCGCCCCGCACCCCGCTGGAATCCCCATGCCGGGCGAGCTCAAGACGCGTATCCACCTGATCCGAAAAGATATAGTTGCCCCAGCGGGCCATCACCCCCGGGATCAGCCCGGGCAGCCCGGAGACGCCACCGGCCAGCACGATCACGTCCGGATCGAGGATGTTGACCACGTGGGCCAGACCCCGGGCCAGGCGATCCTGGTGTCGGGCCAGGGTTGCCAGGCAATCCCGGTCTCCCCCGGCGGCCCGCGCCGCGATGGCACGGGTGTCCAGGGCCTCGCCGGTCATGCGCAGATGATCCGCCGCGATGCCCGGCCCCGACAGCCAGGTCTCCAGGCAGCCCTGCCGCCCGCAGTAGCAGGCCGGGCCCGGGCGCTCCTCGTCCCGGGGCCAGGGCAAGGGGTTGTGGCCCCATTCCCCGGCGATGGCATTGGCACCGGTCAGCACCCGGCCATTGACCACGATCCCCGCCCCGGTGCCCGTGCCCAGGATCACGGCGAACACCGTCCCGGCCCCCGCTCCCGCCCCGTCGGTGGCCTCGGACAGGGCCAGGCAGTTGGCATCGTTGGCGAGGCGCACCGGCCGCTCCAGGCGCGCCTCCAGGTCCTCCCGCAGGGGTTGCCCGTTGAGCCACACGGAATTGCAGTTCTTCATGCGCCCGGTGCGCGCCGAGACGGCGCCGGGCGTACCGATGCCCACGGTCGCCGTGGCCCCCAGATCGGTCTCCGCCTCGCGCACCAGGGAGACGATGGTGGAGAGGGTTGCCTCATAGTCGTCCCGCGGCGTGGGCACCCGGCGGCGCAGGTGTTCGCGGCCCTGCCCGTCCAGCACGATGATCTCGGTCTTGGTGCCCCCCAGGTCGATGCCGATGCGGTACATGGGATCGTCAACCCGGCATCGCTGAACACGCGGAGGGCGCAGAGACGCAAAGCACGCAGAGGACTCTGCCCACAGCCCCCACTTCCCAATTCGCCCTTCTCACTTCTCCGCGTCCTTCATCCTTCTGCTTTTCCAGAACACCTCCCCCTCCCCCACCTCCCGGGCCAGCACCCGGGCCATGACGAACAGCAGGTCGGAGAGCCGGTTCAGGTACTGCCGGGACACCTCGGTGACGGGCTCATCCCGCGACAGGTGCACCAGGTGACGTTCCGCGCGGCGGCACACGGCGCGGGCCAGCTGGCAGAGCGCGGCGGCCCGGCCGCCCCCCGGGAGGATGAATTCCTTGAGCGGGGGCAGGGTCTCGTTGATCTGATCCAGGCGCGTCTCCAGCCACGCCACCCGGGCAGCCTGCATCAGGGACTCCCCGGGCATGGCCAGTTCGCCACCCAGGTCGAACAGGTCATGCTGGACCTCCAGCAACAGCTCCGAAAGCTGCACCGGCACCGGCTCGGCCAGCATGACGCCGAGCAGGCTGTTGAGTTCGTCCACGTCGCCCATCACCTCGATGCGCGCCGAGTCCTTGGGCACGCGCAGCCCCGTGGCCAGCCCGGTGCTGCCATCGTCGCCGGTGCGGGTATAGATGCGGGTGAGTCGGTTGCCCATGGCGACCTCTTGGTTGTGTGTTGGATCAGAACCTGCCGCGCAGGGATACGTTCAATGCCTGCCCCGGCTGACGGTAACCGGCCACGGTCTCGTAGTCCCGGTCGAACACGTTGTTCCAGGCGGCGGAGAGTTCCCAGTGACGATCCAGCCGGTACCCCCCGCGCAGGTCCATGGTGACATAGCCGGGCAGTTCGAGGGTATTGGACGGATCGTCATAGCGTCGTCCCTGCCCGATCAGGCTGAGACCGTAGCGCAGTGCGCCGAGGGATCGGTCCGCGTCCAGGCGGGCACTGTGACGTGCGCGACGGGGCAACTGATTGCCGGTCGCCTCGTCCCGGGCATGCAACCAGGTGTAGCTGGCCGCGAGCTGCCAGTCCCGCCCGGCCCACTGCCAGCTGGCCTCCGCACCGGTGATGCGGGCCCGGTTGATGTTCTGCATGGTGAACGTGTCCGTGTCATAGATGATCAGATCACGGACCCGATTCTCGAAGACATTCAGACCCAGCCGGTGGCCTGCCCGGCCGTACTCCAGGCCCGCCTCCAGATTGCGGGCGCGTTCCGGGTCGAGGTCCGGGTTGCCGAGTCCCCAGGGGAAGTACAGGTCGTTGAAGGTCGGTGCCCTGAAGGCCGTGCCTGCGCTGCCCCGGATCCGCCAGGCCTCGTCGAGCCTGTAGGCCCAGGCCAGGTCGCCGGTGCCATGGGTGCCGAAATCGCTGTACCAGTCGTTGCGCAGGCCCGCGCCGAACTGATGGCGGGACCACTCCGAGTGCAGCTGCGCGAACACGGCGCGACTGTCGCGACTGTCCCGGGCAAAGTCCGTGCTGCCGGAGACCTGGTCATGCAGATAATCCGCCCCCAGGCTCAGCTGTGTACGGCTCAACAGCCAGTCCGTCTGCGCGCTGAGATTGCGGCGGCGGGTGTCATAGCGATAACGGCCATCGCCATCCAGGGTGTCGCGCTCATCACGGGTCTCGCCCGCGATCACGCGCCAGCCGCCCGCACTGCCCGCCGGGCCGGAAAGCTGCACCGAGGCGGCCTGCTGGACGAAGTCCTCCTCGTGTGTTCCGGACGTCCACAAGGAGTCGAACTCCGTGCGACCCTGGGCGCGCAACAGCCGCCACTCAAGGTCAACGCCGTTGTCCATACGGTAGCCCAGGCGTGCATTGACGGCATCGTTGCGATAACCGTCATCGTCAGGGTCGCCGCCGCGCAGCACATCGTAGCCGTCGCTGGCCAGGTGACTGGCGCCCAGGTGGTAGCGCCAGGCACCGCTGTCCGCCGAGACGGACGCACTGGCCTGGCGGGTGTTGTAGCGCCCGTAGCCCACCATAAGCTCGCGCACGGGCTCACGCGCCGGGCTGCGGGTGAAGATCTGGATCACGCCGCCCACCGCATCGGCCCCGTAGGCGCTGGCCCTCGGACCGCGCACCACCTCGATGCGCTCGATCTGATCCACCGGGATGAATTCCCAGGCGGCGCCGCCGGCAGTGGCGGAACCCGCGCGCACACCATCCACCAGCACGATCATCTGGTTGGCATTGGCGCCACGCAGGAACACACCGGTCTGCTTGCCGAAGCCGCCACTGGCGCCGACCTGCACACCGGGCAGGCCACGGATCAGCTCCGGCACGCTGTTCGGTTGCAGTCGTTCGATGTCTTCCCGGGTGATGACCGATACCGGGTGCAGGCTGTCATCCACGGTCTGCGCCATGCGCATCGGCGTGGTGACGATGATGGGTTCCAGTTCGTCGGCGGCCTCAAGCGGTGCGACGAACAGGCAGGATGAAAGCACAAACGCCCCGGTGATCCGGGATCTGAAATGAAGCCCTTGCATGGTTGCCCTCCGCAGCCATTGAAATAGGCCGGGTGGACAGATACAGGCGGGCGGCGTCACGGGAGTCGTAACGCCGTTATCCGCCGGACGGCCCACCGCGGTCCGGTTGCAACCCGTCAGGCCGGTCTCCGGGCTCGGGGAGTATCGATCGGATCGATCCCGCGAGACGCCTTCCCACGCGAATGCGCAGTGGCGTGTGTGTCTCGCGGCGCCGCAGGCCATGGCTGGCCGGCGACCCTTCCCTTACCGTTGCGGGGGCAGCGCAGGTTTCTCACCTGCTTCCCGTTTAATTCCACGCCCGAGTGCGTCGGGGCGGAACACCTGGTGGGTTATGTGTGCCGGTCGGGGACCGGCGGGTGTCTCCATCACGGGGATGGATGGGGGCGGATGGTAGCTTGGTGGAGGGGGAATGTGAAGCGGACGTGGTGTATGCGCGTTGCGCGGGTTTAAAGTCAAAGGCTTCCGATCCCCGCGTTGCGGGGCTCGGGTTACTTTTCTTGCTTGTCCAAGAAAAGTAACCAAAAGAAGGACACCCCGATGCCGCACCCGCTGATCGCGGGTGCCCTGCGTTGCTCGGCTTCGAGGGGGTCGCCTGACAGGCCGTCCATGGCCTGGCAGGCGACGCGCCGCGTCCCTGCGGCGCCCCTTCGGGCTGTTTCCCTCGAAGCCTGCGCTACTCGGTGCGGCATAAGGGGGAGGCAGGTCAAAACCGCTTCGATCAGTCTTTGGTTTTCATTGTAGGAGCCCCGACCCCGGGGCGAATGGTGGGAAATTCGCCCCGGGGTCGGGGCTCCTACGAAAGGACAACAAAATACCCAGGTTAAGGAGGTTGCTGCCTTTGACGTCCCCCCCGTTTTTCTCGCCGAGCACGGGGGTGTTCCGGGGTTAAAGCCCGCAGGGGCGCCGCAAGGATGCGGCGCGTCGGCTGTCAGGCCACGGACGGCCTGTCAGCCGACCTCCCCGGAACGCCCCCGCGCGCAGGGCACCCCGCAGGGGCGAGAAACTCGGGTGTCCTTTCTTTGGTTACTTTCTTTGGACAAGCAAAGAAAGTAACCCGAGCCCCGCATCGCGGGGATCGGAAGCCTTTGACTTAAGCTCTAAGAAAAACCCACTGCGAATCAAAACAACCCGGATCTACGACCCGACAAAGACACCAGCGAAAGAATCACTCCGCCCGTTTCCCCAATGCCGCCTCTTCCATCTGATCAATACTGATGTGCCGCACATCCTTGCCCTTGACCAGATACACCACGTACTCGCACATGTTACGAGAGTGATCCCCGATGCGCTCCAGCGCGCGGATCGCCCAGATCACGTCCATGGCACGGCTGATGGTGCGCGGGTCTTCCATCATGAAGGTGATGCTCTGGCGCATGATGGCTTCGTAGTCGTTGTCGACGGCGGCATCGGAGCGGGCCACGGCGACGGCGGCTCCCACGTCCATGCGGGCGAAGGCGTCCAAAGCCTCGTGGACCATCTTGAGCACACGCTCGCCCAGGGCCACCACGTCGGCATACTGGTTCTTGGGACGGTCCTTCTCGGCCAGGTGTATGGCCATACGGGCCACGCGTTCGGCCTGGTCGCCGATGCGCTCCAGGTCGGTAATGGTCTTGATGACGGCGAGCAGGAAACGCAGGTCGGTGGCGGCGGGCTGGTGACGGGCCAGGATCTGGGAGCACTGCTCGTCGATAGCCACCTCGAAGCCGTTGACCTTCATGTCATTGGCCATGACTTCTTCGGCCAGCTTGGCATCGCCGCTGCCCAGGGCCAGGATGGCATTGCTGATCTGTTCCTCGACCAGCCCACCCATGGACAGCACCCGGTTGCGCACCGACTCCAGTTCCTCGTCGTATTTCTCCAGGTAGTGACCGCCAAGACGGGTTTTTTCCATGACACTATGCTCCGGGTGGAATCAAGATAACTGCTATCTGTCGCAGAGAAACATAATTTGACTGGATTTACATGATTTGCAGGATTAAATCAGAAGCGCTTGGAAAGACGTCTTTGAATCCTGTTAATCAGGTCATCCTGCCGAATGATTTCGATTTTTGCCACACTGCGACGTCTATCAAATCAGCCGTACCGGCCGGTGATGTAATCCTCGGTGGCCTTCTGGGCCGGGTTGGTGAACACCGTCAGGGTGTCGTCGAACTCGACCAGCTCGCCCAGGTACATGTAGGCGGTGTAGTCGGACACGCGAGCCGCCTGCTGCATGTTGTGGGTCACGATCAGGATGGTGTAGTTATCCTTGAGCTCGTCGATCAGCTCCTCGATCTTGGCCGTGGAGATAGGGTCCAGGGCGGAAGCCGGCTCGTCGAGCAGCAGCACCTCGGGCTCGATGGCGATGGCCCGGGCAATCACGAGACGCTGCTGCTGACCGCCGGACAGGCCGAAGGCGTTCTCGTGCAAACGGTCCTTGACCTCGTCCCAGAGGGCGGCGCCCTTCAGGGAACGCTCCACCACCTCGTCGAGCACCTTGCGATCCTTCACACCCTGCAGGCGCAGGCCGTAGGCGATGTTCTCGTAGATGCTCTTGGGGAAGGGGTTGGGCTTCTGGAACACCATGCCCACCCGGCGACGCAGTTCCGCCACATCGACACCGCGGGCATAGATGTCGTTGCCATCCAGCGCGATCTCACCTTCCACACGGCAGCTGTCGATCAGGTCATTCATGCGATTGAAGCAGCGCAGCAGCGTCGACTTGCCACAGCCGCTGGGCCCGATGAAGGCCGTCACACGCTTGCGCGGAATCTTCATGCTGACGTTCTTGAGCGCGATGTCGTTCCCGTAGTAGAGGTTCAGACCCTTCACCTCGATCGAGATGTCCTCGTTGTCGAGATTCAGCTTCTTGCGCTCGAGGCCTTCGAAGAGCTTGTTGCCCATGCTGTGGGTCATGGTGTTCTGCTGGCTCATGGAATTAGTCCCGTCCATATCTGTGATCTCTTTTGTGTCCGACAGGTTCGGTGATCAGTCGGATTCCGCGCGGTATTTCTCGCGCAGGTGGTTTCGGATGGTGATGGCCGTGAGGTTGAGCATCACGATCAGCAGCACCAGGATCAGGGCCGTGGCATAGACCAGCGCCTCGGCGGCCTCCGCATGGGGGCTCTGGAATCCGACATCGTAGATGTGGAAGCCCAGGTGCATGATCTTGCGCTCAAGATGCACGAAGGGGAAGTTGCCGTCGATGGGCAGGGTCGGCGCGAGCTTGACCACGCCCACCAGCATCAGCGGCGCCACCTCGCCGGCCGCCCGGGCGATGGCCAGGATCAGACCGGTCATCATGGCGGGGGTTGCAAGCGGCACCACCACCTTCCAGAGGGTCTCACCCTTGGTGGCGCCCAGGGCCAGTGAGCCCTGGCGGATGGTGGACGGGATGCGCGCCAGCCCCTCTTCTGTCGAGACGATCACCACCGGCAGGGTGAGCAGGGCGAGCGTCAGGGAGGCCCAGAACAGGCCCGGGGTGCCGAAGGTGGGTGCCGGCAGGGCCTCTGGATAGAAGATCCGGTCGATGCCCCCGCCCATGACGTAGACGAAGAATCCCAGACCGAACACGCCGAACACGATGGAGGGCACGCCCGCCAGGTTATACACGGAGATGCGGATGGTCCTGAGCAACGGCCCCTGCTTGGCATACTCGCGCAGGTAGATGGCCGCCAGCACGCCGAAGGGGGTCACGATGATGGACATCACCAGCACCATGGTCACGGTGCCGAAGATGGCCGGGAAGATGCCGCCCTCGGTGTTGGCCTCGCGGGGGTAGCCGAAGATGAAGTCGAAGAAGGTCTTGGCGTAGAAGACCACCTTCGAGGGGATCGACATGTTGTTGGGCTGCCAGGCCTTCACGATGCGATCCATGCGGATGGTCACCTCGCGGCCACCGGCCACGAGCATGACCAGGGAGTCCCGCTGGGCCTCGGCAATGAGCTTGTCCAGGCGCTCCTGCAGCACTGCGTATTCCTGATTCAGGGCCGCACGGCGTCCGGCGAAGTCCCGTTCCAGCTCAGGGGTCAGCGTATCGCGCAACTCGGCGCGACGCTGGTCCAGGCGCACCCGTTCGAGACGGAAGTTGATGTTGCCGATCTCGTGGCGCTCGATACGCCGGATCTCATCGAACAGGCTGGTGGTGCGCTTGATGCGTGCCTGCAACTCGTCCCAGACCGCCTCACCTTCAGCCACGACCACCGTGCCTTCCAGGATTCGCAGGGGCCGCCCGTAGAAATCACCCCACTCACGGCGCTCCAGCACGGCCATGTCCCGGGGATAACGCCACTCGCCCATGAAGTCGTCGATGTAGTACGAGAAGTCCCGCCCTGTCACGTCCCGGTTGCCGAGTTTGAAGAGGTGCCGTGTGGCCAGCAGCTGGGCCTGGGGCAACGGCACGCCGGCCTCACGCAGGGCCTGGCCGGTCAGGGTTTCGGAACGGCGCAGCTCGCCGATCACCTGGACGCGCTCCTGGCCCGGCATCTCGTAGCTGAACTCCACCACCGCGTGGGGCCAGAAATGCCCGAACCCCCGCACCAGGATCAGCGTCAGCAGGCCGAACACCATGATGATGCTGATGCTCACGGCACCGCCGTTCAGCCAGATCCAGGGAGAACCGCTCTTCCACCACTCTTTCATTGTCGTTCAGCCTCGAATCGGGTCCGGGATCACAGGGACGCGTAACGCTTGCGCAGCCGCTGGCGCACGAGTTCTGCCGCGGTGTTGAGCAGGAAGGTCAGCACCAGCAAGACCAGCGCGGAGAGGAACAGCACCCGGAAGTGGGTGGAGCCCACCGCGGTCTCGGGCAATTCCACGGCGATGTTGGCCGCGAGCGTACGCATGCCCTCGAACAGGTTGAAGTTCACGATAGGGCTGTTGCCCGAGGCCATGAGCACGATCATGGTCTCGCCCACCGCGCGGCCGAAGCCGATCATCACCGCCGAGAAGATGCCCGGGCTCGCCGTGGGCAGTACCACGCCCACCACCGTCTGCCAGGCGGTGGCGCCCAGGGCCAGGGAGCCCTGGGTCAGGTGCTTGGGCACGTTGAACACCGCATCCTCGGCAATGGAGAAGATGGTGGGGATCACGGCGAAGCCCATGGCCAGGCCCACGATCAGGGCGTTGCGCTGGTCGTAGGGAATGCCCACGTCGGTGAACCACTGGCGCATGGAGCCGCCAAAGAAGGCCAGTTCGATCCAGGGACTGGCGCTGACCGCGACCCAGCCCAGAATCAGCACGACCGGTACCAGCAGGGCCGCCTCCCAGCCCGGCGGCACGATGTGACGCAGATTGCTCGGCAACCGGGTCCAGGCGTAGCCGAAGACCAGCATGCCGAGCGGCAGCAGCACCAGCACGGTGACCAGGATGGGCAGGTTGTTCTCCACATAGGGCGCCAGCCAGATACCCGCCAGGAAGCCCAGGATCACGGTGGGCAGGGCCTCCATGAGTTCGATGGAGGGCTTGACGATGCGACGCATGGGACCGGCCATGAAGTAGGCCGTGTAGATGGCGCCCATGATGGCCAGCGGCGTGGCCAGCAGCATGGCGAACAGGGCCGCCTTCAGGGTGCCCACGGTCAGGGGCACCAGGGACAGCTTGGACTCGAAGGCGTCATCCGCCGAGGAGGACTGCCAGATGAACTCCGGCTGGCTGCGTCCCTCGTACCAGACGCGCCCCCACAGACCGCTCAGGGAGGTCTGGGGATGCGGGTTATCCACCGCCAGCACCCTGAGTACCTCGGATTCCTCGCTCTTCACCAGCACGGTCTGGTTGATGGGCGAGACGGCGATGCGGTTGATGGGCCGATCCGCAACCGGGATCATCTTCAGGGTCACGCTGGAAGTCGCATAGTGCAGACCCACGGTGCCGCTGGCATCACCGGCGAGGAAGCCCTTGCGGGTGTATTCCGGTTCGATGAAGGTGATGGCTCCCGGCTGGCTGCGGAAGCTGCGGATACGGGTCAGACGGGCCTCGTTGGTGGCCTCGTCCCGCACCAGGAACCACTGGTTGAGACTGCCATCGGAGCCGCCGACGATCAGGGAACGGGAGCCCACCAGGAACTCCGCGGCCGTGACCGTGACGCCTTCAGGCACCAGGGTGACGGTCTCCACCAGACGCGGGTTGTTCCTGTTGACGATGTCGAAGTGATACAGGACCCCCTGATCGTCGATGGCAAACAGGTCGCGCAGGGATTCGTTGACCAGCAGCTGGCGCACCGGGCGGGCGATGGCGGGCAACGCATAGTCCTCGCGGCTGACCTGCACGTCTCCGGTGAGCATGTTGCGGCGGGTCGCGTACAGGGCCATGGCGATGTCGCCTTCCCGGGTACCGGCCGCCACCACGTAACCACCCCGGCCTTCCATGACCGAGAGGGCGCTGTAATCACCTGCCTCGCGGTCTCCAATGCGAATCGCCGCCTCGCCCAGTGGGAAGCTGAGTTCCGGTGTCACCACCCGCACACCGTCCGGGAAACTCTGCACGTAATCCACCTTCAGCGGCAACACACTACCGTCGGAGAAGCCGTAGACGTACAGGCTGCGCCGGCTCTCTGAACGCCCGAAGGAGGTGACGGACTCACCCTCGGGCACGGCCACCGTCTCGCGAGACAGGATCTCGCCACTGTGCGGAGAGAAGAACGTGATGGTGCCGGAACTGGAGAAACGGCCACCAATATTTTCAAAGCGGTCCAGGGTCAGGTGGACCGTTGGTGCCGGCGACTCGTCACCGGGCACGGAAATCTCGGAAACCACTTCCATCGTCACCGGCTTGAGCAACGGGACGGTTTCGTAGAACAGATATACAAAGATCAGCGCGAGGGCGAAGATGACACCGATGCCTCCAGCGCCCACCCCATAGAGAGAGACACCGTCGCGGATGCCACGAATCTTGCGCAGCTTTTCGCGACGCTCGGCACTCGGCAGCAGCGAGGCGCGGGGTGCATGCTCTTCGGGCAGGATCGCGGACATGATCTGGTTCCTGAATGCGTTTTCGTGATGTCTTGACCGATCGAACTAAAAAACGGGCCCCGCCGCATCGGCGACGGGGCCCGCAGACTTCAGGCCCTGATCACTCCAGGCCCTTTTCCTTCATGAAGCGGGCAGCCACGGAGGCAGGCAGGGTCACGTAGCCGTCGCGGTGGACCACTTCCTGACCTTCCTTGGACAGCACCATGCGGAAGAACTCGCGCTCCAGCGGGGCCATGCCGGTGGTGGGGTTGGCGTTGGCGTAGACGTACAGGAAGCGGGCCAGCGGATAGTCACCGGAGACGGCGTTCTCGCCATTGGCCTCGGCGAACTGACCGCCGTGCTCCTTGGCAAGCGGAACCACGCGCACACCGGAGGTCTTGTAGCCGATACCGGAGTAGCCGATGCCGTTGATGGTCTGCTCCACACCGCGCACCACGGCGGAGGAACCGGGCTGCTCGTTGATGGTGGACTTGAAGTCACCGCCGCACAGGGCGTTTTCCTTGAAGAAGCCGTAGGTGCCGGACACGGCGTTGCGGCTGTACAGGGTGATGTCACGGTTGGCCCAGGCGCCGGTCAGACCCACCTGACCCCAGGTGGTGATGTCGTTGGCGTAACCGCAGGCGCGGGTGGCAGAGAAGATGGCGTCCACCTGGGGCAGGGACAGACCCTGGATCGGGTTGTCCTTGTTCACGTACACGGCAACCATGTCGATGGCCACCGGGATCTCGGTGGGGGCGTAGCCGTGGCGGTCCTCGAAGGTACGGATCTCAGAGGCACGCATGGCGCGGCTCATGGGGCCCAGGTTGGCGGTACCCTCAATCAGGGCCGGGGGCGCAGTGGAGGAGCCAGCACCCTGGATCTGGATGTTGACGTTGGGGTAGAACTTGGCGAACTCTTCCGCCCACAGGGTCATCATGTTGTTCAGGGTGTCAGAGCCGATGGAGCTCAGGTTGCCGGAGATACCGGCGACACGCTGGTAACCGGGCAGGTTGGGATCGACCTCGGCGAGCACGGCGCCGGAGGTCAGCAGGGTGGCGGCGATGCCGGCGGTGAAGACTTTTTTCAGACTCATGAGCATTTCCCTCAACTGGGTGGTTGGCGATCTCGTCGGGAGCCGATGGACTGATTCCCGTCCGTCAGGTCATGTCGACGGGACGCAGTATGGGGAGCTCGGGTGTCAAGTTTATGAACGGAATGTGACAATCTTGTGACAGGGCTGGCGCAGGACGGGCAATTCAAGATTCAATATTCAAAATTCAAAGGAAAAGCCAATGCCCACCCCTCGCCAAAAATCAGATAACCACATGATTTACCTTTGAATTTTTAATCTTGAATCTTGAATTGAGTGGTATCCCTTGCCTGTCATCGAACATGAAGTCGAGATCGACGCCGCCCCCGAGGCGGTGTTCGCGCTGATCAGCCGGGTGGAGGACTTCGCCCTGTACACCGACTCCGTGGAGGAGGTGATCCCCCTGGGGGAGGACCGCTACCGCTGGCAGGTGCGGGCCCTGGGCATGGCCATGAGCTTCGAGGTGGAGGTGACCGAATGCGTGCCTCACGAACACCTGGCCTGGCGCTCGGTCACCGGGGTGAGGAACCAGGGCAGCTACCGGCTCAGCGCCGTGGAAGGCGGTACCCGCATCACCCTGAGCCTGGAATACAGCCTGAAGAGCCGGCTCATGGAGAAGGCGGTCAACAAGGCCGCCACGCCCCTGGTGCGCAAGCTCAGCGAGGAGATCGTGGGGCGCGTGGAAGCGCGTTTGAAGTCGGAAGTGTGAATTGGGAAGTGCGAAGTGAACTCAAGCTCACCCCCTGCCTTAATGGGCAAGGAGAATGAAGCCGCAAATTCCCACTTCCTAATTCACATTTCTCACTTCCCCTGGCGCTCAACAAGCGCCGCCAGTGTCACCCCCTCCAGCCGCTCGCCCAGTGCCCGATCCAGCGCCTCCATGAGCGTGTCCACCGATTCGTCCTCCCCCCGGGGTCCCGGCACGGTGCTGTCGGCGCCGCGCACGGCGTCCAGGCAGGCCTTGAGGGTGATCTGGCCGGTGTCCCGGCCGGGGACGAAACTGACCGGGTCCTGACCGGCGGTGACCAGCAGGCCCGCCTTGCGCAGGGCGTCGGTGACCCGCTCCACGGCCTCCACGGGCATGTCCAGTTCATGGGCCAGGTCGTCCAGAGGCGTGGGGCCCCTGCCCTCGTGAAAACGCGTGCCGATGGATTTCATCACCCGCAGGGCCAGGCGCTCCTTCAGGGCGCTGGAGAGCTGCACCTGCCCGCGACGCACCAGCATGTACTCCGGATACTGGACGAAGAAGGCCACGTTGGCACCGATCAGCAGGATCAGCCAGCTCAGGTAGATCCAGATGAGCAGCATGATCATGATGGCGAAGCTGGAGTAGATGGCCGCGTAGCGGGTGGAGCCGGCCATCATGGCGGCGAAGATCCAGCCGGTGCTCTGCCAGAGCAGACCCGCCACCACGGCGCCCACCAGGGCGGGCAGGAGCTTCACCCGGGTATTGGGCACAAACACATAGACGAACATGAAGGCGCCCATGATCAGCAGGTAGGGCACCATGCGCCCGGCCAGCTGCACCGCCTCGCCCAGCAGCTGCACCTCCATGGCCTGCTGCATCACCGAGGTGGCCATGATGGAGGCGGTGATCCCCAGGGCCGAGACCACCAGCACCGGACCCACCAGGATCACGCTCAGATAATTGCTGAAACGCTGGGCCAGGCCCCGGGTGCCGTTGATGCGCCAGGTGTAGTTGAAGGCGCTCTCGATCTTCTGCACCAGCGCGATCACGGTATAGATAAGGAATATCAGGCCGATAAAGCCCAGCACGCCGACACGCATGTTATCCACAAAACCAATGACGTTTTCCGCCACCTCCACCCCCTGGGGACCCAGGGGCTCCAGGAGGCTGAGCAGCAGGGGCTCCAGCTGGTTGTGAGCCCCGAAGGCCTTGAGCACGGAAAACGACAGGGCCAGCAGGGGCACCATGGACAGCAATGTGGTGTAGACCAGGCTCATGGCCCGCAGGGTGAGCTGCCCCTCGGTGACCTCCCGGCCGATGCCCCAGGCGATGCGCAGGGCACCGATCAGGGGGCGCTTCCAGCGCGGCAGGCTGCGCAGGTCCCGGTATTCCAGCACGGCCCGCATGCGGACCTGGATGTCATTGAGGGTCATGGGCCGGCCTCCGTGCGTTTGCGGTAGAGGTGCATCAGGCCGATCAGGCTGATGCCGATCCAGAAGATCTGCAGGATCATGGTGGAGAGATTGAAGTCGAACACCAGGGACACGATGATCAGCGACGAACCACACAGGTTGAACAGCAGGTAGGGCAGGTCATGGAAGCCCCAGCGCCCGATCTGCAGGCGGAAATAGGCGAACACCACCATGGCCACGCCGATGTTGCCGATCAGGTCCGTGACGCTGTAGTTCATGGGCCCTCCCCCGGTCTCCTGAATAACATCATCGTCTCACCCCGGAAATCCCACACGTCCAGGGTGCAAATGCGTCACCCCGGAACACAGTGTGCCACAGCCTGCAGGGGCAGGCGCCCGCGCCCATGTCCTGTGGATGCAGCGCCACGCGGCCTGCTAGACTCATTGATTCAGCCAAGCTGCGCGGCTGAACGGAACCCGGACCCCATTCCGGCGTCGAAAAACCGGCCCGCCTCCCGGCGGTCTGAGAATAAAACTGATACACAGTCGGAGGAATCACTCACATGTCCATCAAGCGTCGTGATTTTCTGAAAGGTACCGCCGCGGCCGCCGGTGCCGCCATCGTCGGTGCCCCGCCATCGTCAAGGCCCAGGAGCGCTTCAACTGGCGCATGACCACCACCTGGCCCGCCGGTCTGCCCTTCTTCCAGGCCGGCCCCGGCAGCGCCACCGACTTCGCCCGCCGGGTGGAGGAGATGTCCAACGGCCGCATCCGCATCCGCGTGTACTCCGCCGGTGAGCTGGTACCCGCCTTCGAGGGCTTCGATGCCGCCTCCGCCGGCCGCCAGGTGCAGCTCAACCACGGCTGCGCCTACTACTGGGCCAACAAGTCCTTCGCCGCCCAGTACTTCACCACCGTGCCCTTCGGCATGACCTTCCAGGGCCACAACGCCTGGCTCAACGAGGGCGGCGGCTACGAGCTGTATGAAGAGGTGTACCGTCCCTTCAACCTGGTGCCCCTGGTGGTGGGCTGCACCGGCGTGCAGCCGGTGGGCTGGTTCCGCCGCCCGGTGGAGAGCCTGGCCGACTTCCGCGGCCTGAACATCCGCATGCCCGGCCTGGCCGGTGACATCTACCGGGCCATCGGCGCCAACCCCCGCCTGCTGCCCGGTGGTGAGCTGTTCGCCGCCCTGGAGCGTGGTGCCATCGACGCCGTGGAATGGGTGGGCCCCTACTCCGACCGTGAGCTGGGTCTGCACAACGCCGCCAAGAACTACTACTCCTCCGGCTGGCACGAGCCCGCCACCAGCACCGAGGTGGTGGTCAACCGGGCCGCCTGGGACTCCCTGCCCAACGACCTCAAGGCCATCATGCGCAACTGCGCCGCGGCCTGTAACATCACCTCCCACACCACCCTGGAGGCCCGCAACGCGGACGCCCTGGACGACCTCATCAACAACCATGGCGTGAACTTCCGCCCGCTGCCCGATGACGTCATCAAGGCCCTGCTGGAGGCCACCAAGGACATCCTCACCACCCAGGCCAACCGGGATCCGCTGGTGAAGAAGGTCCACGAGAGCTACTTCAAGTTCAAGGCCAAGCACGACCGCTGGCAGGCCAACTCGGAGACCATGTTCCAGACCCAGATCCGCGACCTGGGCCGGGAAATCCTGAGCTGAGCCATTCCCTAAACCCTTGGCAACCGGGGCGGGCGTCACCGCCCGCCCCGGTCGGGGAATTCCATGTTACGACTGACACTGGGCCTTGAACGGGGCCTGAACTGGATCACGAGTTTCTCCGGCTGGATCTCGGGCATTGCCATGGTGCTGATGATCCTGCTCATCTTCTCCAACATGTTCGCCCGCTATGCCCTGGGCATGGGCGCCATGTGGTTGCAGGAACTGGAGTGGTACCTGCTGTCCCTGTCGGTGATGACCGGCATCTCCTACGCCATGCGCTACGACGAACACGTGCGGGTGGACATCTTCTCTCACAACTTCAGCCGCGTCGGGAAACTGTGGCTCGACCTGCTCACCATGGTGCTGGTCGCCCTGCCCGTCTCCGCGCTGATGATCTTCTACGGCTGGGACTACATGATGGTCTCCTACACCCGCAACGAGGGCTCGCCCAACCCCGGCGGCATGCCCTGGCTGTTCCTGCCCAAGATGATGATCCTCATCGGCTTCGTGCTGATCATCGCCGAGGCCCTGCGCCAGGCCCTGCGCGCTGCGCGCAAGCTGGTGTTCCATTACCGCACGCCGTCCCGCAACGACAAGGAGAATCCGCGCCATGCCGCTTGAGTACATCGCCCTGATGATGGTGGTGGCCTTCTTCGTGCTGGTACTGACCGGCATGCCGGTGGCCTTCGCCATCGCCGCGGTAGGCTTCGTGTTCGGCTTCATCGGTTTCGACGGCTGGCTGTTCGAGCTGCTGCCCTCACGCATCTTCGGCACCATCACCAACTACACCCTGCTGGCCATCCCGCTGTTCGTGTTCATGGGGGTGATGCTGGACAAGACCCGGGTAGCGGAACGCATGCTGGATGTGATCGGTCATGCCGCCGGCGGCCTGCCCGGCGGCATGGCCCTGGCGGTGATCCTGGTGGGCGTGCTGATGGGCGCGGCCACGGGCATCGTGGGCGCGGCCATCGTCACCCTCACCCTCATGGCCCTGCCCACCCTGCTGCGACGCGGCTACAAGAAGTCCGTGGCCTGCGGCACCATCTGCGCCTCGGGAACGCTCGGCCAGATCATTCCGCCCAGCCTGGTGCTGCTGGTACTGGCGGACACCATGAACCTGTCCGTCGGCAGCCTGTTCGCCGCCGCCCTGATCCCCGGCCTGATGCTCGCCGGCCTGTACGTGGTCTACCTGCTGGCCCTGGCCTGGTGGAATTCCGCCGACGTGCCCGCCATCGACGCCGAGGAGCGGGCCCAGGTGAGCACGGTGCAGTTGCTGAAGGACCTGGTCACCTCGGTGCTGCCGCCGCTCGCCCTGGTGCTGGCGGTGCTCGGCTCCATCATCGGCGGCATCGCCGCCCCCACCGAGGCCGCCGCCGTGGGTGCCGTGGGCGCCGTGGTGGTGGCCGCCCTGATGGGCCGCCTGGAACGCAAGACCTTCATCGAGGCGGTGATGGTCTCGGTGCGCATCACCGCCATGGTGTTCTTCGTGCTGATCGCCTCCCAGGTATTCGCCCTGGCCTTCCGGGGCCTGGACGGCGAGTTCCTGATCGAGGCCATGGTGGACTTCGTGCCCGGCGGCCCCATGGGCACCCTGCTGTTCATGATGCTGCTGATCTTCCTGCTGGGTTTCTTCCTGGAGTGGATCCAGATCACCTTCATCGTGGTGCCCCTGTTCCTGCCCTTCCTGGCCGGGGTACCGGAGTTCTCCATGGTGTGGATCGCGATCCTGATCGCCATGAACCTGCAGACCTCCTTCCTCACGCCCCCCTTCGGCTGGTCACTGATCTTCATGAAGGGGGTGGCGCCGAAAGGCATCACCACCGCGCACATCTACAAGGGCGCCGTGCCCTTCGTGATCATCCAGATCGTCGCCCTGGGCCTGATCATCCTGTTCCCGGCCATCACCCTGTGGCTGCCGCAGGCCATTGGCTGGTGAGTTGAAGGCAATTCAACATTCAAAGTTCAAAATTCAACGGGGGAGGCCGCGATTACCCTTTGAATTTTGAATTTTGAATTCGCCCCTCAAATATCCAGGAAGAACAGCACCGTGGTGATGGCGCCCACCACCACGATGCCGTTGCGCAGCAGTTGCGGCGGGATGGCCCGGCCGATCCAGGCGCCGACGATGCCGCCCACGGTGGCGGCGATGGCCATGGGCACGGTCTCGGGCCAGGAGATCACCCCGCCGGCGGCGTAGATCAGCACCGCGATCAGGGTCAGCACCGCCGAGAGCAGGTTCTTCAGGCCGTTGGCCACGTTCAGATCCTTCACCCCCAGCAGGCGGAACATGGCCAGCATGACGATGCCCATGCCGCCGTTGAAATAACCGCCGTAGCCGCATACACCCACGATCCCCAGCTTCCCCCAGAAACCACCCCTGCCCGCCGAGGCGCGGCGGGACAGCAGGGCGTGGATGCGTGAGCCGAAGGCGAACAGCAGGGTGGCGAACAACAGCAGCCACGGCACGATCACCCGGAAGGCCTCGTTGGAGGTGAACAGGAGCAGGGTCGCGCCCAGCGCCCCGCCCAGGGTGCCCAGCACCACCACAGCCGTTACCGACAGGCCGATGCCCGGCGCACGGATCAGGTCCCGGTAGCTCCAGGCACTGGCCAGATACCCGGGCAACAGCGCCGCCGTGCCCGTGGCATTGGCCGCCACCGGCGGCACGCCCGTGAACACCAGGGCAGGCAGGGTCAGAAAACTGCCGCCGCCCGCCAGCGCGTTGATGGCGCCGGCCACCAGGGCGGCGAGAGAGATGACGAGGATATTGAGCGGATCTAACGGCATGTGGACAGGGGCACGTGGGAAATCGCTAAGGATACCCTGTCATGGCTGCTTGCGGGGGCTGTGATGTTTTAGCCACAGAGGGCACAGAGGACACAGAGAAAAAACTCATTTCTCTCGCGAAGACGCAAAGTCGCGAAGTAAACAAAAGATCATTTAAAAAGTTCTCTTTGCGGCTTCGCGTCTTTGCGAGAGACCCATGTTTTGCCGTTTGGTTTTTTCTCTGTGACCTCTGTGTCCTCTGTGGCTAAACGCCTTCAAGCACCCTCAAACCCACAGACTCACGAACACCCCCACCAGCAGCGCCATGAAGACGATGCCCACGGTCTCCCAGCGACCCAGGCCCGCCTCCAGACGCGCCGCGCCTTGACGGGTGCGGCGCCAGGCCAGGCGCAGGCGGGCACGGGCGGGGCCGTCACCGGCGGTCTGCCAGAGGCGGGGCGCGGACCGGACGGTGCGTGCCAGCCAGCGTGCCAGGCCTTCCACCGGCAACAGCACATCCCCCTCCGGCACCTGCGGCACCCGCCGGCCACGCCAGGCCAGCAGACCCGCCAGGGACAGCACAACGCCCAGGGACAAGGGCCAGATCAGGGACCAGGCCGGACCCGCCTGCCCCACCCAGACCCAGGGCAGGACCAGGGCCGCGAATGACAACACCAGCCAGGGCATCCACATCTGCCAGGGCAGGTGGCCCGGCCTGGCTGCGCCCTTGATCCACAGACACCACAGGAAACGGGCCATGAGCAGGGTGGTGCCCACGGCGGCCAGGGTCAGCAGCGACTCCACCGTGCCTGCCCAGGCCGGGAGCGCCTCATACAGGGGGGACTTGAGCGACTGCTTGGCCAGGGCCCCGCTGGTCCAGGGCAGTCCGGCCAGGGCCAGGGCGGGCAAGGCCAGCACCGCCAGGACCCAGGGCGCACGATTGCGCTCCACGATGCCGACGCCGAGGAACAGCGCGCCCTTGGCAAGCCCGTGGTGCAGGGCATAGAGCACCACCGCCGCCAGCAGCAGGTCGCCGAGATCGGGCAGCAGGAAGATCAGTCCCACGCCGCAGATCATCAAACCCATCTGGCTGATGCTGGAGTAGGCCAGGATGGTCTTGGGGCGGCTTTGGAGCACACCCACCAGCGCGGCGAGGAAGGCGCCCGCAAGCCCCAGTGTCACCAGCAACCAGCCCATGGCCTCCCAACCGGGCCCCTCCAGCTGCAACAGGCGCAGCCAGCCCAGCAGGCCCGCCTTGATCATGGCCCCGGAGAGCACCGCGCTGGCCGGCGTGGGCGCCGCCGGGTGGGCCAGGGGCAGCCACACGTGCAGGGGGATCAGACCCGCCTTGATCCCGAAGCCGATGAGCAGCAGGGCGGCCGTGACGGGTTGCAGGGGCGTGGCCGCCATCAGGCTGAAGTGGTAGCCGCCTGCCGCGGAGACATGCAGCACCAGGCCCGCGAACAGCAGCAGCTCGCCGACCACCGCCATGATCAGGTAGATGCGTCCGGCGCGATAGACCGCGTCGCCCCCGGCATGCACCACCAGCCCGTAGGAGGACAGGCTCATCAGCGCGAAGAACAGGTAAAAACCCATGGCATCGGCGGCCAGCACCAGGCCCAGGTTGCCGGACATGGCCAGCAGGAAGAACAGGTGGTACCTGGACGTGTGGTCCTGGCCACGCAGGTAACCCAGACCATAGAGACCAGCCGCCCCCCACAGCAGGGTGGTCAACAGCAGGAATACCCGCCCGGTGGCATCCAGCTGCAGGTCCATGCCCATGATCAGCCAGGAGTAGCTGGCGTGGCTGCCATCCGGCAGGAACAGGACCACGGCGAGCCCGGGCAGCACCGCCAGC
Organism: Thioalkalivibrio sulfidiphilus HL-EbGr7; assembly: GCF_000021985.1. NCBI lineage: Bacteria > Pseudomonadati > Pseudomonadota > Gammaproteobacteria > Chromatiales > Ectothiorhodospiraceae > Thioalkalivibrio > Thioalkalivibrio sulfidiphilus. The sequence continues at coordinate 2,806,142 of NC_011901.1, forward strand.
GGCGTCAGCCATTGCAGCCGGGTCATGCCCCGCCACGGCACCAGCGCCGCCAGCAGCAGGGGCAGCAAGGGCACGGCGAGCAGCAGCGCGGCGGTCACAGGCCACCCCCCGTGGGCGCGTACTCACGCTCCACGATCAGGCTCACCCAGTCCAGGGGACTGTAGGGCATGCCCGCCAGCACCCCGGCCGCCACGGCGACGGCCGCGACGAACAGGGTCGGACCCAGCAGCATCCAGTGGGTCTCGAAGCGATGATGTTTCATGTGCTCGTCGTGCCAGGGTTCCTCGCGCCGGCCGAACCAGCCGCGGATCACCGGCGGCAGGAAGTAGGCGGCGTTGAGCAGGCTGCTCACCACCAGGGCCGCGAGCACCCAGTGCTGCTCCATCTGCAGGGCACCGAGCCCCAGGTACCACTTGCTGATGAACCCGGCCAGCGGCGGCGCACCGATCATGCCCAGGGCGCCGAGGGTGAAGGCCAGCATGGTCAGCGGCATGCGCCGCCCCACCCCCTTGAGCTCACTGACCTTGTGGATGTGCAGGGTCTCGGCGAAGTTGCCGGCGCAGAAGAACAGGGTGATCTTCATCAGCCCCTGGTGCACCAGGTGCACCAGGCCGCCCACCGCCCCGAGAGGACCGGCGAGCGCCACCCCCAGCACGATGTAGGAGACCTGGCTGACGGTGGAAAACGCCAGCCGGCGCTTGATGTCATCGGCGAACAGGGCGCGCACGGAACCGTAGACGATGGTGATCACCGCGAGCGCCATGAGCGGCAGATCGAGCCCCAGCTCCAGCACCAGGGTGAGACCGTAGACGTCATCCACCACGCGCACGATGCCGAAGGCGCCGGCCTTGACCACCGCCACCGCGTGCAGCAAGGCGCTCACCGGCGCCGGCGCCACCATGGCCCGGGGCAGCCAGCTGTGCAGCGGCACCAGCGCCGCCTTCACCCCGAAACCCGCCACCAGCATGGCGAAGATGAGCTTCAGCTGGGTCGGGAATTCCTGCTCAAGACCCATGAGATAGCCGCCGGGTTTGAAGTCCCCGGAGCCGGCCAGCAGCGCCAGCCAGACCATGGCAGCCAGCAGCAGCGCGCCGCCGGCCAGGGTGTAGGCGAGATAGATTCGCCCGGCGCGCAGGGACTGGGCGGTGCCCCGGTGCACCACCAGGGGCCAGGTGGCCAGTGTCAGGATCTCGTAAAAGATCAGGAAGGTGATGAGGTTGCCGGAGAAGGCAATGCCCACCGTGGCGCTCACGCACAGGCTGAAAAAACCGAAGAAGCGGCTGCGGTTGGGAGAGCCCTCCAGGTAACCCACCGCGTAGATGGTGGTCACGAACCAGAGCAGCGAGGACAGGGTGGCGAACAGCAGCGACAGGGAATCTGCCGCCAGCACCAGTTCCACGCCGGGCAGCAACACCGCCCGCAGTTCGTAAACATCACCCCGCTGCACCCCCAGCAGCAGGTATCCGACCAGGATCAGTTTCAGACCCGCGCCACCCAGGTTGAGCGCCGTGCGCAGGCCATGGCTCTCCTCGCGCAGGAAGAAGATCAGCAGCCCCGGCACCAGGGAGCTCATCAGGATGAAGATCAGCAACCAGGACGAGTTCATGTCTGGCCTCCATGCAACGCCAGGAGCTCAAGGCTGGCAGCACCGGCAAACCCCAGGGCCACGGAGACCAGGGCCAGCACCAGGGTCGACCAGACCATCACGGCCGGCACCGGGCGGTGATCCGGGTCTACCGGACCGCGCCCGAAGGCATGGCCCAGCACACGGAAGACGTAGCCCCCGGCCAGCAAGCCGCCGGCCAGCACCAGCGATGCCCAGCCCCAGGCATGCCCCTGCAGCGCCGCATCCACGAGCAGCCACTTGGCAATGAAGCCGCCGGTGAGCGGCAGTCCCACCAGGCTCGCACCGGCGATGCCGAAGGCAAACACGGTCACCGGTTCCTTGCGCATCACGGCGCCCAGTTGCGCCAGCCGGTCGTGTCCGGCGGCCTGCTGCAGGCTGCCGGCGGCCAGGAACACCGTGGCCTTGGCGCAGGCATGGGCCAGGGCGAAGAACACCACCGCCTGCCAGGCCCCGGGCGTTACCGCCATGAGCGGAAACACCAGGAACAGGTAACCCAGCTGCGCCACGGTGGAATAGGCCACCACCTGCTTGAGCCGCGCCGCGCGCAGGGCCAGTACCGAACCCCACAACAGGGCACCGGCCCCCAGCGCCCCCATGAACAGCTCAAAGCCCGGCACGGTGAGCGCGGGAAACACGTCCAGCCACAGGCGCAGAATGAGATAGAAGGAGGCCTTCACCACCAGCGCCGAGAGCACCGCGCTGACCGGTGCCGGCGCGCTGCCGTGGGCCGGCGGCAGCCAGACGTGCAGGGGAAACAGGGCCGTCTTCATCAACAGCCCCACGGTCATGAGCACGGCCGCCAGGCGCGAGACCTTGTCCGGTTCCATGGCCGCGCCCAGGGCCGCCAGGTCCAGCACCCCGTAGCCGCCATAGAGCAGCGCCACGCCCATGAGATAGGCCAGCGAGCCTAGCAGGCTCACCAGCAGGTAGCGCATGGCCGCACCCAGGGCCGCCGCGCCCCCCGAGAGCGCGGTGAGCGCCACCGCCGCGAGCCCCACCAGCTCCAGGGTCACGTAGATGTTGAACACGTCCCCGGAGAGAAACAGGGCATTCATGGACGCCCAGAGCCACAGCCACAGGGTCCAGAACTTGCCGCGCGTCTGCGAGCTGTGCAGGTACCCCAGGGCATAGATGCTGACAGCGAGCCCGACCACGGCGGTCATGGCGAGCATCAGCGCGGCGAGCCCGTCCAGGGACAGGGCGATGCCGAGGGGCACATCCCAGCCGCCGAGACCCGCGCGCACCGGCCCCTCGTGCCAGACAGCCATCACCGCGCCGGCCACGGCCAGCGCGGTGAGCAGGGAAAACACCAGACCCAGCACAGGTCCCAGCCGGGGCAGCAGCCCGGCCAGGAGCGCGCCCACCAGCGGCACGGCCACCGCCCAGGCGGCCCAGTCGAGTCCCGTGGCGAACATCACGCTGGATCGTCCCCGTTGCGCTCAGGCAGATAGGCCCGCCCGGTGACCGCCTTCACCCGCAGGATCAGGGCCAGGGCGAAGGCCGTGGCGCTCACCGCGACGACAATACCGGTGAGCACCAGGGCATGGGGCACGGCGTCCGGCTGTGCCCCACCCCGGGCCGCCAGTGCCAGCAGCACCATGAACACCCCGGAACCCATGACGTTCAGGGCCAGCACCTTGAGGACCAGGTGACGGCGCACCACCAGGGCGTAGAGGCCCAGGGCGAACAGCGCGGCGCCGCCGATGAGGTAGAGAGGGATCAATTGCGAAGTAAGAATTTGGAAGTGGGAAGAAAGGTCCACAACCCCGAAACCGCAGGGTCATGAATTTGCTTTCGTGAAGTCATCTCAGTTCGCAAACCGTTATTCACTTCGCACCTCCAAATTCACATTTCGCCCTTCATTTCCCACATCCCAATTCCCACTTCTCACTTTTCAGGCGCCCCGCCCAGAAACAAGGCCACCAGGGTCAGCGCAATGGACACCGTGGCCGCCGTCTCGATGAGCAGAATGAACACGTAGGCCTGCCCCGGCGCATAGCCCATGAACCCGAATCCGAGCAGCAGGCCCGCAACTCCCACGGCGAGAAACAGCACGGCGCCGACCGCCAGACCTAGACGCAGCAGGGGCGGTGGCGGGGCGGGCAGGTCCCGGGGCCGGGACAACACCCACAGCACCCCGGCCGCGCCCAGCACCGCCCCCGCCTGGAAGGCGCCGCCCGGGGCGTGACTGCCGGCCCACAGCAGGTACACGCCGATCACCACCGCCACGGGGACCAGCAGGCGAATGGTGCCGGGCATCACCGGGCCGGGCACCGGACGGGCCGGCAGGGGCGTGTGCCGCCCCAGGGACCAGGCACCCAGTACCGCCAGCAGCAGCACACCCAGTTCCAGGAAGGTGTCGTAGGCGCGGAAGTTGAGCAGTACGGCGGTCACCGGGTGGTCCACGCCAGAGACGTGCATGTGTTCACTGACCGGCGCGCGCAGACCGGCGTTATCCGGCAGGGGCAGGAGCACGGCGGCGAGCAGCCCGCCGATGAGCAGCGCGAACACGCCGCAAGCCAGGGACGCGGCTCGGGTCACGAGCCCTTCTCCCGCCCGGTTTCAGGGTCTGCAGGCCGCTTCAGCCGACCGAGCGTCACCAGCAGCAGCGCCCCGGTCACCCCCGCGCCGATGGCCGCCTCCGCAAGGGCGATGTCGGGTGCCTTCAGGCGCACCCAGGCCACGGCCAGCAGCAGCCCGAAGGCGATGAACAGCACCACCGCCCGGAACAGTTCCCCTTCCCGGTGCGCCAGCACGCGCCAGGCCACCCACACCAGGGTGAGCAGCAGCACGGCGTCGAAGGCCCACAGCCAGGCGCTCACGACCGGTCTTCCCCATCCAGCCGGGTCCAGGCCCGCTGGGCCACCAGGTGACAGGCCGCCGCCCCGGCCACCAACACCAGGGCCCAGACCAGCACCAGTTTGAACATGGGCGCCAGGGCATCGGCACGGATCAGCAGGCCCAGCACCACCAGACCCAGACCCAGGTTGTCCGCCTTGGTGAGCGCGTGCAGCCGGGTGTAGACATCGGGGAAGCGCAACAGGCCCGCCGTGCCGGCGGCGAAGAACACCAGGCCCGCGGCGATGAGCAGGATGCTGAGCACATCAATCATTTCCGGTCTCCCGCCCGCCCCGCTGGCGCACGAAGGCCACCGTGGCCACCGCCGCGAGCAGCGCGAACACCAGGGCCACATCCACCAGCGCCGGCATGGCCAGGGCCTCGCCAAGCAGCAGCAGGATGGCCACGCCGGTGGTGCCGAACAGCTGTGCCGCGAGCATGCGATCGCTGTCGGTGGGCCCGCGCAGCACACGCACCATGCCCGCGGCGATGGTGATCAGCAGGAACAGGGCCGAGGCCAGCAGGAATCCGCTCATGCGGCCCCTCCCGGCCTTGGTGCCATGATGAACACCCGGGTGATGTGACCTTCCAGGTCCGACAGGGAAGTCTCGATCGGCAGCCGGGTATCCAGTACGTGCACCGTGAGCAGACGCCCCTCCAGGCGCACGCTCAGGGTGCCGGGCAACAGGCTGATGACCGCCATGAAGAAGGTGAGCGCCGCACCGTGGGGCAGCTCGGTGGTGTAGGAGACGAAGCCGGGCTTGAGCGGCATGGCGGGCGACAGGGCCCGGCGCGCCACGTCCACGCCGCCGGCCACCGAGGCGCTCAGGAAATACACGGCGAAACCCGGCAGCGCCGAGAGACTCAGGCGGAAGGGTCGGCCCAGGGGCAGGAACAGGGTGGAGACGGCCGCGCCCAGGATCGCGAGCCAGGCCAGGGGCGAGAGCAGCGAGGCATGGCCTGCCAGCACCCACCACAGCAGCGCCGCCAGCACCAGGGTGATGGCAAAGCGCCTCGCCCGTGCCGCGCGCCGACTCAAACGTCCTGTGGAGAGGGTATCCATAGATTGATTAAGCGTAACAGAGCCCGTCAGGGGTGCGTCAGCCGCCAGGACCGGCAACCCCGAAAGGCGATCCTCTCACGGGGACACGGAGACACGGTGGAAAGGCATATGAATGACAACCCTGCCCCCTGATGTCTGTGCGAGGGCATCAGGCTATTTGTGTGATCACCTGAGAAAAAGTTCTCTCGCTCAGGCGCAGGGACGCGGGGAGGGCTCACCTTCGAGCTCATTGGCGGGCATCAATTCCCGTAAACATAAAATGCCCATGCGTACTTCAGGGTCAGGAACAGCACCAGGCCGTCAAGCCAGAACGACAGTGTGAGCACAATTGCCTCATCGACCCCGAGGCTGAGAGTTGCTGTTGAAATGAGCGAGACAGCGTAGATCAGGGCATTGAATGCCAACAACGTGCCAAGAAGGAATCGCCTTTCCTGATTCGAGAAATCCCTGCCATTGAATTTGAAGAAAACGTTTGCAGCTAGCACGGCTGCGATACACCACAGGAATGGTGTCGCGTACCCGACCCCACCTGCAGAACCCGGATCCAGTACCTGGAAGATCGCACCGAAAAGAATGATAAGAAAGAGATAGCTCAGGGAGGCAAGAACGAATACGCGGCCGATCGTTTTGCCCATATGCTTTTCTCCACTCCCTGAATCAAGAACACTCACCAGAAGGTGAGTCTGGCTCATTCTCCAGCATGGCTCGTACGGCTGCTTCCAGTGATGCCAGGTGTCGACTGACGACCGTCATGACGGTCAGTGGGTCAATTTCACCCAGATAGTTGTGCACCAGGATATTGCGGAACCCAATGATTTCCCGCCAGGGAATATCCGGATAAGCTGCCTTCTTATCCTCCGGCAACAACTGAGTCGCCTCGGACAAGGTTTGCAGATTGCGCAACGCGGCATCATAGAGGACCTCGTCCTGAGTCAGATCACCACGCGCCTCGATGCGATGAATCTTCGCAATGGCATCGAGAATATGACGCGCATAGGGCTGCCAGGGTTTGGTCACAAATCCACGGCCTCTTTAAGTACCTGTTCGCGGATGTGGCGATTGAGCTCGTGCTCCGGCACCACTTCCACGCGGCGACCCAGCAAATGAGACAAGCGGTCCGTCAATGGCAGTCTTTGTTCGAACAGGTCATAGCCTCGGGGGAATTCCACCAGGAAATCCACATCGCTGTCCGGGCGCTCTTCACCCCGGGCCACGGAGCCAAAGACACGTATGTGCCGCGCGCCGAATTGCTCACCCAGCGCAACGATGGAGGATTTGTTTGAACGGATCTCGTCAAGCAACATTTTGCACTCCAGCATGATTCAAGCCCATGCAACAGCCAACTCCGCAGATCAGGCGTACCCAAAGGACACCATGGATCTGGCGTAAAATTCATTCTACGTGCCCTCCGCCCGGGGCGTACATAGCAAAACGCCACCACAACCGTGCGACACAACCCACGCCTTCACTTTTCTCTTGTATCTCGCCCCTTGTCTCTGCGCCTTCATTCACACACCGGACACACCGGCGACACCCCGTGGGGCGTCTCGCAGGCCACCTCCACCACCAGTACGTTGATCTCCAGTGGATCCCCGGGCGGATCGATGCACTCGGGCGAAAGCGCCGGCAATTCCCCGCCTGTTTCGCGGATGCCCCGTTCGCGCAGTTGTCCGTAGAGGTTCGCGGCCAGCTCGCGGTGCTCGCCGTAACGCACCCAGCGGTCGCCGGCAAGACTCAGGCAGCGGCCGTCACGCAGGATGAAACGGTAGCGGCTGTGGGCCAGGTCCTCCGGGCGCAGCAGCACGCCCTGGAAGGCGGCGGGGTTCAGACGATAGGTGGTGCAGCCCTTGAGACCCAGGGCATGGGCCTCCCGGTACAGGTCGCGGAAGTCCTCGAAGGGGCAGTCGGTGGGCACGTTGATGGTCTTGGAGATGGCCGCGTCGATCCAGGGCTGGGCGGCGGCCTGGATGGCGAGATGGGCGCGGGGGGCGATGTCGCCGGCGGTGACGAAGGCCTCGGGCAGGCGGTGGGGACCCTGCTTCGCCTCCGGGTCGGCGTCCGGGTCCACCAGGGCGCGCCAGGCCAGCAGCTCGTAGGCGGTCACGGGCACCGTGTCCCGGGTGGCGCCGTCCCGGCCCAGGATGTTGCGCAGGTAGGTGTGGGCGAAGCTCGGTTCAATGCCGTTGCTGACGTTGTTGCCGAAGGACAGGGCGATGGTGCCGGTGGGGGCGATGGCGCTGTGGTGGGTGAAGCGGGCGCCCTCCTCGGCCAGCGCGGCCACCAGGGCCGGATCGAGGCCCGCGATGCGGCGCATGTAGGGGCTGTAGCGGGCATGCAGCACCCGGCCGGGCAGCACGTCGCCCACCCGGATGCCGTCCTCGGCAAGGGCGGGATAGCGGGCCAGCAGGTGCTCGGTGACGGTGAAGCGCTCGTACATGAGCGGCGCCGGCCCCTTTTCCCTCGCCAGTTCAAGGCCCGTGCGCCAGCCGGTGAGCGCCAGTTCCCGGGCGGCCCGCTCGGTGAAGGCCGCCGCCTCGGGGCTGTCGTAGCGGATACCCATCATGGCAAGCGCCGACCCCAGACCGAGGAAACCCATGCCGTGGCGCCGGGTGCGCTCCAGGGCCTCGGCCTGCTGCGCCAGGGGCAGGCCGTGGATCTCCACCACGTTGTCCAGCATGCGGGTGAACACCGCCACCACCTCCCGGTAGGTGTCCCAGTCGAAGCGCAGCTTGCCGGTGAAGGGATGCTGCACGAAACGGGTCAGGTCCACGGAACCCAGCAGGCAGGCGCCGTAGGGCGGGAGCATCTGCTCGCCACAGTTATGCGTATGGAATCCGTTGGCATCAAAGGCGTTGATGCCCGGTATTCGAACATCGTAAACGGGTTCTTCCCCATCAACCGTAACCGACGCCACACGAGCGACAAAACGCTCACGGTTGGGTCTACGCCGGTAGGCCTGTATCAACCTCTCCAGGCTAGCCTGCTTGTCGGTGTCTCCAAAACCGACAAACTCTGCAAAACGTAGAATATTCTCGCCACTGATGATCAGTTCATGCTGGGCTCGCGTTGTATAGGCTTTCTCACCCCCCTTTCCATCGGGCAAATAGCACTCCCTCTCGATTCGGCGATTCCTGTAAAGCTTGGAGGCAATACCGAGCCTTAGCAGCATGCGCTGAACGGCCTCAAGACGAGCGATATCCGACTGCGCCAAACGAACACTGACACCCTTGATCTGAGAACCCTGCACCGATCCGTCCGCGTCATAAAAACCTCTCAGGAAGGATCGGCAAAATTCGCTGGAACCACACTCTATGGCCGGCGTGATTGGCTTGTTGCCCGGGCGCATACCAACCTCGAACGCCAAATCGCGCAAAGCGACGCACTTCAGACGGTACTCACCACGTCCGGCTACCTTACTCCAGCCGGCGAAATCGCTACGATGCTTTTGGCCACGGACAGCCTGTTCAGCCTTGCGCATGATTGCCTTAACGCCGGACGATATTGTCCCATCACCGGCATCGTCAGCCTTGGACGACCCTGCCCATACCGATAGAACCGCCGCATCTGACTTCAGCGTCCCATCACCCACTAAGAGGCCAAGCAGATAGCCCTGTGATGCTGTGAAATTCCCATGCCATTGCGCATTGGCCCGATGATCATTGAGTTGAATCAAATCGCCTGGATGTAATTCCCCTGCAGAACACCAATCAGTCTCTTGTGTATGACGCGTGAACCGGATGACGCGACGCACACGATGGTCCTCGGTCAAACGCAATGCGTGACCCTCACCAGTCCTCACTATGACGACAGGCCTGACGCCGGTGAAAAAAAATCCCTCACTCCCACTTGGATGATCGTTACCATCCAATCGAGCATTAAATGCCCTATCAACCAGCGTTCTTACCTGGCGCGGCCCCTGGTCCGTTTGTACCCAAGTGTCCGCTGTTACGCAGGGATTAGCCGCGCGGATCGATTCGCAGAAACCGTTGTTGTTCTCGGCATTCACCCGGTCGATGAAGATCACGCCGGGCTCGGCATGGTCGTAGGTGGCGCGCATCACCTGCTCCCACAGCGCCGCCGCCGGTATCCACTGCTGCACCCGGCAGGCGACGCGGCCGTGGCCGTCGGTGATGTAACCCTCGGTCTCGGGCCAGTGGCGCCAGACCACCTGCTTCGGATCCTGCAGGTCCGCGCCGGTGCGCGCCTGCTCGGCGGGGCTCAGGGGGAAGGCCAGGGGCCAGTCGGCGCCCGCATCCAGGGCCGCCATGAAGGCGTCGGGCACCAGCAGGGAGAGGTTGAACTGGCGCAGCCGCCCGGGCTCGCGCTTGGCCTCGATGAATTCCAGCACGTCCGGGTGGCCGATGTGGAAGGTGGCCATCTGGGCACCGCGCCGGTCGCCGGCCGAGGCGATGGTGCGGCACATCTGGTCGTAGACGTCCATGAAGGACAGCGGGCCGGAACTGCGCGCCCCGGCGCCCGCCACCCAGGCGCCCTTGGGCCTCAGGGTGGAGAACTCGTAGCCGATGCCCGCGCCGCTCTGCAGGGTCAGGCCCGCCTCGCGCAGCTTGCCGAGGATCTCGTCCAGAGTGTCGTGGATCGTGCCGGAGACGGTGCAGTTGATGGTGGAGGTGCCGCGCTTGTGATCCCGGGCCCCGGCGTTGGCCAGGATGCGCCCGGCGGGCAGTGCGCCGTGGTTGAGGGCCCAGAGGAAGCGTTCGCGCCAGTGTTCGCGCAGCGCCGGGGTGGCCTCCACGTCGGCCAGGGCCCGGGCGACCCGGGCCAGGGTCTCGGCAGGCGTGTCCTCCAGGGGACGGCCGGTGGCATCCCGCAGCCGGTATTTGCGGTCCCAGACGTCCCGGGCCGCCGGCTGCAGGGGCAGCGACGGCGGCCCGTTGCCTGGATCACCGGTCTGGCTCATGGCAGCCTACTTCTGCCGCCAGTTGCCCCCGGCGTCCTGGTACCAGTAACCGGCCGGGGCCTCTTCCACCCACACCCGGGCAAAGGTGTCGCGGATGTTGGCCTCCCACTCGGGATGGCCGTTGGCCCGGGCGATCTCGCGATACAGGGCGGTACGGTCGTTGTTCTCGTCGGCCACCAGGCGCTGCACCGTGGCCCGGTCACGCAGGGGCACGGCATTCAGATCCCGGATACCCAGCAGGCCGTCGCGGCCGAAGCCCACGGCGCCGGCGCGGTAGTGGGGTGCCAGCTGCGGGGAGCGGGCGCGCATGGAGGCGCGCAGGGCGTCGATGGCCGGGGAACGGATGTCGATGTTCGGCTGCTGGGCCTGGGCCGGGGGGATGACCAGGTTCAACAGGCTGCCCGCCAGCTGCACGGCCGCGCCGCGATTGCGGGCGCCGGGTTCCGGTGTGGGCGCAGGGGCAGGCGCGGCCTCGGGCGCGCCCAGTACGTCGCGCACGATGGTGCGTGCCGCATCCTCGGCGGCGGCCGCCGGGAAGTAGATGTTCACGGTCACGCAGGCGGACAGGGCCATGGCCACCAGCATCCAGAGTGCGACTCGCAGGGTTTTCATCCAGGACTCCTCATGGGAAGGAAAAGTGTCGTGTATGACTGATTCTAGTCTGAGCGTACGGGCAGTTGAATGAACGATGACTTAACGACGTATCCGACATGTTCCAGCCTCAGCAGATCCGATGACGCAAAGCACGCGGAGGCGCAGAGGACGCGAAGGATTCCTGATCAAAACACTTTGCGTCCTCTGCGTCTCCGCGTTCTTTGCGTGATCCTCATTACCAACACAGACCGCCGGATCCGCCCTGCGGCACTCATGCTTACTTAAAGGGAAGGATGCCCCGGCGAGATGAACGTCTTTTCATGCTGCGCCTGGCAGCGGGCGCAGCGCTTGGCGGTGGGATAGGCGTCCAGGCGCTCATAGGCAATCGCGTCGCCGCAGTCGGTGCAGATGCCGTAGCTCTGGCCGGCGATGCGCAGCAGCGCGGCCTCCACATCACGGACCTCCTCCACGTGGCGGTCCACGTCCGCCAGATCCAGGTCCACCAGCAGGTCCGCCACGGACTGCTCGCCGATGTCGTGCACCTCGCCCGCGAGTCGGATGTAGGGTTCCTTGTCGGAGGCCAGCAGGATCTGGCGGGTCTCTTCCACCAGCGTCGTGAGGCGGTCCTTCAGGCGTGCCTCCAGTTCCCTGATCTGGGTATCAGACAATGAAGCGGGCATGGTTTCGAATCCTCGAAGAGATGGGGGGCTGGCTGATCGTCACCCTGATCCTGGGTGAGCTTGCGCCGGTGGACGGGATGCCATGCAAGGCATCGCAAAGATCGGCCTCTCCTGTGAAGCTAGTGTCCTGTCTGACAATTATCTTGCCATTCAGCGTGGCTGTGCGGCGTTGCGCACCTTGCCAAGGGCTTGCCATTGGCTGCGGTGCGCGCCTTGCCTTGGCGCTTTTGCGAGGCTCTGAATGGCAAGATAATTGTCAGACAGGACACTAGTCTTCGGCAATCAACGGGTCAAGACGGCTCTGTTCCATGAAAGACGTCAACATGGCACGCACGGCATCGGAATCCGTCGCGCAACAGACCTGCTGTGCCAGGGCCCGGGCCTCGGCCATGGGCACCCGTGCCGCGCGCCGATGCAGATAGGGCAGCACGTGGGCGGTGACGGAAAAGGTGCGAAAGCCGAGACCCAGCAACACCGGCAGAATGCCCGGCAGCTGGGGCAGCAGGCCGCACAACTGGATCTCCCCCACCTGCGCACCGGCGGCCTCGGCCACCCCGTCGAGAAAACGGTACAGGGCCGGCGCGTGGGGATCCAGCCAGGGCCCCAGCGCCGGCTGGTCCCGGTCCGCAGCGAACAGGCACTGCATCAGATCATTGAGGCCGAGGGCAACGAAGTCGGCCTCGTCCATCAGCCGGTCCAGCATCATGGCCAAGGCTGGCGTCTCCACCATGGCGCCGATGGGCAGCCGGTCCGGCAGGTCGGCCAGCACTACCTCGCGCCAGCGCAGGAACTCCTCCACCGAGGTGAGGTAGGGGATCAGCAGGCGCAGTTGATGCTGGCGAGCGACACGGCCCGCCGCCCGCACCTGGGCCTGGACGATGCGTTGCACTTCGATCTCGTTGAACAGCCGCGCTCCCTGCATGCCCAACGCGCCGCCGGGCAGCGCCGCGCCACTCAGCCAGGACGGCCGCTTGTCGGCGGCGATATCCAGCAAGCGCAAAGTCACCGGCAGGGGGTTGGCCGCCTGGCAGATGTCCGCGAACGCCTGCTGATAGTAGGCCTCGTCGGGCACGGCGTCGTCCGCCGGCAGCAGGTATTCGGTACGCACCAGGCCGATGGCCGTGGCCCCCGCCGCCCGCGCCCGACCGGCTGCGGAGGCATCGCCCACGGTGCAGCGCAGCTCGATGCGCTCGCCGTCCCCGGTCCGGGCAGGGACCGCTGTCCACGCGGGTGGTGATGCGAGGGCCATGTCCCCTGCCGGATGGACCAGCAGGCCCCGCTCGCCGTCCAGCCAGACCTGCTCACCCAAGGGCAAGCGATCGGCCTGGGCACGGTCCGCCATGACCACCGGCACGCCCAGATCCAGCAGCCGGATCATGGCATGGGAAAACGGCGCGGCGCTCACCATCACGAGGCCCGTGAACGGCCCGGACAGCCCGTCCAGTTCGCCATGCTCCAGGACCAGGATCCCGGGGCCGGACCGGGGACGCCGGAGCGTGCCCCGGGCCTGGCCCGGTGCGTAGGGTGTGAGTTGCATGGCGCTCATGGGATCATGGCCGGTCAGGTCAGCGGTCAACTCCAACTATGTAGTCCAGATCCCGACCTGCGCGCGCCGACGCAGGCCACAGGAGCCGGTCCATGAGCAAACAGCTGTCCCACGTGGTGGGTTTCGATGACGCGCCCTTCGCGCGCAGCCATCGCGGTGACGTGCTGGTGGCGGGTGCCGTATTCGCCGGCGCACGCCTGGACGGCGTGCTCTCCACCCGGGTGCGCCGTGACGGCGCCAATGCCACCGGGCGCCTGGCTGCCTGCATCATCGCCTCGAAGTTTCACGCCCAGCTGCACGCCGTGCTGCTGCAGGGCATCGCCTTCGCCGGCTTCAACGTGGTGGACCTGGAGGGATTGCACCGGGAGACCGGGCTTCCGGTGCTGGTGGTGGCGCGCCGAAAGCCGTCCCTTTCCACCATTCGCCGGGCGCTGCTGGATCACGTGCCGGGTGGCAAACGCAAGTGGCGGCTCATCGAGGCGGCCGGCCCGATGGAGCCATTGGCGGGAGTGTTCGTGCAACGCCAGGGCATCGGTGAGACCCAGGCGCGACGCCTGATCGAGAACCTGCAGATCAACGGACTGATGCCCGAACCCCTGCGCGTGGCGCACATGATCGCGGGCGGGGTGACGACGGGGGAGAGTCGGCATAGGGCTTGAGGGCAGTGGCTAGTGGCTAGTGGCTAGTGGCTAGTGGCTAGTGGCTAGTGGCTAGTGGCTAGTGGCTAGCTAAGGAGGATGCGTGCCGCAGGTGTTGCACGCTAGGGATGCTGAGCATTGATCTGCAAAAAACGAAGGCCCGGACATGCCGGGCCTTCGAGTCTCTTCTTGACTGAACTGTCAGAGCAGCCCAGATCTGACTTAGATGGGCTCCGCCAGGTCGTCCAGCAGGATAAGTCCCAAGTCAGTTTCGGGCGGGAGCGGATCACGGGCGATGGCGCCGTAGAGGCCGCCTGCCTCGAGTTCCAGCTCCACGGGACCGATGGCAGCTGTTTCCGGCTCGCCAACAGGCGTCACGGTCACAAAGTAGGTGCCGGCTGCCAGCGACACATAACCGGTCTCAGCCTTGAAGGGCACATCGCTGAACACCGGATCGACAGTGGTCAGATCGGTATCGGCCGCATCGGTCACGAAGATATCCACATTCCCGGCCAGCGTCGAAGCATGCACGATGCGCACGCGGGCCTCGGTGGCGATCCGACGCCGGTTGTCCACCAGGACCAGGGGCTCGATCTCGGCCAGCGTACCTACAGCAATCACGGTGTAGCTCTGCCCGGCCTCCAGGGTCAGATCCGCCTCGATGACCGGGTTGCCCACGGCGTTGCCCGTGGGGCCAACCTTGATGTTGTAGGTATCAGGGGCAGGCGCCAGGTATGCAGTGAACTCCGGGAAGGCAAGATCATTGACCAGCGTGACAACATCATTGGCCACCACGTCCACATTGGGCGCATCAGCCGAGGCATGCACCACCCGTACATTGGCCGGACTGTTCTTGTCCAGGATCTCAGTGGAACCTTCGCCATCCATCACCACCAGGCTGATGGGAGCGTCACCGGCAGCTGTATTCTGCACCGCGACCACCAGCAGATCGGCGCCACCGGGCAAATCAACCGTGCCGGAGTCAAACACGATGGTGTCGGCATCATCCGCGAGGGTCACGATGATCTGGTAGCTGCCCGCCTGGACGTTGACGGGACCGAGCACGCCTTCAGCCTCGAAGGTGCCGACGGGTGCGACACCTTCGGGAACGGTGTTGGTGTCGGGAGGCAGCAGATAGACATCCACCTCAGGGGCGTTGGGTGCCGCGTGCAATACCTGGATGCGGGTTTCGCCGGCACCCACGGTCACGCGGTCGACAGTGATCAGCAGAGGCTTGATTTCCGTCACCTCCCCGAACGCCACCACCGTGTACTGGGTCCCGGCCTCCAGATCAATGTCCAGAGGACCGATGACGGTCAACGTTGCTCCACCAGGCAGAAGGCCGTCGACGGCCACCTCAAGACTGCCGGCCGGGACGGTCAGGTAACCGGAACCATCCTTGTAATCCACGCCTTCCAGCACGGGCGAACCACCCGCCAGGATGTTGACCGCGGGCGCGTCGGGAGAAGCGTGCAGGACGCGCACCTGGGTCGTCGGGTCGGAGGATGAGGATGAAGAGGAACTGCTGTTGCACCCCGCCAGCGACAGCGCCGCCAGCAGGAAAACCATCAATACGAGGATTCGTTTCATGACGCCGCACTCCTGTACACTATGTGTAAGAGTGCATAACTTTAGTACATGTTTCGCACAGGTCAAGGTGTTCTTTTGCACAAGCCTCAGGAATAGTGCACTAATTTTTGTTTTTCAGTAAGTTAAGTAACTATTTCTGAGATACAATGATTGGAGAATGCTTCGAATACCTGCCCATGACGTCATAATTAGCATAATAATTGTACAGTATTTAAGGGATGGAGCCCCTTCCTCCAAGGCATTCCGCATCGGAATATCAGGCCCTCCTTGCCACCAGCCACTTGAGACTTGCCCCTTACCTCACCACCGGCCCGCCACCCTCCAGCGCCACCGTGGCCAGCCGGTTGACCAGGTCCCTCCAGGCCACCTCGCGGGTGAAGCCGATGACGTCGATGCGCGGCAGGCCCGAGCCCTGGACGATGTAGTAACCCTGGGGCGCGGGGGCGACGCCGTCCATGGTGCAGACCTCGCCCACCAGGCGGCAGCTCAGGCCCAGCTGGCGGTAGGAGAAGTCCTCGAAGAAACGCAGGAATCCGCCCGAGAGCGCACCCCCCACACCGCTGCCCACCCGGGTCAGGTTGTCCACGGCCCGCTGGCTGATGCGTCGCGGCGTGGGGTCGCCGGGAGGCGTGCGGAATACCGCGTCGAAGTACACCGGCGACCAGCGCACCAGCACCAGGTCCCGGATGTCACCGTCCAGGCGGCCGGTGATCCGGCCCACGTCGAAGGTGCGGGTCAGTTCCGCCAGGTCCAGCCCGCGCACCTGGATCTGGGCGGAAAGCTCCGGCGCCACGCCCAGGGGATCGCGCAGGCGCAGGTCACCGAGGGTGACCGTGCCGTCGAAGGCGCGCACCAGCAGACGCCCTCCCACGGTGAGCAGGCCCTGTTCGTAACGCACGTCGGGGATGATGCCCGCCAGGGTACCCGAGAGCAGCGGCCAGCCCAGGGCCTGGGTGAGCCGTTCCATGCTGATGGGCGTGAGCCCGCCATCGAAGGCCCAACGGGTCGCCCCACTGCCCAGACCGGCCACCTCGAACCCGCGGATCTCCAGGGCGCCGTCCAGAATCGGCACGTGCACGGGCTCTGGCAGGCGTACCCCGTCCCGACCGATCTGCGGCTGGAACCGGATCGCGCCCAGGGCGATGCCGTAGACATGCCCGCCGTCCATGGCGACCCGGGAGGCGGGCGCGGTGCCGTCGGCCCGCCAGTTCAGCGCGGCGTCCACCCCATCCAGGGCGAAGCGCCCCATGCGGTCGTGCGCGAACAGGCGCACGACCTGCACGGCCGCCTCCACGGGCTGCCCCTGTCCCAGACGCACCCGCCCGGCCAGCAGGCCCTCGCTGTCCAGGGCATCCAGGGCCGTGCCCGGCAGGAACGGCAGGGCATAGGTATCGAAGGCCGCCGGCAGGCGCAGGCGCTCCAGGTCCAGGGTGGCATCCAGGCCCGCCAGACCCAGCGCCGTGGCCCAACTGCCCCGGGCGGACAGGATCGCCACGCCGGGCTGCTCGAAACGCAGGCTGTCCACGGTGAGATGGCGGTCGGCCGGCCTGATCCGGCCACGCAGGTCGAGACTCAGGGGTGCATCCGCCTCCACGAACACCGGGTGCACGTAGACCCCACCGGCGTGCCAGCGCGCGGCCAGCTCGACCCGGTAGTCGGCGCGCTCCCGGCGCAGGGCGAGATTGACACCGAGCGCCAGTGCCTCGCCCGCCTTGAGCCCGTCCTCGCTGGCGAAATCCGCACCCGCCAGATCCAGTTGCAGGGTCGCGCTGTCCGGCAGCGCCCCTCGTCCCCGGGCATCGAGCCGGAATGCAGCAAAGCCGGTGGCGGCCACCGGCCAGGGATGGCCTGCAAGCCCGGAAACCCGGGACAGCCCCGCCAGGTCCAGCCCCTCGCCCCTGCCGCGCAGCTGCCAGCGATCCCCGTCGAGGCGGACGCTCAACT
Source organism: Thioalkalivibrio sulfidiphilus HL-EbGr7 (assembly GCF_000021985.1). Classification (NCBI taxonomy): domain Bacteria; kingdom Pseudomonadati; phylum Pseudomonadota; class Gammaproteobacteria; order Chromatiales; family Ectothiorhodospiraceae; genus Thioalkalivibrio; species Thioalkalivibrio sulfidiphilus. The sequence continues at coordinate 2,823,580 of NC_011901.1, forward strand.
GCGCCCGCCCGCCGGCCAGACGCAGGCCCTGCAGCTCCAGGGAGAGCACGCCCGGATGGGCATAGGTGAAGGCCGCGGTGAGCGACTGGGATCCCAGCCAGGGATGGTCGAACCGGACGCTGCCCCGCTCGCAGGTGCCGCCCAGGCCCTGCAAGGCCAGGGCGGGGCATTCCAGACGCACCCGCTCCAGCAGCATCTCATCGCCCAGCCGCAGCTGGCCGATCTCGAGGCTCAGCCCGTGGCGCCCCTCGCCGGGGCGCAGTTCGGCCCGCAGGTCCGCGAGGGAGAAACCCTCCCCTTCCACGGATTCCACCGCCAGCACCAGGGTCTCGACGGCCCGGGCAGGCGCCGCCAGCAGCACCAGACACAGGGCAAGGACGACAGGGCGCGGGAGGCGTTGGAGCATGGCCTGAAGATGGACCCGATAGGCGATCAAGGGAATACCGGTCGTGTTGATGACATCTGTCAATGATCCGCACCATCCCGTCGGCCAGCGACTATTCACTGGCCCATAAAAACATAGATAATGTGATCTGCATCACATATTCCCCGCCCCGGACCTTTCCATGACCGATCAGTCCCAGCCCCTGGACCTGATGTCCCGCTACGACACCCTGAACGAAGGTGTCCTGCGGGCCGTCCTGGAGGAGATGGTGGACGGCGTGGTGCTCATCAACCGCCTGGGCATCATCCGCGAGGTGAACCCGGCGGTGACGCGCATCTTCGGCTATGAACGCAAGGAGATGCTGGGTGCCAACGTCAGTCTGCTCGTGCCCTCGCCGGACCGGGAGCGCCACGACCAGTATCTGCGCAACTACCTGCAGACCGGCGAGGGCCGCATCATCGGCGTGGGCCGCACGGTCCACGGTCAGCGCAAGGACGGCAGCCTGTTCCCCATGGAGCTGGCCGTGAGCGAGGTCAAGGCCGGTGGCGAGCACCTGTTTGCCGGGATCGTGCGGGACATCAGCGAGCGCCACCAGTTTCACCAGACCCTGGCCCTGTTCCGCAGGGCCATGGACAGTGCCTACAACGGCATCGCCATCGCAGACGTGGACGCCGAGGGCGAGCGCATCAGCTACGCCAATGCCGCCTTCGCCCAGATCACCGGCATCCCGGCGGTGGACCTGCTCGGACGGAGCCTGACCCTGCTGGCCTGCGAGGGCGAGGACGGGCAGACCTGCACGGCGATGGTCTCACAGATGCGCACCGGTGGTTCGATGCGCAGGACCCTGCGCTGCCAGCGCCCGGACGGCAGCCTGTTCTGGAACGATGTCACCCTCTCGCCCATCTTCAACGAGCGCGGCGAGATCAGCCAGTGCATCGCCGTGCTTGCCGATGCCACGGCGCTCAAGGAGAGCGAACAGGCCCTGCGCCGCAGCCGGGACGCCCTGGAACGGCAGGTGGAGGCGCGCACCGAAAACCTCACCGAGGTGGTCAGGCAGTTGCGCCGGGAGATCGAGGAACGCACCCGGGTGGAGTCCGCCCTGCGCCTGAGCGAGCAGCGCCTGGCCAACGCCCAGCGCATCGCGCGCCTCGGCCACTGGGAATGGGAGATCGCCACCGGCCGGCTGTACTGGTCCGCCGAGGTCTACAACCTCCTGGGCCTGGGCCCGGAATTCACCACGCCGGACTACGAGCGTTTCCTGGAGATGATCCCCGGGGACGACCGGCAGCGGCTGCAGGAGGCCATCGCCCGCTGCCTCGAGCACGGCCTGCCCTACGAGATCGACCATCGCATCACCTGCCCGGACGGCAGCGAGCGCATCCTCCACGAGGACGGCGAGCTGGTCTACGACGACGAGGGCAAACCCCTGCTGTTGCGCGGTACCGCCCAGGACATCACCGAACGCCACGACTACCAGAACCGGCTCAGGCACCTGGCCAACTTCGACCCGGTCACCGGGCTGCCCAACCGCACCCTGTTCAAGGACCGCCTGCAGCACGCCCTGGCCAACGCGACGCGCAACCAGCGCCTGGTGGCCCTGCTGTTCCTGGACATGGACCAGTTCAAGAACGTCAACGACAGCCTGGGCCACATGATGGGCGACGAGTTGTTGCGCCAGACCGCGGAGAGGCTGCTGGGCTGCGTGCGCGAGGGCGACACCGTGGCCCGATTCGGCGGCGACGAGTTCATCATCCTCCTGGAGAACATCGAGCACAGCGAACAGGCGAGCCTGTCCGCCGAGCGCGTGGTGCAGGCCATGCGCCGCCCCTTCCGCCTGGGCGAGCACGAGCATTTCTGCAACGTGAGCATCGGCATCAGCCTGTACCCGGAAGACGACGAGCACCCGGAGGACCTGGTGCGCCACGCCGACAGCGCCATGTACCTGGCCAAGGCCCAGGGTGGCGCCGGCTACCGCTTCTACACCCCGGACATGAACACCCGGGCCATGGAGCGCCTGCTGTTGCAGAACCAGCTGCACCAGGCCCTGGAACTGGGCCAGTTCCAGGTCCACTACCAGCCCCAGATGGACCTGCGCAGCGGACGCATCTGCGGTGTCGAGGCCCTGGTGCGCTGGCAGCACCCGGAGCGGGGCCTGGTCCCGCCCGCGGAATTCATTCCGATGGCCGAGGACACGGGCCTCATCGAGCCCCTGGGGGAATGGGTGCTGCGCACCGCGGCGCGGGAGGTGCGCGGCTGGCAGGACCGGGGGCTGCCGGCCCTCAACCTGAGCGTGAACCTCTCTCCCCGCCAGTTCCGTCACCCGGACCTGCCGGGCATGGTGGAGCGCGTGCTGGCGGAATCGGGGCTGGAGGCGGAGCGTCTGGAGCTGGAGATCACCGAGCGGCTGATCATCGTGGACCTGGAACACACCGTGGACACCCTCAGCCGCATCGCCCGACTGGGCGTGCGGGTGTCCATCGACGACTTCGGTACCGGGCATTCCTCCCTCGCCTACCTCAAGCGCCTGCCCGTGCACGCGCTCAAGATCGACCGGGAATTCGTCGACGGTATCGGCCAGGACAGTGACGATGCCGCCATCGCCGAGGCGGTGATCGCCCTGGGCCGCACCCTGCGACTTCAGGTGATCGCCGAGGGGGTGGAGACCCGGGAACAGGCCAGCTTCCTGCGCGAACACGGCTGCGATGCGGTCCAGGGATTCTTCATCGCCCGGCCCATGCCTGCTGGGGAACTGACGGGCTGGCTCAGCTGAAAGCCGAGGTCTGCGAGTGGATCTCGTGGACCGTGTACACCCAGGCGCTCAAGCCGGTGATGCGACCCGAGGCATCGGCAAAGGCCTCGAGACCCGCCTTGCGGTACAGCGCCGCCACGAACTCCTGCGCCTCGGGAAGCTGTGCCCAGACCGCGGGCAGAAAGGTGGCCCGGCGCGATCCCAGCTGGATGATCAGGCCATGGTGGCCGGGCTGCAGGTAGGACGGCAGGTCCCGCCAGGCGTCCGCCGGCAGGGGCTCGGAAGGGCCGAGCACGGAGATGTGGATGTCCAGCTGGGTGAACTCCGCCTCGTTGACCGGTGAGAAGCGCGGATCCAGGAAGGCCGCGGAGAAGGCATTGCCGGCCACGTCCAGCACCAGCGGCCGGTGGGCCTCCAGGTGCCCGATGCAGCCCCGCAGATCACCGCCGGCGGAGCGCAGGGTGACGAAGCTCGCCCCCGGCGCCTGCAGGGGATGGTCATAGTCGGCGGGATCGGGGCTTGATGGCACGCCCTGGCTCAGACCATGCAGGATGGACTCCCGGGCGACCGCCAGCAGCTCGCGCCCGGCGCCGGGCGCCAGGGCCTCAGTCACCGAAGGCATAGGCCCCGTAGCCGACCACCCGGTCGCGCGGGCCGGCGGTATCCCCGGAGCAGCGCAGGTCCAGGCGCTCGGCCGCCAGGCCCCGTTGGCGGGCCAGGCGCAGCAGGCCCTGGATGGGCACCCGGCCGCAGGCCATGCCCGCCTCGATGCCCTCCTCGTCCAGGGTCTCGATGGCCCGGCTGGTGCGTTCGTCCACGATGCGCGCGGCGTCGTAATCCAGGTGATGGCTGAGGTCGGAGCTGATCACCACCAGGGTCTCGGGTCCGCCCCACACGGCCTCCAGGGTCCGGGCCATGTCATTGGTGGTGGCACCGCCCACCACCAGGGGCACCAGGGTGAAGTCCTCGCTCAGGGTGCGCTGCAGAAAGGGCAGTTGCACCTCCAGGCAGTGCTCGGGTGCGTGGGCGGCATCATAGCGGAACACCGAGGACAGCTCGCAGGCCTGTTCCACCGCCGGCTGGTCTACGGGCACACGGCCGAGCGGGGTTTCGAACCAGGCGGCCTCGGGGGCCGCGATGCCATAGAATCCCACCCGGTGGGCCGGCCCCACCAGTACCACCCGGCGAATGCCATTGGCGCCCCGCAGCCGGTTATAGGCCCGGGCAGCCACGGCGCCGGAATACACATAACCCGCATGGGGGACGATCAGGGCCTTGGGGGGACGCGCCGGGGGCTCGGCCTCGGCGAAGTCCGAGAGCAGGCCCTCGACGACGGTACGCAACAGACCGGCGTCCGCCGGATAGAAATGACCTGCCACCGCCGCCGGGCGGACGGCACCCTGCAAACTCCTCGCTTCCATTCTGATCATTCGATACTCCTCCTGCACGACACCTGGAGACACGGCCATCACCAACCCCATGAATTTTATAGGGTATGTATTTGACCAACGGCTGGGATTGTTGTTCTTGTTGGCGTGCCCGGGGAGCCGGCAATTCCGGCGTCCGTCACCCGAGTATAGTGTCTGCACAGGAAATACCCGATTGAAATTCTCCATCCTGGGACCCATATCTCATTGGACTATCCTGCCCCGCCGGCCCGGCCGGCCCGCCTCCCATGACCACCCCCCAGATTCAGACCACCGTCCCCACCCGCTACTGGCATGCCCTGCCGGACGGGCGCATCCAGTGCGACCTCTGCCCCCGTGAATGCAAGCTCCACGAGGGTCAGCAGGGACTGTGCTTCGTGCGCGCCCGGCAACACGACCGGGTGGTGCTGACCAGTTACGGACGCTCCAGCGGCTTTTGCGTGGACCCCATCGAGAAGAAGCCGCTCAACCACTTCCTGCCCGGCTCGCCGGTGCTCTCCTTCGGCACCGCCGGCTGCAACCTGGCCTGCAAGTTCTGCCAGAACTGGGACATGAGCAAATCCCGGGAGATGGACACCCTCATGGACCAGGCCTCCCCCGAGGCCCTGGCCCGGACCGCGGAGCGGCTGGGCTGCCGCTCGGTGGCCTACACCTACAACGACCCGGTGATCTTCCTGGAATACGCGGTGGACACGGCCATCGCCTGCCGCGAGCGGGGCATCCGATCCGTGGCGGTGACCGCGGGCTACATCTCACCCGGCGCCCGGGAGGACTTCTTCGCCCACATGGACGCCGCGAACGTGGATCTGAAGGCCTTCACCGAGGACTTCTACTGGAAGACCTGCGGCGCCCACCTGGACAAGGTGCTGGAGACCCTGCGCTACATCCGCCACGAAACCGAGGTGTGGCTGGAGCTGACCACCCTGCTGATCCCCGGCCACAACGACTCCGATGCGGAACTGGATCGCATGACCCGCTGGGTGGTGGAAAACCTGGGCCCGGACGTGCCCATGCACTTCACCGCCTTTCACCCGGACTGGAAGATGACCGACGTGCCGCGCACCCCGGCCAGCACCCTGACCCGCGCCCGGGAGATCGCCCGGCGCAACGGCGTGCACCACGCCTACACCGGCAACGTGCGCGACGAGCTGGGCGCCAGCACCTACTGCCACGGCTGCGGCGAACGGCTCATAGGCCGCGACGGCTACCGCATCACCCACTGGCAGCTCACCGCCGAGGGTCATTGCCCGAGGTGCGACACGAAGCTGCCCGGCGTGTTCGAAGCGCAGCCGGGCGATTGGGGGGAACGGCGGATGCCAGTGCGGATGGCACAGTTGAAGTGGGAAGTGTGAATTGGGAAGGGCGAAGAATGGCTTTCGATGTCTTTATTCCTACTTCCCAATTCTCACTTCCCACTTCACCCGGTACCACACCAGGCCCAGGTACTCATGCAGCGCCTGCCCCGTCAGCCACAGGGCGCGGGGCTGGGGTAGCACGACCGTGATGCCGCGATGGCGCGACAGGTCGCCCATCGGCAGGGTGGGGAACGGCGTGACCGCCAGTTCCGTGCGCTGGAAACACCACACGGCCCGGGGCATGTGCAGGGCGTGGGACACCAGCAGGGCATGTTCGATGCCCGCCTCTGCCAGCAGGTGCGCGCTGAACAGCGCGTTCTCGCAGGTATTGCGGCTTTCGGTCTCCCGCCAGCGCACCGCCACACCCAACTCCCCTTCCAGCACGTCTGCCAGCAGGTCCGCCTCGGCGGCGGGTTCATCCCCGCGCACCCGCCCGCCGCTCACCAGCAGCGGCAGGCCGGTGTCGCGATGCAGGCGCGCGCCATAGCGCAGGCGCTCCAGGGAATGGGGGCTGACGGTCTCGCCGCCATATTCGGGCGCATCCGGGTGCCGGCCACCGGCCAACACCACGATGGCGCCGGCGGCCTCGGGCAGCGGCGGCGCGACCGGGTAGCCGCGCTCCAGTCCCGCCAGCAGCCAGCCCGCGAACAGGGGCGTGGCCGCCACGTAGAGCCAGGCGATGCCGGCGAACACCAGCCCCTTGCCCAGACGGCGCCCCCAGAACAGCAGCCCGAGCACGATGGCGATCAAGCCGCTGGCGGGCGGCAGGATGAGCAGTTCGAGGACCTGCACGGGACGCGCCGGCGATGGACGCGAAGGCTACTTCTTGCCCGGGGCGTAGAAATAGCGGTTGAAGGTGGCCACGTCCTCGCTCACCCGGCGGATCAGGTGGTCGAGACTGATGATGGCGAACTCCAGCAGGTTCACGGCGATGTAGGGGCGCTCCACGCGCAGGCGGTCATACATGGAGCGGGTGAGCTTAAGCACCCGGGTGCCATTCTTCAGGGCGCGCATGCGCACCGCCCGGGGCACCCGGTCGAAGAAGGACATCTCGCCCATCAGTTCGCCCTCCTTCATGCGCCCCACCTCCACCTCGCGCCCGGCGTCGTCGTGGTACAGGGCGGCCTCGCCGTCCACCACGAAATACAGGGCCTCGCCCACCTCGCCGATCTCCGCGATCACCTGCTTGCTCTTGAAGCTGGCCTCGTCCAGGTATTCGAGCAGGATGCTCACTTCGCTGGGGGTGAGGGAGGCAGACATGGGGTGTTTGCTCAGGAATTCGTTGAGCTTGGCATCGAACGACATGGCGGGTCCTCGCGATATACTGGAACGGAAAATTTGCTGTCAGAAGTATACCGGCAGCCCGCCACATTCATCGACAACACCTGGGGGATTTCATGGACCCGCGCATCCTCGCCGACCTGACCCACCTGCCCGAGGAACTGGGCCCCCGCTCCCTGCTGGTGATCAGCGGGCCCGACAACCCGTTGCCCGAGGCCATCCACGCGCGCCTGCCCACACTGCCCATCACCTGGCTGTTCACCACCGAGGCCTACCCCGCCCTGGAGGACGTGGACCGCCACGAACTGGTGCTGGTGCTGGATGCCCTGACGGCACTGGACCGCGACCAGGCCACCCACATGATCGCCCGCCTGCGGGATCTGAACAGCGAGAGCCTGTACGTGCTCATGCCCGAGGGCGGCGAGAACGGATGGCATGAACAGGACCTGATCGCCCTGGGCCTGACCCGGGTGCGCAGCTACGCTCAGGCACAAGGCAACATCCACCTGTTCCGCTTCAACCTCAAGGACTACAAGAAGACCCCGGACTGGCTGAACCCGCGATACTGGGCGAATCCGGAGATGTGGGAAAAGGCCCGTTGGTGAGCGCCTGAAAAGGCGCTCACCAACGGGCCAGTGGCAAGTCTCAAGTGGCTAGTGGCAAGGAAAGGAAAAAAACCGGTTTTCCTTGCCACTTGAGACTAGCCACTAGCCACTAGCCACTGCCCTCACCCCTGCCTACTCACCTCGCACAGCCGCTTCATCTCGTCCGGCACGTTGTCCGGGCACTCGCCGCAGCGCTCGTTGCCGGGCACCGAGAAATCGATCTTGCGCGGATAGGGCAGGTCCATCTCGTCCATGATCTTCACGAATTCCTCGAGCGTCTTGCCCCGGCCCAGGCGCGGGTTGCGCATCTTCTCCTGGCCGATGGTGGTGATCTGGCGGGACTCGTAGTCGTGGGCGGGATAGACCAGGGTCTCGTCGGGCAGGGAGAAGAACTTGTCGTGGATGGACTGGTAGAGGGTGCGCGCATCGCCGGACTGGAAGTCGGTGCGCCCGCAGGCCTCGATGAGCAGGGCATCGCCGGAGAACAGCAGGTTCAGGCCACCGTGTTCCAGCAGGAAGGCATGGTGGGTGTCCGTGTGCCCCGGGGTGTAGAGGGGATTGAGGGTGATGCCGCCGACGCGAAACGGCTCGCCCTCGCGCACGCCGATGTCCCGGCAGGGCAGATCGTCCATGGCGGGGCCGGCGATCCTGCAGCCGCTCAAGGCCTTGAGCTTGCGCGCGCCGGTGATGTGATCGGCGTGGATGTGGGTCTCCAGGGCACAGGTGAGCTTGAGCCCCATCTCGTTGATCACCGCCAGATCCCGCTCCACGGTCTCGATCACCGGGTCGATGAGCACACACTCGCTGGTCTCGGCGCAGGCCAGCAGGTAGGTGTAGGTGGAAGAGTCGGGTTCGAACAGCTGCTTGAAATGCATGGGGACCTCCATCTTTGAATGACATCTTAACGGGCCCTGCGCGCCGTCCGTCGGCGCAGGCAGGCCCCGGCTTGATGAACCAGCGGGGCGCACCAATAATCATGGCAGCTTCCCGGGACATGACCAAATGACGGCACTGAAACAAAGGCTTGCGGAACACGGCTTCGTCTCCGACCAGGATTACGACTATGCCGTGCAGTGCCTGCTGTCCGCGCCCGGGGATCACCTGCGCTGCCTGAACCTGGAGGGCGACAGCGGCCGGCGGCGCAGCGCCTTCGCCTATGCCCTGGGCCACGCCCTGGGCCACGGCCACGTGCTCTACCACGAATTCACCGACCCGCCGCCGCAGCCGCCGGTACGCATGGACCCTGCCGAACCCGCCCAGGAGGCCCCGGGCGAAGCGCCCATGGATGCCCTGGACCGGGTGATGGCCGAGGCCTGCGCGCTCAGCGAGGGCGACCCCGCCTTCCTGATCCTGGACCAGCTGCACAGGGCACCCTTCCAGACCCACCTGCGCCTGGCGGAGTTCGTGCGCGACGGCACCTGGCGCTATGGCGAGGTGGCGCTCAAGGCCCACCGGCGCAACCTGCTGGTGAGCTTCATCTCCGACGAACCCCTCTACCACAGCCTGCGCCAGGCGGCCTTCAGCCTGTGGCTGGGTCAGCGGGACGACCCGGACGAGGCGATCACACCGGCGAAGCTGGGCCTGGCGGAGAATGCCCGGCCCATGATCCAGAGCCTGGAGGCCCTGTTCCGCGCCCTGGACCTGCGCCCCACCCTGGCGGAATGGCAACGGGTGGTGCACGACCTGCACGTGAACGTGAACGGACCCGCGGACCTGCGCCAGTCCATCTACGGCTGGGTGGAGGGCGTCGACCGCGCCCACCTCCTGTCCGCCTACATGGACCAGGTGCTGGCGCGCCAGTGGCCGAGCCTGCGCGCCTACCTGGGGATCGAGGCCCAGCACAGCGACGCCCGGGACGCGGACGCCGGCTGACGCAGAACCCCGGCAGGCGCTATCATTGGCCGCTCGATTCAAGCCACCAGGAATACCCATCCCATGACTCCCGAACAGGTCCAGCAACTGATCAGCAGCCGCATGCCCGACGCCCGGGTCTCCGTCACCGGCGGCGACGGCAAGTTCGAGGCCACGGTGATCAGCGCCGAGTTTGAAGGCCTGAACCCGGTCAAGCGCCACCAGCGGGTCTACGCCACCGTGGGCAACGAGATCGCCAGCGGCGCCATCCATGCCCTGAGCATCAAGCCCTTCACCCCTGCCCAGTGGGAGGCCAGCAACGGCTGATGACATCGGGCGCCCCGGCGCCCTCCCCTGTCCCGGTCCGTTCCACGCCCATGCGCCTGCTGTCCTTCGACGCCTACCGTTCCTTCGGCATCCCGGACACCCGCTATCTCAAGCCGGAACTCATGTACCGGCACGAGGCCGAGATCCTGGCCGCCGACTGGCTGCTGTTCCCCGCCTCCTGGCAGGTGGACGTGCTGGCCTGGGTGTACAACAAGCGACTGTTCCCCAGCATCCAGAGCTACCACCTGGGCCACGACAAGGTGCGCATGACCCGCGCCCTGTGGGCCGCCGCCCCCGCCCACGTGCCCGAGACCCTGATCCTGCCCTCCACGCCGGCGGCGCTGGAGGAGATCCTCGACACCTTCAGCTTCCCCCTGGTACTCAAGGAACCGCGCAGCGCCGAGGGGCGCGGCGTGGCGCTGATCGAGGACCGCCAGGCCCTGCGCGACTGGGCGGCGACCCACGACGTGCTGTACGCCCAGGAACGCCTGCCCATCGAGCGGGACGTGCGCGTCACCGTGGTGGGCGACCAGGTGGTGGCCGCCTACTGGCGCAAGGCCCCCCAGGGCGGTTTCCACAACAACATCGCCCGGGGCGGAGAACTGATCTTCGAGGACGTGCCGCCCCAGGCGGTGAGCCTGGTGGCCGATCTCGCCCGCCGGCTGAAGATCGACCACGCCGGCTTCGACGTGGCCCTGGTGGACGGCCACCCCTTCATCCTGGAATTCAACGTGCTGTTCGGCAACGGCGGCCTGGAGCCCCTGGGCGTGAAGCTCGCCGACGTCATCCACCAATACCTCAGCCGCGAGACTCCGGGGCCGACTCTTCAAGTCGTGTCATGATCTCCGCCAAGGGCCGGGAGGAACTGCGCACCCTGCTCGGCTCCGGCCTGGTCCAGGACTGGGAAGGCGCCGACCGCACCCTGAAGCAGGTGGCACGCATGCTGCTCAGCCAGCGCCCCGACCTGATGCGCCTGTACTTCGAACCCGCCGCCTGGGAAGCCATCACCGCCATGGAACAACGCCAGGCGGCCACCACCATCCTGGCCCTGCTCAAGGCGGCCGTGATCGCCGAGAACGGCAGCCCGCCCATCCACGACGCCAGCCAGGCGCGCTTCTACGTCACCTCCGGCCTGCGCGCCTACGTGGACGCGGCCATGGACTGGTACCGGCGGCATCCGGAGCACTGCCCGCCCGGTCTGAAAGATCGCAAGCCACCCCTCCTGCAACTGACAACTGACAACTGACAACTGACAAACAGTAATGATGGACGTGCTGGTCTGTGAAGCAGGGCATTTGAGCAGCCTGCGGGATCTGTTCGAGCCGCTGGGGCTGGAGATCCGGGTGCATCCCGAGGGCGCCGAACTGCCGGGCTCCTACTGGGGCGCGCCGGAGGCCGGGCTGGTGGGCGACGTGCTGCACGTGCGCCCGGACACCCCGGTGCACTCGGCCCTGCACGAGGCCTGCCACTACCTGTGCATGGACCCGGCCCGGCGCAGCGGCCTGCACACCGACGCCGGCGGCGATGATCTCGAGGAAAGCGCGGTCTGCTACCTTCAAATCCTGCTGGCGGATCACCTGCCCGGCGTGGGCCGCGAACGGCTCATGGACGACATGGACGCCTGGGGCTACAGCTTCCGCCTGGGCGATACCCGGGCCTGGTTCCACGGCGACGCCGAGGACGCGCGGGCATGGCTCCAGGCGCACGGCCTCGTGGACGCCGACCAGGCCTTCACCGGCAGGCTTCGCCAGCGCTGATGCGCGCACATCCACGCCTGTCCGGGCCCGGACCGCGCCCATCGCCCGGGCAGGACCGTGGAATTGGGATTGCCGCCACCCTGTGAGAGAATGCAGGGCATCATTTTTCAACCAACCACCAGCAGCACCGGGAACCTGCACCATGACCCAATCACTTGAGCAGATCGCCAGTGAATTCGTGCCCCTCAAGGAACTCAGCGAGCAGGGCCGCGCGGCCCTCCTGCAGCAGGCCGGACAGGACACCCTGGCCGCCGGTGCCAAGATCAACGCCACCGACCACCGCGAGCACCTGGTCTATCTCCTGGAAGGCAGCCTGGGCCTGGTGAGCCAGGGCAAGGCCAACCGGGTGACTGCCGACTCCCCCCGCGCCCGCCTGCCCCTGTTCCCGGAGCGCATCAGCAACGAGTTCGCCGTGGCCGAGAGCGCGTGCCGGCTGCTGGTGATCGACAAGACCGCGTTCGCGGAACGACTCAACGACGAGCGCACCGCCGGCTTCGAGGTCAACGACGTGGAGATCAACGCCGACGAGGGGCGCATCTTCCAGGAGATCTACGAGGCCACCCTGAACAACCGCCTGGAGCTGCCGCCCATGCCCGAGGTGGCCATCCGCATCCAGCGCATGGCCGACGACCCGGACGTGGGCATCCCGGAACTGACCAAGGTGGTGCAGATGGACGCCGCCGTGGCCGGTGCCCTGCTGCACGCCACCAACAGCCCCCTCTACCGCGGCGCCCAGCCCATCACCAACATCCGCGACGCCGTGGTGCGCCTGGGCCTGAAGACCACCCGCATGCTGGCCACCAACATCGCCATGCGCCAGACCTTCAAGGCCGACTCGGCCCTGGTCAAGGAACGCATGCGCCAGCTCTGGGAACACAGCGTCAACGTCTCCGCCATCGCCTACGTGCTGGCCCGCAAGAGCCGCAAGTTCGATCCCGAGCGCGCCCTGCTGGCCGGCCTGATGCACGACATCGGCGTGATCCCGATCCTCAAGTACATGGAGAACCAGGGCACCAAGCTCTCGCCCGAGGCCCTGGAATCCACCCTGTTCAAGCTGCACGGCATGACCGGCGTGCTGGTGATGAACTACTGGGGCATGGACCCGGAACTGGTGACCGTGGCCGAGGAAGCGGACAACTGGATGCGCGATACCGGCGAAAAGCCCGACTACTGCGACCTGGTGATCGTCAGCCAGCTGCTCAGCTACCTCAACACCCCGCGCATGGCCAGCCTGCCCGACCCGAACCAGGTGCCCGCCTTCAAGAAGATGGACATCGGCAGCGTGGACGCGGACATGAACCTGGCGATCCTGGACGAGGTCCGGGACGAACTGGAAGCCATCAAGCATGTCCTCAACGCATGAGCCTCTGGACCAGCTCCTGTCGCGGCTCTGGCCTCTGCAGGAACTGAAGGCCGAGAATCGTGTGCGGCTGGCCGAGAAGGCGAAGCTGGTGGACCTGAACCCCGGCCTGCGTCTCAACGCCCGGGACGAACACCGCTGGATCAATTACCTGCTGACCGGCAAGGTCAACCTGATGAGCAACGGCAAGCCCCACGTGCTGGAGGCGGATTCCAGCCGTGCCCTGCGCCCCCTGTTCGGCGACGAGCGCCTGCAGGACTACGCCGTGGCACTCACCCAGGGCCGGTTGCTGCGGGTGGACCGCCAGTTGTTCGAGACCTTCAAGGCGGACGAGACCAGCACCGGCATCGAACTGGAAGACGTGGAGTACGGCCCCACCGAGGGCGCCATCATCGCCCGGCTCTACCAGGACTGCATGAGCAACCAGCTGGACCTGCCCAGCGTCCCCGACGTGGCCCTGAAGATCCAGCGCGCCACCGAGGACCCGGCCACGGACCTCAACGACCTGGCGCGCATCGTGCAGATGGACATGGCGGTCACCGGCGGGCTGATCAAGGCCGCCAACAGCGCCATGTACGGCGGCACCGCGCCGGTCAACCACGTGCGTGACGCCATCCGGCGCCTGGGCACGAACGCCACTCGGCAGCTGGTCATCAGCATCGCCATGGGCCAGGTGTTCAAGACCGACGTGCCGTCCCTGAAACAACGCATGCACACCCTCTGGGACCACAGCGTGCACGTCTCCGCCCTGTGCTACGTGATCGCCCGCCACTGCGGCCGCCTGGATGCCGAGCACGCCCTGCTGGCCGGCCTGCTGCACGACGTGGGCGTGGTGCCCATCCTCGACTACGTGGGCAAACACCAGCCGGACATCGATCCCGAGGAACTCGAGCGCATCATCGCGCGCCTGCACGCCCTGACCGGCGAACTGGTCATCAACCACTGGGGTCTGGGGCCTGACATGAGCCTGGTGGTGCGCGAGGCGGATCACTGGGAACGCGCCGGCGGCGAGAAGGTCGATTACTGCGACGTGATCCAGGTGGCCCAGCTTTACGCCTACGCCAAGGCGGGCCGCAACGACGTGCCACGCTTCGACGCCGTGCCCGCCTTCTCCCGCCTGTGCCTCTCGGAGGTCTGCGCCGGCGACCGCATCGATCCCGTGGAAGAGGCCGAGGCCGAGATCCGCGCCGTCATGGACATGCTGCGCGGCGACTGATGCCCGCAGTTCATACCCTACAACACCGAGACACAACCGACATGACCGATACCCGCAAGTCACCGGAGCCCGGAGTCAAGCTGCGCGCCGCCGACAAGGTGGCCCGCATCCCGGTCAAGATCGCGCCCACGGAAAAACCCCTGCGCAAGCCCGCCTGGATTCGCGCCCGCACCCACGGCAGCCCCGAGGTACAGCGCCTCAAGCGGGTGCTGCGCGAACAGCGCCTGCACACCGTGTGCGAGGAGGCCTCCTGCCCGAACCTGGGCGAATGCTTCGGCCACGGCACCGCCACCTTCATGATCATGGGCGACATCTGCACCCGGCGCTGCCCGTTCTGCGACGTGGCCCACGGCCGTCCCGAGCCGCTCGACGCCGAGGAGCCCGAGAACCTGGCCCGCACCATCGCCGCCATGGGTCTGCGCTACGTGGTGATCACCTCCGTGGACCGGGACGACCTGCGCGACGGCGGTGCCCGCCATTTCGTGGACTGCATCCGCACCACCCGCGCCCACAGCCCCGACATCCGCATCGAGATCCTGGTGCCGGACTTCCGCGGCCGCATGGACGTGGCGCTGGCCATCCTCAACGAGGCCCCGCCGGACGTCTTCAACCACAACCTGGAGACCGTGCCCCGCCTGTACCGTGAGGCCCGCCCCGGCTCCGACTACGACTGGTCCCTGGACCTGATCCAGCGCTTCAAGGAGACCCATCCCCAGGTGCCCACCAAGTCGGGCCTGATGCTGGGACTGGGCGAAGAGATGCACGAGGTCGAAGCGGTGATGCGCGACCTGCGCGACCACGGCTGCGACATGCTCACCCTGGGCCAGTACCTGCAGCCCAGCCTGCACCACCTGCCGGTGAAGCGTTACGTGACGCCGGAGGAATTCGACCGTCTCGCCGAGATCGGCTACGCAATGGGCTTCAGCCAGGTGGCCAGTGGGCCGATGGTGCGGTCCTCGTACCATGCGGACCAGCAGGCGCAGAAGGTGATTCCTGAGGGGTGATTTGGGTTAGGGAGATTTAACGCGGAGGGCGCGGAGGCGCAAAGGGCGCAGAGGTTGTTGAACGACGAAGGGGTCGGTGACAAATGAGAACCATTTGTCACCGACCCCTTTTTGCCTTTTTTGTTTCCTAGAGCACCTGGGCTCGCACGACGGGGTGGTCAAGAAGGGGCTCCAAGCCGATGAAATCACGCAGATGGCCAGCGCCCGTCTGTGTGCGGCCTTGGACAGCAAGCATAGCCGAGGCAGAGGCGATAGCTGCCGTCGCCCCGTAATCGGAGGCCAGACTTAACATTCGGCTCGCCAACACATTGCCGTCCCGAGTTAGGGCCACGGCGCCTAATTCGATGGCTTCGACACCAGACTCCCCGGCTTGCGCCTTCCTCCGTGCAATGGTGTCGCGCAAGCGGCTGTAGATCTGCGGCGCAGTACCGCGGAGCAACGCGAGAATGCTGATGATCGTATTCATGTGCCGACTGTCGAATCCAGTCACGAGTCTCACACTCACTGCTCCGTCCAGGAATTCGAGTTCCGGGCCATCCAGGTCGAACAGCTTTCGGATTGATGGCGGCTCTCCTGGACGCTGGGGATAAGGCCGCTGTTTGAATTCGCATCCGGAGCGGGTGAGAAGGTCAATCATTTCACGGGTTCCCTGTTCACCTGCGGTTCCGGCACTGCTCTGTAAGAGGCTGACCTGGATACAAGCAGCCTTGGGGACCCGTGCCTGCATGTCGCGCGCGAGTAGGCCGGTCAACCCCGGGGAGAGTCCTGCCATCGCCATCATACAACGGCCCTGCTGCCTCGCCAGGTCATCTAGCGCGAGCAATTCGCGAATCAATCCGCGATCGACAGTCACATCGATCACATGGCAACCGCAATTCAGGGCTCGCCGATGCAACGCTGCGTCTCGCAACGGAGCGGCATTGATGATCGCATCGAGACCCTCAGGGGATGCATCGAACCCTGCGGCCCGCACACTGTTTTGGCCCGCCAGGATTCGCAGGATCATCGCACCCAGTCGGCCCTGTGCACCGAAGACACCGATCTTCATGGAGAACTCCAATACCAACCCCTATTTGTCTGTCATGCCTTCGCGACCAGGTACGCTCCGACACCGATCATCAGACCGCCCGCAGCAACCTTTGCGCCGCGCCCAGCCCCGCGCCCGCCTGCCAGGCTTGCCACTCTGACTCCGGCGTATGCATAACCAACTTTCACACCGCCAACCGCAAGCAGGGTTATCACCACAATCGAGGCAAGGTCTGTTGCAGATATGGAGGACAGATCGACAAACGCGGGGAACAGGCTTGCGTAGAAGAATATTGCCTTGATATCCCCCAGGGTCAGGATGAGGCCAGAGAAAAAACTCACCGTCAAAGATGACGTGCTTCGATCACGCGTACCCGCCAGTGTTGGCCGCTTGGCTCTCAGCAGAGACAGACCGAACCAGATCAGGTAGGCCCCTGCCAGGTACTTGACGACCACAAAGAATCCCCCCATCGCCTCCGCCATCACCGCCAATCCAAGCACCGCCAGACAAACAAACACCAGGTCGCCCAACACAATCCCGGCGGCGACTGCTGCCCCATGCGGGAATCCTGCGGTTGATGAACGAGTAACAACCAGAGCAACGCTGGCACTTGGAACCAGCGCCAAAAGGGACATGACTGAAAACAGAAGGATTACATCGAGGAGACTCATCGTCGTCATTCAAGGAAAAGGTGACATCTTTATCATTCAGACTCACACCACAGCGACATTTGTCTTGCAGATGAGCAGCAGTGATAAGGGATTGCCGGTATCGGGGTGAAGCGGTTCCTGTATTTCTGTGACCTGCCACTCAGCCGTTTGCAACACGTCCACCCACGATGCCAGGGTGCGGAAGTACCACGGCATCGGTTCCGCGAAGCATTGCTCGAAGCCACTGAATGTTTCGATACGCCAGGCATTGCGGTAACCGGCCTCCCCACACGCACTCCAGGGATGGACTGTCTGAATGAACAGCACACCATCCGGCGCGACCACACGTCGCAGCGCTGAGAGCAGTGGCACCACGTCCTCTTCCAAGAGGGCGAAGTTACAAACCACGGCGGAATAGTCCTTGCCGAACTGTTCAGGCTCTGCCACCAGTTCGGCATAGGTGATCTCATGAAAAATACCCGACCCCTGCTGGCGTGCGGCTTCGACGAGGCGGGCTGAACCATCCACGCCGACCACCTCTGCACCCGCCGCGGCCAGTACACGGGCGAGCCACCCTTCCCCGCACCCGACATCCAGCACCCGCTCGGGAGAGCGGGCGAGTACGGCCTGAACAATCGAGGCATCTGTCGCAATGCGCCGGCTCTCGATCCTGTGTTCGCGTACGGCCGTGCTCCATGCATCGGCATTGGCGTTCCAGCTGGCGCGAAGCTGCTCCGCAGCATCAGAATCTCGGCTCATCGCACATGGCCCTGATCAAACAATGCTCATTAGGCCTGCTTTGGGACATCCACAGTCCAGGATTATGGGTGTCCCAAACCGCCCCCAGTCCAGGATTAGTGCTTTGGGACATCCACAGTCCGGGATTATGGGTGTCCCAAACCGCCCCCAGTCCAGGATTATGGGGATTATGGGTGTCCCAAACCGGCCGGCATCCATGCCAACTTGAACTTATCGACATTTTGTCTTCGCCACAGAGCCAATAATTCCTCATACTTAAAGGAGTCAATGGCCTGCTGCAACTGAACGGCGTACTCCATCTGGGCCCGTTCGTGTGCCTCCGGTGGTTCACTGTATCGTTTTGCATCTTTTATTGCCTCGCATGACCACCAAGGCCGATTGGTGAACCCGATATGCAGGAGTGCAATGCTCAAATCCAGACTGTCCAGTTGGGTATCGGGTTTGGCTACGTATTCGACAACAAAGTCACGGACTGTGCTCACAGATTCAAACCAGGGCAGGATGCTGTCTTCAACGACTTTGGTGACGCTCTGTATGGCGATTGTGGCAGTTGCCTCATCTGGTCCGGCCCAATTGATGTCTCTGTCGGGCGGTGCATCGACTCTTTTGCCTATGCGATAAGTATCAATATCCATGAGCGGGTCGGAAAGCAGGTTAATGTAGTAATGAACATAGAAATCGTGCCCACCCCACTTCGACATCTGAAAACCAACGGAGTCGACCATCTCTCTGCGGATTCTCAAGAAGTGCTTAGGCCGATACCGATAGAAGCCCGCTTTGGTGAGAACAGGAGCTAGATGTTCAGTGATGGCAGATTGGACGAAGTCTTTCTTTGAGGTCATGGTATTTGCGCCCAACGTTGTAGCTGTGCGGCGCAAACGAAGCGCCGCGTAGTTTGCGTCCGGACGAGCGACTTGTTAGTGGTCTTTGTGCTCGAGCTGGTGAACTTTCTTTTCAAGTCGACGAACTTCCTTAAACATTACACGTAATGCATCACGTTCTTGCGCACTCTGATCAGGCTCTTCACCTTCTCCCCTTTCCTCTTCGTCAGGCATGACGAAATCAATTTCGCCTCCTTTTTCTACAAAATCTACTAATTTCTTTATTGCGCTACTTAATTCGTTAACCTTGTCACCTTCCGCCTTTCTATCCAAGCCAATTTCATCAATATTCTTAGTAATTATTGTTTCAACACCATTTTGTTTTTCAGCCTCCGCTGCTTCCATTAGGCTTTTCTCGGCTTCGTCATTAGCAAGTTCTAATGCACGTACTTCTTGAGCTTTTTTCTTTATATCATAGACTTTTTCAATGACTTTCAACGCGTCCATGATTATTGCGCTTACAGTTTTGGCGATTGGATAGGCGCTTAATAAGCTAACAATCAATGACCCTTTGCTGGCGCCAACCACTTGAATATCTTCTGGCGCCTGACCATGCGCCATTCCTATTCCACGCCCTATATCCCACCATGTTTTACCCCAATCTTTTAATTCGGTAAGATTTGAAAGGTGTGCCTCGCGGGTAAAGTGAACTCGCAATAAAACAGCATTGCCAATTTCGGTTACTTCCTCAGTGGTAATTATTTTATTAAGTAGCTCTCTAGTTTTCTGAGACCACTGAACGCCTTCGCTAATTTTTTGGATTGACTGTTGAACTCGTTCTGCTGCGTGAGCAATATCTAATGCATTTCTAAATAATGTATCTTCTAATAGATCAACGCCTTCCTGCCCCACGTTGTCTGCGATACCAATTTCTTTCAGAACTTCGATTTGACCATTTGATAACTCAACTAAAGCAACACTCTGTAATGCTTTTATCAATTGCTATTTTTGCTCTTCAAAAGGTTGTTTTTGCTGATTTGGCTGAGTGTTGACTTGGAGCACTTTATGCAATTGCTGATACTTTTGCACAATTTGTTTATCTACAATCTCGGCTTGTATCCAGCTTGTTAAATCATATAGTTCTTCTACTTGCATAAGAGTTTCCCTTTTGACCACTAACGTTTAAGCTGTGCGGAACAAACGAAGCGCAGCGTAGTTTTTGTCCGCACGAGTGCCTTGTTAGGCATTTACCACCTTAGATTTCGGAATAAATCTAAGTTCTATATCAGCCGGACAATTATCTACCTTTCGGCGCCACATTCTCTCAACGCGATCTAACTGACTATCTTCGAAATAGTAAACAACCACAATAATTAATTTAAATTTAGACTCGAAGAACTTGTCGGCTATGACAGCGTGATATAAAACCCGGTCAAGAATCATACTGGACGGGAAAGATGACCTTAAGACTTTAATTTCGAGAAAGGTAAATGGCTCCACAGTGTGGAGCATCGCATCAAACTGCGCATCTGTTCCATCTATGCCTATATTAGGAGAGGCGTTGACTTTAAACTCAGAAGAAATCATTTGAATTACCGCGCTTTCAATTGTACTCAATTCTTCTCTAAAGCGACGATGCTCCTCTATTTTAGAATCTCTGCCTTTTACCGCTGAAGATTGGCTACTAGAGACAGATTCGCATTTTATTTCAACCTCTTTATCATCTTCTACTAATGACTCCTTTACCTCCTTGTCCAGTTTCTTTTCTTGCTCTTCAGGACTTAATGTTCGCAGGAATGATTTATCATCTTTAAAATCTCCCGGCGCATAAAGTTTTCCATGATGGCTTTTTACTAACCAATAGAAAGAAACTAAGACCATTATTGGAAAAATAACTATAAAAATAATCAAAGGCCATCGTTCTGCGGCCGTCAATTTTTCAGCAGCCGAGTTCAGTAACAAGCTAGCAAATCCGTATATGAGCGAAATAAAAAGCGCAATGATTCCTAATGGATTTCTTGCAAATTCTTTCGCACCCTTTAGAAAGTCCATAATCTCTCCACAGTGCTTGTATGCCTAACGCCGCCAGCACGTGCATCTTTGTAGTGTAGGCGCAGCCGGAACGAAAAAGCCGTCGCTGTGCCTGGCATTGTTAGGTTTTATCATTCCGGCACTTCGCTTGTATCCGTTTTATTAGCGCATTGAAATTTATTCCCAACCCCATGAAGTTTGGTTTCAGATCGACGATATCGTTTGCTCCAGGCAAAATTTCCGGGGTTTTAACCCGATCATTGCGCAGGTGAATAGCGAGCTCCGCGTGAACTGAAGCCAATGCGCGCCGCGTTGAATTTTGTACCCCTGCCTCGTACAGCGATGACGCAATATCGGTTCTATATGCTCGACGGTCAAACTTTAGCCCGTAGCGTGCTGCCGCCCGTTCAACACCTCCAAGGAAACCTTCAAATCTATGAAGATACCGCTCCCCCTCAAAGTAGCCTGCAACATGCTTCTTGGCGCGCTCCAGCTCATCCGTGCTATGGAATCCACCGGAGGTGCTTAGGATTCGCGATATCTCAGCATTAAACCGCTTTTCTTTGCATGAAATGACCGAAACCATAATATTCGCCACACTCTGAAAATCGGGTACACGAAGCCGCCCGCTTTCGTATTTGATATTCGAATACAGATCATTAACTTCTTTGCGAGTCTCGCTCTCGCAGTCTTGGTCAATGTAAGCAAGCTTCGTTTTAATGAGCTTGTTGATTTCTGAATCAGTTTGCACCAGCTCTCCTGGAAACCTAACTAGATTTCTGCCATAAAAGTGGCGTGTTGTAACACGACATTATCGTCGTATAATCTTCCTGCGGCTCCGTAACCCCTTGATTCAGCACGATACGAGCCGCAGGAACACTGCGATCATTCACGGAGGAAACACTGCCATGGAGGCACCCCGTCAACCGCGGCTGCTCGATCAGGTGCGCGAGCGCTGTCGCGTCAGGCATTACAGTCTGCGCACCGAGCAGGCCTATACCCACTGGATCCGCCGTTACATTCTGTTTCACGGCAAACGCCATCCCCTCGACATGGGGGCGCCCCAGGTCGAGGCATTCCTGACGCACCTGGCGGTCCAGGAGGACGTGGCGCCCTCCACCCAGAACCAGGCGCTTGCGGGCATCCTGTTTCTCTACCGCGATGTACTGGGTATCGAGCTGCCCTGGCTTGACGGCGTGACCCGTGCGAAGAAACCACCCAGACTCCCCGTGGTGCTGAACCGGGACGAGGTCCGTGCCCTGCTTGCGCAGCTTGATGGCATGTACTGGCTGCTTGCGAGCCTGATGTATGGTTCCGGCTTGCGGCTGATGGAGGCGCTTCGCCTGCGCGTGAAGGATGTGGATCTTGAACGCCGGGAGGTGACCGTCCGCGAGGGCAAGGGGGGCAAGGATCGGCGCACGATGCTGCCGGGCACGCTGGTGGAGCCGCTGACACGGCAGCGGGAGAAAGTGGCTGCGATCCATGCCCTTGACCGGGACAACAACCTGGCGGCGGTCTACCTGCCTCACGCCCTCTCGCGCAAGTACCCGAATGCGGGCAAGGAACTGGCCTGGCAGTTTCTGTTTCCTGCCAGCCAGCCGGGCATCGATCCACGGTCTGGTATCCGCCGCAGGCATCACCTCCATGAGTCGGCGGTGCAACGGGCCATCAAGGGGGCTGTGCGCGCCGCCGGTATCCTCAAACCGGCCAGCAGCCACACGCTCCGCCACAGCTTTGCCACGCATCTGCTTGAGGACGGCTACGACATCCGTACCGTGCAGGAATTGCTGGGGCATAGCGACGTGCGCACGACACAGATCTACACCCACGTCCTGAACCGGGGCGGGCTGGCGGTGCGCAGCCCGCTGGATGGGGGCTGAATGAGCGGTGTGTGCAGGTGCCACCAGGACAAGACTCCCTTTGTACCTGCAGGGACTTTAGCCTCTGGTGACGCGGCATGGCAATCCCGGTGGAGATGCGACGCCCTGATACGCCGGGCGGGCGACCGAAGCGGGTATGCTTTGGGACACCCATAGCTATCCCCCATGACGCTTCCGCGAGCACGGGCCATTCGCGGCGGGGTCGCCGCTCCTACGGGGTGAGGCTTTGCGTCAGTTTGTCTGCCACTGCCCTGCCCGCGGTTTCCACGTCCATCTCCACGCCGAGCGCCTTGAGTGAGGTGGTCTCGAGTCCTTCGTAACCGCAGGGGTTGATGCGCGCGAAGGCGGACAGGTCCGGGTCCACGTTGAGGGCGAGGCCGTGATAGCTGGCGCCGCGGCGCACCCGCAGGCCCAGGGCGGCGATCTTGGCGCCGTTTACATAGACACCCGGGGCGTCGGGCCGCGCCTCTGCCCGGATGCCGTGATCGGCGAGGAAGGCGATGACCGCCTGTTCCAGCAAGGTGACCAGGGCGCGTACGCCCAGGCCGCGGCGGCGCAGGTCCACCAGCACGTAGAGCACCGCCTGGCCCGGGCCGTGGTAGGTCACCTGGCCGCCACGGTCCACGGGGATCACGGGGATCGGGCCGGGGTCGAGCACGTGCTCGGGCTTGCCGTTCAGACCCAGGGTAAAGACAGGGGGATGTTCCACCAGCCAGAGTTCGTCGGCGGTGGTCTCATCGCGGGTATCGGTGAAGGCCTGCATGCGACGCCAGACGGGGTCGTAGTCGCAGAGGCCGAGTTGCTTGAGGATGATGTCGGGCACGGGAAGGGCGATTCAAAATTCAAGATTCAAAATTCAAAGGAGGACCTCAGTACCACCCACGCAGGCACCTGCGGCCTTCCCTTTGAATTTTGAATTATGAATTTTGAATTCTCCTTTCAAAGCACCATGGTCACCAGCTCGCAGGCGGTCAGCTCCCGGTACAGGGCGTCCAGCTGCACCTGGCTGTGGGCTTCCACCACCACGGTGATGGCCAGGTAGCGGCCGCCGCTGGAGGCCCGCTGGGTGTAGGCCTCTTCGGGGGTGCCCGGCACGTGGCGTTCGACGATGCGGGCCACCTGGGCATGAAACTCCGGCACCGCGGCCCCCATGATCTTCAGGGGGAAGCGGCAGGGGAATTCCATCAGGGTTTCGTCAGCCATGCTCGCCGGTCCGCAGCTTCCGCTTGTAGTCCTGGTAGAGGTCGAACATGCGCCGCCACACGGGGCCGGGCCGGCCCTCGCCCACCGCGCGCTCGTCCAGGCGGGTCACGGGCAGGATCTCCTTGGTGGAACTGGTCAGCCAGATCTCCTCGGCGTCGCGCAGGCTGGCCTCGGGGATGGCGCTTTCCATCACCGGCAGGCCGTGTTTATGGGCCAGCTCCACCACCAGGTCGCGGGTGATGCCGGGCAGCAGGCTGGTGTCCTTGGGCGGGGTGACGATCACCCCGTCGGCCACCACGAACAGGTTGCTGGCCGCGCCCTCGGTGGCAAAACCGCCGCGCACCAGGATGGCCTCTGCGGCACCGGCCTCCACCGCCTGCTGGCGGGCGAGGATGTTGGCCAGCAGGGTGATGGCCTTGATGTCGCAGCGGTTCCAGCGGGTGTCGGGCACGGTGAGCGCCGACACGCCCTGCGCGAACAGGGCCGGGTCCGGGGCCTTGATGGGACTGACCATGGCGAACACGGTGGGCGGCACGTCCGGCGGGAAGGCATGGTCCCGGCGCGCCACGCCCCGGGTCACCTGCAGGTAGACGGAACGGTCGTCGCCGGGATTGCGCGCCACCAGGTCTTCCAGCATGCGCGTCCAGCCGGCGCGGTCCAGGGGCGGGTCGATGCGTATTGCCGACAGGCTGCGATCCAGGCGGTCCAGGTGCTGCTCCAGGCGGAACAGGCGACCGCCGAACACGGGCACCACCTCGTAGACCCCGTCGCCAAACAGGAAGCCGCGGTCCAGCACCGAGATCTTCGCCTCGGATTCAGGGAGAAATTCGCCGTTGAGATAGACAGTCATAAAGGCCCAGAGACAAGAGGCAAGTGACAAGATACAAGTGGGCGGGCCGTGCCCGCCCGGTACGTACTGTCATGCTTAGAACATCTGCAGCACGGAATCCAGCAGGCGGCGGAAGATGCCGCCGGTCTCGACGGATTCCAGGGCCACCAGGGGGCGGCGGCTCAGGATCTCGCCGTCCAGGATGAGCTGCACCTCGCCGTAGACCTCGCCGGCCTGCACCGGGGCCTCGAGGCTCGCGTCCAGCTCCATCTGCGCCTGCATGTCGCGGTAGCGGCCACGGGGCACGGTGACGTACAGGTCCTCGCTCAGGCCCATGGGCACCCGGTCGGTGGCGCCCTTCCACACCCGCGCGTCGGTCAGCGCGGCGCCGGCCTCGTAGAGGCGGTGGGTCTCGAACTGGCGGAAGCCCCAGCTGTACAGGGCCTGGGACTCGTTGGCGCGCTTGATGCCGCCCTGCTGATGGCTGGGGGCATCGATGCCCATCACCACCGCCACCAGGCGCATGCCCTCCTGCTCGCGGGAGGACACCAGGTTGTAGCCCGAGGTACGGGTCCAGCCGGTCTTCAGGCCGTCCACCTGGCTGTCCCGCCACAGCAGCAGGTTGCGGTTGGACTGGGTGATGCCGTTGAAGGTGAAGTTGCGCTCGGAGTAGTAGCCGTAGTGCTGGGGGAAATCCCGGATCAGGGCGCTGGCCAGCAGGGCCATGTCCCGGGCGGAGGTGTACTGGGCCTCTTCGGTGGGCAGGCCGTGGGAATTGGTGAAATGGGTATTGACCATGCCCAGGGCCCGGGCCTGGGCGTTCATCAGGTCCACGAAGGCCCCCTCGGTGCCGCCCACGTGCTCGGCCAGGGCGACGCTGGCGTCGTTGCCCGACTGGATGATCAGGCCGCGCAACAGGTCCTGCAGCCGCACCCGGTTGTTGACCTCGATGAACATGCGCGAGGCGCCCTGCATGCCGGTGCGCCAGGCGCGCTCGCTGATGCGCACCTCGTCGTCCAGGGAGATGGTGCCGCGTTCGATCTCCTGGAACACCAGGTAGGCGGTCATGAGCTTGGTCAGGCTGGCGGGTTCGACCCGCTCGTCGGCGGCGCGCTCGGCCAGCACCATGCCGCTCAGGTGATCCATGATCAGGTAGTTGCGCGACTCCAGGTCCGAGGGCGGCGGCACGCGTACGGTGGACTGGGCCAGGGCCTGGCCCAGGGGCGCGATCAGGAGGAGGCAGATGAGGCTGAGGAGAATGCGCTGAATCATGGTATCGGGTCGGACTCTCGGGTTCGGACAGGGTTCACTTGGGGAGAAGAGGCTGCATCGACGGGGCCATGCACCGGCCCCGTACACTACCACAGCCGTTCCCGCCGGGAACGGGACGGCGGTCAATCCACGACGATGCGGTAGTCGGGAAAGCCGATGCGTTCCAGGTCCCGGGCGGCGCTGTCGGCGAGATCCACGCTGGCCAGGGGGCCGATGCGCACCCGGTAGACGGACAGATCGGGCGCCTCGTGGATCGCCACCCGGCCCAGGTTGTGGCCATTGAGCCGGGCGAGCAGCTGCTCGGCATTGTGGCGGCTGCTGAAGGCGCCCACCTGCACGTAGACCGACGGCGCGCCGCCGGTGTTCCCGGCCAGGGGCGCGGGCTGGGTCTGGGCCATCTGGGTGCCCGGCGCGCGCGGATCGATGGCGCGCACCTCCACCAGTGCCGTGCCCTGCTCCAGCATGCCCAGGCGATATGCCGCTGCATAGGAGAGGTCGATGATGCGGCCCCGGGCAAACGGGCCCCGGTCATTGACCCGCACCACCACGGAACGGCGGTTCTCCAGGTTGG
Organism: Thioalkalivibrio sulfidiphilus HL-EbGr7; assembly: GCF_000021985.1. NCBI lineage: Bacteria > Pseudomonadati > Pseudomonadota > Gammaproteobacteria > Chromatiales > Ectothiorhodospiraceae > Thioalkalivibrio > Thioalkalivibrio sulfidiphilus. The sequence goes on from NC_011901.1 coordinate 2,849,940, forward strand.
TGACCTGCACGTAGGTGGGCAGGGGCAGGCGGGTGTGGGCGGCGGTCATGGCGAACATGTCGTAGGGTTCGCCGCTGGAGGTGCGCCGGCCGTGGAACTTGGTGCCGTACCAGGAGGCCACGCCCCGCTCCACGTAGCCATCGGCGGAATCCATGACGCGGTAGGTCACGCCGAACACCTCGTAGGTGGCGGGGTTGCCGTAGCGGCTGCGCGGCTCCACACGGGGCACCGCGTCGGGGATGCTGGACAGATCCGCGGGACGATGACGGGGGGCACCGTCCTGTACATGCGCCGGTGCCGGCCCGGCCGTGGACGAGGCCGGTTTCTTTGACCCGGGACTGCCGCAGGCGGCCAGCGTCAGGGCAGCGAGGGCCAGCAGCGCCGCCCTGAGCAGAACAGCCGCATTCATCTTTGCACGCCTCACGCCTGTCTCCTCACGCTTCACGCATCACCTCAATTGGTCATGGACCGGCTGATCTCCTGCGCCAGCAGGTGAACCGCCTTGGCGTACAGAGGGCTGCGGTTGTAGCGGGTGATCACGTAGAAGTTGGGATAGCCCAGCCAGACCTCGGTGCCGTTTTCCGTCTCCAGTTCGATGATGGAGAAACGCCCGTCCTCGGGCACGGGCTCCCGGGGCGTCACGCCGTGCCGGGCCAGGTCCTCCAGGCTGTGGCGGGCCTGGAAGCCGCCGCCCATGAGTGCCCGGTAGGCCTCGCCCTGCACCTCGGCGCGGGCCACCACCGGTTCGCCCTGGGCCCAGCCGTGACGGCGGAAATAGTTGGCCACGCTGCCGATGGCATCGGGCCAGGAACCGATCAGGTCCCGGCGGCCATCGCCGCTGAAATCCACCGCGTATTCCCGGTAGCTGGATGAGATGAACTGGCCGCGCCCCATGGCGCCGGCGTAGGAGCCGCGGGTGTCGCGCAGGTCCAGGCCCTCTTCACGGGCCAGGCGCAGGAAGTGTCCCAGCTCGGAGCGGAAGAAGCGCGACCGGGGCGGATAGTCGAAGCCCAGGGTGACCAGGGCATCCAGCACCCGGAAACCGCCCTGGTTGCGGCCGTAGAAGGTCTCCACGCCGATGATCGCCACCACCACCGCCGCTTCCACACCGAACTCCTGTTCGGCGCGCGCCAGCAGTTCGTCGTGCTCGCGCCAGAAACGTTCGCCCTCGCGGATGCGCTGCTCGGTGAGAAAGATGGGGTGATAGCGGTACCAGGGCCGCGCCTCGGCAGGTGCAGAGATCAGGTCCAGCACCCGCTGCTGGGGCTCCACGCCCCGGAACAGGGCCTCCAGTTCGCGGCGCTCAAAACCCTCGGCCACCATCTCGTCGATGAACTGCTGCACCGCCTCGCGTTCCAGGTAGGGCGGATCTCCGGCCACGAAGGCCGGCTGCGCCCAGGCCGCGCCGGACAGCGCGAGGGAAAGCAGCAGGACAGTCAGGAAACGGGACATGGGGTGGTCTGCGAACGCAAGGGAAGTCAGGCTCATCGGGCCAGCAGCCTCCGATGGGAGTGAATGGACATGAGGATACCGAATGCCGCCAGCAGGGTCACCATGGAGGTGCCGCCGTAACTGACCAGCGGCAGGGGCACGCCCACCACCGGCAGCAGGCCGCTGACCATGCCCACGTTGACGAACAGGTAGACGAAGAAGGTCAGGCTGAGGGAACCGCCCAGCAGCCGCGCGTAGGCGTCCTGGGCCTTCACGGAGATGTACAGGCCGCGCAGGATGACCAGCAGGTACAGACTCAGCAGCAGCAGCCCGCCGAGCAGGCCGAACTCCTCCGCATAGACCGCGAAGATGAAGTCCGTGGAGCGTTCCGGCAGGAACTCCAGCTGGGACTGGGTGCCGTTGAGCCAGCCCTTGCCGTACAGCCCGCCGGAGCCGATGGCGATCTTGGACTGGATGATGTGATAGCCCGCACCCAGGGGGTCGCTTTCCGGGTTGAGCAGGGTCAGCACCCGCTGGCGCTGGTAGGGGCGCATGAAATGCCACAGCACCGGCAGCGCCACCAGGGCGAGCGCGCCCAGGGCGAAGATGATGCGCCAGCGGATGCCGGCCAGGAACACCACCAGCAGCCCGGCGGCGCCCACCAGCAGCGCCGTGCCCAGGTCCGGCTGGCGCGCGATGAGCACCATGGGAATGAGTGCCAGCAGGCCCGCCGCCACCACCTCCAGGAAACGCGGCGGCAGGGGCCGGTCGGCCAGGTACCAGGCCACCATCATGGGCACGGCGATCTTCATCAGTTCCGAGGGCTGGAAGCGCACGAAGCCCAGGTCCAGCCAGCGCTGCGCGCCCTTGCCCATCTCGCCCATGACCAGCACCGTCGCCAGCAGGCCGATGCCCAGCACGTAGATCCAGGGGCTCCAGCGCTTGAGGTTGTCGGCGGGGATCTGGGCCATCACCAGCAGCGCGGTGAAGGCCACGGCCAGGCGCACTAGCTGGCGGTTGAGCATGTCCATGCTCTCGCCGGTGGCACTGTACAGGGCCACCAGCCCGACACCGGCGAGCAACAGCAGGCCGGTGAACAGCACCATATCCAGGTGCAGGGCCCGAACCAGGGTACGCATCAGCGCTCCTCCCGCAACAGGTAGTAGTCGATCACCTCGCGGGCGATGGGCGCGGCCACACGCCCGCCGCTGCCGCCGTGTTCGGAGATCACGGCCACCGCGATGCGCGGCGCCTCCGCCGGCGCGTAACCGATGAACAGGGCGTGGTCGCGCAGGTGCTTGGCCAGCCCCTCCTCGTCGTACTCTTCGTCCTCAGCCAGACCGAACACCTGTGCGGTGCCGGTCTTGCCGGCCAGGGTATAGCCGCGGATGAAGCGCCCGGTGGACCAGTAGGCGGTGCCGTTGCTGCGGTGCACGGAATTGATCATGGGCTGGATGACCTGGTCCCAGTGTTCCGGGCGGGAGACCTGCACCGGGGTCAGCCACTCGGTTTCATGCAGGCGCAGGTCGCCGCTCACCGGGTCGATGATGCCGCGCAGCAGGTGCGGACGCACCCGCTCGCCCCGGGTGGCGATGGTGCTGGTCATGGAGGCCATCTGCAGCGGCGTGGCCAGCATGTAGCCCTGGCCGATGGAGGTGATCACCGTCTCGCCCGGGAACCAGGGCATGTTCTGGGTGGCGCGCTTCCATTCCCGGCTGGGCAGCAGGCCCGGGCGCTCGCCGGTGGTGTCCAGCCCCGTCACCTGCCCCAGGCCGAACTGACCCAGGAAGGGTGACATGCGGTCGATGCCCATGCGCACCCCCAGGTCATAGAAGTACACGTCCGAGGACTGGGCGATGGCCTTGTCCAGGTTCACCAGCCCGTGTCCCTCCCGGCGCCAGTCGCGGTAGCGGCGATCGTCATTGGGCAACTGGAAGTAGCCCCGGGCGAACATGGTGCGTGCCGCCGTGGTCACGCCAGCCTCCAGGCCCGCCAGACCGACGATGGGCTTGATGGTGGAGCCGGGCGGGTACTGGCCCGAGAGGGCGCGGTTGAACAGGGGCTGGTAGCGGTCGTTGCGCAGTTCGTTGAACACGCTGGCGGGGATGCCGTGCACGAACAGGTTGGGGTCGAAGCTCGGCTTGCTCACCAGGGCCAGCACCTCGCCGGTGTTGGGGTCCATGGCCACCACGGCTCCGTTGCGCCCCTCCAGGGCCCGGCGCGCGGCGGCCTGCAGGCCCACGTCCAGGCTCAGCACCAGGTCCCGCCCCGGCACCGGGGCCTCGCGCTCCAGCACCCGCAGCACCCGGCCCTGGGCGTTGACCTCCACCTTCTGATAACCCACCCGGCCGTGCAGCACGTCCTCGTAGAAGCGCTCCACGCCGATCTTGCCGATGTGGGTGGTGCCGCTGTAGTTGCGCCGGTCGATGCGCGCCAGTTCGCGCTCGTCGATGCGCCCCACGTAACCCACCACGTGGGCCATCTCCTCGCCCAGGGGATAGTGCCGGGCCAGGCGCGCCTGGATGTCCACGCCGGGGAACAGGTGCCGGTTGATGGCGAAGATCGCCACCTCCTCGTCGCTCATGTTGAGCTTCACCGGCACCGCCTGGAAGGGGCGCTTGCCGCGCAGCTCGCGGCGGAAGCGGGTGATTTCCGCCTCTTCCAGGGACAGCAGGTCCGTGAGGCGGGCCAGGGTGTCCTCCAGGTCACGGACCTGTTCCGGGGTGATCTCCAGCTGGTAGGAGGGACGGTTCTCAGCCAGCACCACGCCGTTGCGGTCGTAGATCAGGCCGCGGGGCGGGGGCACCGCCTCCAGCCGCACGCGGTTGTTCTGGGAAAGCGTGGTGAAGTGGGAATAGTTGACCACCTGCAGGAAGGTGAGCCGTGTGGCCAGGGTGCCGACCAGGATCAGCACCACCAGCACCATGATCACGGCACGGGAAAAGAACAGGCGCTGTTCCTGCTGGTGGTTCTTGATCGCCTGTCGGACAGCCATTGGGGCTATAAAAACAAGTGGCAAGTGGCAAGTGGCAAGGGAAAACCATCACGATGTTCCTTCATGTCAGAGGGTGGTTTCCCTTGTTCCTTGCCACTTGAGACTAGCCACTTGCCACTGGCATCAGACCTTGCTCTTCTGGAAGCGTTTCTGGCAAGCGACGAGTTCCGCCTTGGCCTCCTCGACACCGACCCACTCGTCGATCTTGACCCACTTATTGGGCTCCAGTTCCTTGTAGTGGCCGAAGAAGTGACTGATCTGAGCCAGGAGCGACTGAGGCAGGTCACTGGGGCTCTGGACATGATCGTAGGAGGAGTGCAGGTCATTGACGGGCACCGCCATGATCTTGGAATCCGGACCTTTCTCGTCGGTCATCCTGAGCATGCCCACGGGGCGGCAGCGGATCACCGAGCCACTCATGACCGGCACCGGGGTCAGCACCAGGACATCCACGGGATCGCCGTCCTCGGAGAGGGTGTGGGGTACGAAGCCGTAGTTGCAGGGATAGAACATGGCCACGTTCAGGAAGCGGTCCACGAGCAGCGCACCGCTGTCATAGTCCACTTCGTACTTCACCGGCGCGCCATGGGCCGGGATCTCGACGATCACGTTGATGTCGTTGGGCAGGTCATTGCCTGCCGAAATCTTATCCAGGTTCATATGCCTCGATTCCTGAGAATTCGGTGTGGAGCGCGCATTATACCGGCTCCGCGGCCCGCCGACAGCGGGCCGTCACTCTCTTGCGCGGCACCGGCCGAGGAGGTATAAGTCAGGCCCAAACACTTCCAAAAAACCTCGCCTGCCGGGCTGTGGCGCCTGCGGGCGAACAGTGAGGGGGAGACGCCATGCGCATCGTGCTTCTGGGAGCGCCGGGATCCGGCAAGGGAACGCAAGCCAAACACATGGTGGAGCGCTACAGGGTGCCCCAGATCTCCACCGGAGACCTCCTGCGCAGTGCCGTCACCGCCGGCACCCCCCTGGGCCAGCAGGCCAAGGCCGCCATGGATGCCGGCCAGCTGGTGCCCGACGAGATTGTCCTGGGCATGATCCGCGAGCGCCTGGCCATGCCCGACGCCGACGCCGGTTTCATCCTCGACGGCTTCCCCCGCAATATCAGTCAGGCCGAAGCCCTGGACCGCATGCTGGAAGAGATGGGCCGCCCCCTGGACGGCACCCTGCTGATCGACGTGGACTTCGACCTGCTCATGCAGCGTCTCAGCGGTCGACTGACCTGCGAATCCTGCGGCGCCGTGTTCAACCGCTACACAAAGCCCCCGCGCCACGACACCGTCTGTGACATGTGCGGCGGCAACCTGCATCACCGCGCCGACGATAATGAAGAGACCATCAGCAACCGTCTGCGCGTCTACGAGGCGCAGACCAAGCCCCTGGTGAGCTACTACCAGAGCCGGGGCGTGCTGGAGACCATCGACGGGGAAGGCGAGATCGATGAGATCTTCCAGGCCGTCACCCGCGGCGCCGAAAAACTGGTCAAGGCCGCCAGCGAGCGGCCGGTGGAAGCGGCCCCCGCCAAGCCTGCCGCCAAACCCGCGCCCAAGCGCAAGGTCAGTGCCGTGAAGCAGGCCGCGGAGGCCGTGAAGGCCAAGAAGGCCGCTGCCGGGAAGAAGGCCGGCGAGGCTGCCGGCGAGAAGAAGACCGTCGCCAAGGCTGCTCCCAAGAAGGCCGCCACCAAGAAGACCGAGGAAAAGGCCGCGCCCAAGAAGGCCGCCACCAAGAAGGCGGTGAAAAAGGCTGCACCCAAGAAGGCCGTCACCAAGAAGGCGGTGAAAAAGGCCGCACCCAAGAAGGCGGTGAAAAAGGCCGCGCCCAAGAAGGCCGTCACCAAGAAGACCGTGAAAAAGGCCGCACCCAAGAAGGCCGCCACCAAGAAGGCGGTGAAAAAGGCCGCGCCCAAGAAGGCCGTCACCAAGAAGACCGTGAAAAAGGCCGCACCCAAGAAGGCCGCCACCAAGAAGGCGGTGAAAAAGGCCGCGCCCAAGAAGGCCGTCACCAAGAAGACCGTGAAAAAGGCCGCGCCCAAGAAGGCCGCCACCAAGAAGACCGTGAAAAAGGCCGCACCCAAGAAGGCCGTCACCAAGAAGAAGTCCCGTCGCTGAGCCCCTGCCCGGCGCGGTCACCTGCCGAAGACGGCAGGATCATCCGGCACGGCCCCTACCCGGGGCCGTTGTCTTTTTGGCCGGATGGCTGTGCGGCACGGCCGCGGCCATCCCGGCCTGGAAGCACCAGTGAGCGTGGACCTGCTGAAACGGACATTGTTGACCCTGACGCTGGCGGCGGCTTCAACCCCCGTCCTGGCCGAGGAGTTTGATCCCTGGGCCCTGTGCCGCCCGGCGGAGCAGGCGCCGTTCAGCCCCCTGGTGCCTGCCGGCGACACCCGCATCCACCTCTACTCCGACGAGGCCCTGATTGACCGGCTGGGGATTTCCATCTTCCGGGGCAACGCGGAGCTGTCCCGGGATGGCCGCACCCTGAGCGCGGACGAGTTGCGTTTCAGCGAGGGGCAGGGGCTGGCCGAAGCGGAGGGCGGGGTGCGTTTCGAGGACAGCCAGTTCCGCCTGGAAAGCCCGCGCGGCTACCTGCTGCTGAACACGGACCAGGGCCGGTTCGAGGACGCCCGCTACTTCTACGCCCCCATGCACGCCCGGGGCGCGGCCAGCCGGGTGGAGCGCGTGGACGCCGAGCGGTTCCGCCTCAGCAACGCCAGCTACACCACCTGCGACGAGGGCAAGGATGACTGGATCCTGCGCGCCAGCCGGGTGGACCTGGACCGGGAGAGCGGCGAGGGACGGGCCCGCAACGTGCTGCTGCGCTTCAAGGGCGCACCGCTGTTCTACACCCCCTACATCAGCTTCCCCATCGACGACCGGCGCAAGTCCGGCTTCCTGTACCCGAGCATCGGCAATTCCGACGCCTCGGGCCTGGACCTGTCGGTGCCCTATTACTGGAACATCGCCCCACACCGGGATGCGACCCTGACCCCGCGCATCCTGGGCGAACGGGGCCTGATGCTGGGCGGCGAGTTCCGCTACCTGAACCCGCGCAGCCACGGCGAGCTGACCCTGGAATACCTGGACGACCGGGACTACGGTGAGGAGCGCGGCTCCGTGAGCCTGAACCACCAGGCAGAGCCCACCCAGCGCACCCGCCTGGACGTGCAGGTCAACCAGGTCTCCGACGCCGACTATCTCAGCGACCTGGGCAACTCCCTGGCCATCGCCAGCACCACTCACCTGGAGAGCCGCGCCGACCTGCACTATCGGGGTGATGGCTGGAACCTGCTGACCCGTTTCCAGGGCTTCCAGACCGTGGACCCGGCCATACCCTCCGCCGGTCGCCCCTACCAGCGCCTGCCCCAGGTACTGTTCACCACAGCCCCGCCCACCACCCCCCGCCTGCTGGAGGGCAGCCTGCGGGCGGAGTGGGTGGCCTTCGAGCGCCAGGATACCCTCACCGGCCAGCGCCTGGACCTGATGCCCGGAGTGAAGATGCCCCTGCGCCAGCCCTGGGGCTTCCTCACACCGGGCGTGAAGTACCGCTACACCAGCTATCAGCTGGAGGACACCGCGCCGGGCACGGACACCCGGCCCGACCGCAGCGTGCCCATCGTCAGCGTGGACAGCGGCCTGTTCTTCGACCGCCCCCTGGCAGACGGCGGCCTGCAGACCCTGGAGCCGCGCGCCTACTATCTCTACGTGCCCTACCGGGACCAGGACGAGCTGCCCCTGTTCGACACCGGGCGCATGGACTTCAGCTTCGACCAGCTGTTCCGTGATCACCGCTTTACTGGCGCAGACCGGGTGGGCGACGCCAACCAACTCACCCTCGCCCTGACCTCCCGGCGCCTGGACGCCATGAGCGGCGAGGAACGCTACCGGGCTAGTATCGGCCAGATCCTGTATTTCGATGACCGGCGCGTCACCCTGGCGCCCGGCCAGGCCCCGGCCACCCAGAACAGCTCCAGCCTGGTGGCGGAGGCGGCCCTGCGCCTCGCCCGGGAATGGTCCACCCGCGGCGCCATCCAGTGGGACCCTCATCGGGAACAAACGGAACTGGCCACGGCCCAATTGCAGTACCGGGGCCCGGGTCGGCGCATCGCCAACCTGGGCTACCGCCTGCGCGAGGACCCGCTGCGCCCGGATCTGGAGATCGAGCAGGTGGACCTGTCCGCCGCCTGGCCGGTCTCGGCCCGCTGGGATCTGGTGGGCCGCTACAACTACAGCCTGCGGGACGAGCGCGACCTGGAGGTCCTGGCGGGCCTCGAATACGAGAGCTGCTGCTGGCGGGCCCGCCTGGTTGCGCGGCGTTATCTGACGGCGGGTGAGGCGCGGGAGTACAATAACGCCATCTATTTCCAGCTGATCCTCAAGGGACTGGCCGGCCTGGGCACGGGCCTGGGCGACCTCCTGGGGGAAAGCATTCGGGGTTACGAGACCTATGATTGAGATTCGCAACACGCTGTTCCTTCTGTCCGCCATGGCCCTGACACTGGCCCTGGCCTGGCCCTTACAGGGGCTGGCCCAACGGGCTGACGACGCCCCCCTGGACCACATCGTGGCCCTGGTGGAAGACGACGTGATCATGCACAGCGAGCTGCAGAACCGGCTCGACACGGTGCGCCAGCAGATCCTGAGCCGCGGCGGACGACTGCCGCCGGATGACGTGCTCATTCCGCAGGTGCTGGAGCGCCTGATCATCGAACGCCTGCAGCTGCAGCAGGCCACCCGCGCCGGCATCCGCATCGACGACATCACCCTCAACCAGACCATGGAGCGCATCGCCCGGGAAAACAGCATGAGCCTGCCGGAGTTCCGCGACCGGCTGGTGGCGGACGGTATCGACTTCCAGGTGTTCCGGGAACAGATCCGCGACGAGATGACCATCGGCCAGCTGCGCCGCCGCCAGGTGGAAAACCGCATCCAGGTGAGCGAGCAGGAGATCGACGACCTGATCGCCAGCGAGTCCGGCGCCATCGACCGGGACGTGGAATACCGGCTGAGCCACATCCTGGTGCCCCTGCCCGAGGGCGCCAATGCCGCCGACATCCAGGCCGCCCGGGAGCGCGCCGAGGCCATCCGCAAGCGTGCCGTCGCCGGGGAGAACTTCTCCGAGCTGGCCCTGAGCGAGTCCGCCGGTCAGCAGGCCCTGGAAGGCGGCGACCTGGGCTGGCGCGCTGCCGCCCAGGTACCCACCCTGTTCGCCCGCAACGTGGTGCTCATGCGCGAGGGCGAGGTGAGCGAGCTGATCCGCTCCCCCTCCGGCTTCCACCTGATCAAGCTGCAGGAACGCCGCGGCGGCGAGCGGGCACAGATCACCCAGACCCACGCCCGGCACATCCTCATCCAGCCCACCGCCATCCTGAGCCAGGAGGACGCCCGGGAGCGGATCGCCGGCCTGCGCAACCGCATCCTCATGGGCAACGATTTCGCCGACCTGGCCCGCGCCCACTCCGACGACCGGGGCAGCGCCATGCGCGGCGGCGACCTGGGCTGGACCGATCCCGGCGACCTGGTGCCCCAGTTCGAGGAGGTCATGAACGCCCTGGCCCCCAACACCCTGAGCGAGCCCTTCCTGAGCCCCTTCGGCTGGCACATCGTGGAGGTGCTGGACCGCCGCACCTACGACAGTTCCCGCCAGCTGATGCGCGCCCAGGCCCGGGAGATCATCCGCGAGCGCAAGCGCGAGGAAGAAACCGAGCTCTGGCTGCGCCGCCTGCGCGACGAGGCCTACGTGGAGTTGCGTCTGCAGACCCGCGTGAGCGGGCTGTAACGGCATTTTCTCTCGCGGAGGCGCAGAGGCGCGGGGAAAAGACTTTATTCAGAATTTTTTCTCCGTGTCCCCGTGGCTCCGTGAGAGGACAGGCTTTGTGTTCAGCAATCACACCCATCCTCTCACGGAGCCACAGAGTCACAGGGAAATCAAAATCATTGTTAATTCACTTCTCCGCGTCCCTGCGCCTCCGCGAGAGAATAATGCCTTCTGACCCAACCCGCCCAGGATGACCACCACCCCTCGCATCGCCATCACCCCCGGTGAACCCGCCGGCATCGGTCCCGACCTGGTGGTCGCGGTCGCCCAGGTGCCGTGCGCGGCCCAGCGGGTGGTGCTGTCGGACCCGGCGCTGCTGCGCGAGCGCGCGCGCCTGCTCGGCCTGCCGCTGGAGATCCGCCCCTTCGATCCGCAGACCCCGGCCGCCCCCGACCCGGCGGGCTGCCTCACGGTCATGGCCCATGCCCTGAACGCCCCGGTGCGGCCCGGGCACCTGGACACGGCCAACGCCCGCCACGTGCTGGCCACCCTGGAGAGCGCCGTGGCCGGCTGCCTGGACGGGCGCTTCGACGCCCTGGTCACGGGGCCGGTGCACAAGGGCATCATCAACGACGCCGGCATCCCGTTCACCGGCCACACCGAGTTCCTGGCCGAGCGCAGCGGCGCGCCCACCCCGGTGATGCTGCTCGCGGCCGGCGCGCTGCGCGTGGCCCTGGCCACCACCCACCTGCCCCTGCGGGCCGTGGCCGATGCCATCACCCCGGCGGGCCTGGAACATGTACTGCGGGTGCTCAATCAGGACCTGAAAACAAAATTCGCGATCTCCGAACCGAGAATCCTGGTCTGTGGTCTAAATCCCCATGCCGGTGAAGGGGGTCACCTGGGCCGGGAAGAGATCGAGGTCATCGGCCCGGTGCTGGAGCGCCTGCGCACGCAAGGCCTGCACCTGATCGGCCCCCTGCCCGCAGATACCCTGTTCACACCCCGGCACCTGGAACACGCAGATGCCATCCTGGCCATGTACCATGATCAGGGCCTGCCGGTGCTCAAGCACGCGGGCTTCGGTCGCGCCGTGAACATCACCCTGGGCCTGCCCCTGATCCGCACCTCCGTGGATCACGGCACCGCCCTGGAACTGGCGGGCAGCGGCCGGGCCGAGGCAGGCAGCTTCATGGAGGCTGAGCGCCTGGCCATTGAGATGGCCCGCTCGGCCCACGGTCTTTGAACAACCATCCAACACACTCAAGGAGACGACCATGATCCACACCCCGATCCGCACCGGCGCCATCCTCACCGGCGCCCTGGCCATCACCCTGGGCCTCGGCGCCTGCACCTTCGTGCCCGTGACCACCGAGGGCCAGCACGTGCGCGTGGCCACCGCCTCGGATGTGCGCAACTGCCAGCGCCTGGGGTCCACCACCGTGACCATCACCGAGAAGGTAGGCTTCGTGCGTCGTCCCCCGGAGAAGCTCGCCCAGGAGGCCGAGGCCACCGCCCGCAATGCCGCCGCCAAGGACTGGAACGGCAACACCATCGTGCCCATGGGCCCGCTGCAGGACGGCCGCCAGGTATTCGACGTCTACCGCTGCTGATCCCCCTTGAGCGAGTCGCACATCCCCCGCAAGCGCTTCGGGCAGCACTTTCTGCACGAGACGGCCATCATCGAACGCATGGTGGCCGCCATCGCGCCCCGGCCGGGGGAGGCCCTGGTGGAGATCGGCCCCGGCCTCGGGGCCCTGACCGCACCCCTGCTGGAACGATGCCGGGTGCTGCACGTGGTGGAACTGGACCGGGACGTGATCCCGCCCCTGGTGGAACGCTGCCAGGGGCTGGGTGAACTGCGGGTGCACCAGGCGGACGCCCTGCGCTTTGACTTCGCCACGCTGGCCCCCGAGGGCGGACAGCTGCGGGTGGTGGGCAACCTGCCCTACAACATCTCCACGCCGCTGATCTTTCACCTGCTGAAAAGCGCGCCGCGCATCCGGGACATGCATTTCCTGCTGCAGAAGGAGGTGGTGGACCGGCTTGCCGCCGCTCCCAACACCCGGGATTACGGCCGCCTGAGCGTCATGACCCAGTACCACTGCCGGGCCGAGGCCCTGTTCCGGGTCGGTCCCGGTGCCTTCCGCCCGCCGCCGAAGGTGGACTCCGCCTACGTGCGCCTGACCCCCTGGGAAACCCTGCCCCACCCGGCCGCCGACGAGGCCCTGTTCGCCAGCCTGGTCAACCAGGCCTTCACCCAGCGGCGCAAGACCCTGAGAAACGCCGTGCGCGGCATGGCGGACGCCGACACCATCGAGGCCGCCGGCCTGGACCCCGCCGCCCGCCCCGAGACCCTGAGCGTCGCCCAGTTCGTCGCCCTGGCGAACCGCATCCACGCGCTCAGGTCTGAATTGGCATAAAAGCTCGTAAGGCCTTTTGCCACAGAGGTCACAGAGGACACAGAGGTAAAATCCAAAAGCGAGCCCGACTCGGTTTTGTTTCTCTGTGACCTCTGTGTCCTCTGTGGCAAAAATAGACTTTCCATCTCCACACGGGACGGGATACGCCATGAGCGCCGAAAACCGGATCAGGGCCCTGCGCGCGCTGGGTCAGAGCATCTGGTATGACTACATCCGCCGGGACCTGCTGGATTCCGGCGAACTGGCGCGCCTGATCCGCGAGGACGGCCTGGGCGGGCTCACCTCCAACCCCGCCATCTTCGACAAGGCCATCGCCGGCACCGACCTGTACCGCACGGCCATCCGCGACGCCCTGCGGGCGGACCCCGGACTCAACGACGAGGCCCTGTTCTTCCGGCTGGCCATCGAGGACCTGCAGCGGGCCGCCGACGTATTCCTGCCCCTGTACCGGGAGACCGGCGGTGCCGACGGCTTCGTCAGCCTGGAGGTCTCCCCGGACCTGGCCCACGACGCCGAGGCCACGGTGCGCGAGGCCCGCGCCCTGTTCGCGCGCATGGACCGGCCCAACGCCATGATCAAGGTGCCCGGCACCCGCGCCGGGGTCGAGGCCCTGGAGACGCTGATCGCAGACGGCGTGAACGTGAACGTCACCCTGCTGTTCTCCGTGGCCCGCTACGCGCAGGTGCTGGAGGCCTGGATGCGCGGCATGGAGGCGCGGCTGGAGCGGGGCGAAGCCCTTGAGACTGTGACCTCGGTGGCGAGCTTCTTCGTCAGCCGGGTGGACAGCGTCCTGGACCCGCTGCTCGAGGAACGCATCCAGGAAGGGCGGCCGGCGGAACACCTGCGCGGCCGACTGGCCATCGCCAACGCCCGCCTGGCCTATGCCCATTTCCGCGACCAGCGCGGCGGCGCGCGCCACACCCGCCTGACTGCCGCCGGGGCCCATCCCCAGCGCCTGCTGTGGGCCAGCACCGGCACCAAGAACCCCGACTACAGCGACGTGCTGTACGTGGACAGCCTGATCGGTGAGCACACCGTCAACACCCTGCCCCCAGCCACCTACCGGGCCTTCCTGGACCATGGCTCGGTGGCCGAGACCCTGGCCGAAGGCGTGGAGACGGCACGGGCCCAGGTGGCTGCGCTGGCGGACCTGGGCATCGACCTGGAAAGCATCACCGACCGCCTGGAGAGCGAGGGCATCGAGGCCTTCCAGAAGGCCTTCCGGCACCTGCTCGGCGTGCTGGCCGAGGCCCGGCAGGGGAAGCGATGAATCACCCCCGCGAGCCACAGCTCAGGATCCACCCGGACCCGGAGGAGCTGGCCGCGACCGTGGCCAGCGAGGTCCTGGACCTGGCCGCGCGCTGCATCCGGGCGCACGGCGTGTTCCGCATCGCCCTGGCCGGCGGTCGCACACCCCGCGCCCTGTACGAACACCTGGCACAGATCGGTCCCGGGCACGGGGACTGGTCCCACTGGGAGATCTTCTACGGTGACGAACGCTGTGTCCCCCAGGACGATCTCGACAGCAACCACCGCATGGCCCGGGAGGCCTGGCTCGACCGGGTGCCGATCGCCCCTGAACACATCCACCCCATGGTCACGGACCCGAACGACCCCGCGGGCGACGCGCGCCGCTACGGCGCACACCTGTCCGAACTGCCCCGGCGCGAGGGCATGCCCGTGTTCGACCTGGTGCTGCTGGGCCTGGGCCCGGACGGGCACACCGCCTCCCTGTTCCCCGGCACGGACATCCTGGCGGTGACGGATCGGCCGGTGGCGGCCGTCTATGTGCCCGAGAAGGACAACTGGCGCATCAGCCTGACCCGGCCGGCGCTGGAGCAGGCCGATGCCCTGTGGTTCCTGGTCACAGGCAGCGACAAGGCCGACACCGTCGCCCGGGTGCTGCATCCGGCCGGCGCCGAGGACGCCGCCCTGCCCGCCGCCCTGCTGGCACCCGCCCGTCCGCCCGTGTGGCACCTGGACCGGGATGCCGCACGGTCCCTGATCGCTGACGGCGGAGACTGAGACGACATTGCCCCGATGCTTTCCGGGGGCTCTGAAGCCACGACCCGGGACGGTGCAGTACACTACCCGTATGCATGTACTGGCAGCCGACATCGGTGGTACCAAGACCCTGATCGCCCTGGGCCGTCAGGAACGCGGCCGCCTGCACCTGGACACCCCCCAGCGTTTCGAGAGCGCTGCCTTCCCCGACTTCGAGACCCTGGCGCGCACCTTCCTCAAGCACGAAGGGGTCGATCCCGCGCGCATCAGCAGCGCCTGCCTGGCCATCGCCGGCCCGGTGGAGGGCGATGCCGAGCGTCAGCAGGCCCGGCTCACCAACCTGCCCTGGCAGCTGGACAGCGCCTCCCTGGCCGACTCACTGGGCATCGCCCGCGTGGTGCTGATCAATGATTTTGAAGGCGTGGCCCACAGCGTGGACGACCTGCCCGCCTCCTCGCTCGCCACCCTGCAGGCCGGCGAACCCGATCCCGCCGGCCCGCGCCTGGTGGTGGGCGCCGGCACCGGTCTCGGGGTCTGCGCCGTGTGCGCCAATGGCGCGGGCCTGCTGCCCGGCGAAGGTGGCCATGCCGGCTTCTCCCCGACCGATGCGCAACAGATCCGCCTGTGGCAGTTCGTCACCCGGGAGGAAGGCCGCTGCACCCGTGAACACCTGCTCTCGGGTCGGGGCATCGCCCGCATCGCCGCCTTCCTGCAGACCGAGGGCCACGCGCCCGGCCCCGCCCTGGCCGAGGCCATGGCCGAGGGCGATCCCGCCGCCGCCCTGAGCCGTTTCGCCCTGCGCGGCGACGAACCCCTGGCCCGGGAGACCCTGCGCCTGTTCGTGCGCCTCTACGGCGCACAGACCGGCGACCTGGCCCTGAGCGTGCTGCCCACCGGCGGCGTATATCTCGCCGGCGGCATCGCGCCGCGCATCCTGCCCCTGCTGCAGAACGGCGACTTCATCGCCGCCTTCTGCCGCAAGCCGCCCATGAGCCACCTGTTGGCCAGGCTGCCGGTGAAGGTGATCAACGAACCCAATGCCGGGCTGATGGGTGCGGCGCGCTGGGCGCTCACAAGTGCGAAGGGTGAATCGGGCAGTGGGCAGTAATTCCCTTTTGAATTTTGAATTTTGAATTATTTGACCGAAGCATAAGGCCATGACCGCACAGCACAACCAGGATCACCACATCGAAGTGGACGTGAAGACCACCTACATCCCGGAGCAGTCCGACCCGGACGGCTCCCGCTACGTGTTCGCCTACACCATCACCATCCGCAACGTGGGCCGCGTGCCCGCCAAGCTGCTCACCCGCCACTGGATCATCAACGACTCCAACGGCAAGGTGCAGGAAGTGCGCGGCGAGGGCGTGGTGGGCGAACAGCCCTACCTGAAACCCGGCGAGGGTTTCCAGTACACCAGCGGCACCATGATCGAGACCCCCGTGGGCACCATGCAGGGCAGCTACCAGATGCGCGCCGACGACGGCGTGGAGTTCGACGCCGAGATCCCGGCGTTCATGCTCTCGATTCCACGTGTCCTCCATTGAATGCAGTGGCCAGTAGCAAGTCTCAAGTGGCAAGGAAGTTCAAAAGATTGTCATTTCCTTGCCACTAGCCACTTGAGACTTGCCACTTGTCTCTAAAACACACCTACACCCTCTGGGCCCCCATCTACGACCTGTTCGTGGACCGGGCCTTGCGCGGTCCGCGCCGGCGCAGCCTGGCGCGGCTGGGTGAGGTGGCAGGTCAGGAGATCCTGTTGCCGGGCATCGGCACGGGTCTGGACCTGCCTTATCTGCCTGCGGGCGGACGCTACCATGGCGTCGACCTGACCCCCGCCATGCTGGCGCGGGCACGCAGCCGCGCCGATCAGCTGGGGATCGAGATCGGACTGCACGAGGGTGATGCCATGGCCCTGCCCTTCGAGAACGACCGATTCGATGCGGTGGTGCTGCACCTGATCCTCGCTGTCGTGCCTGAGCCCGCACGCGCCTTTGCCGAGGCCGTTCGTGTTGCGCGCCCCGGTGCGCGACTGCTGATCCTGGACAAGTTCCTGCGTCCGGGACAGCGTGCTCCACTGCGGCGCATGATCAACCCCGTCATCAGTCGCCTGGCCACCCGCACCGATGTGATCTTCGAGGAACTGCTGGCAGGGCATGACGAGCTTCGCCTCGTCGAGGACACGCCAGCCCTCGCGGGAGGCTGGTTCCGGCATCTGGTGCTGGACAAAATCTAGTCCGTGCCGACGCCCTTGCGATGACAGACCCGCTCACATCGATTGCAGTTTTGGACGCAGGCATCCAGGAACAGACGCCTCAGATATATCCGTGATTCTGCATCCAGGCATCGTATGTCCATGGCATGGAGTCGATTCTCCGCCAACAGCGCGAACAGGCGCGTGGCAGAAATCTCGATTCGAAGCACATCGCTGTGCGCCTTCCCGATCATGGATCTACCCTCCTGATCACTGTGAGGGAGCCGGCGAATCCACACAGCCTTGGGTATCGAAGCCGTCCGCCAGGTGTTGCAGCGGCTCCTGATGACTGCTTGCAAGGGCCTCCATAACCCGACCCCAGATACCTGCTGAATCAAAACACCGGGGCACGGAGATCCGGTATTCACCCTGCTCCGCCAACAACTCAAGGCTCACGCGATCCCAGCAACCGTTGACATCTCGAACGGCACGCGCGGTAGACAGCCTCTCCAGATCTATACACAGGGAAGCGTCCGGCCCCGCCAAGCGCAGACATGGCCCCTCCTGACAGCAGCTGATGCCAGCCGCACGGATGGCTACCTCCCCGGCGTGGCTGATCAGACCGATATCTACCGTGAGGGCATGGTCCTCCAGAAGCCTGAGCAAGGCGGGCACATCCCGAAGATCAATGGACCAGTGGCGCTGGTGCTGCGATAGGGGTTCCATGCGATTTGCGGCCATCGTCACGCCTCCCTCCCCGACTTGCGTCGGGGACAGTCAGCACACTCCCCCTTGCATGGGGCCCCGGGGCCGCTATTCGGCACCGGGCGAAATGATGACGCTGGCACGAGAGGGAAATGTTTCTGCATCTTGAGAGGCTGACCGGATTTACTGACACGACAAGGCATAACGCAGGTCTCCTAATTGTATGTCTGCGCCGATGCTGACTGGGTGAGAAAGCCACTGGGGCTTTCGCTGCCGGGCTGGCTGACGGCCGAGGTTTGATCTGGGGCGCCATCTGGGAGCTGAGACGCACAATCGAATGTTAATGATTATCATTCTTAATTAAAGCTGTCAAGCGCAGCCACGCACCTCGCAAACTTGAACGCTATTGACAATCATTATCATTAACATCTAGTCTGACATTCATCCACTCACCCCGTGTCAGGAGGTCCAGTCATCATGTACGTCTGTCTGTGCCGAGGCGTCACCGATGGTGACATCAAACAGGCGGTAGCCGCGGGAGCCTCAAGCATGAAGGCCCTCAGGCAATGTCTGGGCGTATGTTCGGAATGCGGCAAATGTGGCGCGTGCGCGAGGAACATCCTGCGGGAAAGCCTCTATGAGCAGGACATGCCCACCCCATTGCCAGAGCACGCATTGATACCGGCCACACCATGATTCATTGACTTCCGCAACGGCCCAGTCGCATGCCGCTGTCTATACTCAACCAGGCGCACAAACCCTCCCAGGAAGCACGCTCATGAAAGGCGATAAGAAGACCATCGGTTATCTCAACAAGGTGCTCAAGAACGAACTCACTGCCATCAACCAGTATTTTCTGCATGGACGCATGCTCAAGAACTGGGGCCTGGAGAAACTCGGCGCCCATGAATACGAAGAATCTATCGACGAGATGAAGCATGCCGACCGACTGATCGAGCGAATACTGTTCCTCGAAGGCCTACCGAACCTTCAGGACCTGGGCAAGCTGCACATCGGTGAGACCGTGAAAGAGATCCTGGAATGCGATCTCAAGATGGAGATGGACAGCCATGTCACACTCAAAGAAGCGATCGCCCATTGCGAAAGCTGCGGGGACTACGTGACCCGCGAGTTGTTCGAGGAGATTCTGGAGGGCGAGGAGGAGCACATCGATTGGCTTGAAACACAGCTTGAGCTGATCGGACGTGTCGGCCTCGAAAACTATCAGCAATCCATGATGGGTATGAGCTGAACATCAGCTTCCACACCAGTCAAGATGGGCGCTGGCAGAGACATCGATTCCTGCGCATCACACTGGAACACCACAGTTTGTGATATGGGAAACAGAAGCAAGGCAGAGCCTTCTGACTTCCCAATTCACCCTTCGCCCTTCACACTTGGGTCATGTCCATCTACGCCGTCGGCGACCTCCAGGGTTGCCTTACTCCGCTCAAGCGCCTGCTGGAGCAGGTGCGCTTCGATCCCGCTGCCGATCAGCTGTGGCTGGTGGGTGATCTTGTGAACCGTGGGCCGGAATCCCTGGAGGCGCTGCGCTTCGTGCGCGATCTGGGCGATGCCGCCATCACCGTGCTGGGCAATCACGACCTGCACCTGCTGGCCATTCACCAGGGTGTGCACAAGGTCCGGCGCAAGGACACGGTGCAGCCCATCCTGGATGCACCCGATCGCGCCGAGCTCATGGACTGGCTGCGCCACCGTCCGCTGCTGCACCACGACCCGCGCATCCAGTGGACCCTGCTGCACGCCGGCCTGCCGCCCCAGTGGGATCTGGCCATGGCCCGCGCCTGTGCCTCGGAAGTCGAGACCGTGCTGCGCGGCCCGGACCACCCGACGCTGCTGGAACGCATGTACGGCGACGAGCCGGACCAGTGGTCTGAATCACTGCAGGGCTGGGCGCGACTGCGCTTCATCACCAACTGCTTCACCCGCCTGCGCTACTGCACCGCCGACGGCAGCGTCGACATGGCATACAAGGGCGCCCCCGGCGGACAGCTGCCACATCTCATGCCCTGGTTCGCCGTGCCCGGGCGCAGGAGCGTGGGAACACGCATCGTGTTCGGCCACTGGTCCACGCTGGGACTCTACCAGGGTGATGACGTGCTGTGCCTGGACACCGGCTGCGTGTGGGGGCAACGCATGACGCTGGCGCGGCTGGACAGCAGTGCGCTGGAGACGATGCACACCCGCTGCGAGTGATGCGGGCTAGACATCCACGCCCGTCATGTGGGCCACGGCGGGTGCCCCGAATCAGATCAGTACGGCCTCCAGCGGACGGCGCACGGACCGGGGCATCTCCGGGCCGCGGCCGAAGCGGATGACCAGGTCGGGCCTTGACCCCGCGGCACCGACCAGCCCGGCGAACGCCGGTCGCAGCGAGGCCACCTCGACGGGCTGGTTGAGATGTGCCGTGCGCACTCCCAGGGCCGTTGCCTGCAAAGCGAAACGCTCGAACGCGCGTCCCGCCTCCACCCAGTGGGCCTTGTCGTCCCGTTCGGAGACGAACACGGCGATCCCCGCCGAACTCCTCACCTGCCGCGCATACTTGTCATTCTCCGCCTGCTCGGTGAAGAACAGATCGAACATCAGGCTGCCGAGCCACGCCGGCAAGGAGGGATTCCCCGACGAGCCCGCGAACAGGCCATCCCCGGTCCTTGCCGCGTGGGCCCCGTTGAAACGCACCCAGTCCTTGAGCTCCCTGACGAAGGCGGGATCGCGCACCTGGGCGCTATTGCCCTGGATCACGAAGTCGAGCACGTTCTCCATGACCTGACGATCGGTCAGCAGGAGCACGCTGACGCCAGGGCCGGTGCCGGCGGCCTCCAGCAGATTCAGCTCAGCGCTGGAAAGCGGCCTGGTGTCGTATTCGCCCCGGGTCGATTGCCGCGCCGGAATGGCCTGATAGAGCGGCGAGACCTCGGGACGGGTTGGCGAGAGCGGGATGTTCACCGCATCGGCAGGTGCAGAGGAAAAGCTCGGCTCGGCATGCCAGCCCAGCGCCGCCGCTGCCTGGACCAGGTTCTCGGTGGCACAGCCCAGGCTCACGAACAGATGATGATCGTCGGGATCGACCACGGGGCATCGGCGCTGGAAATCGGGCAAGAGGGTGACCGCCGACTCGCCGAGGCGGAATTTCCAGCACTGGGTGTTGTGGCTGGAGGGCGCGAGCGTCGCATAGCGCACCAGTTCGAGCAGCAATTCCCTGCCCTGCACCGTCTCGCTGCTGCCATGCCGCCAGGTCTGTTCCACATGCCGCTGGTATTGCGTGCGGGCGTTCTGCGCATGGAGGGCGTAGGCACCCACGGCGATGCCGGAACCCGCCACCGCCGCTGCGGCGATAAACTGCCTTCTGCTCATCATGGCCGTGTCTCCGAATCTCTGACTCAGGACACTAGGTGCTGATCTCGGCGAACCGCCCATCCGTCAGTCGGGCGAGATCTCCAGGGCTCAACTCGATCTCGAGCCCGCGACGGCCCGCGCTGACAAAGATGCTGGAAAACTGCTGCGCCGATACGTCGATGAAGGTCTTCAGGCGCTTCTTCTGCCCCAGCGGACTCACCCCGCCCAGCACGTAGCCGGTCACCCGCTCCACCTCGGCCTTGTCGGCCATGGCGGCCTTCTTGGCGCCTGCGGCACGGGCGATCTGCTTCATGGAAAGCATGGCCGCCACGGGCACCACGCCCACCACCAGTTCCCGCCCGTCGAGACTCACCACCAGGGTCTTGAACACCCGCTCGGGCGGCAGTCCCAGCTTCTCTGCGGCCTCCAGGCCGTAGGACTCGCTGGCAGGGTCATGGGCGTACTCGTGGACCGTGTGCGCGACCCCGGCCTTTTTGGCGACGTTGATGCCAGGCGTCATGCGGCACCTGTGAATCGGGAGGGATCAAACATCCGAGTCGATGGAGCCCTGGGATCGAAGCCGGCGAAGACGCCGGCTGTGCCATCGCTGCGACAGGACATGAGCGATGAAATAGCCAGCAATCGCGGCCGGGATGGCCACCGCCAGGCTGCCGGCGGCGGTGCAGAGGATGTCGTCGCCCGCGCCCCGGAGGTACCAGACATCGCCCCGTGCCAGCAGCGAGGCCCATGGCGAGAGGAGGACCTCGCCCAGTTCGTGGAATGCCCAGACCATGGGCGCGAGGGTCAGCGGGTTGCTCACCCAGGAAATGGCGAAGGCGGCGGGAAAGTTGCCCGCGACCAGCACGCAGAGGGCGATCATCAGGACGGTCTGTATGCCCACCGTGGGCGTGAGCCCGATCAGCAGCCCCACCGCGACGCCACGGGCGATCGCCTCGGGACTGCCATGCAGGCTGCCGGTGCTGTGCAGCAGGGCATGTGCACGGGGATGGGACCTGAGCCAGACGTGACCCCGCCTGCGCATGGCGCGCCAGCGGATACGGACTGCATCCAGCATGGGCAACCTCATCCCGGGATGAGCGGGTCAGTCATGCCGCGGGTCGTGGGTGATCCGCTCACGGACCACCACGTACTCGGCGTCCAGGACCGTGGGGGCACCGGACCTGTGTAACTGCCGCCTGAGCCACCACAGCCGCACGGCCATGCCGATGGCGAACACGGCGGCCAGGCCGAGCACGGCGAGGAACAGGAAGAAGCCCAGCATCATGGCCACGAGCAGGAGCGGGACCATCAGGGCGGCGGCAAGCCAGGGACGCCATCCGGTGGAATGGCCGGGAGTATTCATGCCGGGGAAACCTCACTGCAGGCGGGAAGGCATGAGACTTAGAGTGAGGCCGGAGGCAATCGGTTTCAAGTGCAAGGAAATTTCCCGTGACGATCTGCCACCCTTGCCGGCGAGCACCGGACAACCCGGCCTGATGGCGGGTTGAACGGAGTAGGTCGGGCTTCAGCCCGACAGCGCGGTGTCCCACGCAAGCTCCGGCGTCGGGCTGAAGCCCGACCTACGGGATGGCACCCGGGCCGGGAGCAGAACGGCCAGAACGTGGCTGCCCCGGCAGGCTCAGCTACAGGGCCAGACTCACCAGGGCCACCGTGGCACCGATGCCCGCGCCGGCCAGCACATCGGTCGGGTAGTGCAGGCCCAGCACCAGGCGGGACAGGGCCACCAGCACCGTGAAGGGCACCACCAGAAGCGCCCATTCCGGGTAGTAGGCCAGCAGCACGATGGTGAAACCCACCGCGTGCATGGTGTGACCGGAGGGGAAGCTGAACTGGTCCAGGGCCGGGACACTGCGGTGGATCAGAGCATCCCGGTCGCAGGGGCGGGAACGCACCGTGGTCTGTTTCAGCCACTTGTAGATGGGCAGGGCCACCGCGCCCACCACGGCCATGTGCAGGCTGGCCCAGATGGCCTCCCAGCCGTGGATCACGGGCAGGGCGATCATCAGCACGTACCAGAACACGCCATCGCCCAGGCGGCTGACCACCGCGAACATCCGTCCCGGGACGGGACGCAGGCTGGCCCGGTTGAACACCAGGCACAGGTTCATTTCCGCTTCACCGATTCGCTGTAACAGACCCATGGGATAGTCCTCCCGCTGCATGCGCCTGGAGCAGTGACTCCAGGGTGTCATAGATATGGTCCCAGTCCACGCTCAGTGCCCGCTCCCGGGCGGCGGCACCCAGGACGCGGATGCGCTCGGGGTCTTCCACCAGGGCGCGAGCACGCGCCACGAAGCCGTGGCCATCATCCAGATGCGCCAGGGCCGCCGAGCGGCCGTCGCGCAGGTGTTCCCGGGCCGCGGCGTAGTCGTAGGCAACGATGGCCAGACCGCTGGCCATGGCCTCCAGCACCACGTTGCCGAAGGTCTCGGAGGTGGACGGAAACAGGAACACGTCGCCGCTGGCGTAGTGACGGGCCAGGTCCTCGCCGGTGCGCATGCCGCAGAAGACGAAGTCCGGATGCTGGCGCTTGAGTTCCGCGGCCAGGGGACCGTCGCCCACCAGCACGAAACGGGCGGCGGGGCATTTGCTTTGCAGTGCCCGGAAGGCCTCCACGGCGAGACCCAGGTTCTTCTCCGCCGCCAGGCGTCCCACGTACAGCACCACCGGTGCGTCGCCCTCCACGCCCCAGCTCTGACGCAGGTCCGGGTCTCGGCGGGCGGGATCGAACAGGCGGGTGTTCACGCCCCGGGCGAGCACCGCGCAGTTGCGAAAGCCCTGGCCGGTGAGTTCGGCGCGCAGGTTCTCCGTGGGCACCAGGGTGCAGTCGGTGCGGTTGTGGAAACGGCGCAGCAGGCCTGCCACGGCGGGCTCGAGAAAGCCCAGCCGGTAGTAGCGGCTGTAGCTGTGGAAGTTGGTATGGAAACCGCTCACCACCGGCACACCCAGGGAGCGCGCCGCCGCCAGGGCGGAATGACCCAGGGGTCCCTCGGTGGCCAGGTACACCACGTCGGGCTTGGTGGATGCCCAGGCCTTCTGGATCGCGCCACGGGCGGGCAGGCCGAAGTGCAGGCCCTTGTAGCCGGGGATGGGCAGACCGGGCAGCACCTGTTCGCTCAGGCCCGTGATTTCGCCGTTGGGCCTGTCGGCCCGGTGCTGGCGGGGGCGCACCAGGTGCACGCTGTGGCCCCGGCCCAGCAGCCCCTCGCTCATGTGGTGAAGGGTGTGGGCCACGCCGTTGATCTCCGGCGGCCAGGTCTCGGTGACGAGCCCCACGCGCATCGCCCCGAACTGTCCTGCCTGCGGAAAGTTCGGGGACCGGTTCATGTGCGCTCCGGAGTGTCGGTGACGGCCTGACTCACCACCACGGCACGCACCGCCTGGTGGGCGGCATCGGCCAGTTCACGGCGCTCTCGCCCCTCGGGGTGAATCACCGGCAGGAAGCTCACTTCCACGTCCAGGCGCGGTTCGGCCAGTACCTGGATCACGCTCGACAGCAGCGTGGCATCGCCATAGTAGGGCGCCGGGCTGGGACGGCCATCCGGGGTGGGCAGGTAGCGGATCGCCACCGGCTGGATCGGGCTGCCCGTGTCCTGCGCCGCCGCCAGCAGGCGGGGATGAAAGCGGCGCACGTCGCTGCCGTCGGTGGTGGTGGCCTCGGCGAACACGTGCACCCGGCGGCCACGCCGCAGGTCCCCGGCGATCGCCTCGCTGACGGCGTTCGACATGTTCGCACCCCGACGGATGAACAGGGTGCCGGTGCGTGCCGCGAGCCAGCCGATCATGGGCCAGCGGCGCACCTCGGCCTTGGACAGGAAACCCACCGACTCAAGCCCGCCCAGCACCGGGATGTCCAGCCAGGAGACGTGGTTGGAGACCACCAGCACCGGACCGTCGGCGGGCACGCCCCGGGCGTGCACCCGCACACCCGCGATACGCGGGATGCGTCCCAGCCACCAGCGCACCGCCCGCTCGAACCGGCCGCGGGGGATATGCCCGTCCCGCTGGTGGCCGATGGCAAGGATCGCGGCCATTCCGATGAGCATGTGGGCGAGCAGCAGCATCAGCCTAAACGTGACTCTCAAGGACTTCATGACCGCGTCCCCCTTGGGCCGGCCAGCTGCGGTCCAGGAAGTGACGCTGATAACGGGCGGGGATGTGGTCCATGTTCAGCAGGATGAACACGTCGGCCACCTTGAAATCCGGGTCCCAGCAGGCCTCGCCGCAGATGCGCGCGCCGATGCGCAGGTAGGCCTTGAGCAGCGGCGGCATGTTGGCGGTGTCGGACACGCGGTTGACCGGCGGCAGGGCAAGGCGCGGTGTGACCCGCAGTTCGGGCGCGGACAGGTGCTTCTCGCGCAGGCGCGCCATGATGGCATGGGCCTCCGCGCCACCATCGGCCATGCCGATGCTGGCGCAGCCCATCAGGTAATCGAAACGGTGAATGGCCATGAAGCGCGCCATGCCCGCCCACAGGATGGTGATGGCCCCGCCGGTGCGGTAGTCCGGGTGGATGCAGGTGCGACCGATCTCCATGATGCGACCCGGCAGTGCGCGGATGGCAGTGAGGTCGAATTCGCTCTGGGAGTAGAAGCCACCCGCGGCACCGGCCTGCTGGTCGGTGAGGATGCGTGTGCTGCCCACCACCTGACCCGTGACCGAATCGCGCACCAGCAGGTGATGGCAGAAGGCGTCGTAGTAGTCCCGGTCGAGACCCTCTTCGGCACCCTCCACCTGCGCGCCCATCTCCTCGGCGAAGACCTGGTAGCGCAGCCGCATGGAGGCCTCCACGTCCGCCCGGGTGGCCGCCAGCTCCACGTGCAGGGCATGGGACGGCTCGGATCGGACGATGTCCTGATCGGACAGCGGGGCGGCATGGCGCATGGTGCAGTCTCCGGTACTCACTGCTGCGCATGCTATGACCCTCCTTTGTCAGGGGTGTGACGGGATGGTGACGGATTAATGAACGAAGTGAGAATTGGGAAGTGAGAACTGAAAGGCCTTTACTTCGAACTTCCCAATTCCCAATTCCCAATTCCCACTTCTCACTTCATTTACGGCAGTTGCCCCTCATACGCCCCCGCCGCCATCTCGTAGTCCTCCGCCTCCCACATCTTCAGCCCGCCGGAGAGGCTGCGCACCTTGCCGAAACCCATCTGCTGGAGGGTGTCGGCGGCCATGGCGGAGCGCCCGCCGGTATTGCACAACACCACGATGGCGCGGTCCTTCGCGGTGTACAGGGCCTCGATGCGGTGGGGGTTGTTGGGATCGGCGGCGCCTTCCAGCATCCCCCGGGGGATCAGCAGGCTGCCGGGGATGTGGGCCTTCTCGAATTCATAGGGCTCGCGGATGTCCACCAGGAGCAGGTCCTCGCCCTCCTCCAGGGCCTCCTGCAGGTCATCGGCGCTCACCTCCTCGACGCGCTCGCGGGCTTCCTTGATGAAATCACTCAGGCTCTTGGACATGGTCTCTCCGGATCGGCTTGCATCAGGACGGTAATTGACCGGCATCTTGACGAGTGTCAAATCTGCCGACAGCAAAGCCCGTTATTTTAGGACACCCCAATCAACAAGGACATTTATGCCATGGCCACGGTGCTTTACGACGACGGCAACCATCGATGCCTTTCCTTCGGCGACCTGGTCACCGGGGAGGGGATCCAGTCCAACCAGTTCCTGATGATCCATGGAGAACACGAGGCCCTGATCGATCCCGGCGGCGACCTGACCTTCACCGCCCTGTCCATGGAGATCAGCAAGCACATCCGGCTGCAGGACCTGGACTACCTGGTGGCCTCCCACCAGGACCCGGACATCATCGCCTCCCTGTCCAGCTGGCTGTCGCGCACCAACGCCACGGTGGTCTGCTCCCGCCTCTGGTCGCGCTTCGTGCCGCACCTGATCCCCGGCTACCTGGGCAGCCAGGTGGGCAGCCGCTGCCTGGCCCTGCCCGACGGCGGCGGCGACATCCCCATGGGCGATGCGGTGCTGAAAGCGGTGCCCGCCCACTTCCTGCACTCGGTGGGCAACTTCCAGTTCTACGACCCGGTGAGCCGCATCCTGTTCTCCGGCGACATGGGCGCCTCGGTGGCGGACGATCCGGCCGGGTCGCCGTTCGTGGAGGACTTTGCGGCCCACATCCCGCACATGGAGGGCTTCCACCGCCGCTACATGGTATCGCGCAAGGTGACCCGACTGTGGGCCAACATGGTGCGCCACATGAACGTGGACATGCTGGTGCCCCAGCACGGCCCGGCCTTCCGGGGCAGGGAGATGATCGGCCAGTTCCTGGACTGGATCTCCAACCTGGAATGCGGCATCGACCTGATGACCCAGGAGAATTACCGGATGCCGTCTTGAGGTGGGAAGGGTCGATTGAAGTGAGAAGTGAAAAGTGAGAAGTGCGAAATGGGAAGTGGGAAGGCAGTTTCCTTCGCACTTCCCAATTCCCACTTCTCACCTTATGCGGCACTTCCCTGTGCTGATTGAATCCGATCCGTTTGTTACGGCAGGGCCGGGATGGCGAACTGCGGCATGTCCCCGGTCAGTGCATGCATGAAGGCCTTCATGTCCTCCACCTCATT
This sequence comes from Thioalkalivibrio sulfidiphilus HL-EbGr7, assembly GCF_000021985.1. Taxonomy (NCBI): domain Bacteria; kingdom Pseudomonadati; phylum Pseudomonadota; class Gammaproteobacteria; order Chromatiales; family Ectothiorhodospiraceae; genus Thioalkalivibrio; species Thioalkalivibrio sulfidiphilus. The sequence goes on from NC_011901.1 coordinate 2,877,419, forward strand.
GTCCGGCAACTCGGTATTGAGCATCTCCCGGGCCATGATGCGGATCGCCTCGGCCAGGCTGCTCACGTTGCCGTTGTTGAAGTAGGGATAGGTGAGCGCGACGTTGCGCAGGGTCGGTGTGCGGAAGGCGAACTTGTCCTGCTCCTCGCCGGTCACCAGGTAACGGCCGAGATCGGTGGAACCGGGCACCTGAATGCGATGGAACTGACTGTCGCTCAGGGCCGGTCCGCGATGACAGGCCACGCAGCCCCGATCCACGAAGGCACGCATGCCACGCACCTGCTGATCGCTCAGGGCCTTCTCGTCACCGGCCAGGTAACGGTCGAGGGGTGAGTTGGGGGTGATCAGGGTGCGCTGGAAGGCGGCCAGGGACAGGGCCACGTTGTCGGCGTGGATGGCGTCATCACTGCCGAATACCTCGGCGAACATCTCCTGGTAGACATCGAACTCCCTGAGACGCTGCACGGCCTGCTCAAGCGGCATGGCCATCTCGATGTCCGCCTCGATGGGACCCAGGGCCTGTTCCTCCAGGGTCGCGGCGCGGCCGTCCCAGAACTGCGAGCCCAGGAACGCGGCGTTGAGGACCGTGGGGTGTTGCGCTCGCCCACCTGCCCCATGTGACCCACGGCGCGGGGGATGCGGTCGGTGAAGCCCAGGGCCGGGTTGTGGCAGGTGGCGCAGCTGATTACGCCGCTGGCGGAGATGCGCGGCTCGAAGAACAGCATCTTGCCCAGCTCCACCTTCACGGCGGTCTGGCTGTTGTCCGCCGGGATTGGCGCGATGGCGGGCAAGGGCTCGAAGAACTGCTTGTAGCGTGCCATGTCGGCGTCCGCCACCGCGGCGGTGCCGAGACCCAGGCCCAGGGCCAGTCCGGCCAGCAGGCCGAGGGATTGCCTCAGTTTCATGATGTACTCCTTGCAGCTTGGGATGGAGGGTTCGGGTTTAAGACTTGGTCCAAGTCTAAAACCCGAGCCTTCGTGCCGGGAGCGAAACCGGGCGCTCAATTGATCGAGGTCAAACAAAATGCGGAATCAAGCGTGAGTTGGGAAGTGAGAACTGAAAAGCGCTATTTTGCACATCAAAGCCCCATGGGGCGCCCTATGGATAAGGCCAGGGAAACGGGGCGCGAAGCGATCCACCTGCTTCGCACTTCCAAATTCCCACTTCCCACTTCAAACCCCCTAGACTTCCAGCAGACCCAAGCCACCCCGGAGCCACACAGCCATGTTCTCCCCCGCCGACGGATTCACCCTGCCCATCTATTTCGATCTGGGCGCCGTGTTCGTGTTTGCCCTGTCCGGCGTGGTGGTGGCCATCCGCAAGGGCTACGACATCGTGGGCATGTTCTTCCTGGCGCTTGCCACCGGCGCAGGCGGAGGCCTGATCCGCGACGGCCTCTTCTTGCAGCAGGGTCCGCCCCTGTTCGCCACCAATCCCGAGTACCTGGCCGTCATCGCGGCGGCGGCGCTGGTGGGTCTGCTGTTCGGTGATCACCCGTTTTTCAACCGCCGCGGCGTGGCCATCATCGACGCCGCGGGTATCGGCGGTTTCGCGGTGGTTGGCATCGAACTGTCGCTCGCGGCGGGCCTGAGCATCCCCACGGCGCTGCTGGTGGGGGTGATCAACGGCGTGGGCGGCAGCGTGATCCGCGACGTGCTGGCGGGCGATCCGCCCCTGATCCTGCGGCCAGGGCAGTTCTATGCCCTGGCAGTGCTGGGCGGCTGCTTCTCCTACATGGCCCTGACCCAGTGGCTAGGGCTGGCCGTGGTGCTGGCCGGCTGGCTCACGATCCTGATCACCTTCGCCATCCGCATGCTGTCCATCGAACTGAACTGGAGCACGCGACCGGTGAGCCGGGAAGGCTGGATCCAGTTCCTGAAACGCAAGAAGGGAGATGAGTAGGAGCGGCGACCCTGTCGCGGACCTTCCGAGGTGTTATCTGTGTATCGCTGATCACGCAGAGGGCGCAAAGACGCAGAGGACGCAGAGGACGCAGAGTTTTTTCGATCAATATCCTTTGCGCACTTTGCGTCTTTGCGCCCTCTGCGTGATCAGATCTGCGCGGCAGGATCACCATACCCGTTCGGCCCGGGGTCGGGCCTCCTACAGGGGTCTTCGGTAACCCCCCGGCACCCCGTCGGGACTCAGCACCAGCTGCCAGACCTGGATGGTGCGGGCCCGGAAGGCACCGGCGCAGGCCTGCAGGTAGTACTCCCACATGCGCTTGAAACGCCCGTCGAACTGTCCGGAGAGTTCCGGCCAGGCGGCCTGGAAGTTCTCGTTCCAGGCCATCAGGGTCCGGTCGTAGTCGGCGCCGATGTTGTGCAGGTCCTCGATGATGAACTGGTCCTCCACCGCCTCGGCGATCTGGTCCAGGGACGGCAGGTCGCCGTTGGGGAAGATGTAGCGGTCGATCCAGGGATCGGGGGTGCTGTGGCGGCGGTTCTTGCCGATGGTGTGCAGCAGGAACAGGCCGCCGTCCTTGAGGCAGCGGCGCGCCACCTGGAAGTAGGTGTGGTGGTTCTTGTGGCCCACGTGCTCGAACATGCCGACGCTGGCGATGTGGTCGAACTTCTCGTCCAGCTCCCGGTAGTCCATGAGCCGGAACTCCACCGGCAGGCCCTCGCACAGCTTCTGCCCGTGGGCGGCCTGTTCTTTGGAGATGGTCACCCCCACGCACGCCACGCCGTAGTGCTCGGCGGCGAACCTCATGAAGCTGCCCCAGCCGCAGCCGATGTCCAGCACCCGCTGGCCGGGCTTGAGATCCAGCTTGCGGCAGATCATGTCGAGCTTGGCCTCCTGGGCCGACTCGAGATCCGAGGCCTGCGCCCAGTAGCCGCAGGTGTAGGTCATGCGGCGGTCCAGCATCTTCTCGTAGAAGCCATTGCCCAGGTCGTAATGGGCCTCGCCCACCTGCCAGGCGCGGCGCATGTTCTGCAGGTTGAATAGGCGATGCCGGATGGCATGAATGGCGAGCCGGATGGGGTGTTCCACCTCCCGGTCGAGCCGGGCGGCCAGCACCCGGGTGAAGAACTCGTCCAGGCGCTCGGCGTGCCAGTCCCCGTCCATGTAGCTCTCGCCCAGCCCCAGGCTGCCGTAGGCCAGCACCCGCTCGGCCACCGACTCGTCGCGCATGAGCATGTCCCAGGGGCGGTCGCCGTTGATGCGCACGTCCGCCTTGTCCAGCATCTCCCGGATGATGGCAAGGGCGGAACTGTCATGGAGATCCTGGGAGGTCGACAACTGCCGGGGGTCAGCCCCCCGTTGCGGTACTGAACCGTGGTCACGAAGGCCATGCTGGGACATGTGGAAACCGGCTCCCTGCCAGGGGTCCTGGCATCATGAGGATTGCGCAGACTCCTAACGAATATAGACCTTGTGTGACAGATGGCAGATAGATTGTGACTAAGACCCCGATAGCCCTGAACTATTGAGCCGGCCCATGATCCCGTCCGCGCCGATCCCCCCAGACCAGCATGGCCGGGGTGACCAGCAGGGTGAGCGGTGTGGCCACCAGCAGGCCGCCGGAGATGGCGGTGGCCAGCTGCACCCAGTACTGGGTGGAGGGAGCGCCGATGCTGAAGTCCCGCCCGGTGAAGTCCACGGTGAGCCCGAACACCATGGGCGTGAGGCCCAGGATGGTGGTGATGGTGGTGAGGAGCACCGGACGCAGGCGCTGGGCGCCGGTGCGCAGCGCCGCCTCGACCGCGTCCAGGCCCTGGCGGCGCAGCACGTTGTATGTGTCGATGAGCACGATGTTGTTGTTCACCACGATACCGGCCAGCGCGATCACCCCCACCCCGCTCATGACGATGCCGAAGGCCTCCTGGCGCAGGATCAACCCGAGCAGCACCCCGGCGGTGGAGAACACGATGGCGGAGAGCACCAGCCCCGCCTGGTAGAGGCTGTTGAACTGGGTCACCAGGATCAGGAACATCAGGAATACGGCAAGCCCAAAGGCCAGCTCCAGGAAGACCATGGCCTCGGCCTGCTCCTCCGCCTGGCCGCGGAAACGGATCTCCACCCCCTCGGGCAGGGGTTCCGCGGCCAGCGCCGCCTGCAGGCGGCGCACCTGGTCGTCCACCAGCAGGCCCGCAGCCGCATCGGCGGTGACCGTGAAGCTGCGCCGCCCGTCCACCCGCTTGATGATGCCGGTCTTGGGCGCGGGGCGGAATTCCACGAAGTTGCTGATGGGCACCAGCCCGTAAGCGGTGGGCACCCGCAGGTTCACCAGCTGCGCCAGGTTGCGCTCATCGAAGGGAAAGCGCACCCGGATGTCCACCTCCTCGTCGGCATCCTCGGGCCGGTAACCGCCGAGCCGTATCCCCTGGGTGACCATTTGCACCGCGTTGCCCAGCAGGCCGATGTCCGCCCCGTAGCGGGCCGCCTCCCGGTGGTCCACCTCCACGCGCACTTCCACCCCGGGCAGGGAGCGGTCATCCTCCACGTCCACGAAGCCGCCCAGCCGGTCCATGTGGGCGCGTATCCGCGTGACGGCTTCGGAGAGTTGCGCCACCTCCCGGCCCGAGACCTCCACCTGGATGGGCTTGCCCTGCTGGGGTCCGCCCTCCTGTTCCCGGAACTGCAGCACCAGGCCCGGCAGGTCGGCGGTCTCGGCGCGCAGGCGGGCGAGGATCTCGGCGGCGGGCGGGCGCAGGCGCCAGTCGATCAGCTCCAGCTGGATCACCCCGATCACGTCCTCGGCATAGTCGGCCATGAGCCGCTCCCGGGGCGTACCGATGGTGCGCGCGTAGACGGTCTGGATCTCGGGCACGTCCAGCAGGCGCGCCTCCACCCGGCGCACCAGGGCGTCCGCCTCCCACACGGAGAGATCGCCCCGGGCCTGGATCTGCACCTGTGCGAAGCGAGGCTCCACGTGGGGGAAGAAGTCCACGCCCCGGCCGAACTGGCCGTAGGCGGCGTAGGCCGCCACCACCAGGATGGCCGCCACCGAGAAGGTCTGCCCCGGGTGCGTGACCAGGTAACGCAGCGCGCGCACGTAGCGGGCGGTGAAGCCGTCGATGTGGTCGTAGTCGCCCCGCTCGGCGGCCTGGATGCGCGCCACCTGCGCGGGGCGGCTCGCGTCCCGCGCCCCCACCAGGCTGCCCAGGGTGGGGATGAAGATGAGCGCCATGAGCAGGGAGGCGGTGAGCGTCACCAGCACCGTGGCGGGCAGGAAGAACATGAACTCGCCCACCATGCCCGGCCAGAACAGCATGGGGAAGAACACGGCGAGCGTGGTGAGCGTGGAGGCGATGATGGGCCAGGACATGCGCACCGCCGCGCGCCCGAAGGCCTCGCGCCGGTCCATGCCCTCGGCCAGGTAACGGTCCGCCTGCTCCACCACCACGATGGCGCCGTCCACCAGCATGCCCACCACCAGGATCAGCGAGAACAGCACCACGATGTTCAGCGTGAAGCCCATGAGATGGATGGCGAGTATCCCGCCCAGGAAGGCGCCGGGGATGGCCAGCCCCACCAGCCAGGAGGAGCGCCCGCCGAGCGCCGCGACGATGGTGAGCATCACCAGCACGATGGCGAGAATGACGTTGTTCTCCAGGTCCCCCAGCAGGTCAGCGATGTCGTCGGCCATGTTCTGCAGGTGATCCACCCGCACCGCCTCGGGCCAGTCGGCCCGGGCCGCCTCGATCACCGCCATGGCGTCGTTCACCGTGTGGATGATGTTGGCACCGCCGCGCTTGCGGATCTCAAGCGACACCGCCGGCTGGCCGTTGATGCGCGCGAAGCCCTCCGGGTCCTTGAAGGTGCGCCGCCCGGTGGCCACGTCGCCGAAGGTGACCACCGTGCCCGCGTCCACCATCACCGGCAGGTTGAGCACGTCCTCCAGGGATTCGATCACCCCCGGCACCTTCAGCGTCACCCGTCCCGCGCCGGTGTCCATGGCGCCAGCGGCCACCAGGCGGTTGTTGCGCTCGATGGCCTGGATGAGCTGCTGGTAGGGAATGCGGTAGGTCTCCATCACCAGGGGATCGACCATCACCTCCAGCACGTCCACCCGGTCGCCGCCGATGTTCACCTCCAGCACCCCGGGCAGGGACTCCAGACGGTCGCGCAGGTCACGGGCGATGCGCACCAGGGTGCGTTCCGGCACCGGCCCCGAGAGCGTGGTGGTGAGCACCGGGAACATGGACAGGTCCACCTCGATGACCTGGGGCTCGTCGGTGCCCTGGGGCAGTTCGCCGCGCACCAGGTCCACCTGCTCGCGCACGTCGGCCAGGGCCTGGCGGTTGTCGTAGCCCGGCTCGAAGTCCAGGCGGATGAGCGCGAAGCCTTCGCCGGCCCGGGACTGCAGTTCCTTGAGCCCCGCCACGGGCATCAGCTCCCGCTCCAGGGGCCGCACCAGCAGGCGCTCGCTGTCCTCCGGCGAGATGCCCGAATAGGTGACCGAGACGAAGAAGATGGGGATGTCGATGTCCGGCGCCGCCTCCTTGGGGATGGAGACGTAGCTGATGCCGCCGGCGGTGAGGATCAGCAGCAGCACCAGCAGGACCGTGCGGTTGCGATCCAGGGCCGCCTGAATCAGTGCGTTCATGAACCGGCGCCTTCGTCCACCACCCGCACGGGCTCGCCCGCATTCACGAAGCCCTGGCCGATGGTGATGATGCGCGCAGCCTCCGGCAGACCGGTGACCCAGACACCGTCGGCATCGGCGCGCACCACGTCCACCACGTGGAAGGCCACGCGGTCGTCGTCATCCACGGTCTTCACCCCCAGGCGCCCCCGGTCGTCCAGACCGATCAGGGCCGGCGAGATGCGCTGGGCCATCACCTGCTCCACCGGGATGCGCACCTGCACGCTCACCCCCGAGGGCAGCGAACGCTCTTCGTTGGGCACGGTGATCTCCACCCGGAAGGTGCGCGTGGTGGTGTCCGCCCGAGCCGAGATGTAGCGCACCGTGCCGGTGTGCTCGCTGCCGTCCACGAAGCTCACGTGGGCCGGACCGCCCACCTGCACCCGATGCACGTTGTGCTGGGGCACCTGCACCACCGCGCGCAGGGGATGGTTCTCCAGCACCTCGGCCACCGGGTCGGCACGGCCGACGAAGTCGCCCACCTCCGCGTAGCGATGATTGACCACCCCGGCGATGGGCGCGCGGATATGCGTGTTGGCGATGTCCAGGCGCACGGCTTCCAGTTCCGCCCGGGCCGCCTCCAGCTCCGCCAGCGCCGTCTCCACCCGCAGCTGCGCCTGAAAGCCCTCCCGCGCCAGTTGCTGGGCGGCGCGGTAATCGGTCTCCCGTCCCCTGACCGCCGCCTCGGCCCGGCGCAGCCGCGCGTCCCGATCGTCCATGCTGATGCGCGCGATCACCTCGCCCGCGCTCACCCGCTGCCCCAGCTCCACCGGCAGGGCCGCGATGCGCCCCGCCGTCTCCGCGCGCACCGTCACCCGCTGGTCCGCCTGCACCTCCCCCTGGAGCGTGAGCAGGCGCTCCACGGTCTGCGCCGCGCTGCGCATCACCGCCACGGTCATGGGCTGCGCCTCGGCGCGCTGATTGATCTGCGGCGGCTCGCGGGTGAGCACCCCGCTCAGGATCCACAGCGTCAGCAGCAGTGCGACACCGGCGATGGTGAGGGCGGAACGGTTTCGGGCGAAGAAGGAGGACATGGGAGAAAGTCTAGCCGGTGAAGTTGACCGGGGTATTGACGGGGCTCAGGTGACACTGGGGTGAAACAGCAGTTTTGCCACAGAGGCCACAGAGGTCACAGAGAAAAAGGCGAGCCGGGTCTCATGATCGTAGGTCGGGCTTCAGCCCGACAACGGTGCCTCTCGAAGCCTCGGCTGTCGGGCTGAAGCCCGACCTACGCATACCAAGCGTTGATCTTTCCTCTGTGACCTCTGTGGCCTCTGTGGCAAACCGCCCTTACCCCAGCTATTCCAGCAACGCATCCAGATCCGTCACCGGCGCGCTGCAGCGGGTGCCGGTGCAGACATAGGCCACCGCCTCGCCCTTCGGCGCCTTGGTGGCCAGGGCCTCGGGCAGATCGCTTGCATCGGCGGGGATGGCGAACACCAGGCGGCGCGGGGCGTAGTCCCGTTCCAGTTCGGCGCGCCAGGTCTCGATACGCTGCGCCTCGCCGCGCAGGATCACGAGCTTCGGCAGGTAGAGCTGTTCCTCGAAGGCGCTGATCAGGCTGGCGTGGGCCATGGGGGCCTGGTCCATGAGGGTGGTGGCCAGGCGCACGGTGCGTTCGGCGGCCTCGACGTAACGGGGCTCACCCAGCAGGTGACCGAGTCGGTTGAGCGCCAGGGCCGCCACGCCGTTGCCCGAGGGCATGGCCTCGTCGGCGAAGGTCTTGGGGCGCTGGATCAGGGCCTCGTGGTCATCGGCGGTGAAGAAGAAACCGCCATGCTCCGAGTCCTCGAAGTGTGCCAACAGGATCTCGGCGATCTCCCGGGCAAACACCAGGTCCTCCGTGCGCCAGCGCACCTGCAGCAGTTCCAGCAGGGCGTCCAGCAGGTAGGCATGGTCGTCGAGATACGCGGACAGGCGGGCGCTGCCATTCTTGTAAGTGGCCAGCAACCGGCCGTCGCGCCACAGCTGTGCGCGGATGAAATCCAGCGCCCGGCTTGCGGCGTCGACCCACTCACTGCGCCCCAGGTGCCGGGCCGCCACCGCGAGGCCGCGGATCATGAGGGCGTTCCAGCTGGTGAGGATCTTGTCGTCCAGGCCCGGCGGCACCCGTTTATCCCGCGCCGCCAGCAGCGGCGCGCGGGCGGCCTCGATCATGGCTTCAATGGTGGCCTCGTCGGTGCCGGACTCCTTTGCCAGTTGTTCCGGGGTGACAAAGCTGTGCAGGTGCCACCGGCCCTCGAAGTTGGGTCCTCGGTCGAGACCGTAGACCCGGGCGAACACCGGGTAGACCTCCTCCGGCACCAGCTTGCGCACCTCCTCCGGCTGCCACACGTAGTAGCGCCCCTCCTCGCCTTCGGAGTCGGCATCCAGGGCCGAGTAGAAGCCGCCCTCCGGTGACTGCATAGTCTGCACGGCCCAGGCGGCGGTGCGCCCGGCCACGTCGGCGAAGTAGGCGTCGCCGGTGGCGGCATAGGCCTGGGCGTAGAGGGCCAGCAGCGGGCCGTTGTCGTAGAGCATCTTCTCGAAGTGGGGGATCATCCACTGCCCGTCCGTGGAGTAGCGGCAGAAGCCACCGGCCAGCTGGTCGTTGAGGCCGCCCCGGGCCATCTTCTCCAGGGTGAAGCAGGCCATGTAGCGGGCGCGCTCATCATGGGTCTGGGCATGGTGGCGCAGCAGCCGCTCCAGGGTGGAGGGATGGGGAAACTTGGGCGGCGTGCCGAAACCGCCGTCACGCTCGTCGAACTGCTGGGCGATGGCGGAACGCACCGTGTCCAGCACCGCGCTGTTGAGCGGATCATGACCCCTTGGTGAGAACAGGCCGGTGAGCGCGCCCTGCAGCGATGCGTTCTGGCGTTCGATCTCGTCGCGGCGTTCGTGGTAGAAGCCGGCGATACGTTCCAGCAGATCACGGAACGCGGGCAGGCCGTGGCGCGGCGCATCCGGGAAATAGGTGCCGCCGAAGAAGGGCACCTGGTCCGGCGTGAGGAACATGGTGAGCGGCCAGCCGCCGCTGCGCTGGCTGAGCATGAAGTGCGCCGTCTGGTAGATCTTGTCCAGGTCCGGCCGCTCCTCCCGGTCCACCTTGATGTTCACGTACAACCGGTTCATCACCTGGGCGGTGGCCGGATCCTCGAAGGATTCGTGGGCCATGACGTGGCACCAGTGGCAGGCGGAGTAACCGATGGACAGGAGGATCGGCTTGTCCTCCGCCTTGGCCTTGTCCAGTGCCTCCGGGCCCCAGGGATACCAGTCCACGGGATTGTCCGCATGCTGCAGCAGGTAGGGACTGGTCTCGTTCGCTAGGCGGTTGCTTGTCTGCTCTGGCATGGGCGGGTTCACCGGGCTTGGACTTCGGAAGGGATTGCCGCAGAGACGCGGAGGCGCAGAGAAAGAATAAGGATCTGACAGGATTTACATGATGAACAGGATTGAAAAAACCTGGACGGGCTTTCTTTAAAAATCATGTTCATCATGTAAATCCTGTCAAAGATCTTCTCTGCGCCTTCGCGTCTCTGCGGCAGATGTTGCAACTAGAACTATACCCCCGTGAACCGGCAAGGTCCCGTAACCCCACCCACCAACGGGAATGCCCCGCGCGCTATACTGCCCAGCCGCACGACGACACCGGAACCGCCCCATGGACAGCCTCGACTACACCCCCCTGCGCCTGAGAAAGAACGAGGAACGCCGCCTGCTGGCCGGCCATGCCTGGGTGTTCAGCAACGAGGTGGACATCGCCGCCACGCCCATCAAGGACCTGACGCCGGGCCAGCCGGTGCTGATCGAGGATCATCGCGGCAAGGCCATCGGCACCGGCTATGCCAATCCCCAGTCCCTGATCTGCGCGCGGCTGGTGAGCCGGGACAAGGCACACCCGTTCAACGCCTCCCTGCTGGTGCATCGGCTCAAGGTGGCCCTGTCCCTGCGCGAGCGCCTGTTCACCGAGCCCTGTTACCGGCTGGCCTACGGCGAGAGCGACGGCCTGCCGGGGCTGGTGGTGGATCGCTACGGCGACGTGCTGGTGGCCCAGGTCACCACCGCGGGCATGGAGGTCATGCAGGACGCCATCCTGGAGGCGCTGCACAAGGCCGTGCATCCCAAGGCGGTGCTGTGGCGCAACGACAGCCCGGTGCGGGAACTGGAAGGACTGGACCTGTACATGAGACCGGCCCTGGGCGAGGTGCCCGAGACGGTCACCCTCACGGAGCACGGCGCCCGCTTCCACGCACCACTCCTCTCGGGCCAGAAGACCGGCTGGTTCTTCGACCAGCGGGACAACCGGGCCTGGCTGGCGCGGGTCTCCAGAGGTATGAAGGTGCTGGACCTGTTCAGCTACGTGGGCGCCTGGGGCGTGCAGGCCGCGCTCAACGGCGCCGAGTCAGTCACCTGCGTGGACGCCTCCGGTGATGCCCTGGAAAGCATGGCCGCCAACGCCGCCGAGAACGGGGTCGGGGACCGGGTGAGCGGCGTGAAGGGGGATGCCTTCGAGGTGCTTAAGCAACTGCGCGAGGACCAGGCCCGATTCGACGTGGTGATCACCGACCCGCCCGCCTTCATCAAGCGCCGCAAGGACGTCAAGGAAGGCACCGCCGCCTACCGGCGCCTGAACCAGATGGCCATGCAGGTGATGGCCAAAGACGGCCTGCTGATCGCCTGCTCCTGTTCCCAGCACCTGGAGGCCGCCTCCCTGGAGGCTCAGCTCTGGGGCGCCGCCCGTCACGTGGACCGCAGCCTGCAGATCCTCTGCCCGGGGCGGCCAGGCCCCGGACCATCCCGTCCACCCGGCCATGCCGGAGACCGCCTACCTCAAGGCGGTGCTGTGCCGGGCGGTACAGGCATGATCCAGAATTCAAGATTCAAAGTTCAAGATTCAAAGAGTTGGTTTGGGTTATCCTCTGCCCCAGTCTTTGAATCTTGAATATTGAATTTTCAACTTCGATTTCCCCATGTACCCCACGCATCCCTTCATCGACCCGGTCGCCATCAGCCTCGGGCCCCTGAGCATCCACTGGTACGGCATCATGTACCTGGTGGGCTTCGCCGGCTTCTGGTGGGTGGGCCGCATCCATGCCCGCAAGCCCTGGAGCCCGGTGAAGCCGGAGCAGGTGGGCGACATGCTGTTCTACGGGGTGATCGGCATCATCGTGGGCGGTCGCCTGGGCTACATCCTGTTCTACAACTTCGACGCCTGGCTGGCCGACCCGGCCATGCTGCTGCGGGTCTGGCAGGGGGGCATGAGCTTCCACGGCGGGCTGATCGGCGCCCTGGTCGCCTCCTGGTTGTACGGGCGCAAGGTCAACGCGCGCTTTTTCCAGATCACCGACTTCATCGCGCCCCTGGCCTGCATCGGGCTCGGCACCGGGCGCATCGGCAACTGGATCAACGGCGAGCTCTGGGGCAAGCCCACGGACCTGCCCTGGGCGATGATCTTCCCCGCCGCCGACATGCTGCCCCGCCACCCGTCCCAGCTCTACCAGGCGGCCCTGGAGGGCCTGGCCCTGTTCACCCTCCTATGGCTGTTCTCCCGTCACCAGCGGCCGGTGGCCGCCGTCTCGGGCCTGTTCCTGATCGGCTACGGGGTGTTCCGCTTCCTGGTGGAGTTCGTGCGCCTGCCCGACGCCCACATCGGCTACCTCGCCTTCGGCTGGCTGACCATGGGACAGCTGCTGACCCTGCCCATGGTCCTGGCCGGCATCGTCATGATGGCCTGGGCGTACAATCGCAACAAATCCGCAACTGCCTGATCGCCAAGCCATGCAACCCTATCTCGATCTCATGCGCCAGCTGCTGGAACACGGCACGGTGAAATCCGACCGCACCGGCACCGGCACCCGTTCCCTGTTCGGCCACCAGATGCGCTTCGACCTGTCGAAGGGCTTTCCCCTGGTGACCACCAAGAAGCTGCACCTGAAATCCATCATCCACGAACTGCTGTGGTTCCTGAAGGGCGAGACCAACATCGCCTATCTCAAGGACAACGGCGTGCGCATCTGGGACGAGTGGGCCACCGAGGACGGCGAACTGGGCCCGGTGTACGGCAGGCAGTGGCGCGCCTGGCCCACCCCCGACGGGCGCCACATCGACCAGATCAGCCAGGTCGTGGAACAGATCCGCACCCGCCCGGATTCCCGGCGCCTGATCGTCAGCGCCTGGAACGTGGCGGAGCTGCCCGACGAGGGCATCTCGCCCAAGGACAACGCCCGGGCCGGACGCATGGCGCTGGCCCCCTGCCATACCTTCTTCCAGTTCTACGTGGCCGACGGCCGGCTCTCCTGCCAGCTCTACCAGCGCAGCGCAGACGTGTTCCTGGGCGTGCCCTTCAACATCGCCTCCTACGCCCTGCTCACGCTGATGGTCGCGCAGGTGACGGACCTTGAGCCCGGCGACTTCGTGCACACCTTCGGCGACGTGCACCTGTACTCCAATCACGTGGAGCAGGCGAAGGAACAGCTCTCCCGCGAGCCCTACCCCCTGCCGAAGATGCATCTCAACCCCGAGGTAAAGTCCCTGTTCGATTTCAGGTACGAGGACTTCACCCTGGAGGGTTACCAGGCGCATCCGCATATCAAGGCGCCGGTTGCAATCTAAGTGGCAAGTCTCAAGTGGCTAGTAGCAAGGTAAAAAACTCTCCCCCGCTTTACGGGGGAGGGTTGGGGAGGGGTTTTTTACCTTGCCACTTGAGACTAGCCACTAGCCACTTCTACTAAGAGGTACGCCCGTGAGACTGTCCTTAATCGTCGCCGTCGACCGAAACAACCTCATCGGCCGCGACAACCAGCTCCCGTGGCACCTGCCGGCGGATCTCGCCTTCTTCAAGCGCACCACCATGGGCGCGCCCATGCTCATGGGCCGCAAGACCTGGGAATCCATCGGACGCCCCCTGCCCGGGCGCACCAGCATCGTCATCACCCGTGATCCCGACTACCGGGCCGAGGGGGCCAGGGTGGTGCATTCCATCGAGGAAGGGATCGCTGCCGCGGGGGACGCGCCGGAGCTGTTCGTGATCGGCGGCGCCAAGCTGTTCGTGGACACCCTGCCGCTGGCCGACCGGCTGTATCTCACCCGCATCGATCACGCCTTCGAGGGAGACACCTGGTTTCCGGAGATCGGGGATGCGTGGCGGGAGATAACCCGTGAAGAACACGAGCCGGATGAGAAGAATGCTTATGCGTACGCCTTCATCACCCTGGAACGGGATCGGGGATAAAAGCGCACTTTCGCCGCAGAGGCGCAGAGGAATCCCGAAAAAAAGGCTTTTGACAGGATTTACATGATTAGCATGATTTTTAAAGAAAGCCCGTCCAAGTTTTTTCAATCCTGTTAATCATGTAAATCCTGTCAGATCCTTATTCTTTCTCTGCGCCTCAGCGCCTCTGCGGCAAGTCATCCGCCCGGATCAGCCCGCCCGACGAAAGCGCCGCCCCGGGATCAGGTAGATCACCGCGAACAAGGCCGCCGCCGCCACCACGATGGACGGCCCCGTGGGCGTGTCCCAGGTGAGCGAACCCATCACGCCACCCACCACCGCAAGCGAGCCCAGCACGCCGGCATAGAGGGCCATCTGCTCCGGCGTGGCCGCCAGGCGCCGGGCGGTGGCGGCGGGAATGATCATCAGCGAGGTGATCAGCAGGATGCCCACCACCTTCATGGCCACGGCGATCACCAGGGCGATGAGCAGCATGAAGCCCAGGCTCACCCACATCACCGGCACGCCCTCCACCCGGGCCAGGTCCTCGTGCACGGTCATGGCCAGCAACGGACGCCAGAGGATCATGAGCAGGATCAGCGCCAGCGCACCGCCGCCGAAGATCCACAGCAGGTCCCCCTGGCTCACCGCGAGGATGTCGCCGAACAGGTAACCCATGAGGTCGATGCGCACCCCTTCCAGGAAGGCGACCGAGACCAGGCCCAGGGACAGGGTGCTATGGGCGAGGATGCCCAGCAGGGTGTCACTGGCCAGCCGTCGCTGACGCTGCAGCAGGACCAGCAGCACTGCGAGCGCAGTGCACAGGGCGATCACCGTGAGGTTCAGGCTGATGCCCAGCAGGAAACCGAGCGCCACGCCCAGCAGCGCCGAATGGGCCAGGGTGTCGCCGAAATAGGCCATGCGCCGCCACACCACGAAGGAGCCCAAGGGCCCCGCCACCAGGGCCACCGCGATGCCGCCCATGAGGGCTCTGAGGATGAAGTCGTCCATAAGGGCGCTAGAGACAATATCCAAGAGGCAAGAGGCAAGTGTGTTTCATTGCTTCTCCTTGTGACCTTCGTTCTCGACCACGCAACCATGGAGGTCGTGGTGGTGGTCGTGGGCGTGGGTGTAGATGGCGAGACCCCGGGCCTCGGCGGGGTCGCCGAACAGCTTGAGGTATTCCGGGTGGCGGCTCACCGCCTCGGGACGGCCGGTGCAGCAGACGTGCTGGTTGAGGCAGACCACGGAGTCGGCGGCCTCCATCACCAGGTGCAGCTCGTGGGAGACCATCAGCACGCCGCAGCCGTAGCGGTCGCGCAGGCGGGCGATGAGCCGGAACACCTCGCCCTGCCCGGCCACGTCCACGCCCTGGGCGGGCTCATCCAGCACCAGCAGGTCCGGCCTGCGCATCAGCGCGCGGGCCAGCAGCACGCGCTGCATCTCACCGCCGGAGACCGACTGGATGGGCTGATCCAGCAGGTGTTCCACACCCACCTCCCGCAGCACCTCCCGCTGGTGTGCGCGGCTGGCCCGCCCGCCCAGGGTGAGGAAACGGCCCACGGTGATGGGCAATACCTCATCCACCAGGACCCGCTGGGGCATGTAGCCCAGTTTCAGCCCCGGGGTACGGATCACCTCGCCCTCGGTCGCGGGCAACAGGCCCAGCAGGATGCGCACCAGGCAGGTTTTGCCGGCCCCGTTGGGGCCGATCAGGGTGACGATGCGACCGCGCTCCACGCCGAGATCCACGCCATGCAGGATGTGACGACCGCCCAGGGTCAGGCCCACGCCCCGCGCTGCAACCAGGGGCGAGGCCGCATCGTGGGCATTTGAGCGGGTCACTGATGACATGGGAGATCCGTGTCCTGAAAAGCTGGACGCAAAGGGCGAATGTTATATTATTACATCACATATCCATTCCTGAGAGTAACGCGCCATGCCTGCCATCCGCCAGAGGAAACTGACATCGCACCCGGGCCTTTTCCTGGCTGTCCTGTCCTTGTTCGCCCTGCTGCTGGGCAACGTGCAGGCCGCACCACAGGTGGTGGTGAGCATCAAGCCGGTCCACGACCTGGTCACCGGCGTGACCGAAGGCGTGACGGCACCGGTGCTGCTGGTGCCCGGCGGCGCCTCCCCCCATGACTACGCCCTGCGCCCCTCGGAGATGCGCGCCCTGCAGCAGGCCCGGGTGGTCATCTGGACCGGGCCGGAACTGGAGAACTTCCTGGTGCGCCCCCTGGCGGGGCTGGGCTCGGAGGTACAGCGCGTCACCCTGCTCAAGGATGCGGATCTGGTGCAACACCCGGTACGCGAGGGCGGGATCTGGGACAGTCATGGTCATGGGCACGGGGACCACAACCACGCACACAGTCACAGCCACAACCACGGGCACAGCCACGCGGCTCACAACCATGCTCACGCCGAACCCGACGCCCATGTCTGGCTGTCGCCGGAGAACGCCCGGCGCATCGTGACGCACGTGGCCGGCGTACTCGCGGCGGTTGACCCGGACAACGCGGCGGCCTACGGGGCCAACCGGGATCGCATGCTGGCCCGGCTCGACCAGCTGGACGAGGAACTGCGCGCCCGGCTGGCGCCGGTGCGCGAGGCGCCCTTCATCGTGTTCCACGACGCCTACCAGTACTTCGAGCGCCACTACGGCCTGACGCCGGCCGGCTCCATCACCGTGGACCCGTCCCGAGCCCCCGGCGCACGGCGCATCCAGGAGATCAGGCAGCGGGTCAGCCAGTCCGAGGCCCTCTGCGTGTTCAGCGAACCCCAGTTCCGCCCTGCCATCGTGGCCACGGTGATCGAGGGCACCCAGGCACGCACCGGCGTGCTGGATCCCCTGGGTGCGGACCTGCCGTCGGGTCCGGAGGGCTATGAGGCGCTGCTGCGCAACCTGGCGCAGAGCCTGGTGGAGTGCCTGTCTTGAAGTGGGAAGGGTGAATCGGGAAGTGGGAAGAAAACCCACCCTGTAGGAGCGGCGACCTCGCCGCGAATCGCCCGGGAAGCAACCAGGCCTTGGCTGGTAACGCAGAGGGCGCAAAGACGCAGAGGACGCAAAGAATTCACATCCAAAAACTTTGCGCTCTCTGCGTCTTTGCGTTCTCTGCGTGAATGACCGATCACCGAGTCCCCGCCAACCCGTTCGGCCCGGGGTCAGGCCTCCTACGCCGCCTTCTTGTCCGCACCCACCAGCACGCCCAGCAGATCCGGGACCGGCACCTCTACGGCGCAGTCACTGGCCTCCACCCGGCAGTGGTCGGACCAGTGCAGCAACTGCATCGTGCCGCTGAAATCCTCCACCAGGGTGGTGCAGTGCTCCACCCAGTCACCGTCGTTGCAGTAGAGCACGCCGTCGATGCGCTCGATGCCGGCCTTGTGGATGTGGCCGCAGATGTAGCCGTCAAAGCCGTTGCGCAGCGCCTCCTGGGCGGCAGCCTCCTCGAACTTGCGGATGTAGGCCCGGGCGTTGCCCACCCGGGTCTTGAGCCATGCGGACAGGGACCAGTAGCCGTGGCCCCGGCGGCGGCGCCAGGCGTTGTAGACGCGGTTGCCCTTGAGCAGCATCTGGTAGGCACCGTCACCCACCGCCTTGAGCAGGGCGTTGTGGCGCACGTCGCCGTCGAACTCATCACCGTGACTGACGAAGAAACGCCGCCCGTCGGCACTCAGGTGCTCGGCGTTCAGGCGCACCTGCACGCCATGGAACTCGCTGCCTGCGAAGTCGCGGAACAGCTCGTCGTGATTGCCGGGGATGTAGGTGACCCGGGTACCACTGCGCGCCATGTGCAGGATGCGCTGCAGCACTGCAGACTGGTCCGCGGTCCAGTACACGGAGCGGCGCATGCTCCAGAGATCGAAGATGTCGCCCACCAGGTAGAGCTGTTCACAGCGGACGCTGTTGAGGAAATCCAGCAGGTAATCGGCGCGGCACTCGCGGGTGCCCAGATGCACATCGGAGATGAATACACTGCGGCAGCGAAGCGTTCCCATGGACAGACCCTCGGCAGTGGTTTCGCGGAGTCTGAATTGGGGAGGTTACAAAAAGATCAAGCAATCATGAATTTACGGTGAAAAAAGGCACTTGAGACAAGTTGCCAGATGCAAGAGACAAGAGGGTTTTCTTGCCACTTGTCTCTTGCATCTTGTCTCTAGCGCTCTCCTATCCCATATCGAGATCGAACTGCACCGCCTCGAGTCCCGCCGCGGCACACTTCTCATCCAATTCACCACTGGGCGCTCCGCTGACACCGACGCCGCCCACGATGGCACCGGCCGAGTGGATGGGCAGGCCGCCGGCGGAGAACACGATGCCCTGCACCTTGCCCACCGAGAAGGGCCGGGTGAAGCGGTCTTCCATCTGGGACAGGGGCGCGTTGAAGGACATGGCGGTGTAGGCCTTCTGCCTGGAGATCTCCAGGGTCAGGTCCATGGCCAGGGTGTCACGCATCACCACCTGGGGATGCCCGCCGCGATCCACCACGGTCACGGCAACATTCACGCCCTCGGCGCGGCAGGCCTCGATGGTGGCCAGAGCGATGCGGTTGGCCATCTCCAGGGACAGGCGCTTGATGTCCGCGGTCACCGGGGCATCGGCCTGGGCAACGGCACCGGCGCTCAGGATCACGGCACCGGCCAGCAGGGAACGGATCATTTTCATGGTGGTTTCTCCTCTCATGGTGGCGATTTATTCATTGCAGGGCCTCTATGAGTGTAGAAGCCCGGAGCCAGAGAGTGCGCGCGGTGGAACAATTCAAAATTCAAGATTCAAGATTCAAAATTCAAAGGTTGTCGGCGCCACTGCATGTGCTAGCTCCCCCTTTGAATTTTGAATTTTGAATCCGCTTCAGATCAGCACCAGCAACCAGATCACCGCCGCGTTGATGAGCGCGAACAACACCGCCGCCGAACCCATGTCCTTGGCCCGGGCGGAGAGCTTGTGCTGTTCGCCGCCGAAGCGGTCGATGGCCGCCTCGATGCCGGAGTTGAGCAGTTCCACGATGAGGATGAGCAACAGGCTGCCCACCAGCAGGGCCCGCTCCACCCCGGTCTCGCCCAGCCACAGGGCCAGGGGCAGGGCGAGCACCACCAGCAGCAGTTCCTGGCGAAACGCCTCCTCGTGCTTGAAGGCGGCGCGCAATCCCGCCCAGGAGTAGCCCGCGGCCTTGACGATGCGCGTCATACCGCGGTTGCCGCTGTAGGCCATCAGTCCGTCCGTCCCTGTTCAGCGACCTCGTCGAGCGCGGCGCCGGGCCGCCAGGCCACATCCAGTTCACGGGCGGCACGCACCTCATCGAAGCGCCGGTTGGGCTGGGTATAGGGGGCACCCTTGACCTTGTCGGGGCTGGTGCGCGCCTCTTCCAGGATCTCGGCCATGGCCTCCACAAAGCCGTCCAGGGTCTCCTTGCTCTCGGTCTCGGTGGGCTCGATGAGCAGGCACTCGGGCACCAGCAGCGGGAAGTAGGTGGTGGGAGCGTGGTAGTTGAAGTCCAGCAGGCGCTTGGCCACGTCCATGGCGGTCACCTCGGTGTCCTTGGCGAGCCGCTTGAGGGTCACGATGAACTCGTGAGTGGCGCGGCGCCCGGGGAAGGCCAGTTCGAAGCCCTTCTCCCTCAGGCGCGCCATCACGTAGTTGGCGTTGAGGGTGGAGAACTCCGCCACCCGGGGCATGCCCGCGCGGCCCAGCATGCGCATGTACACGTAGGCGCGCAGCAGCACGCCGGCGTTGCCGGCAAAGGCCGAGAGCCGACCGATGGACTGGGGCAGGTCCTTCTCGGTCATGAAGCGATAGCGCTCGCCCTCCTTCGCCACCACCGGGATGGGCATGAAGGGGCGCAGGCGCTCGCTCACGCCCACCGCGCCGGCACCGGGACCGCCGCCACCGTGTGGGGTGGAGAAGGTCTTGTGCAGGTTCATGTGGATCACGTCAAAGCCCATGTCCCCGGGGCGCACCTTGCCGAGGATGGCGTTGAGGTTGGCGCCATCGTAGTACAGCAGTCCGCCGGCCTGGTGCACCAGGTCGGCGATCTCCTTGATGCGCCGCTCGAACACGCCGAGCGTCGAGGGGTTGGTGAGCATGATGCCGGCAGTGTGCGGACCCAGAGCGGCCTTCAGGGCCTCCATGTCCACGTCACCGGAATCGTCGGTGGGGATCTCCTTCACCGTGTAGCCGCACATGGTGGCGGTGGCCGGGTTGGTGCCGTGGGCCGCATCGGGCACCAGGATCTCGGTGCGCGCGGTGTCCTTGCGGGCGTCGTGGTAGGCGCGGATCATGGCCACGCCGGCGAACTCGCCCTGGGCACCGGCCATGGGGGTGAGCGACACGCCGCCCTTCATGCCGGTCACATCCCGCAGCATCTCCTGCAGCTCGAACATGCAGGCCAGGAAGCCCTGGCTGTGGGTGTCCGGCGCGTGGGGATGGCGGCCCAGGAAACCCGGCAGCATGGCCAGGCTGTTGCAGGCCCGCGGGTTGTACTTCATGGTGCAGGACCCCAGCGGGTAGAACTGGGTATCGATGGAGAAGTTCTTCTGGGACAGCCGGGTGTAGTGGCGCACCACGTCCAGTTCGGAGAGTTCCGGCAGCGGCGCGCGCGTGCCGCGACGGAAGCGCTCGGGCAGCCCGCTCACGGTGGCCTCGCGCAGCGGCGCCTGGGCCGTGGCCCCGCGCCCGGGACGGGAACGCTCAAAGATCAGCATGTCTGGAAACTCCTCAAGTATCGGTATTCAATCAAATCCACATCAGCCGCAGAGGCGCAGAGAAAAGAAATGCCTGGACAGGATTTACATGATTAACAGGATTGTTCGAAAAAGGGAGTGCCCTACTTCGTTGAATCCTGTTGATCATGTTAATCCTGTCGATTTTTCCCTCTGCGACTCAGCGCCTCTGCGGCAATCAGTCTTCAGCCCAGCGCCGCAAACGCCGCATCCAGATCCGGCTCTTCGCTGAATTCCTGGACCAACTCCGTGTGCAGCACCTTGTTGTTCTGGTCCAGCACGATGACCGCCCGGGCCGTGATGCCTGCCAGGGGGCCATCGGTGAGCAGGATCCCGTAGTCCTTGGCAAAGTTTCGCGAGCGCATCATGGACAGGGTCTGCACCTGCTCGATCTTCTGGGCCGCACAGAAACGCGCCTGGGTGGGCGGCAGATCGGCGGAGATCACGAGCACCACCACGTCGTCGCGGCCTGCCAGCAGCTTCTCAAGCTTCATGGTGGAATTGGCGCAGGTGCTGGTGTCCAGCGCACCCACCACGGACAGGACCTTCTTCTTGCCCGCAAACGCGGCCAGGCCCACATCGTTGAGGTCCTTGTCCACCAGAGTGAAATCGGGGGCCTGGGAGCCCACGGGCGGCAGGTCGCCGTTGGTATGGATGGGGTTACCGTGCAGTTTGATCTCGGCCATGATTTGGTTCCTCGCTTGCGTTCGTGGTTGTCTCAAGGAATTCTTTTTGCCACAGAGGTCACAGAGGTCACAGAGCTAACACAACCGGTCGGGATATGCAGGTTGGACTGAGCACAGCGAAGTCCAACCCGCTTGCACCGGCAACGACCCGTTGGGGTTCGTTCCTCACCCCAACCTACGATCCCGAATCGCCTTTCAATCTCCCGCACTCTCTGCGCCTCCGCGCCTCTGCGGCAGAAGTTCATTGCTACGCCAGCGCTGCCTTCATCACCTCGGCATAACGGTCCAGGTCAGCCTCGGTCTTGGTCTCGGTGGCGCACACCAGCAGCAGGTCGCCGAGATCGCTGTAGTCATCACCCAGGGCGTAACCGCCCAGCACGCCCTGCTGCGCCATGGCATCCAGCACCGGACGCACCGGCCTGGGCAGACGGAAGGCGATCTCGTGGAAGGCCTCGCCGGCAAACGCCGGGGTCACGCCCAGTGGTTTCAGGCGCTCGATCAGGGCATGGGTGTTGGCGTGGCAGGCGGCTGCGACCCGCTCCAGGCCCTCGGGACCCAGCAGCGCCATGTGGATGGTGGCGGCGGTGACCACCAGGCCCTGGTTGGTGCAGATGTTCGAGGTGGCCTTGGAGCGACGGATGTGCTGCTCGCGGGCCTGCAGGGTCAGCACGAAACCGGTGCGCCCGTCGGCGTCCAGGGTGCGGCCCACGATACGGCCCGGCATCTGGCGCACGTGCTCCTTGCGGCAGCACATGAAACCGAAATACGGGCCGCCGGAGGACAGGGGCGCGCCCAGAGGCTGGCCTTCGCCGCACACGATGTCCGCGCCCTTCCCACCCCACTCACCCGGGGGCTTGAGCAGCGCGAGGCTGACCGGATTCACCACGCCGATCACCTGGGCGTCCTGGGCGTGGGCCCAGTCGGTGAGCGCATCCGCCTCTTCCAGCACGCCGAAGAAGTTGGGCTGGGGGATCACCAGGGCGGTGATGTCCTGGCCTTCGAAGGCAGCCAGGGACTTGGGATCGACACGGCCGGTGGCGGGATCGAAGGGCACCTCCACCAGCTCGATGCCCTGGCCATGCACGATGGCGCGGGTCACCGAACGGTACACCGGGTTCACCGTGGCGGGCATGAGCACGCGGTGGCTCTTGGACTTGCGGTTGGCACGCACGCTCATGAGCACCGCCTCCGCCAGCGCCGAGGCGCCGTCGTAGAGGGAGGCGTTGGAGACGTCCATGCCGGTCAGGCCCGTCATCATGGTCTGGTATTCGTAGACCAGCTGCAGGGTGCCCTGACTGGCCTCGGCCTGGTAGGGCGTGTAGGCGCTGTAGAACTCTCCCCGCGTGGCGATCTGCCAGACCGCCGCAGGGATGTGGTGCTCGTAGGCACCGGCGCCGATGAAGTTGAGATCCACGTGGTCCTGGGCCGCGCGCCGGTGCATCAGGCGCGTGATCTCCATCTCGCTCATGGCCTCGGGCACCAGGTTCAGCGGTCCCGTGCGCAGCGCACTGGGGATCTCGTCGAACAGCTGCTCGATGTCGTTGACGCCGATGGCGGCCAGCATGTCCTGGATATCGGTCTCGGTGTGCGGAATAAACGGCATAACTTAACCCGGTCTGTGTGAAGGCTTGATGTCCGTCCCTGGACCGTTTGTGCGGATCGGCTGGGCTCAGCCTTCCTCGTCCACCATGGCCTGGTAGGCGTCGGCGTCCATCAGGCCGCCGGCGGCGCCCGCATCGGCGGGCTTGAGGCGGAACAGCCAGCCCTCGCCGTAGGGATCGCTGTTGACCAGTTCGGGGCTGTCGGCGAGCTGCTCGTTGACCGCCACCACCTCGCCGGCCACGGGCGCATAGACGTCGGAGGCGGCCTTCACCGACTCCACCACGGCGCAGGCGGCACCGGCGCCATGACTGCTGCCCACCTCGGGGGTCTCCACGAACACCAGGTCGCCGAGCAGCTCCTGGGCGTGATCGGAGATGCCCACGGTGACGGTGCCGTCGGATTCACTGCGCACCCACTCGTGGCTCTTGGTATAGCGAAGATCAGCAGGGGTATTGCTCATGTCGGACTCCTGGGTTCTGTGATTTAAAAATCAAACTTCTGAAAATCAAATTTCTGCCGCAGAGGCGCAGAGACGCGGAGAAGAGCAAGGCTTGGACAGGATTTACATGATTAACAGGATTTAAAGAATCAAGGCCTTTTGAATCATCCTGTGAATCATGTAAATCCTGTCGATTTGTTTCTCTGCGTCTCCGCGCCTCTGCGGCGAAAATAAGGTTCAGATCTCCACGCAGGCCTGGCCGTTGCGCACGAAGGGGGGCTTGACCAGCCTGGCCGGCTGGGGCTTGCCGCGCACGTCCACTTCCACGCGCTCGCCGGTGCCCGCGGGCACCCGGGCCAGGGCGATGGAGACACCCAGGGTGGGCGAGAAGCCGCCGCTGGTGATCTCGCCCTCGCCGGCCGCACCGCACAGCACGCGCATGTGGCCGCGCAGCACGCCACGGCCCTCCAGCACCAGGCCCACGAAACGGCGCAGGCCGCCTGCCGCCTTCTGTTTTTCCAGGGCCGCACGGCCGACGAAGTCACGCTCGGCGGGCTCGAAGGCCACGGTCCAGGCGAGACCCGATTCCAGGGGCGAGACCTGCTCGTCCATGTCCTGGCCGTAGAGATTCATGCCCGCCTCCAGGCGCAGGGTGTCCCGGGCGCCGAGGCCGGCGGGCTGCACGCCGGCCACCTTGAGGCGGTCCCAGAAGGCGGGTGCCTCGGCGGCGGGCAGCATGATCTCGAAGCCGTCCTCGCCGGTGTAACCGGTGCGGCCCACGAACCAGTCGCCGGCCTGCCCGCCCACGAAGGGAGACAGGGCATCGGCGACCCGGGCGATCTCGCCATCCAATACCGACAGGGCCTTGTCACGGCCATGGGGACCCTGCACCGCCACCATGGCGAGATCGTCCCGCTCCTGGAGCAGCACATCGAAACCGGTGGCCCGATCCCGCATCCAGGCCAGATCCTTGTCCCGGGTGGCCGCGTTGACCACCAGGCGATAGAACGTATCGGAGAGATAGTAGGTGATCAGGTCGTCCACCACCCCGCCCTCGGGGGTGAGCATGCAACTGTACAGGGCCTTGCCGGGCACCTTGAGTTTCGCCACGTCGTTGGCCAGCAGGAAGCGCAGGTAGTCGCGGGCACCGTTGCCCTGCACGTCCACCACGGTCATGTGGGAGACGTCGAACATGCCGGCATCGCGGCGCACGGCGTGGTGTTCCTCGATCTGGGAGCCGTAATGCAGGGGCATGGACCAGCCGCCGAAGTCCACCATGCGGGCGCCGGCTTCCAGGTGTTTCTCATACAGCGGGGTCTGCTTGCTCATGGTTCAGGTTCCTTGGAAAACGAAAAAGGGGTGGCCGATGCCTTTCACATCGACCACCCCTCTGTCCTGAAACCTGAGAGATTAAACCGCGTCGCGGTTCTCCCCTTCGGTGGGCCGCGCGCGGCGACCGCTCTCCAGAGCCGGTACGGGTAACCACACGGTCCTTTTGCCTGAGCGTTTCCGGGCGGAAGTTGCGCCTTCGGCGCCTCTCGATTCCGGGGAACGGAGAGGGCTCTCCCATGTGGACCGGACGCGCCTGACAGGGCGCCCTGACCGAGCCCGAACTATAGCGCACTCCAGGGTGAGGCGTAAGGGGAAAGGCGTGTGAATCGTAGGTCGGCCTTCAGGCCGACAGCGGCGGCTTGGAGAACCGCCGGGATGTCGGGCTGAAGCCCGACCTACAGGAGGTGAAAGCCCCTCACGGCCGCCGCACCAGGGCCCGGGTCACCGCCGCCGGGCCCTGGTGATAAGGCCCCTCGTCCAGGGTGGTGAGGGTCTCGGCGATCTCTTCGATGTCGCCGTCCACGAAGTCCTCGCGCAGCATGACCGCCGAGTAGAGCATGGCGGGATCCCGCGGGCCGCCGCTCTCGTAGTCCAGCTGTTCCGGGCTGAAGGCCTCCAGGAGCAGGACACCGCCGGGTTTCAGCGCGCGCAGCATGGCCCGGTGGATCTGCTGACGGATGTCCGGGGGGAAGTGGGCAAAAACGGCCACCACGTGGTCGAAGGCCGCCTCGGGCCAGTCCCATTCGGCCAGATCCACGCAGCGGGTCTCCACGGCCACGCCCCGGGACGCGGCCAGCAGTTCGGCCTTGTCGAGCCCCACCTGGGAACGATCCACCGAGAGCACCTGAAGCCCACGGCCGGCCAGCCAGACCCCGTTGCGCCCCTCGCCATCGGCCACGGCCAGGGCCCGTTGTCCCGGCTGATAAAGCCGTTCATGGCTCACCAGGAAGGCATTGGGGGCCTCGCCGTAGGCGAAACCGGACTCACGGTAGCGCTCGTCCCAGAATTCCTTCATCATAAAAGCCCTCAAAAAACGTGGCGAAAAGTTGCTTTCAGTCTGGCACGAAAACAGACTGTTCGCAGGTCACATCACCGGGTACGAGGCGACGGCCATGGACCGCGCCCACCCATCGGAATCCCCCGCCGGCATGAGCCGGGGTACCGAACGCAGTCCAAAGGAGGTCTCATGCCTGTTCGCAGCCTTTTCGCAGCCCTGTTGCTCGCCCTGTTCCTGAGCGCCCCGGCCCTGGCCGATGCCCCTGCCGAGAGCCAGGAGATCACCGGCCCCGTGATCAACCAGGATTTCTGCCCGGGCTGATTGTCAGGGTGAAGGTGGAACCACCCTCACCCCAGCCCTCTATTCCGGGCATCCTGCCCTCCACCCTTCGGGCCAGCCTGTTGGCTGCTCAAGTCCGCTCCCGGCGGATTTGTCCCTGAGGGAAAGGGCGTGCAGGGTCTTTCATTTATCCTTCATCCTTGTATTTCACCCCTCCAGCGCCCGGCGCAGGAAACCGTTCTTGATGGCGGGAAGGCGATCCGCCAGGTTCAGGCCCAGTCCCCGGGCCAGTTCCACCGGCGCAAGCCGGCTGCCGAACAGCCCGCTGAACCCCTCCATGGCCCGCATCATCACCCAGTTCTCGCCGCGCCGGGCACGCTCGTAGGCGCGCAGGCCGCGCAGGTCACCGGGATCCCGGCCAGCAGACTCTGCCAACACCCGGGCCAGTTCCGCCACATCCGCCAGGCCCAGGTTGGCCCCCTGACCCGCCAGAGGATGGATGGTGTGCGCCGCGTCCCCCACCAGGGCGATGCGGCTGCGCACGTAGTGCTTCGCCTGGCTGCCCGCCAGGGGAAAGGCGGCCCGGGCGCTGGTGGCGGTCACCTCGCCCAGGCGCCGCTCGAAGGCGGCACCCAGCTCCCGGCAGAAGCTCGACTCGTCCAGGGCAAGCAGCGCCTCGGCGGACTCGGTGTCCGTGGACCAGACGATGGAGGATCGGCCATCGGCGAGCGGCAGGAAGGCCAGCGGCCCGCTGGGCAGGAAACGCTGCCAGGCGGTGGCGGGATTGGGCCGTTCGGTGCTGACGTTGGCCACCACCGCCTTCTGGCCGTAGCGGGTGACATCCACGCCGATGCCGCACAGGCTGCGCACCCGGGAACGGGCGCCGTCGGCCCCCACCACCAGGCGCGCCTCGAACACCCGCCCGTCATCCAGGCTGGCCCGCACCCGCTCACCCGATACATCCAGGTGGGCCAGGCTGGCCGGACACAGGCGCAGCACATCCGCTCCTTCGAGTGCTTCCCAAAGCACCGTCTGGATGACCCGGTTCTCGATGATATGCCCCAGGTCCGCCTCGCCCACCTCGGCGGCCTCGAAGCGGATGCGCCCTGGGCTACGTGCGTCCCAGACCTCCATGGCCTCGTAGGGGCTCACCCCCCGGGACACCATGGCCTCCCAGGTACCCAGCGACTGGAACAGACGCTGGCTGGCGTGATTGATGGCGAACACCCTGAGGTCCGTCTCCGCCCCGGGGTCGAAGGGCGCCGGGTGATCCCGTTCCAGCAGGCCCACCTTGAAACCCTGCCGACCCAGGGCCAGGGCCAGGGCGGTGCCCACCACGCCGGCGCCCACCACCAGGACATCCAGTGCCTGGGCATGCCTTATATATGTGTGGCTCATAGGGCGCGCCCTCTGGCCAGACGCGGCAGACGGCCCGCCAGGCCCATGCTCTGGCGTGCCAGCCGGTGTCGCAGGGGCGGACAGAGATCCAGCGCGGCGAGCGCCGCGCCGCGGGCATGGGCCAGGGGCGGCCAGGGATTGGTGAACAGGCGCACCAGCCCATCGGTGTAGGTCTGCACCGTGTCGAGATCCTCGCGGCGCCACGCCGAGTAGGCATCCAGCAGCGCCGGCGCACCCGGGTCGCTGCCGTCACGAGCGGCGCCGGCGAGCAGGTCCGCCAGCACCGCCACGTCCCGCAGGGCCAGGTTGAAGCCCTGCCCCGCCACCGGGTGCAGGGTGTGGGAGGCATTGCCCACCAGCACCAGGCGCGCAGCGGTGTCGCGCACGGCCCGCACCAGTTTCAGGGGATAGGCGGCGCGGCGGCCCACCTTGCGCAGGCGGCCCAGGCGATGGCCGAAGCGATCCTGCAGGGCAGCGAGAAAATCGGCATCGTTCAAGGCCAGGGTGACATCCACCTGGTCCGCGGGCCGGGTCCAGACCAGGGCGCAGCGCCCCTCGCTCATGGGCAGCAGGGCGATGGGGCCCTCGTCGGTGAAGCGCTCGTAGGCCACGCCCCCGTGATCCCGGCCCGGGGTGAGATTGGCGATGACGGCGGTCTGGCCGTAGTCCCGCTCATGCACCCCGATGCCCGCCAACTGGCGCAACATCGAATGGGTGCCGTCGGCGGCCACCAGCAGGCGCGCCCGTAATTCCCGCGTTGCGTCGTCCTGCCCCCGGATCTGTACCGACACGCCGTCGGCATGCACCCGATAGGCCTGCACGGTGGCGGGGGTGATCAGTTCCACGGATGAATCCTTGAGCGCCGCCAGCCAGGCGGCGCCGATGGCGCGGTTGGCCACCACGTAGCCCAGGGCGGGCACATTTTCGTCGGCGGCCGAGAGGCGCGTGACGCCGAAGCGTCCCCGCTCGGAGACATGGATGTGCTCGATGGGCGTGGCCTGGTCCGCGACCCCCTGCCACAGACCGAGGGCCTCCAGGATGCGTCGGGAACCGTAGGCCAGGGCGGTGGTGCGGTCATCGTAGCTGGGCTGACCGGGCTCTCCCGGCGGACGGGCCTCCAGCACGCCCACCCGATATCCGTTGCGCGCCACCGCCAGGGCCAGGGTGGCCCCGACCATGCCGCCGCCGGCGATGAGAATGTCGAATGGTTCAGCCACGGGTTCCAACCTCAGCGTTGATGATCAATTCAAAATTCAAAATTCAAAATTCAAAGGAAGACTGCACATAACCTTTGAATTTTGAATTTTGAATTTTGAATCTCGATTCGCCATTCAGGCGCTTCCGACCAGTCGTAGGCCGGACATAGCGTAGCGATGTCCGGCATAAGCTGCCCGATACCGCTTGCGCTCTATCGGGCCTACGGAGCTGCACACCCCTTTGAATTTTGAATTTTGAATCTTGAATTTTGAATTTTGAATGAGTTATTCCCCGCTCCCCACCAGCGCCTCGATCTCGTCCGGCGCCTTGGGGCAGTCCCTGGTGAGCACGTCATAACCATCGGCGGTCACCAGCACGTCGTCCTCGATGCGAATGCCGATGTCGTGGAAACGCTTGGGCACACCCTTGGTACCCGCCGGGATGTACAGGCCTGGCTCCACGGTCATCACCATGCCCGGTTCCAGCAGGCGCCAGGTCTCGTCCAGCTTGTAGTCGCCCACGTCGTGCACGTCGAGACCCAGCCAGTGGCCGGTGCGGTGCATGTAGAACTGCCGGTAGGCGCCGTCCTTGATGAGCTGCGCGGGCCGCCCCTTGAGCAGACCCAGGGACACCAGCCCCCTGGTGAGCACCTTCACCGCCGCCATGTGCGGGTCGTTCCAGTGGTTGCCGGGCACCGCCTGTTCGATGGCCGCGTACTGGGCCTCCAGCACCACCTCGTAGAGCTCCCGCTGGGCCGGGCTGAAGCGTCCGTTGACCGGGAAGGTGCGGGTGATATCGCTGGCATAGCCCTGCAGCTCGCAGCCGGCGTCGATAAGCAACAGGTCGCCGTCATTCAGACGCGCGTTGTTCTCGGTGTAATGCAGGATGCAGCCGTTGGCGCCGCCGCCGACGATGGAGGGATAGGCGGGCTCGGTGCCGGCGCGGCGGAATTCGTACAGCAGCTCCGCCTCGATCTCGTATTCCATCATGCCGGGTCGGCAGGCCTTCATGGCGCGCACGTGGGCACGGGTGGAGATGGCGCCCGCCTCGCGCATCAGCCTGATCTCGGCGCGGGACTTGAACAGGCGCATGTCGTGGAGCAGGTACTCCAGGGACACGAACTCATGGGGTGGATGCACGCCGCTGCGCGCCTGTTCCTTGAGCCGGTTCACCCAGCCCATGAGCTTCTGGTCGAAGTCCTGATCCCGGCCCAGGGTGGCGTAGACCCGCACGCGATCCTCCAGCAGGCCGGGCAGGATGTCGTCCACGTCGGAGATGGGGAAGGAGTCGTCGGCGCCGAAGCGCTCCACCGCCCCCTCCTGGCCGGCGCGGCGGCCGTGCCAGGTCTCCATCACCGGGTCCCGCTCCCGGCAGAACAGCACGTACTCCCCCTGGGGCCGGCCGGGCACCAGCACCGCCACGGCGCCGGGCTCGGTGAAGCCGGTGAGGTAGAGGAAATCGCTGTCCTGGCGGTAGGGGTACTCCACGTCATGGTTGCGCACCCGCACCGGCGCCGAGGGGATCACGGCGATGCTGCCCTGCCCCATGGCGCGCATCAGCTGGCGGCGTCGGCGCGCCAGTTCCTTGGCCATGGCGGGGGTGAAGGCATCGGCGGACGGGCGTCGTGCATTGCGGGTGGTGGCATTCATGGCGTCGTGTGTCTCACTGAAGTCTCGGCGGGGCCTTGATGGGCTGAAGTTCCTCGTTGATCAGCAGCACCCCGACCCTCACGTATTCGACAATCTCGCTGTAGGCAGTTTCATTGGTCTCGTCGATCTCCACGTCGAAACCCGTGCCGGCGATCTCCGCGAAATCCCGCACCAGCTCGGCGGTATCCTCGGGCAGGTTGGCGCCCTCGCGCACACCGCACACCGCCATGCCGTAGAGATAGCCCTGGCACCAGTGCCCCAGGGCCTCGACCCGGCGCTCCAGGCCTTCATCATCGCCGGGCAGCAGCAGGTGGAAATCGAGCCCCGTGTCATGGAGTTCCATGCGGGTCTCCTTGAACACCTCGCCCAGCTGGCGGCGGGCCTCCTGGGCCAGCAGGTCGCCCGGCTCGGGATCGGGCAGCAACTCCCGGAACCAGTCCTCGCTGCTGATGGCGTTGTTGACGCTCAGCATGCCGCACAGGGTGCCATGCCCCTCCGCCGCGTCGGTGTCGGCACCGGCGCGGGCCAGGGCCGCATCCACAGTGTCGTAATCGGACGCCATGATCAGAACGCCTCCAGGCGCGCCTCGTAGGGGAACAGGATCAGGCGGTAGAGGTTCTCGCCCATCTGTATATGTGTAAATTCCGGCTCACCCAGGCGGATGGTGCTGCCGCCGGTGGCGGACAGGCCCGAGAGACCGAAGCGACGCGCCTCGATCAGCTCATCCAGCAGCGCAGCCAGATCGCCACGATCCAGGGTGCCGGTGTTGTCCACCACGCGGCAGGGCTTGCCGTTGTGGGCCGTGCCTTCGACCACGATGGCCTGTTCGCTGAGGGGCGGGGTGGAGGTGTGCTGGGACATGGGGCTTGAGGGGTCTCGGGCAGACTGCCCATTCTAGCATCCGCACCCACCCCCGGCCACGCATCACGGCTTTGTTGACGCCCCCGGGGACGAGTCCTAGACTAGCTTCCATGGACACGATCAATACACAGGACATCGCCGAACAGGAGCTCAGGAAACTTGAGGTCCGTGTGGGTGAACTCATCCGCACCTGCGAGCGGCTCAAAGAGGAAAACCGCCTCCTGCGCGAGCAGCAGGTCAACCTCGCCGCCGAGCGATCCTCCCTGGTGGAAGGACAGGAAGCGGCGCGTCTGAAGGTGGAGGCGATGATCGCCCGCCTGAAGTCCATGGAGCAGTCCGCGTGAGCAATCCCGCTGAGCCGGTTGCGGTTCAGATCCTGGGCAAGGAATACAAGGTTGCCTGTCCCCAGGATGAACGCAGTGCCCTGATCGCCTCCGCCAGCCTGCTGGACCGGCGCATGCAGGAGATCCGCGACAGCGGACGCATCATCGGGGGCGACCGGATCGCCGTGATGGCGGCCCTGAACATCACCCACGAGATGCTGGTGACCCGCAATCAGCGGGAGAGCCTGAGTCAGAACCTGAGCGCGAGGATTCGCGCCCTGCAAGACAAGATCGACCACGCCCTGGAAAACGGGCAACAGATGGACCTGTAAGGACTTTTCACCGAGACTGGCGACCCGGAAGCGGTCGCCCGCGGGATTCGCGGAACAGCCTCCCGGGCCACAGGCCCCGCCCAGACGGATTTCTAGCAACGATTTCAGTTTGGGCACCTCTGCGGTGTACGTGAGCGGCTGGGTAGTATCCTTGAGCCTAATTTCTCACCCCGGGAGCCTTGCTGATGATGTGGTTGTGCATGTCCGCCCCGTAGCGGAAAGCCTCTAAGCATCGCGCAGGCACCCACTTGAACCCCTGGTTCAAGGTCGAAAGCCGGCCACGGCATATGCGGAGTGTGCCCTCTTAATTCAGTGGCAAGTGGTCAGTGGCGAGTGGCAAGGAAAACCTTGCCAGTTCGCACTGGCCACTTGTAACTTCCATCCCATGTCTATCCGTGACCAACTGCGCAAGCGGCTGCGTGCCGAGCGCGCCGCCCTGTCCGAGGACGCGCGCACGCGCCTCTCCAGCCAGATAGCGCGCCACATCATTCATTCCCCGCTGTTCAACCGCGCCCGGCGCATCGCCGTATATATGCCCAACCGGGGCGAGGTGGATCCGGGCCTGGTGATCGCCGCGGCACGGGCACGGCACAAGCAGCTCTACCTCCCCGTACTCGATCCGGGTCATCCGCATCGCCTCTGGTTCCTGCCCTGGGAAGCACGCACGCGCCTGCAGGCCAACCGCTTCGGCATCCCCGAACCGGTCATGACCCGGGGCCGGCGCCTCAGCCCTCGCCACCTGGACCTGGTGCTGACCCCCCTGGTGGGTTTCGATCGCGACGGCAACCGCCTGGGCATGGGCGGCGGCTACTACGACACCACCTTCGAATTCCTCGCCGGGCGCAGTCACTGGCACAAACCCCGCCTGCTGGGGCTGGCCTACGGCTTCCAGGAAGTGGATGCCCTGCCCCACGAGCCCTGGGACGTGCCATTGACCGCCATTGTCACGGAGGCGGGCCTGATACGGCCCCACACACACCCATCATAGGTCGGCCTTCAGGCCGACGGCCGTGGCTTCGACGGACAACGCTGTCGGCCTGAAGGCCGACCTACGGGGAGCGGATACGGCCAAAGGCGGAGTTGAACTAAGAAGTGGGAATTGGGAAGTTGGAAGAAAGACCTTTTCGCACTTCCCAATTCCCACTTCCGCCTTACTGCAATGCCCCTCCTCCCCACCCCCCAATTCACCCTCCCCCGCTCCACTACTTATACTGTCGGCCGAATCCACAACCGATCGACAGGACCATGGCTTATTGGCTGATGAAATCCGAACCGGACGTGTTCGGCATCGACGATCTCAAGCGGGTGAAGGTGGAGCCCTGGGATGGGGTGCGCAACTACCAGGCCCGCAACATGATGCGCGATGAGATGAAGCAGGGTGATGAGGTGTTCTTCTATCACTCCAACTGCGAGGTGCCCGGCATCGTCGGGCTCATGACCGTGGCCCGGGAGGGCTACCCGGACGACACAGCGTTCAACCCCGAGGCCAAGTACTACGATCCCAAGAGCGATCCCGACAACCCCCGCTGGTACCGGGTGGACGTGCGTTTCAAGCGCAAATTCAAGGAGACCATCCCGCTCTCCGATCTCAAGACCTACCCCGAACTGGCGGACATGGCCCTGGTGCGCAAGGGCAACCGGCTGTCCATCATGCCGGTGAGCCCCCAGGAATGGGACTTCATCATGGGCCTGGTCAAAGCGTGACGACGCTCTACCACTTCCATTCCTCGCCCCAGTCCCAGCGGGTTCGCCTGGCGCTCTCGTACAAAGGCGTGCCCTGGCAGGACCGACCGCTTGCCTGGGACGACGACGAGACCTTCTTCGAGCTGGGCATCGCCCGCCAGGTGCCGGTGCTCGCCACGGACGACGGCCGCCTGCTCACCGACTCACTCGCGATCCTGCGGGACATCGACACCCTGTTTCCGGACACCCCGCCACTGGTCAACGGCCGCATCGACGAGGCCGCCTGGCAGGCGCTGGTGGACTGGCGCGACGGCTGCGATGCCGTGCTCGAACGCCTCTACGCCCCCGTGCGTCCCGCCTGGCGCGAGATAGGCGGCCATGCCGAGACCCTGGCCGCCTACAAGCAGGAGGTCAAACACCGCTTCGGCATGAGCCTGGAGGAGCTGGCCAATGACCGCTACGATGGCTTCGCCCAGTTCTCACGCCTGTCGCGGCTGACGGAACTGTCCCGGCACCTGGCGAAAAACCGCTTCTACATGGGCGAACCCAGTATCGCCGACATGCTGCTGTGCGCCGACATCTACCCCATCCAGATCCACGACGGCATCGCTCTGCCGGTGGATCTCATGTACTACCTCAAGCGGGTCGAGGACCTGTGCGGCCTGTCCCCGGGCGAAGACCTGCTGACCCGATAACCACCAAAGGAGACGCTCCATGACCCTCAATGAACTGCTCGACTACCTGCAGGAGAACACCGGCTTCGAACTGCTCGACGGCAGCCCGGAGGCATCCATTCGCAAGGCCGCCGAAGGCACACACCCCCACGAGATTGCGGCAGAGATCATCCGCGCACTGGATGAAAAGGCCGGTCACGCAGGGGGCGAAGCCAGCCTGGAACGCATCGATGCGGTGAAGTCCCTGAGCCCGCTGCGCCTGAAATACATGGCGGACAACGCACCCGTGGAGGGTTTCCGCATGGTGGAGAAGATCATCACCACCATCGATGCCGCCTACAACGAAGAGGCACTTCGACTGCGCGGCGCGTGAATCACATGCGACACATGAACACGCTCACGGGACGCATGAATCATCTTATCGATGATGAAAGCACGCATAAGGCAGATACTCGGTAAAATTTTCATCATCAAATCTCTAGTATTTTGAAAGTAGTTGTTTATACTCAATTCCGGGTATCTGCTTATCTCTTGGAGGGAGCATAATGGCCGTCAAAAAAGCCGCCGCTCAGAAAAAAGTCAGCACGAAGTCTCGCGTTAAGAAGTCCAACACCAAGGCCGCCGTGAAGAAGGCCGCCACCAAGAAGAAAGTGGCCGTCAAGAAGAAGGTCGCTGCCAAGAAAAAGGCCGTGAAGAAGGCGGTCACCAAGAAGAAGGCCGCCGTTAAGAAAAAGGCTGCCGCGAAGAAGAAAGCGGTGAAAAAGGCGGTGAAGAAGGCCGTCAAGAAAGCCGCCACCAAGAAAAAGGCTGTCAAGAAGAAGGTCGCTGCCAAGAAGAAGGCCGTGAAAAAGGCCGTAAAGAAGGCAGCACCGAAGAAGAAGGCAACAACCAAGAAGAAGGCCGCCCCCAAGAAAAAGGCGACCACCAAGAAGAAGGCCGCGGCGCCTGGCGCCTAAGCCCTTCGGCTGAAACGGAAAGGCCCGCCAATGGCGGGCCTTTCCGCATCTGCTCCTGGATCGCGGCAGCGTCCTGCACCGCGACATCCCTCCCTGACTCGCTCTAAAGTGCGGCTCGCCCGACTCAGAGGGCGCCGAGGAACATCCGGTATACCGGGTTGTCCGTTTCCTCCCAGCAGGGATATCCCAGTTCATCCACGAAAGCCTGGAAACGCTTGGCGTCACCGGACGGCACCTGCATGCCCACCAGCACCCGACCGTAGGCAGCACCGTGGTTGCGGTAGTGGAACAGGCTGATGTTCCAGTCCTGCCCCATGCGGGTCAGGAAGCGCAACAGGGCCCCGGGGCGTTCAGGAAATTCGAAGCGGTAGACCCGCTCGTCGCCCACGTCGCCCACGTGCCCGCCCACCATGTGGCGCAGGTGGCTCTTGGCCATCTCGTTGTCGGTGAGATCCAGCATCGCGTAGCCCTGCCGCCGCAGGCTTTCCAGGATGGCCTGGCGCTCCTCGTCACCACCGGAGAGCTTCACCCCCACGAACACGTGGGCCTCCCGGTCATCGGCATAGCGGTAGTTGAATTCGGTGATGCCCCGCTTGCCGATGGCGCGGCAGAAGGCACGGAAGCTGCCCGGTCGTTCGGGGATGGTGGCGGCGAACAGGGCCTCGCGGCGCTCACCCAGTTCCGCGCGCTCGGCCACGTAGCGCAGCCGGTCGAAGTTCATGTTGGCGCCGCTGAGCACTGCCACCAGGTTCTGCCCGGAGACGCCGCGGGCCTCCACGTACTTCTTGATACCCGCCACCGCCAGCGCTCCGGCGGGCTCGGCCATCACCCGGGTATCATCGAAGATGTCCTTGATGGCCGCGCAGATCTCGTCGGTGCTCACCAGCAGCATCTCGTCCACGTGCTTGCGCGCCAGCCGGTAGTTCTCCTCGCCCACCTGGCGCACCGCCACACCATCGGCAAAGATGCCCACCTGGTCCAGGATGATGCGGCGTTTGCGCCGCAGGGCCTCGGTCATGGAGGGCGCATCGTCCGGCTCCACGCCGATGACGCGGATCTCCGGCCGCAGCGCCTTGATGTAGGTGGCCATGCCCGCCAGCAGGCCGCCGCCACCGGTGCAGATGAACACCGCATCGATGGGGTCCGGGTGCTGGCGCAGCAGTTCCATGGCCACGGTGCCCTGGCCGGCGATCACGTAGGGGTCGTCGAAGGGATGGATGAAGGTGTAGCCGTGCTTTTCCACCAGGCCCATGGCATGGGCGTAGGCGTCGTCGTAGGAATCCCCGTGCAGCACCGCCTTGCCGCCCAGGCTGCGCACCGCGTCCACCTTGATGCTCGGGGTGGTCTGGGGCATGACGATGATGGCGCGGATACCCAGTTGCCGGGCACCGAGGGCCACGCCCTGGGCGTGGTTGCCCGCGGAAGCGGCAATCACCCCCCTGGAGCGCTCCTCCTCGGTGAGGTGGAACATGCGGTTGTAGGCGCCGCGCAGCTTGAAGGAAAACACCGGCTGCAGGTCCTCGCGCTTGAGCAGCACGCGGTTGTCCAGGCGCCCCGAGAGGGTCGGCATCGAATCGAGGGGGGTCTCCCGGGCCACGTCGTAGACGCGCGCGGTGAGGATTTTTTCCAGGTAGGGGAATGGCATTGAGGGAAGATACAAGAGGCAAGCGGCAAGATACAAGAAAAGTCAGTGACTTGGGTCGTCTTGTATCTTGCCTCTCGTATCTTGTATCTTGCGTCGGCTGAATGAGCTGCAATCAAAGACTTGCGCGGAACGCGCCCAAGGAATTCCTATGAATCAGGACCAGATGAAAAAGGCCGCGGCGGAAGCCGCCATCGAATACGTGGAATCCGGCATGATCGTCGGCGTGGGCACCGGCTCCACCGCCAACCACTTCATCGATCTGCTGGCAGCCATCAAGGACCGCATCGACGGCACCGTCGCCTCCTCCGAGGCCAGTGCCCAGCGCCTGCGCGGCCATGGCATCCAGGTCATGGACCTGAACACCGCCGGCCAGCTGCCCCTGTACGTGGACGGCGCCGACGAATCCAACGCCGAGCTGCACCTGATCAAGGGTGGCGGCGGCGCCCTGACCCGGGAAAAGATCGTGGCCGCCGCCAGCGACAAGTTCGTGTGCATCGCCGACGAGAGCAAGCTGGTGGACGTGCTGGGCGCCTTCCCCCTGCCCGTGGAAGTGATCCCCATGGCCCGCGCCTACGTGGCCCGGGAGCTGACCAAGCTGGGCGGCCAGCCGGTGCTGCGCGAAGGCTTCACCACCGACAACGGCAACGTGATCCTGGACGTGCACAACCTGCAGATCAGCGACCCGGTGGCCATGGAAGACCATATCAACCAGCTGCCCGGCGTGGTCACCGTGGGCATCTTCGCCCAGCGCCCGGCGGACGTGCTGATCCTGGGTTCTGCCGGCGGCATCAGGAAGATCGGCTGATCCCGCCCCATGAGCGGACGTAGGTTGGGGTGAGCAACGCGAACCCCAACGCTGTCTGTGGTGATCGAGCTCGCCCCGTTGGGGTTCGCGTGGCTCACCCCAACCTACGCACGATGAAGCCCATGTCACGGATCCTTATCACCCTCGGCATCCTGCTCGTCAGCATCGGTCTCGCCTGGCCCTGGATCAGCAAACTGGGGCTGGGGCGTCTGCCGGGAGACATCGTCATCGAGCGGGAGGACTTCCGTTTCTACTTCCCCGTCACCACCATGATCCTGCTGAGCCTGGTGCTCAGCGTCATTGTGTGGCTGTTTCGCAAGTAACCGACAGACCGTTGGCGGCGACCCATGCCCCGCAGTCGGCCTGAAGGCCGACCTACGACAACACGGCCAGTCCGTAGGTCGGCCTTCAGGCCGACAACACAAGACGGGGATACCCCCTAGCGAAGATCCCATGACCTCTCGTAGGTCGGCCTTCAGGCCGACATCACGGGGTCGGAGTTCCCCCGCCACGGCGAAGGGCCCAGGATCTCCCGTAGGTCCGCCTTCAGGCCGACAGACCAAGCAAGCCGAAGCCCTCACAGCCATTTCGCATCCCAGTGAGGGTAATCACCCAACCGATCAACCAACCCGGCCCGCAACGGATTCGCTACCACATATCTCGCCACATCGACCAGATCCTCCTCCCGCCTCAAGGCGTGATCATGAAAACTCTGCTGCCAGATTCGACCTGACCTGCCCAAGCTCAGATTGATCTGCCGGGCGCTTCGTCCCTTCAGTCGGCCGACGACACCACGCAGTTCGTAACCCGGTTGCAGAGTCAGCAGCCAATGCAGGTGATCAGGCATGAGCACCCAGGCCAGGGATTCCACCCATCCCTCCCCATGCAGCAGGCACATCTGCGCAATGACACCACGGGCATGGGTGAAATCCAGGAACCAGGGGATGCGCTGATGCGTGACCGTGGTGACGAGGTAGATTTGGCCGGGGATTGAATCACGGCCCTTACGCAATTCCGAATAGGGCATGGCTGCATCCTCCCTGATGCGGTCCATCCTGACGATGCAGTCGGGCTGAAGCCCGACCTACACAGGAAAGCGCTGCCCTGTGGGTCGGCCTTCAGGCCGACAACCGGCGCCCGGGAAATACCGCCTTGCCCCGGGCACCTCGACAGACCCTACAACAGCACCTTCTCGATCCCGCCGCTGCGCGCCCGCTCCACGAAGCGCTCCTGCCAGCCCTCACCCAGCATGCGGTTGGCCATCTCCACCACGATGTAATCGGTCTCGAGCCCCGTGTCCTCCCGGTAACGGGACAGGCCCTGCTGACAGGCGGGACAGGCGGTGAGCAGCTTCACGTTGCCCTGTTCAGCGCGATCCTGGCCGGTGAGGCTGCGGATACCGGCGCGCAGTTCCTCTTCCTTGCGGAAACGCACCTGGGTGGCGATGTCCGGGCGGCTCACGGCGAAGGTTCCGGCCTCGCCGCAGCAGCGGTCGGAGAGCTGCACGTCCTGGCCGATCAGCTTGCTCGCCACCTGCACGGGGGCGTGGGTCTTCATGGGCGAGTGGCAGGGGTCGTGATAGAGGTACTGCACCCCTTCCACACCGTCCAGGCTCAGGCCCTTCTCCATCAGGTACTCATGGATGTCCAGCAGGCGGCAGCCGGGGAAGATCTGCTCGAATTCGTACTTGAGCAGCTGGTCCATGCAGGTGCCGCAGGAGACGATCACCGTGCGGATGTCGAGATAGTTCAGGGTGTTGGCCACCCGGTGGAACAGCACCCGGTTCTCGGTGGTGATGGCCTTGCCCTTGTCCACGTCGCCCGCCGAGGTCTGGGGATAACCGCAGCACAGGTAGCCGGGCGGCAGCACGGTCTGGGCGCCGGCCTCGTAGAGCATGGCCATCGTGGCCAGGCCGATCTGGCTGAACAGGCGCTCTGAGCCGCAGCCGGGGAAGTAGAACACCGCATCGCTGTGCTCGCCCACCTTGGCCGGATCGCGGATCACGGGTACCTGGGTGGCATCCTCCAGCCCCAGCAGGGCACGGGTGGTGCGTGCCGGCAGGCCTGCGGGCATGGGCTTTTTCACGAAATGCACCACCTGGGCCGGCAGTGATGGTTTGCCGGTGGTGGAGGCCGGGAGCTTCTTGGCACTCAGCAGGCCCAGACGCTTGAACAGGCCATGGCCGAAGCGCTGGCTGGCATAGCCCCATTGCACCAGGCCCTTGCGCATCAGCTTGATGGTGGCCGGGTCCTTGATGTTGAGGAAGGCCATGGAGGCGGCGGTGGCGGGCCTGACGCGCCGCTGACCGCGCGCCTTGAGGATGCTGCGCATGCGGATGGTGACATCGCCGAAGTCGATGTTCACCGGGCAGGGGTTGGCGCACTTGTGGCAGACGGTGCAGTGGTCCGCCACGTCGTTCATCTCGTCGAAGTGGCGCAGGGACAGACCGCGGCGGGTCTGCTCCTCGTACAGGAAGGCCTCGATGATCAGGCCCGTGCCGAGGATCTTGTTGCGCGGCGAGTAGAGCAGATTGGCCCGGGGCACGTGGGTGTTGCACACCGGCTTGCACTTGCCGCAGCGCAGGCAGTCCTTGATGTCGTCGTTGAGCGCGCCCAGCTCGCTCTGCTCCAGGATCAGGGCCTCCTGCTGCAACAGGCGCAGGCTGGGGGTGTAGGCGTTGGCCAGTCCCGAACCGGGCATGAGCTTGCCCTTGTTGAAACGCCCCTTGGGATCCACCTTCAGCTTGTAGGCCACGAAGGCCTCGACCTGCTCCGGCTCCAGGTACTGCATCTTGGTAATGCCGATGCCGTGCTCGCCGGAGATGACGCCGCCCAGGCGCCGGGCCAACTCCATGATCTGGTCCACGATGCGCTCGGCCTCGTGCATCATGGCGTAGTCGTTGGAGTTGACCGGGATGTTGGTGTGCACGTTGCCGTCGCCGGCGTGCATGTGCAGGGCCACGAACAGGCGGCTGGTGAGCACCCGGTCGTGGATGGACTCCAGGCGCTTGCGCACCGGCTCCAGTTCCAGGCCGTCGAAGATGTCCCACAGGGGACGACGCACCTCGCGCTTGTAGGAGATGCGCAGGCTGCGGCGCAGCAGCAGGTTGACGAGCCGGTCGCCGGGACGCAGGTCGGTGCGGGACTTCTCGTCCAGCAGGCTGTCGTGGGCGACGGCGTCCCCGTCCAGGTTGCCGAGGATCAGGCGCCAGCGGGCACGCACCCCTTCCAGGTGCTGGGTGGCGGCGGTGCGCTTGCCCTCGAACCAGCGCCGGCCCTCCTCGTTCTCGATGGCCAGCAGCTCGCGCAGTTCCGGGTGATCGCCCTTCAGGCATTCGAGCATCTCGTCGATCATGCGCAGCTTGTTGCCCATGGACTGGACCACGTTGATGCGCTCGATGCCCTCGCTGTACTCGGCCAGGCGGTCCAGCGGGATGACCACGTCCTCGTTGATCTTGAAGGCGTTGGTGTGGGCGGCGATGGCGGCGGTGCGCGCGCGCTCCGACCAGAAGCGCTTGCGCGCCTCGGGGCTCACGGCGATGAAGCCCTCGCCGTTGCGGGCATTGGCCAGGCGCACCACCTCGGAGGCGGCGCGGCCCAGCGCGTCCTCGTTGTCCGAGGAGATGTCCGCGATGAGCACCATCTTGGGCCGCTCGCCCCGGGCACCCTTGGGCGTGTAGCGCACGGCGCGCACGTAGCGTTCGTCCAGGTGTTCCAGACCCGAGAGCATCACCTGCGGGTCGCCGTCCAGGCGGTGCTTGATCTCCACGATGGCGGGCACTGCCTCGTGCAGATCGTCGCCGTAGAACTCCAGGCACACGGTGCGAATATGCCCGGGCATGCGGTGCAGGATGAACACCCCGGAGGTGATCAGGCCGTCGCAGCCCTCTTTCTGCACACCCGGCAGACCGGCGAGGAACTTGTCGGTCACGTCCTTGCCGAGCCCCAGCTTGCGAAAGACCTGACCCGGGCAGCTGATCACCTCGGGTTCGCCCTCGGGGGTCTTGCCGTCGGCCTTGTAGCGGGTGATGCGGAAATGCACCGTCTCCTGGTCGTGGATCTTGCCCAGGTTGTGGCCGATGCGCTCCACCTCCAGCCACTTGGCGTCGGGGGTGACCATGCGCCAGGACACCAGGTTGTCCAGGGTCGTGCCCCAGAGCACCGCCTTCTTGCCACCGGCGTTCATGGCGATGTTGCCGCCGATGGTCGAGGCGTCCTGGGAGGTGGGGTCCACGGCGAACACGAAGCCCTCGCGGCCGGCGAGATCCGAGACCCGGCGCGTGACCACGCCCGCCTCGGCACGCACCGTGGGCACCGGCTGGTCCACGCCCGGGATGCGGCGCATCTCCACCGCCCCCAGGCCCTCCAGCTTCTCGGTGTTGATCACCGCGCTCTTCTCATCCAGGGGCACCGCCGCGCCGGTGTAACCGGTGCCGCCGCCCCGGGGGATCACGGTCAGGCCGAGTTCGATGCAGGCGGCCACCACCCCGGCCATCTCCTCCTCGGTATCCGGGGTGACCACCACGAAGGGCAGTTCCACGCGCCAGTCGGTGGCGTCGGTGACATGGGAGACCCGGGCCAGGCCGTCGAAATGGATGTTGTCCTTGCGGGTGTACCGGGAGAGCTTGCGCAAGGCCCGCCTGCGCAGGGCCCGCTGCTCCGGGAACCAGGCCTCGAAGCGGCGCACCGCCGCCCGGGCCCGGCTGGCCAGTTCCAGGGCCTTTTCGTTGCCGTCCGCCCGGGCCACGATCTGGTCCACCCGGTGGTCCATGGCCTCGATGAGTGCGGTCAGGCGCTTGCGGTTGTCCAGCAGGTCATCCTGGATGTAGGGATTGCGGGTCACCACCCACATGTCCCCCAGCACCTCGAACAGCATGCGCGCCGAGACCCCGGTACGCCGCTCACCGCGCAGCCCCCCGAGCACCTGCCACATCGCCTCGCCGAGGAAACGGATCACGATCTCGCGGTCGGAGAAGGAGGTGTAGTTGTAGGGGATTTCGCGGATGCGCGGGTTGGCCTGGACGGGCATGGGCGCGGTGTCGGGCATCGGGAAGCAAACCTCCGGGAAGCAGGCCCGCGCCTTCGGTCCGGCGCGGGTGACAAGCCGCAAATCATAACACCGGCCCGTGGTGCGGCGCACACAACCACCAGCGTCGCGGGGGATAGTGGCGAACGGGATAGACAGGCGGGATAAGGAAACTGTCTAGTGCCAGAGACAAGGGCGTCAGAGTGACACACCCCGGATGATGACGGTGGGGACGATCACGGGATCGGGAATTGATCCATCTACCTGTAAACGTCCTTGCGGTGGGAAACACGAATCACAAGGATCCGGACACCTATGTCGTCAATGTGACAGACCAGCCGCCAGTCACCGATGCGGTAACGCCAGTAGTCCCTAAGATGCCCCTTCAGCGGTTTACCTAGCGAACGGGGATTGTCAGAGGTTGCTACACGATCACGGAGGAAACGAATGATCCGCCGGGCTGTGGCGCCATCCAGATCACCCAACTCCTTGCGCGCGGATGTTTCAAACTCAATCTTCCAGACCAAGATCCCTGACTACCTCGTCCAATGAGTGGGTTGTGCTACGTCCAGCGTTCAGATCTTCCATACGCGCATCAGCCAGATAAATATCCTCAAGATCATCGAGCGCACACCGCAGAGCCTCCTTCACATAGAAGGCTTTGCTACGTTGAGTCTTCGCAGCAAGGTTCTCCAGCCGCTCGCTAAGGTCATCTGGCAGCCTGACGGCCAGTTGGCTCATGACACATTACCTGCATTGCAGCAATTACATGCAATGCATTATGGGCGCCCGATCACTCTGATTCAAGGGCGCACTTTGGGACACCCATCATCCCGAGGGCGCACTTTGGGAGGGCGCACTTTGGAGGGCGCACTTTGGGACACCCATCATCCGGCACTTTGGGACACCCATCATCCCGAGGGCGCACTTTGGGCGGAGGCACTTTGGGGGCACTTTGGGACACCCATCATCCCGGCGGAGGCACTTTGGGACACCCATCATCCCCACACTGGCGCGCACTTTGGGCGCGCACTTTGGGACACCCATCATCCCCATGGCTACTTTGTTAACCAATACGTGACTAATGCCTGACCATGCGGTAGCGCAGCCGCCCTTGACCAGAGGTGCGCAAGGTGATCACAAAGAACGGGGGGATTTTGGGAGCTGAGATTGACGTTTGCCTGTCGGCAAGTAGCTGACCATAAAAAAACCCCGGTCACGAGTACCGGGGCCGGCCGTCCTGGCCTTACAGGAATTTGGTGATTGGAGCACTGGAATTTCCTGTACGACCTGTTGAGTCCTTTCCTGGGCATCCCTGTCCCAGTCGTGGAAATCCACTTTCTCTCAGATCGCAGGCAAATGATGTCGAACAGACAACCCCGCGTAAACCCCCAAATCATGCTAATTTTGTAGGAATCTTCCACAATTCGTGTAGGCCCAGGCCTACACGCGGGTTTTCCCGCAGAATTATGCCCGTTTTGATCCCCTTAACATGCGGCGCAAACAGAACCCAAGCATATCCAGGATTGTTATCCGAAAGCCGTATGCCCCCTGGAAACACCCATAAGTCCTGACACGCAACATGCGCCACGCATGCAGTCGGGGGCACGCGCACTGGATACGCAAATACTGAAGTGGAGATTTACTGAGAGAAAGAAGGAACGAAGAAGATCGATCCGAGAAAAGATGGAGCCGTACACCACGAATCCCTGTGATGCCGGCTCCGGCTCAAGTCCGCCTCCTTGCAGACCGAATTGAGTTTAGAACACTTAAAATGCAAATCCAGACCTGATTGACCCGTTTTTCGAGAATTGATTCACAAAAATACCACTTTATTACATTCTGCCAGCATCAATCCGCCGACAGGTACAGACGCGCAAACTGCGCTTGCCCCTTGAAATAGTTTCGGCCAAGCCGAGCCGCCGCTTCACGCATTCGAGGCTGTCGACCCATAGCGACCACCTGGTGATCCCGCCTGCCGCATCGGACATGGCTCAAGAATCGCTGCGCATCAATATTCAATCGAGCC
Organism: Thioalkalivibrio sulfidiphilus HL-EbGr7; assembly: GCF_000021985.1. NCBI lineage: Bacteria > Pseudomonadati > Pseudomonadota > Gammaproteobacteria > Chromatiales > Ectothiorhodospiraceae > Thioalkalivibrio > Thioalkalivibrio sulfidiphilus. Next base: position 2,921,835 of record NC_011901.1, read on the forward strand.
AATATCGACGGCATGCCCGCTGGTATCGCACCGCGCTTGTCCTCCCGAATCGCCCGCCCACACCAGTCCACCAATTCCAGATAATCAGGTGTCGAAAACACGAAATCATTCGCGTGCCCACCTGATTCACATGCATCGAGGCTCACCAGATCCGGACACGCCTGCAGAGATTCCCGCGCGGAGCCATCACCCACCGAAAGCTCAAGAATACGCTGTCGCACCGAGGTGAAATTCGAATCCTCCGGTGTGTGCGCCATCCCCGCCCGTATGGGATTGAGATCCACGTAACTCATGCAAGTCAGCACTGCCGCCTCGTCCAGCAGGGCCTGGCACTTGAATCGCCCCTCCCAGAACCGCCCCTTGCAGCCGTCCTCCTGGTTGGCGCGGCGGGCCAGATGCTCATTCAGGCTACGCATGAACCAGGACAGATCCACCAGACGCGTGCGCCATTCTGCAATCACACGCCGTGCCGCATCCCGCTCCGCATCGCTCACGCGCTCACCCCTCAGCACACGGTCAACCAGCACAGGGCGTGAAAACAGCCTGGCCCAGCGAGCGGCAACTTCATCATCGCTCCACTCCCCGGCCCGCTCTGAATCGACTCTCAGCACCAGATGATAGTGATTGGACATGACCGCGTATGCGCAGACTTCCACTGCAAAAATGGACTGAAGCTCACGCACGCGCTCCAGCACCCAGCCACGTCGGTGCTCGAAGTCCCTGCCCGAGTGCACATCCCGACCACAGAGGAACGCCCGACGCACGCAGCGGCTGATGCAATGGTAGTAAGAGGTGGTTTCCAGATGAACGAGTTCCCTTCTGGCTCTGGTCATTGGGCGCTCCCTGTCCCTGTTGGCATTGATTTGAAACTAGTCGCCTAGTGGCTGACAGTCAAACGGATGATGGGTGTCCCAAAGTAACCACCATGGGTGTCCCAAAGTACCCACGCCCCTCACCAAAGTACCTCCCCCAAGAGGATTATGGGTGTCCCAAAGCACCGCCACCCAAAGCCCCCGTCATGGGTGTCCCAAAGTCTCGCCTCTCCACACCGCCTGGCAGATGATGGGTGTCCCAAAGCTCCTCCAGGATTATGGGTGTCCCAAAGTACCGCCACCAAAGTTCATTGGCAGATGATGGGTGTCCCAAAGTAACCAAACGGATGATGGGTGTCCCAAAGTACCTCCAAAGTGATCCGCCGTGCCGAATTATGGGTGTCCCAAAGTGCCCTTCCAAAGTGCCCTTACCTTTAATGGGGGCCCTTATTAAATCCTTACCATAAAAAAACGGGGCCCCGAAGGGCCCCGTCTCAATCGGCTAGGTAAAACTCCGATTAGAAGGTCACGCGCATGCCGGCACCGACAACGGTTTCCTTGTTGCCCGTGTCAGCGGCACCCAGATCGTACTCGGTCTGACGCACACCGCCATGGATGGACACATTGCGGTTGAAGGCATGACGCATACCAGCGGCGATCCACTGCTGGTCGCGGTCGTCGTTCTCGGCGGAGAACTGACCGAAGCCCAGCATGAAGGTGTTGGCACCCATGCTGTAGGTACCGGACAGCATGTAGAAGTTGCCGGCATAGTTGGTATCGACACCAGCGGTATCATGCTTGATGTTCTCGTACTGTCCCACCACGCCGAAGGCACCGGTCTTGAACTGGGCACCCAGCTTGGTGGCCTGGAAGTTGGTGTCGATGGGACGGGTACGGGTGGCTTGGCCGTACTCATCGGCGTTGGTGTGGGCAACCCACACTTCCACCGGGCTCAGGTCCACGTTCACGCGCAGGGCGTACATGTGCTGACCGTTGTTGTCCTCGCTGAGGGCATCGGTATTAGCGGACTGGTCCAGGCCGAGGGTGGCGTTCAGGCTCACCATCTCGAACTTGTTTTTGTAGCCGATGGCATTGTTCACGTAGGAACCGTTACCCAGGCCCTGGAACCCACCGAGCTGGCCGCCGTTACCACGGGCCTGCATGAAGGTGGCGTTGAAGGGGTCCTTGCCGGCGGTGCCGTAGGCACTGGCCATACGACCCACGGACAGGTCACCGAAGGCACCACGCAGACCCACCAGCACTTCACGGCTAGCGCCCAGCGCATTACCGGTGGTGATGTTCGGGTTCGCGCTCAGGTGCGCATAGCCGGTCAGGCCGTTGCCCAGGTCGTGGCTGGCGCGCAGATCGACACGGCTCCAGTTGCCGGAGTTGATGTCGCCACCTTCTTCAATGGCATCACCGATGTACAGGCCCTTGCCGTTCATGTTGGTGCCATTGCGGGGATCGCCGGAAACGCTGAACAGCTCGGCCTGCAGCTGAGCAGACAGCTGCACATCAGCAGCAGCGATGGCGGGGATGGCCATGGCAGCGGCCACACCAGCAGCAATCAGAGTCTTCTTCATCATTGTTTCACTCTCCCAGGAGTTGAGTCTTGAAACTGCTTTCACACAAGTTTGTGTGTCATTTTCGAAAATGACCGGCTTATTATACGCCCTGATTTCGAGCATTGCAAGGGGTGATTCGCAAAAAAACGACAAATGCACGAAATTTGTGTTGTGTTTTTGCAACAATCACCAGCCATGGCGCTTTGATCGAAGCCATCGAACATTGGGATCGATAGCTCAGAACTTACTTTAAGTGCGGCGTGACGGGTGCACCCGGACGGGGCGCGGGGTGTTGTTTGGGGGTCAGGGGTCAGGGGTCAGGGGTCAGGGGTCAGGGGTCAGGGGTCAGGGCATGGCGGATATTTCTTTGGACAAAAACTTCATATACTTTGTCTATACTTTTTCATTACGTTGTCCGAGGGGAGATGCCGATATGGCCAAAGAAACTGTTTTCACCATGAAAATGGAGAAGGACCTCAGGGACGAGTTCATGGCCGAGGCCAAGGCCGCCGACCGTCCCGCTTCCCAAGTTGTCAGGGAGTTGATGCGTGAGTTCATACAGCGACAGCGGGAAGCCCGCGAATATGAGTCCTATATTCACCACAAGGTGCAGCTGGCACGCGATTCCGTTAACCGCGGACAGGGACTCAGTCATGAAGAGGTCGAAGCGGTCTTTACAGCACGCCGTAAAGCGATGGGGGGCGAGCACGATTAGCTATGAAAGCCATTTGGACGGCGGAAGCCATGCGCGACAGGGAAGTCATATTCGAGTATGTCGCACGCGATAACCCCATGGCGGCCATCAAACTTGACGAATGTTTCGGCGAGGCTGTTGCGCTGCTCGCCACACACCCCCATCTAGGCAAGGAGGGGCTGGTCAGTGGTACTCGCGAATTCATCCCACACGAAAGCTACCGGCTGATCTACGAGGTCGATGCCGACACCCTGTGGATTCTTGCCGTAGTTCATACGGCACGATGCTGGCCGCCGGTGCGGGGTTGAGCTGGATGGTCCGGATTGTGAGGCTGGTATCGCTGTCGGCCTGAAGGCCGACCTACGGCAATGCATGATGCGCGCATAAAAAAGGGCGCGGTTGCCCGCGCCCTCAAGACTCAACTCTTGGGATGACTTCAGATCAGAAATCGAACTTGAAGTTGTGCATCACGCCGAAGCTGATGATGGAGGGGGAGGAACCACCCACCACGCCGGGGATGTTGTCACCATGGCCGCCGCCAGCGGGACGATAGGTGGCAGTGTCATCATTGTCGGTCATGGCATAGGCGGCGTAGAAGCTGGTCTGGCGGGTCAGGTTGTACTGCACACCCAGGGCCAGCATGGCGGCATCAGCATCGGTGCCGTCGTTGTCGGTCCAGTAGTACTGGGCCTTCAGCTGGGTCTTGCCCATGGTGTAGCGCACGCCCAGACCGAAGGTGTTCAGGTCGTTGTCGGCGGCGTCGGTGGCGGCCTGGTACAGACCGGTGAAGCGGAAGGCGTCCATGTCGTAGTAGGCACCCAGACGGGTGGCCTTGTTGTCGGTGCCGTTGGCGAAATCACGGGCCTCGTAGCCCAGACCGATGTACAGGGGGCCTTCGCGGTAGACGGCACCCAGGCTGTAGGCCTGGTCGTCGTTGCTGTCGGCAGCGGTGCTGTTGGTGTTGTCGTTGGTGGAGTACTCAACGCTCACGGTGACGGGGCCCAGCTTCGGGCTGGTGTAGAACAGGGCATTGCGGAAGCGCTGGTCACCGATGCCGTTGAGCATGTTGCGGGAGTCACCGGCCTGGTCACCGAACAGATCGGTGGCGCGGCTGATGCCCTTGGTGACGGTGTCGCTGTAACCGGCGCGAATGCGACCGAAGCCGCCTTCCAGACCCACGAAGGTGTTGCGGGTGCCCAGACGACCGTTGTTGGAATCACCAGCGGCCTCGAAGTTGGACTCGACCTGGAAGAAACCCTTCAGATCGTCGGTCAGCTGCTGGGAACCGCGCACGCCGACGCGGCTGGAGTTGTTGGAGACGTTGGTGGCGCTGTAGTCGCCATCGTTATCCAGGTAGTCAAAGGACACATGGGCACGGCCGTAGATGCTGGCATCGGCCATGGCCACGGCGGGCACAGCGAGGGCAGCGGCCACGGCCACCACGAGCACTTGCTTCTTCATGTTTGGATCTCCCCAGGGGATTGGAAGTGGTTGATGAAGTCATCACGTCAATGACGGGCGTCTTTGTACCAATCCCGGAGGGGGTGATTAAATCGCTGTTTGGTAAAGTTTTTTGAAGTTTTTGTTGCCCTGGACGCCTGCTGGACGAGCCACTTCGTTGCTGCGCACGGGACCATTCCGCAGAAAGCGCTTATATTCTGGTGGCTTATGGGACATTCCACTTGCCCATGCGCGGGCTTATGGAATATGACGGTTTCATGAGGCAGTCATATTGAGCGGGTTTTGTGTTGGCATGGGCGCCACAGATCCACGCAGAAGCGCGCAACAAGCGTTGCGGAATGGCAACGGGGCAGGCGCTCAGTGCCTGGCTTGAAGGTGATGAAGGATGCTGGGTTCGGTCCGGGGTCGGGCCTCCTAGGAGAGCAATCTCTGCGCGATCAGACCACCGGACCTGGGCGCCGGATGCGCTGTGCTTATCCGGCCTACGTGCTACGAATGGTGGTGAAACATGCGGGCCAGCTTGACGTATTACGTATAACGTACTAATTTAGTTCAATGATCAAGTCATTCCGCGATAAGGAAACCGCGGCGCTTTTTCTGGGCGAACGCGTCAGGCGCATACCGCCCGCAATCCGGCAGGTTGCCCGCCGCAAACTCATGCAACTGGAACAGGCTGCTAGGAGCCTGTCGGACTTAGGTGCCCGTAGCGAGCCGGTGGGAGAGCGAGGCCATTTTCCCGATCGTTTGAGGAGAATAGCCGTCGCTATTTGACGAAAAGGATCGGGAAAATGGGCCGCTCTCCCACCGGCGCAGTAGGTGCAGCCTAAGTCCGACAGGCTCCTCACATCGAAGAACTGCGCATCCCACCGGGCAACCGGCTTGAGGCCTTGTCGGGCGACCGTGCAGGTTACTGGAGCATCCGAATCAATGACCAGTGGCGCCTGTGCTTTCGATTTGAAGATGGCGATGCGTGGGATGTGGAAATTGTTGATTACCACTGAAGCGTGAAGATGATGACTATCCGACGAGAAGAAATCACCCGCATGGATTTTTCCGATGTGGTGGAGCCCGGCGAGAAACTGCCGCCCGTCCACCCGGGGGAAATCCTGCTCCATGACTTCATGAAACCTCTCGCACTTTCAGCCAACGGGCTGGCGGCTCGTCTTCATGTTCCCGCCAACCGCATCAGCGGCATCGTCAATGGCTCGCGCGCCGTGACTGCGGACACCGCACTGCGCCTGGCGCGATATTTTGGCACCACGGCGGAGTTCTGGGTCGGGTTGCAAAAAGATTATGAGCTCGAGGTTGCCCGGCGGGCGGCCCTAGCCAGCATCGAGAAAGAGGTTTCGCCGAGGGCGGCTTAGTATTACAGGGGGGGGTGGCGGGCACGGCCCGCCCTATGGGACCTAACGCTTCGCCGATTCACTCCCGGCGAATCGGTGTTCAACCCATCCATGGGGCTTCACCCTCCAGGCCCCCTTCGGTCGCGCCGATTCGCTCCCGGCGAATCGGTCGAACCTGGGGCCAGATTCTCATGCCGTGCTCAAGCCAAATAAAAAGGGGCCCGCTGTTCGCGAGCCCCTTTTTTATTTGGCTGGGGGACCAGGATTGTTCGGCCCATCCATGGGCCTCACCCTCCGGGCTCCCTTCGGTCGCGCCGATTCGCTCCCGGCGAATCGGTCGAACCTGGGGCCAGGTTCTCATGCCGTGCTCTCGAGCCAAATAAAAAAGGGGCCCGCTGTTCGCGAGCCCCTTTTTTATTTGGCTGGGGGACCAGGATTCGAACCTGGGTTGACGGAGTCAGAGTCCGTAGTCCTACCGCTAGACGATCCCCCAAGAACAGTGGCTAGTGGCAAGTCTCAAGTGGCTAGGACTGCTTACGATAGTGCTCAAGCAACCCGTGCAGCATTTTGGACAATTCGGTGGCTTCCTTCAAGTAAGCCCGGGCCGGTGTCTCGGGAAGCAACTTGGCCCGAACCCCAATCATGAGTTGAGTTCTGAGCTCACCGCATGACCCCTTGGCCACTTTCAGGAACTGCACCCTCTCCCTGGATGAATCCCTTTCGTACCCCTCAGCAATGTTTGAGGGAACGGACAGACCGGAACGCACCAACTGATCGCGAAAGGACCTGTCCTTACATGTCTGCGTGCATTCGAATAATGCAACAGACAAGGCGCAGGCCCTCTTCCAGACATCCAATGATTCGTAGGAATTTGCTTCCATGCAGTCTCACTCCTTGAGACTTGCCACTTGCAACTTGCCACTGCGCCGTAGCGCAGCGAGGCGCTTTAACGCTTACTGAACTGCGTGGCGCGGCGGGCCTTGCGCAGGCCGACCTTCTTGCGCTCGACCTCGCGGGCGTCGCGGGTCATGAAACCGGCGGCACGCATGGAGCCGCGCAGCGTTTCATCGTATTCCACCAGGGCGCGGGCGATGCCGAGACGGATGGCACCGGCCTGGCCGTTGGCGCCGCCACCGGCGGTGGTGGCGAACACGTCGAAGCGGTTACCGGCCTGGGCCACTTCCAGGGGCTGACGGACCACCATGCGGGAGGTCTCGCGGCCGAAGTAGGCGTCCAGGGGCTTGCCGTTGACGACGATGTCACCCTTGCCGGGGCGCAGGAAGACGCGCGCGGAGGCGGTCTTGCGGCGGCCGGTACCGTAGTTCTGAGTCGTTGCCATAAATGTCCTGCCGAATCTTGAGTCTGGCTTGGGTGCGGCCTGGGCCGCGGTGAAAATCCTTACAGCTCCAGCGCCTGGGGCTGCTGGGCGGTGTGTTTGTGCTCGGTGCCGGCGTAGACCTTGAGCTTCTTGAACATGGCCCGGCCCAGCGGGTTCTTGGGCAGCATGCCCTTCACCGCGAACTCGATGGCACGCTCGGGAGCGCGCTCCATCAGCTGGTTGAAGTTCATGGACTTCATGTGGCCGATGTAACCGGTGTGGTGGTAGTACATCTTGTCCTGGGCCTTCTTGCCGGAGACACGCACCTTGTCGGCATTGATGATGACGATGTAGTCACCGGTATCCACGTGGGGGGTATATTCGGGCTTGTGCTTGCCACGCAGACGACGAGCCACTTCGCTGGCCAGGCGACCCAGGGTTTTGCCGGAGGCATCCACCAGGTACCAGTCGCGTTTGACTTCAGCAGGCTTGGCGCTAAAGGTCTTCATGCAATACTCCAAAAAGCACGTGCTGTTCGGGAAAGAGCGGGATGATAAATGCGCTAGAGGCAAGATACAAGGGGCAAGAGACAAGTGAAGACCTGGTCCCGTCTTGTCTCTTGCCCCTTGTATCTTGCCTCTGCCCGCGGCAGCGGGCCAAAAAAAAGCGCGGCACTGGGCCGCGCTAATAACCACCAAAGGAGGATGGAGGAGTCCACTGAGTCCGGGGAGGGCCCGGAATTCAGTATGTGAGTAGTTTCTAATATTAGATTGTGGCTGTCAACAGGAATTTGGTCACAAAACCGGGGATCGGGGTTGGCGGGGACAAACGGCCTGTTTCGGGGGATGAGCGGCGCGACTTCGGGCCGGCGCGGGAAGTGGGGGCTGTTCGCGGCGGGGTCGTTCAGGCAGTGGCTAGTGGCAAGTCTCAAGTGGCTAGGGAAACCGCCCCCACCCCAACCCTCTCCCTGAGGGGGAAGGAGTTAAGCTCTTGACCTTCCTAGCCACTTGAGACTAGCCACTAAATCCTCAGGCGCTCAACCACCCGCCCGTGGACCAGGTGCTCCTGGAGGATCTCCTCCACGTCCTGTTCGTCCACGTAGGTGTACCAGACGCCTTCGGGGTAGACCACGGCCACGGGGCCCTCGTTGCAGCGGTCCAGACAGCCGGCGGTGTTGACCCGCACCCCGCCCTTGCCGGTGATGCCCAACTCCTTGGCGCGCTGCTTGGCGTAGGCGCGGATCTGGCTGGCGCCGTAGTTTTCACAGCAGTTGCCGTCTTCCCGGCAGTTGGTGCAGAAGAAGATGTGGCGCTGGTAGTAGGACATGGACGGGCGGCTCCGGCAGGGTTTACCAGAAATTGTAAACCAGGCTGACCGCGGTGATGGTGTCGGTTTTCTCCCGCTCGGGCGGCACGTCGGTGTTGTGCTTGGCGGTGAGCGACAGGCGCATGGCCAGCTTGCTGTTGATGGCGGCGGTCAGGGTGGTCACCGACTCGATCTCGGTGTTGTCGTTGCCGCTCTGGATGAGCAGGTCCTGGCCCAGCCGGGCGGTCTCGCTCAGGCGGTGTTCGAAGGACAGGGCGCCGCGCAGGATGGCGTCGTCATCGCGTTCGCCGGATTCGAGCCTGCTCTGGCGGTAACCGGCACCGGCCTCGAGTTCCAGGCGGGTGCGATCGGTGTCGATGACCCGGCGGCCGTAACCGGCAGCGACCGAGGACTGGTAGTCATAGCCACTGAAGCGATCCTTCTCGTAGCGCAGGGCGGCGAACAGGTATTCCCGGGGGCGAAATTTCCAGTCGCTCTTGAAGTTGCCCACGTAGCGCTCGGCGGTGGAGGTCCCTTCTTCCGAACGCCTCAGCGCCTCCAGCTGCCCGGTGTGGCGCCAGGATTCCTCCTCGTAGCGCAGGCGGGTCTTGGCGTTGATGGTCTCGGCCTCGGTGTTGCCGGTGGTCCAGACGGCGCCCAGCTCGGCAAAACCGCTCCATCCCTCGTCGCCCCAGTCGTCGGCGTGCACAGGCATCATGGCCAGCAGGCCGGCACCCAGGAGACTGGTAGAATAGGTGATCGCTTGCTTCATGAAAGGCACGCTTTCCTCCCGTTTGGCTTTCAAAACAAGCGGGTTACCTTAACAGACGAGCGGGATCTCTCCCGATTCCCCCATGAATCACAGGCTTAAAGACACCGATCGCTGCGTCATGTGCGGGCTGTGCCTGCCCCACTGCCCCACCTATGGCCTGAGCCGCCAGGAGGGCGATTCGCCCCGGGGCCGGATCAGCCTGATGCAGGGGCTGGCCAGCGGACGGCTGGAGGCGGACGACAGGGTGAGCGCTCACCTGGACGGCTGCCTGGAGTGCCGGGCCTGCGAATCGGTGTGCCCGTCCGGCGTACCCTTCGGGCGGCTGATGGACGAGGCCCGCGCCCTGCTGCGGGAACAGCGCCCGGACCGCCCCGCGCTGCCCGGCGTCGCCCGACCGATGCTGCGCGGTGGCGCCACGGGCCGGTTCATGGCGGGACTGTTGCACACCGGCCAGCGCCTGGGACTGGCCGGAGTGGCCGGCCGCCTGCCCGGGCTGGCCGGCAAACCGCTGGGGCGGGCGCTGGCCTTGCTGCCCGCGAAGGCAACACCCGCGACTCCACGCGGCATTCATACACCTGCCGGAGATTGCCTCGGCACGGTACAACTGTTCACGGGCTGCACGGGCAATGCCTTCGAAGGCCGGGCGCTGGCCGCAGCCCGGGACCTGCTGCTGGCCCTGGGTTACCGGGTGGAGGTCCCGCCGACACAGGGTTGCTGCGGGGCCCTGGACCTGCATGCAGGCAAACCGGAGGCCACCCGGCGACTGGCGGCAGGCAATCTCGCTGCCTTCGCGGCGTCGGACGCGCCGATCATCAGCCTGAACAGTGGCTGCCGGACCCAGCTCCGGGAATACGCGGCGCTGATCCCGGAGGGCGCGGCGCTGGCGGGCCGGGTGCGGGACCTGTACGGGTTTCTGATGGAGCACGAGGACCGGCTGTTCGGCGAAGAGGGTTTGGTTCGCCCGAAGCCTCCCGAGCACAGGACCAGGCGGGTGGCGGTGCACCTGCCCTGCACCCTGCGCAACGTGCTCAGGGAGCAGGGAGCGATGCTGGCCCTGCTCAGGCGCCTGCCGGGTCTGGAAGTGGTGGAGCTGGAGGGCAACGACCGCTGCTGCGGGGCCGCCGGGGCACACATGTTCACCCACCCGGAGGCCGCCGACGCCCTGCTCTCGCCCAAGATCGAAGCGGCCCGACGTCAGGCGCCGGAGGCCATCATCACGGCCAATATCGGTTGCAGCCTGCATTTCCAGGCGGGTCTGCGGCGGGCGGGGCTTGAGGTGCCGGTGATGACGCCGGCGGAGTGGCTTGTCAGCCAGTGGCAAGTCTCAAGTGGCTAGTGGCAAGGAAGGTCAGAGGCTTTTCCTTGCCACTAGCCACTAGCCACTTGTACCTTTATTGACATGCGACACCTGACCCCCATCGATCGATTGCTGTGCGGCGCGGACAACGCGCTGCGCACCCTGTTTGCCACGCCGGCCGGAACCGGCCGGCCCTTGCCCGGCGCGGATCTCCCCGAGGCGGAACTCAGTGATGCCGAGCGCGCCCATGCGGGGCGGCTGATGCGCGTGAACCATGCAGGCGAGGTTTCCGCCCAGGGTCTGTACCAGGGCCAGGCGCTTACCGCCCGCAACGCGGTGGTGCGGGAGAACATGGAGCGCTCCGCCGAGGAGGAGAACGATCACCTGCGCTGGTGCCAGGCGCGCATGGATGCCCTGGGCGCACACCGCAGCTATCTCAACCCGCTCTGGTACGCGGGCTCCTTCACGCTGGGCGCCATTGCGGGCCTGGCCGGTGACCGCTGGAGCCTGGGTTTCGTCGGCGAGACGGAACGCCAGGTGGAACACCACCTGGACGAACACCTGGATACCCTGCCCGAGGCCGACGCCCGTTCCCGGGCGGTGCTCGCGCAGATGCGCGAGGACGAGATCCACCACGGCGCCAAGGCCATGGACCTGGGCGGTGCGGAATTGCCGTGGGTGGTGAGGAAGGTGGTGATGCCGGCCGTGTCGAAGGTGATGACACGTACCGCATATTGGTTGTAGGCCGGAGGTTGTAGGTCGGGCTTCAGCCCGACGCCGGAGCTTCACCGGCCACCTACGCCGTCGGGCTGAAGCCCGACCTACAGTAGAGCGCTAGTTACTAGAGGCAAGAAAGCCCACGCTGTCCGGGCCTTACAACAGGGCAAACCGAAGCCCCCTCTTGTCTCTAGCAACTTGCCTCTTGCCTCTAGATCCTTCCTACATTCTTGCCGTAGAAGATCTCCGCCATCTCCCGCTGCAGGAGGCGCTCGATGCGCTTGAGCTCCTTGGGGGAGTAGTCTTCCTTGCCCATGCCGAACAGATACTGATCGATGTCGAACTCCTTGATCAGCATCTTGGTGTGGAACAGGTACTCCTGGTAGACGTTCACATCCACCATCTGGTAGCGGTCCTGGGTGTCCCGGGACAGGAAGTTCTGGATGGAATTGATCTTGTGGTCGATGAAGTGCTTCTTGCCGCGGATGTCGCGGGTGAAGCCGCGCACCCGGTAGTCCATGATGACGATGTCGGACTCGAGGCTGTGGATCAGGAAGTTCAGGGCGCGCAGGGGCGAGATGCGCCCGCAGGTGGAGACATCGATGTCCGCCCGGAAGGTGCTGATGCCGCCGGCGGGATGGCTCTCGGGATAGGTGTGGACCGTGATGTGACTCTTGTCCAGGTGGGCGAGCACGGTCTCGGGCAGGGGGCCGGGGCCCGGGCCCTCAGTGTAGCCGATCTTCTCCGTGGCGATGGGCTCCTCGGAGATCAGCATGGTGACGCTGGCGCCCTGGGGGTCATAGTCCTGGCGGGAGATATCCAGGATGTTGGCGCCGATGATGTTGGCCACCTCGGTGAGGATCTGGGTGAGCCGCTCGGCGTTGTAGGCCTCGTCGATGTACTCGATGTACTCGCCACGATGCTGCTCGCTGGGCGCGTAGCAGATGTCGTAGATGTTGAAGCTCAGGCTCTTGGTGAGGTTGTTGAACCCGTGGAGCTTGAGACGCTTGTCGTGACGTGCCACCAATGTCCGGTCTCCCGCAAAAAGTCGCATTGTAGGGGCATCTGCCCCCGAGTCAATCCAGACTAGCCGCAGGCGCCGGCGATGGGGGGATGCCAGATCATCTGCACCCGGTTGCCCTCGGGATCCCGGCAGTAGAAGCTGCGGGCGCCGTCCCGGTGGGTGCGCGGGGCGGTATCCATGAGCACCCCGTGGCTTTTGAGGAATTCGTACCAGGGGTCCACGTCCTCCATGCGGCGCAGGATGAAGCCCAGGTGATCCAGCCGGGTCTCCTCGCCCGATACCTCGCCCACGTGCAGTGCCAGGTTGTCGCAACCGGAGGTAAGGTAGAGGTTTTCCGCGTCCGGGCGCCATTCCACGCGCATGCCCAGCAGGTCCACATAGAAATGCTCGCTGGCGGCCAGGTCCCGGACGAACAGGGCCAGATGCCGCATGCCCGCCGTGGCGGGTGGCCGGTTGACGCTGCTCATGCGCCCTCCCCGGCCGGTGACTCGTCGGGACAGACCTCGCGGATCTCGAAATCGTGGGTGATCTCGGCCATGGCGCCCAGCATGATGGAGGCGGAGCAGTATTTCTCCGCCGACAGCTTCACCGCCCGCTCCACGTGCTTCTCGGACAGGCCGCGCCCGGTGACGATGAAATGCACGTGGATGCGGGTGAACACCTTGGGCTCGGTCTCGGCCCGCTCGGCCTCGATCTCCACCTCGCAGCCCGTGATGGTTTGGCGCGAACGTTGCAAGATCATGACCACGTCGAAGCTGGTGCAGCCGCCCATGCCCAGCAGCAGCATTTCCATGGGCCGGGGCCCCAGATTACGCCCGCCGGCCTCCGGGGGGCCGTCCATGACCACCGAGTGGCCACTGCCGGATTCCCCCACGAAACTCATGTGATCAAGCCATTTTATGCGCGCCTTCATAATTTTCTTTGGCTCCGCGTGTTATGTTGAGCGTGCCGGGGCGGGTGAAATACCCGATAACCGGCCAAACATTGTGCAAAATCCCGTTTATACTTGTGTAGTTGCAAACCCAGCGGCATCTGGGCCGGGACGCGGCACTTAAGGACATCCATCACAGGGTTGCCCCTATGAGGCAGACAATGAACATCCTGCAAAGGCAAAAACCCGTGCAAGACCCGCTTTGGAAAAGCTTCTTTCCCACTGCCACCGTCGGCAGTATCCGGCGCGCTCCACCATCGTGCACGCCGGGGATCGTCCGGAGACGCTCTACTATATCATTCAGGGTTCGGTGAGCGTGACCATCGAGGACGACGAGGGCCACGAGATGGTGCTGGCCTATCTGAATCCCGGTCAGTTCTTCGGCGAGATGGGCATCTTTGCGTCCCAGACGCGCAGCGCCGGGATCACCACCCGCACCGCGACCGAAACCGCCGAGATCGCCTACCCCAAGTTTCTGGAACTGGCCATGCAGGATCCGCAGATCCTGTTCCTGCTGGCCTCCCAGCTGGCGGTGCGCCTGCGCGACACCAGCCGCAAGGTCATCGACCTCGCCTTCCTGGACGTGACCGGCCGCATTGCCCGCACCCTGGTGGAACTCTCTCAGCAGCCCGACGCGCTGACCCACCCCGACGGCATGCAGATCCGCATCACCCGCCAGGAACTGGCGAAGATCGTGGGCTGCTCCCGGGAGATGGCCGGACGCGTGCTCAAGGACCTGGAAGAACGCGGCCTGATCACCGCCCATGGCAAGACGATCGTCGTCTTCGGCGTGAGATAACACCCGCTTCGCTGGACTCTCTCTAGCTACGGCCATTAACGCAGAGGGCGCAGAGACGCAGAGAGCGCAAAGAATCTATAGGTAAAAACCTTGGCGATCTTCGCGTCTCTGCGCCCTCTGCGTTCCAATCACCAAACCAGCCCGATCACCCGAACAACTCCGCCAACCGCGCTCCCGGATCCGAAGCCCGCATGAAGGCCTCGCCCACCAGGAAGGCATGCACGCCGGCGTTGCGCATGCGCGCCACATCATCCCGGGTGTGAATTCCGCTCTCGGTCACCACCAGCCGGTCCGCCGGCATCATCGCCAGCAGGTCCAGGGTCGTTTCCAGCCGCGTCTCGAAACTGCGCAGGTTGCGGTTGTTGATGCCGATCAACCGGGCATCGAGCCTGAGCGCCCGCTCCAGCTCCTCGCGGTCATGGACCTCGATCAGCACATTCATGCCCAGCTCGTGGGTCAGCGCGAGCAGGTCACGCAATTTCACATCGTCCAGGGCGGAGACGATCAGCAGCACGCAGTCCGCGCCCATCACCCGGGCCTCGTAGACCTGGTAGGGGTCGATCATGAAGTCCTTGCGCAGCACCGGCAGACCACAGGCGGCCCGGGCGTCCTCCAGGTAGGCCTCACTGCCCTGGAAGAAGTCGTGGTCGGTGAGCACCGACAGACAGGCGGCGCCACCCGCCTCGTAGCGCTTCGCGATGGCCTCGGGGTCGAAATCCTCGCGCAGCAGTCCCTTGCTGGGGCTGGCCTTCTTGATCTCGGCGATCACCGCGGCCTGCCCGGCATGGATCTTCGCCTCAAGCGCCCCAAGGAAAGGACGCACGGCGGGAGCGGCATCGACGAAGCGGCGCAGATCCTCCAGGGAGGTGCGCGCACTGCGTTCGGCGACCTCCTCGCGCTTGCGGGCGAGGATCCTGGTCAGAATGTCGGTGTTGTTGGTCATGGGGATTCCGCAATTTAAAGATTACCGCAGAGGCGCGGAGTCGCAGAGAAAAAGATAACGAATGGACTGGATTTACATGATTGACATGATGATTGATCAGGACCCAGTGAGGGTTTGTTCAATCCTGTTAATCATGTAAATCCTGTCGAATTTGTTTTCCTCTGCGACTCCGCGCCTCTGCGGCAGATGTTGCCGTTTTCAGCAGGACGCCGTGAAAGACACCAGCTGCTGAAGTTTCTCAGCGGCGGCGCCGGAGTTGATGGCTTCACGGGCCATTTCGATGCCTTCTGCGTGGCTGCCGGCAACGTCGGCCACGTACAACGCCGCGCCGGCATTGAGCAGCACGATGTCCCGGGCCGGGCCCGGCTGGCCGTCCAGCACGCCGCGGATCATGGCGAGACTGCCCGCGGCATCCTCCACGCGAATCCTGGACAGGTCGGCGCGTTCCATGCCGAAATCCTCGGGGGCGATCAGGCGCACCGTGACCTCGCCGTCGCGCAGTTCCGCCACCCGGGTGGGCGCGCCGATGCTGATCTCGTCCAGGCCGTCCTCGGCATGGACCACCATCACGTGACGGCTGCCGAGTCGGCCCAGCACCCGGGCCAGGGGCTCCAGCCAGCGGTTGCTGAACACACCCAGCACCTGGTTGGGCGCACCCGCCGGATTGGTGAGCGGTCCGAGCACGTTGAACAGGGTGCGCACGCCCATCTCCCGGCGCGGACCGACGGCGTGCTTCATGGCGCCGTGGTGCTTGGGCGCGAACAGGAAACCGACACCCACCTGCTCGATGCAGCGGGCCACCTGCTCCGGCGACAAGTCCAGGTTCACGCCGGCGGCCTCCAGCACGTCGGCGCTGCCTGACTTGCTGGAGACGGAACGGTTGCCATGCTTGGCCACCCGGCCGCCGGCGGCGGCCACCACCAGGGCGCTGGCGGTGGAGATGTTGAAGCTGCCGGAGGCATCGCCGCCGGTGCCGCAGGTGTCCACCAGGTGCCCGGCCTGCACCTCGACCCGGGTGGCCAGATCGCGCATCACCCGCGCGGCGGCGGTCACCTCGTCCACCGTCTCGCCCTTCATGGCAAGACCCACCAGGAAGCCGCCCATCTGAGCGGGCGTGGCCTCGCCGTTCATGATCAGGCCCATGACCGCGGTCATCTCCTGCTCGCTGAGGTCGATGCGCTGTGTGACGGCGCGGATGGCTTGCTGCATGTCCATGGTGTCAGGCGTCTCTCGAATCGTGTGTGGTTCAGGCCGGATTCTCCGGACCACCGCCGCGGGGGTCAATAGACACGGGACGCCCGTAGATCAACCACCACAGCCCCCAGAGCATTGCTGCGGCGAGATAGAGGCCCGTCATGCCGAGGGAGAGCCAGGCCAGGCTGCGGGACAACACGGTGACCAGCAGCGCCGCCACCAGGGCATTGGCGCTGAGTTGCAGAAAGGCCTGCAGGGCGGAGGCCATGCCGCGCTGATGGGGATAACAGTCCAGGGCGAGCACGGTGACGTTGGGCATGCACAGGGCAAGGCCGAGGGAATACAACGGCAGCGGCGCGAGCGCGGTGAAGGGCTGGACCGGCAGCCAGTGGGCCTGCAGCAGGTTGAGACTCACTGCCACGGCCATCACCGCAAAGCCCGTGGTCACCATGGTCACCGGCGGGATGCGCTCGGCCAGTCGGGAAGAGAGCCAGCCGCCCAGCACGATGCCGCAAACCAGGGGCGCGAACAGGCGCCAGAAATCGTTCACGCCGTAGCCCAGCAGCCCATAGATCAGCTCCGGCGAGGCGGCGATGTAGAGGAACATGCCGGCGAAGGCCAGGGCGAGAACCAGGACCAGGGCCATGAAGCGCGCATTGGCCAGGGCGCGGCCGTAACTGGCCAGTACGAAGTGCGGCGCCACGCTGACCCGGGCCACGGGCGGCAGGGTTTCCGGCATGCGCCGGAAGGTGAACAGCCACACCGCGGCCCCGAACAGGGACAGGAACACGAACACCGAGCGCCAGCCCGCCACATCGTGCAGCAGACCGCCGATCACCGGCGCGAGCGCGGGGGCTGCGCCGAACATCACCATCATCAGCCCCATGACCCGCTGCGCCTCGTGGCCCGCGTAGATATCCCGCACCAGGGCGCGGCCGATCACCGTGCCCGCGCCGGCCGTCGCGCCCTGGGCGGCGCGCATCAGCAGGAAGGTCTCCATGCTCTGGGCCAGGGCGCAGCCGATGGAGGCGATCATGTAGCCCACGAGGGCCACCAGCACCACGCGCCGGCGCCCGAAGGCATCGGACAGCGGCCCGTAGACCAGGGTCATCACGGCAAAGCCCAGCAGGTAGATGCTGAGCGTCTGCTGCATGCGCGCCGGGCCGGCGCCGAACTCCTCGGCGATATCGGGAAAGGACGGGAGATAGGTATCCAGGGTGAACGGCGCCAGCATGGCCAGCGACGCCACCAGGAGGGCGACACGCCAGCGCGGCAGCGCCGGGCTCACCCGGTGATGTTCACGACCGGGCAGGCGCGTCCGCCTCCATGGTCAGGAAGTTACGCAGCAGGTCGTGTCCGTGGCGGGTGAGGATGGACTCCGGGTGGAACTGCACGCCCTCCACTGCCAGGGTCTTGTGGCGCACGCCCATGATCTCGTCCATCTGCCCGTCCGGGGTCTCGGTCCAGGCGGTGATCTCCAGGCAATCGGGGATGCTCTCTTTTTCGATCACCAGGGAGTGATAGCGGGTGGCCTCGAAGGGATTGGGCAGGCCCCTGAACACGCCCTTGCCGGCGTGGTGAATGAGCGAGGTCTTGCCGTGCATGATCTCCCGGGCGTGCACCACCTTGCCGCCGAACACCTGGCCGATGGCCTGGTGCCCGAGACACACGCCGAACACGGGGATCTCGCCGGCGAAGCGGCGGATGGTCTCCATGGAGATGCCCGCTTCGTTGGGGGTGCAGGGGCCCGGCGAGATCATGATGCGCTCGGGCACAAGGGCGGCCACATCGTCCACCGTCAACGCGTCATTGCGCCGCACCTCGACCTGGGCACCCAGCTCGCCCAGGTACTGGACCAGGTTGTAGGTGAAGGAATCGTAGTTGTCGATCATCAGCAATTTAACCATGACAACCTCTTGTTTTTTCTGTATTTTTTTTACTCATTCTTGGGGCTATATACACAGATATATACACATATACACCGGATTTCGGCAGCACAAGCGCCGGATAGTGCCCTTGTGGGGCGGCAGCGAGCATGGAGGCTGGCCTCACGGTGCGTCTCTGCAAGGCTCCTTGATGAGACTCCTTGCAAGACTGCCGGTGAGCGACGCGCACAACCGCGCACCACGAGGACGTGGTGCGCGAGGCGCTACCTATGGCTGGGGGATTTAATGGCATCGGGCAATCTCCTGAGTCTTGGAGCCGCCGTGCCGGAGAGCCATCTACTGAACCTTGCCCGCCGGTGGGGCGGCAAGGTGCGGATCAAAGCCGCAACGACGTGCCGCTTCTACCGGAAGCGCCACCACTGAGCAATGTTGATCGATGCAGTACGGGTCATGGCAGACCGAGTTAAACCGGGGAAGATGCGTAGGAAGCGAATCACCCCACAGCAGCTTCATATCCGAGGCATTGTAACATGCACCTCTCTTTGCCGTCTAACAGTTGAGCCTGCAAGGAGCAATCCACCCAAGTTAAGCCATCCCGCGCCCAGCCTCAGGCACCGACCCGCGGCGCTCCTAGCGAACCCCTCGATTCTTGCAGATTTCGCTTGACACCCATCGCGCTTCGTGAGGCCGCCGCGCTGCTTACGCCCGCTTCTGGCGCAAGCAGCGCGGCGGCCAGTGAGGTTCGTTTTCGAACCTCAAGCGCCCCATGGACCTCACCCGTCTCTTCAATGCCCTGGCAGAGCACCTCGCCTCCGATGCGTTCCTCAACACCGCCCGACATCCTGAGCATCCAGCGGCCTTCTCCCGCCGACGCAAGCTGCCCTTGAACGCACTCGTGGCAAGCTTGGTCTGTGGCATGTGCAAGAGCGTCCAGGCCGAGTTGGATGGCTTCTTCGGCAGTCTCAAGGCGCAGGCCACCTTGGTCCGACACGTGAGCGCACAGGCGTTCGCGCAGGCGCGCGCCAAACTCGCGCCCGCTGCACTGCCGGCGCTCAACGACCACCTCATCAAGCTCGCTGAGGACACTGGCAGGGTGCCGCGCTGGCACGGCCTGCGCCGCATCGCGGTCGACGGCTCCTGTCTGCGGCTGGCGCTGCGCGCCAGCCATGTGCCGCGCGCGGCCAGCCGCGACATGCTGGCCTTGGGCTGCTACTTGCCCGATGCCCAGCTGATGCTGGCCGCCCAGCTCTACAGCGCCGGCTATGGCGAGCGACAGGCCTTGTTCGAGCAGTTCGAGCGCTTTGGAACAGGCGATCTGCTGCTGCTCGATCGCGGCTATCCCTGTCGCTGGCTGGTGGCTGCCCTGCAGGGCAAGGGCATCGACTTCTGCATGCGCGTGGACATGGCCAAGGTCGGCTTTGCTGTGGTCCGGGCGTTCCGTGCCTCGGGTCTTGCCGAGCAGGTCGTGGAGCTGCCTGCCGCCGAGGACCAGGATGTCAGGGACTTCGAATGCCCCGAGGGTCCGCTGCGCGTGCGCCTGGTCCGCCACGTCAACGCTAACGGCAGCGTGCACATCCTCATGACCAGCCTGATGGACGCCGAGCGCTTCCCTGTGGCCGTGTTCGGTGAGCTCTACCATCAGCGCTGGTCCATCGAAGAAGCCTTCAAGCGGCTCAAGCATCGGCTCAGCCTCGAACAAGTGACCGGCCTGAGCCACCTCGCCGTGCAGCAGGACTTCGCCGCCAAGGTGTTGTGCGACAACCTCGCCGCGCTCGCCAGCGCAGAGGCGCGCGGAAGCGAGAACCTGCCCGCTCACCGCCGCATCAACCGGGCCTACGCGAGAACCGCGCTCAAGCCGCTGATCCCGGCCCTGTTGCTTGGGCTCGCCACAGCGGCGATGCTGAAGGAGGTGCTGAAGCTGATCGGATCGCAGACCTACAAGCACAGGCCAGGGCTGTCCAAACCGAGGCCGCCGAAACCAAAGCCGCATCCGGCCCTGAGTTACAAGGCGTGCTGAGGGTGGGTGGGCTTAACTTGGGTGGATTGCTGCAAGGAGTCGCTTTCCTAGCAAGGCTTCGAGCATCCGATCAAGGTGGGCGTTGACCCTATTGGCCGTCGAAATTGATTGCGAACTTGGCTCATTTCTTGGTAGCGTGATGTAATGATGCGTATTTTGTTCAGACATAGGCTGGCAGTGATGGCGTTGCTTCTTGCAACGTTCGTTGTCATCCCTATTGCTGATGCGGTCTTGTGCGCATCTGAGGGTGGGGATACGTATTCATACGTTGAAACCCATAGTGACGATAGTAGGGACAAGGGTTCCGACTTCGATCATGGCGCCTGCAGCCACGGGCATTGTCACCATACACACGCTCACGTTCCCCCACACTCAGCGGCCCACGCCGTTTCCCTGCCCCTGGCGCACCAACGGCCAGACAGTGATGCTATCGCATCACACACGCCTGATGGATTGATGCGACCCCCCAAAGCCTGACGAATCCGGGCCGTGCTGCTTGCACGGTCGTTTCGTCAACTTTTTTAGCTTTGGGAGCTTTCCTATGTCCATGTTGTTCGGCCGACCGCTATGCGCGGTTGGCTTCGCTGTGGTC
This sequence comes from Thioalkalivibrio sulfidiphilus HL-EbGr7, assembly GCF_000021985.1. NCBI lineage: Bacteria > Pseudomonadati > Pseudomonadota > Gammaproteobacteria > Chromatiales > Ectothiorhodospiraceae > Thioalkalivibrio > Thioalkalivibrio sulfidiphilus. The sequence continues at coordinate 2,942,505 of NC_011901.1, forward strand.
GCCACAGCAATCACGCTGGCACTGCCAGCAAGGGCCGAACCCGCCCCACCTTATGAAACACTGATCGAGCATCTCGATCGAACCCCGGCAACACTTGAAGCCGAAGCATTACTCGATGCCGCCAGGGCGCGCGCGCAACAAGCCCGTGCGTTGCCTAATCCTTCCATCTCCCTGGAGGCCGAGAACGCTTACGGTCGCTCGCCGTTCACTGGCTATGGCGCCGCAGAGACCACGTTTTCCGTCAGTCAACCTCTGGAACTGTGGGGACAGCGGGGCGCGCGAATCGGTGCCGCACGGGCGGAAGCCGACGCGGCCGGCCTGCGCCGCGACCAGTCGCGATGGGCAGTCGCAGGCCGCCTGGCGCTGATCTATGCCGAAGCGGAAGCAGCCTCTTTGCAGCATGAACTGGCCGCCGAGGCGCTGTCGCTGACGCAGGCGGATGCAAGCGCGGTGATGGCCCTTGTGGAAGAAGGTCGCGAGGCCGTGCTTCGTGGCGTTCAGGCCGAAAGCGAAGTGGAAGCTGCTCGTGCCGTCGTGGACGAGACACGGGCAAACCGGGATGCAGCTTTCGCGCGCCTCGCCGCAGTGGCGATGCTGACCGAGCCGGTCACATCCATCGAAACCAGCCTGCTGAATCGCGCACCCAACCCCTTCACGCCGGATGCACGCAATCCCCTGGCTGTTCAAATTGCCGAGGCCGAGCTGGATGCGGCTGGTGAATTCGTGAACGTGGAGCGACTTCGTGCTCGTCCCGACGTGACTGCTTCGCTCGGTGTCCGGCGATTCGAAGAATACGACACCCAAGCACTCACCTTCGGCATCAGCGTGTCCCTTCCACTGTTCGACAGAAACACGGGCGCTATCAGTGCAGCCCGTGCCGAGCAGCGAGCTGCCGAGGCGCGGCTGGCCAGTTTGAAACTGGAGGCCCAGGCGGATCGCAGCGCTGCACAAGCCCGCCTTGATGCGTCGATCACTCGGACACGTGCTGCCGACAACGGCGTCGCTGCTACCGAAGAAGCCTACCGCCTCGCACGCGCCGGGTTCGATGCCGGGCGCATCTCGCAGTTGGAGCTGCGCAGCATACGGGCGGCCTTGATTGCCGCACGCAATACCGCAGTGGACGCACGCCTGGCGCGCGTCCGTGCAGAAGTCGAACTCGCGCGCCTCGACGGCCGCGCTCCATTTTGAGGAAGCATTGATGACACCCAAAAATATCCGGCTCCTCTTTGGAGCAGCACTGCTTGCCGCACTTGGAGCGGGCTTTGGCCTTGCCCAACTGATCCCCCACACGGAGCACGCTGCTCACGTCAAGGGCGATGATCACGATGACCATGACGACCACGATGACGAGGCGCCCGAAGGTGTTGTCATCCTGACGGCGCGACAAATCGAGGCGTCAGGCATCGGTATCGTCGCGGTGGGTCGTGGCGGCGGCAACGAGACTCGACTGACGGGGCGGGTCGAATCCGCCCTGGACGCACGCACAGCGATCTCCGCCATCGTGGGCGGCCGAGTCGAGCAGGTACAGGTCGCACCCGGCTCTCCGGTTGAAGCGGGCCAGACGCTGGTTGTGGTGATCAGCGGCGAAGCCGCCACTCTGCGCGCCAATGCCGAGGCCGCGGCCGCCGAAGCGGAAGCCTCACGCCTGGAGTATCGACGTGACTCGAATCTGGTTGAACTGGGCGTGGTTGCCCGCCGGGAACTGGAAGCGTCCCGCGCCCGCTCACTGGCCGCCGATGCGGCAGCCAGGGCGGCACAGGCACAGGTGGTGGCAGCCGGCGCCCCCGACGCACAGGGCCGTGTCGCCATCGTCAGCCCGATCGCGGGTGTTGTCGGCACAGTCCAAGTCACGCCGGGCGGATTCGTCGCTGCCGGTGGTGGCGTCGCGGAGGTCTCCAATCCCGCGCAGACCGAACTCGTCTTCACCGCGCCACCGGCCCTGGCGGCGCAGGTGATCTCCGGATCTCGCATCGAAGTCAGAAGCCCCTCCGGCGATTTCGAAGCGGTGGTATTAGGGGTGGCCGCCAATGTGCGTGAGCAAGGCAATGCCACCCTCATCCGGGCTCGTCCGGTTTCGGGCGTCCTGCCACCCGCCGGCTCGCCAGTGACGGGGGTCATTGTTACCGATAGGCAGGAAGATGGCCTGACCGTCCCCGCCGACGCGGTGCAAACGGTGGACGGGCGATCGGTGGTGTTCGTCGCCACTGACGAAGGCTTCCGGGCAACGCCGGTGCTCGCTGGCCGTCAAGCTGGCGGCCATATCGAGATACTGAACGGGCTTGATGGCTCAGAGCGCATCGTTGGGATCAACGCCTTCCTCTTAAAAGCCGAACTCGCCAAAGGCGAGGCCGAACACAGCCACTGAGGAAGCAACCCATGTTCAAGTTCATTATCGAAACCTCAGTGCGCTTTCGCTGGTTCGTGGTGATCGCCGCCGCCGTGGTGGCCGCCTATGGCCTGCTCGAACTGAACCGGCTGCCGATCGACGCGGTACCGGACATCACCAACCGCCAGGTACAGATCAACACAGTGGCGCCCGCGCTCGCGCCCGAGCAGATCGAGCGGCTGGTCACCTATCCGCTGGAAACGGGGCTTGCCGGCATCCCTGGCCTGACCCACACCCGTTCACTGTCGCGCAACGGCTTCTCTCAGATCACCGCCGTGTTCACGGACCAGACCGACATCTACTTCGCGCGCCAGCAGGTCGCGGAGCGGATGCGTGAAGTCCAGGAAGACTTGCCCGAGGGCGCCGTTCCGGTGATGTCGCCGGTCACTACCGGGCTTGGCGAAGTGCTGATGTGGACGGTGGACTATATACCGTTCAACAGCACTAATCTCGCCGAGCCCGGTCAACCCGGCTGGCAGGAGGGCGAGGTCTATCTGACGCCGGAAGGTGAACGGCTGATCACGCCCGAGGCGCGCGCCACCTATTTGCGCACGGTCCAGGACTGGATCATCGCACCGCAGATGCGCTCTACGCCGGGCCTGGCGGGCATCGACACCACCGGCGGTTATGTCAAGGAATACGCGGTGCGGCCCGATCCGGCCAGGCTCGCTGCCCATGGACTCGGCCTCAGCGATCTGGTCCAGGCGCTGGAGCGCGCGAACGTCCAGGCCGGCGCGGGGTTCATCCAGCGCGGCGGCGAAGGTCTGGTGGTGCGGGCCGATGCACTGGCCGAGACGGTGGAAGACCTCGCCCAAGCACCGGTGGCCAATCGCGCCGGTCTGGTCGTGCGCGTCGCCGATGTGGCGACCGTCGAGATCGGCCAGGCACCGCGCCAGGGGGCGGCGACGCGCGATGGTCATGAAGCGGTACTCGGCACCGCGCTGATGATCGCCGGCGGCAACAGCCGCACCGCCGCCCAGGCAGCGGCTGCGCGGTTGTCGCAAGTCAGCCAGTCGCTGCCCCCAGGCATCATCGCAGAGCCGGTGCTTGATCGCAGCGTGCTGGTCAATGCCACGATCAGGACGGTCGCCACAAACCTGACGGAAGGCGCACTGCTGGTGATAGCAGTGCTGTTCCTGCTGCTCGGCAATATCCGCGCGGCGGCGATCACTGCGCTGGTGATCCCGCTGTCCTTCCTGTTCGCGGTCATCGGCATGAACCGGTTCGGGATCAGCGGCAACCTGATGAGCCTGGGCGCTCTCGACTTCGGCATTCTGGTCGATGGGGCGGTGATCGTGATCGAAGCGACGCTACTGATGCTCGGCCAGCGGCGTCAGGAGTTGGGTCGGCCGCTGACCGCGATGGAACGCCTGGGTGTCGCCATGCAAGCAGCTCGCAAGATGGTGAGGCCCGCCGCCTTTGGCCAGCTCATCATTCTGTTGGTGTTCGCGCCGATCCTGACTCTCGAAGGGGTAGAAGGAAAAACCTTCCAGCCGATGGCAGCCACCTTCATGCTGGCCCTTGCAGGTGCGTTCATCTTCTCCTTTACCTTCGTACCGGCGATGGCCGCGCTGTTCGTGCGTGAGCCCAAGTCCGTCCCAGAGATCGATGAGGGCCATCACGAAACCCGCGTGATCCGCTTTGTACGGCACGGGATCGAGCCGGTGATTCGCGCCGCCATCGTGCGGCCCCGGATCGTGCTGGGATCGGCGCTGCTGGCGCTGGTCATCGGGGCCTCGGCATTCCTATCCCTGGGACGGGAGTTCACGCCGACGCTGGACGAGGGTGACATCGCCATGCAGGCACTGCGGGTACCGTCCGCCTCCCTGGAACAGTCGTTGAGTATGCATATGGCGCTGGAACGGGCGATCACGGCCCAGCCTGAAGTGCGCACGGTCTTCTCCCGTACCGGCACTGCCGAGGCTGCGGTGGACCCCATGCCACCGAACATCTCCGACGCCGTGATCATGCTCAAACCTCGGAGTGACTGGCCCGACCCGTCGCTCGGCAAGGAGGCACTGGTCGAACGGATCGCCGCTGTCGCCGACGAACAGATCGGCAACGCCTACGAGTTCAGCCAGCCGATCGAGCTGCGTTTCAATGAACTGATCTCGGGCGTGCGCACCGATCTTGCCGTCATGGTCTTCGGTGATGACTTCACGGTACTGCAAGGAATCGCGGACCAGGTGGCGAACCGGCTGCGCCAGATCGAAGGCGCGGCGGATGTGCGTGTCGAGCAGGTGTCGGGGCTGCCAACCCTGACCGTGCAGGTCGATCGGTCGGCCGCGGCGGCTTACGGGCTTGCCGCCGCCGACGTCAGCGAAGCCGTGGCCATCGGCATTGGCGGCATGGCCGCCGGACGTATTTTCGAAGGCGATCGCCGCTTCGACGTGGTGGTTCGGCTGGATGAGGAAGCCCGCAGCGATCCCGCCAGCCTGGCCGCGCTGCCGATCACAACCCCCACTGGCACCACGGTGCCCCTGTCTTCGGTGGCACGCATTCAGATCAGCGAAGGTCCGAACCAGATCAGTCGTGAAAACGGCAGCCGCCGCATGGTGGTGCAGGCCAACGTCCGTGGCCGCGACCTGGGCGGCTTCGTCGCCGAGGCGCAGGACGCGGTGGCCGGCGTCGCGCTGCCGGCCGGCGTCCATCTCGACTGGGGCGGCCAGTTCGAGAATCTTCAGCGCGCCGAGCAGCGGCTGATGGTAGTGGTCCCGTTCGTCTTCGTGCTGATCGGCGTACTGCTGTTCATGGCCCTGGGCAGTATCAGGGAAGCCGGCCTGGTGTTCGTCTGTGTCCCCCTTGCGCTGGTCGGCGGCGCGCTGGCCCTGCTGGTGCGCGGGATGCCCTTCTCAGTGTCGGCAGCCGTGGGCTTTATCGCCGTGTCAGGTGTGGCGACACTCAACGGCCTGGTGCTGATGCAGGCGATTCGCGAACGTCTGACTGCCGGCGATCCGCCGCTGGAAGCCGCCGCTGCCGGTGCCGCCAGTCGTCTGCGGGCCGTCCTGACCACCGCGCTGGTCGCCATCGTCGGCTTCATTCCGATGGCGATCGCCACAGGCGCAGGCGCGGAAGTACAAAAGCCGCTTGCCACCGTAGTGATCGGCGGATTGCTGACCGCAACTGCACTAACCCTGCTGGTGCTGCCTACCTTCGCCGCGCGAGCTGCGAAGCCACATATCAATAGAGGAGCCAGCGCATGACGAACAAACTGCGTCTCGATCTTCCCATCCTGCTGCCGAACATTCTGCACGACGCCGATGCCTGCGTGGGACGGCTCCTGGCCGAGCTGCGGGGCCAGACTGGTGTGGAGGATGCCCATGTCCGAAGCGATGGCTCCCCGGCAACCCATCAACTCTGCATCCACTATGACCCCGACACGCTTCCGCTCGCGCGCATCCGCGAACTGGTCGAGGTGGCAGGTGCGCGCATTACCGAACAGTTCGGCCATCTCGTCTGGAACATCGAGGGCATCACCCACCAGCGGCGGGCGCGAACAGTAACCGAACAGTTACTGAATCTACCCGGCGTGCTCGAAGCCGAGGTCAGCGTCGGCGGCGTGGTACGGCTGGAGTTCGACCGTCAGCAGACATCAGAGGACGACATTCGTGCAGCGCTGGCAGAGGCCGGCGTGGGTCGCAAGTCCGAAACACATCGGCATGAGGCGGATGGCGACCACCGCCACGGCGGTATCTTCGGCGCCAACAGCGAGCTGATCTTTTCTCTGATTTGCGGTGGACTCCTCGTTACCGGGTTTGCAATCGAAAAACTGACGCCTTTGCCAGGCTGGCTGCCGCTTGCCTGTTATCTCGGCGCCTACTTCTTCGGCGGCTTCTACACCGTCGGAGAAGCGGTCCAGAACCTGAAGCTCAAGCGTTTCGAGATCGACACGCTGATGCTGGTCGCTGCGGCTGGCGCGGCGGCGCTCGGGGCATGGGCCGAAGGTGCGCTGCTGCTGTTCCTGTTCAGCCTCGGTCATTCACTCGAACACTACGCCATGGGTCGCGCCAAGCGCGCGATCGAAGCGCTCGCCGAACTTGCTCCGGCGACCGCAAAGGTTCGTCGTGGCGACACGATCATGGAGGTCGCAGTGGAGACACTGGCGCTGGGCGATGTCGTGATCGTCCTCCCCAATGAGCGCCTGCCGGCAGACGGGTTCGTGGTGTCAGGTGAAAGCAGCGTCGATCAGGCTCCCGTCACCGGAGAGAGTGTGCCAGTCGATAAACGTCCAGTTCCCGACCGCGCGAAAGCCACCGCACGGCCCGATCTGCTGGATGCGGCGCATCGCGTGTTCGCAGGCACCATCAATGGCTCTGGCGCGATCGAGATCGTGGTGACCAAACGTTCCTCGGAGAGCGCGCTGGCGCGCATCGTGAAAATGGTCAGCGAAGCTGAGACGCGAAGATCGCCGACCCAGCGGTTCACCGATCGGTTCGAGCGTGTTTTCGTTCCGGCAGTGCTGGCGCTGGCCGTGTTGCTGCTGTTCGCGTGGGTCGTCGTGGACGAGCCATTCCGGGATAGCTTCTATCGCGCGATGGCCGTTCTCGTCGCGGCCAGCCCTTGCGCACTCGCCATCGCCACGCCGAGCGCCGTGCTTTCTGGTATCGCCCGCGCTGCACGGGGCGGTGTTCTGATCAAAGGTGGTGCTCCACTCGAAAAGCTCGGATCGCTCAATGCGCTCGCGTTTGACAAGACCGGCACGCTCACAGAAGGACGACCGCGCATCACTGACGTATCACCGGCACCCGACATTGACGAGGCCGAGTTACTGGCAACGGCGGTTGCGGTCGAAGCATTAAGCGATCATCCCCTGGCCCGCGCGATTGTGCGCGACGGCACGCAACGTCTTGGTGGTGCGCCTCTGCCTACTGCGTCCGGGCTTCGCAGCCTGACCGGACAGGGTGTGGTCGCTCGGATCGAAGACGATACAGTGCAGATCGGCAAGGCCGAGATGTTCGGCGCTGATGGCCTGCCGCCCTTGTCGGAGTCTGTTGCCTTCGCTGTCGAACAGCTCCGCAATGAGGGGCGGACCACCATGGTGGTCCGCCGGAATGGGCGCGACCTTGGCGTGATCGGCCTCATGGACACACCACGCGCATCGGCACGGTCTGCGCTTGAGCGACTACGGAAGATCGGCATCACCCGCATGATCATGATCTCTGGCGACAACCAGCGAGTCGCTGATGCTGTCGCCAAGCAAGTCGGCCTGGATGAGGCGTGGGGCGACCTGATGCCGGAAGACAAGGTGGAGGCGATCGAGAAGCTTCGAGAAGCCGGTGAGGTCGCGATGGTTGGCGATGGCGTCAACGATGCTCCAGCCATGGCCAATGCAACCGTGGGAATCGCCATGGGCGCGGCAGGATCGGACGTAGCGCTGGAAACGGCCGACGTTGCCCTGATGGCCGATGACCTCTCCCATCTGCCGTTCGCCGTCGGACTCAGCCGGCAGGCGCGCATGATCATTCGGCAGAACCTGTTCATCAGTCTTGGCGTCGTGGCACTACTGGTGCCTGCGACGATCCTGGGGCTCGGCATCGGTCCAGCGGTTGCGGCCCATGAAGGCTCGACGCTGGTAGTTGTGTTCAACGCGCTCAGGCTGCTTGCCTATCGGGAGAGATAAATCGGCGATGCGTGCTGTACGAGTCACGCACAAATAGGAGGCGCTCCATGGAACTACGCCATCTTCGATGCTTCATTGCCGTGGCTGAAGAACGCAGCTTCAGTCGGGCCGCTGAGCGCCTGCACATCGAGCAATCTCCTCTTTCACGCACTATCAAGAAGCTCGAATCCGATCTGGGCGTTGTTCTGTTCCAACGCACGTCTCGCGGCACACGCCTGACGTGGGCCGGCCAGGTCTTTCTGGAAGATGCCCGCCGCGTCCTTGTTGCCCTAGAACAGGCGAAGACCAACGCAAAGGCCGCTGCAACCGGCTATCGCGGCACTTTGCGTGTAGCCCTATCTGACGGCATCGCCCGAACCCGTCTAAGCGCATTGCTCGCCCTGTGCAGAGAAGAGGAGCCGGAAGTCGAGATACGGCTATTTGAAATGCCGTTTTCCCAACAGCTACGGGGCTTACGCCATGATCTGTACGATGTCGGTTTCACCCTGGCCGATGCAGTCGCGCCTGGCATCATTGCTCAGCCAGTTTGGCGTGATCCATTGGTGGTGGCTGTTCCAGCCAGACATCCATTGCTGGCGCACAAGCACTTGCCACTGAATGAAGTGGTGAACTACCCCTTGGTGCTGTGCCATCCCGAAGTCTGCGAGGGCTGCAACCAACAGTTGGAACGTCTGCTTCGCTCGGTCGATGCGGAGCCCACCGTTGTTGAGCGAGTAGCCTCGCATGACCTGATGTTGGCACTGGTAGCGGCCGGCTATGGAGTCGGATTTTCCAGTGCGGCGCACATCGAAGCTTGCAGGAGCACGGACGTGATCGCGCGTCCTCTGGCCGAACGCGCCTTTACGTTCACGACCTACCTGCTAAGGCCCAACAACGAGCCGTCCGAACAGTTGAGCAACTTTATTCGCCGAGTCGGCAAGGTAGCCACGTAAATTCGGCGATTCAAAGTCGTTACCTTTTAGGTCTCCATCAAGACCTGCGTGGTATGCGTCGTAGTGATCTTCGCTACCAGACTGCAATCAGCGCGATATGCGTATGCACTCGGGCTTTATAGACGTGGACCGGCATCACACGCACACCCAGCGACGCCCATTCAAGAATCCGCTGTAGGCTGCCGCCCAGGTCAGCCTTGAGACCTTTCAGGTCTGGACCCCGCCCGTGGAGCACGACGAATCTCATCAAGACCTTTCTGGTCTTTACGGTGCCGTGACAAGCAAGAAAACTCCAAGGTCCGCAACTAACCAACACCAACCGGGAGGCGGAAGCACTTGGCTACGATGAAATCAGGACTGTCAGCGAAATGGCAGGAATCGAAGACGTTGAGGATACAGCGCCCAGACACATCCTCATAGCGACTAGCCACCACACCAGTCCTACCCTTGCCGGATCGCGCCCAGGCAGCGATAGCGGCATGACGACATCCGTCCAAGTGAAACCTGGAAGCACTGTCGGAGGAGACGGATGGCTGGCACAGAAACGCGCAAGACAGGTGACCTTCACCATTCCAAGGTGTTTTATCGCCCCATCGAGGCCGCCATCCGCTGGAGCAGGCTGACCCGGTTTGAACCCCGCATTCTCGACACATTGGGCGCCAGGCCGATACCCGACCCAGGCGACTTTCCGAGATGGCCGATGCTTCGCCTCAACACCGAGCGCATATTCGACGCGATCAGGAACGGCGACCTCCCGTATGGCAAAGCCGGCATTACCTGCGACGATCCCTCGCTGATCGATGATCCAGATCTCACCGTTCGGCACGTCGATCTTAAGACATGGATGTCGCGCTTCTATCCCGACCAGAGACCTGCCTTTCTTTTCGACGCGATAGAGCGCCGGCTCCACCCGGCGGTCAGCATCGAAACCGTCCAGACGCTGCTTGCCGAACAGGAAGCGCTCAGGATTCGCCTCGCGGACCGCGAACAATCCTTCAGCACTCTGCATGAGCAACATGAGCTGCTGTGCCGACAGGCCGAGAGCTGGGACTCGGCAGGTCGTGAAGTCACACCCCGGAGCGAAACGACCTATCTCAATATCGTTGGCGGGCTGCTGACCTTGCTGCTCGGCAAGTCACCGGGCGGGAGGCCGTACTCGTCGTTCGAGACGACGGATTCCGTCATCAGCGCATTGCTTGCCCACTACGAAGGCCGGCCCGGAATCAGCGAGCGCACTTTATGGGCAAAATTCTCTGCGGCAAGGCGGCATCTGGACGCCAGCGATCGCCGACGGTAGTTGTAGTCGAACCGCTCTCGGAGGGGCAGCTCGTCAAGAAACAAACGCGAAATGCTGTGGTATCACAGAGTCTGCGCCCGCGAGGTTCTACTCTTGGCCTCCTTTGGAGTCAACTGGCGAGTCCGACCGCCAGTGCGCGTCGGGCGCGCGCCGTTTGGCACATCCACTGCAGCAACCAACAGTTCGGCCTGCGGATTGGGATTCCGAAGGTCGGCGTCGTGGCAATCGCCATCTGACAACCCCTGCAAGATGCCGCACGCTTCCACCGGCCGAGCACCCGAGCACGTCTCGCGCAGTGCGAGCAAGTGCCGTTTCAACTGCAACAGCGCCTCCATGCGGACTTCCACCTGCTGGATATGAGCGTCCAGCAGCGCATTGACCTCGCCACAATCCCGAGTCGGGCTATCTCGCAGGCCCAATAGCGTCCGGATCTCGCTCAGCGACATGTCGAGAGAACGGCAGTGGCGGATGAAACGCAAACGCTCGACGTGCGCGGCGCCGTACAACCGGAAGTTGCCGTCGCTGCGCGCGGGCTCTGGCAACAACCCTTCCTTCTCGTAGTAGCGGATGGTCACGACCTCGCATCCTGTCCGCTTCGCAAGCTCTCCAATCTTGATTTCCATAGCTCATCTACCCATCTATCACTTGACTCTATAGTAACTATAGAGATTCTAATGGGCAACAACATAGATGACCCATGTGACGGAACTTATTCATGAGCGAACACAGCCCAGAAGGGTGTGACTGTGCGGCCACACCGATCATTCCAGCCGCAACGCAAGCCCGACCTATCGCCGAATCGGCCGAGGCTGTCTACCGCATCGAGAACATGGATTGCCCGACTGAAGAGGCACTGATCCGAAGCAAACTAGGCGGCCTATCGGGTGTGATCGGACTCGACTTCAATCTGATGCAGCGTACCTTGGCGGTGCGACATGAACTGCCTTCGCTGTTGCCGGTTGAACAAGCCCTGAAGGCGATCGGCATGCAGGCTGTACGCATGGATGCAGCCGTGGCCGGGCAGACCACCAGATTATCCATTGCCAAGATGGATTGCCCGACCGAAGAAACGCTGATCCGTAACAAGCTGGCAACCGTGGCCGGCGTCTCCTATCTCGATTTCAATCTGGTGCAACGCACCCTGTCCGTGCGTCATGCCGACCACGCGCTGCCAAATGTGCTCGCCGCACTGCAAGCGCTTGGATTCGAGGCACAGGTGCTTGAGGCAGCGGACACCACTACATCGGCTGCCCCGGCGACAGCACCTACCAAGTGGTGGCCGCTTGCCGTCTCCCTAGTGGCGGCATCGGCAGCGGAGGTCGTCTACTGGCTTCATGACGGCAACCACTGGTCAGTCATCGCTCTGGCGCTCGTCGCCATTTTCACGGGAGGTCTCTCCACCTACAAGAAGGGCTGGTTTGCGCTCAAGAACCTCAATCTCAACATGAACGCCCTGATGTCGATTGCCGTCACGGGCGCAATGCTGATCGGTCACTGGCCGGAAGCGGCGATGGTGATGGCGCTTTTCACGCTGGCCGAGGTGATCGAAGCCAGATCGCTGGATCGCGCCCGTAACGCCATACGCGGGCTACTCGACTTGGCCCCGGAAAAGGCCACCGTGCGACAACCCGACGACACATGGCGCGATGTGGACGCCAAGCAGGTCGCCATTGGCGCCCGTGTTCGAGTCAAACCGGGAGAACGGATCGCCCTCGACGGCGAAATACTGGTAGGACATTCCACGGTCAATCAGGCGCCGATCACCGGCGAAAGCCTCCCGGTTGAAAAGACGCTTGGCGATCCGGTGTTCGCCGGCACGATCAACGAATCCGGTTCGTTCGAATACCGCGTCACAGCCATAGCCACCAACTCTACGCTAGCCCGCATCATCCATGCCGTAGAGGCCGCCCAAGGCAGCCGTGCGCCGACCCAGCGCTTTGTGGATCAGTTTGCCCGCTGGTACACCCCAATCGTCTTCGTCGTAGCCATCGTCGTCGCATTGGTACCACCGCTGTTCATGGGCGCAGCGTGGCTGGACTGGATTTACCGCGCGCTGGTTCTGTTGGTCGTTGCCTGTCCGTGCGCTCTCGTGATTTCCACGCCTGTCACCATCGTCAGCGGATTGGCCGCCGCTGCGCGCCGCGGCATTCTCATCAAGGGTGGTGTCTATCTGGAAGAAGGCCGCAAGCTGCGCTGGCTGGCGCTGGACAAGACCGGCACGATCACGCATGGCAAGCCAGCGCAATCCGATTTCGTGGCGTGGGCCAATGCACAGCCTAGCGACAGCCGCAGAATTGCCGCGAGTCTGGCGGCTCGCTCGGACCATCCCGTATCCAAGGCTGTGGCGCAAGCCGCCAAGGCTGATGGGGTCGCCTTGCTCGAAGTTGCCGATTTCACCGCATTGCCCGGCAGAGGGGTGAGTGGCCGCATCGACGGTGAGACCTATCACCTCGGCAACCATCGGATGCTCGAAGAGCTGGGGCACTGCACGCCGGAACTGGAACAGCGCATCTCCGCGATGGAAGTCGAAGGCAAGACCGTGGTGACGCTGGTATGTACAAGTGGCGCGCAAGCCCTTATCGCGGTAGCGGACACCATCAAGGACAGCAGCACGAGCGCCATCGAGGATCTGCATGCCCTGGGCATCAAAACCATGATGCTGACCGGCGACAACCCACATACGGCACAGGCCATTGCCAGGCAAGCCGGCATCGACCGCGCGCAGGGCAACCTATTGCCAGACGACAAACTGCGCGAGATCGAACAACTGGCGCGGACGGGGAAGGTCGGCATGGTGGGCGACGGCATCAACGATGCGCCCGCCTTGGCTCGCGCTGACATCGGCTTCGCGATGGGTGCCGCCGGTACCGACACGGCCATCGAAACGGCTGACGTAGCGCTGATGGATGACGACCTGCGCAAGATTCCGACGTTCATTCGCCTGTCACGTGCAACCGCGCGCGTGCTGACGCAGAACATCGTGCTGGCGCTTGGCATCAAGGCGGTCTTTCTTGCGCTCACTTTCTCGGGACACGCCACGATGTGGATGGCGGTGTTCGCCGACATGGGCGCAAGCCTGATTGTGGTGCTCAACGGATTGCGTTTGCTGCGCCACTGATTCGCCAGGAGAGAAAAGAATGTCAGATCAACACTATTGGGAAAGTAAAGCGCGCATCTACGATCGAATCACCGCCCCGTTGGCGCGTCCTATGAAAAGCGCCGCTATCCTTGCGGCGGATGCCGTCCGCGGCGAGAACCGGGTTCTTGAGGTTGCCGCCGGCACCGGCTTGTTCACCACTGCTATCGCAGGTGCGGCACGCGAGGTCGTTGCCACGGATTACGCCACCGCAATGGTGGCCATACTAGCGAAACGAGTACAGGAGGCAGGGTTCCAGAACGTCCGTTGCGAGCAAGCCGACATCAAAGCACTGCACTTTGATCGTGCCTCATTCGACTGTGTTGTCGCTGCGAACGTGCTGCACCTAATGCCTGACCTTGCCGCAACGCTTGCGGCGCTGAGACGGGTGCTACGACCAGACGGAAAACTCGTTGTGCCAACGTTCTGTCACGACGAAACCAGATTGGCTACCGTCCTGTCGAGATTACTTTCACTTACGGGCTTTCCCATCAAGCATCGCTTCTCCACCCGCTCGCTGTGCAACGCACTAGAAGCTGCCGGCGTGCGTGTCACGCGCTTCAAGACCTTACCGGGCCTTATTCCGGTTGGCTACGTCGAGGGTGTATTCGACTGAGACTCAACCCCCTCATCAACGTGCTGCTCGTGCATTGCGAGAGTCACCTAAGAATCAGCGAGCGCACTTTATGGGCAAAATTCTCTGCGGCAAGGCGGCATCTGGACGCCAGCGATCGCCGACTGTAATTGCAGTCGAACCGTCTGCAGTTGCAGTGCAATCCGTTCCGATGCGCTATTGAATACGAGGCACTTTCCGAACAGCGCCGATGAGCGTCAAGGAGTGCCCACCATGTCTTCGCAGACCACCGCCCCGGCGACGCCGGTTGAACGTCGCATCCTGCGCCGCGCCGAAGTCGAAGCCAAAACCGGCTTCAAGCGCGCGCACATTTACAGCCTGATGAAAGAAGGCAGGTTCCCCAAGGCGCTGCGTTTGGGTGTGCGCGCAGTGGGCTGGGACTCGACCGAGATCGACCAGTGGATCGCTGATCGCCTCAAAGAACGCGCCTGACGCTTCTCCTTTTCCGGTTCATCTCATTCCGTGAGGAGAAGCCCATGCAGGTGGTATCCATCATTTCGACCAAGGGCGGCGTGGGCAAGACGACCACGGCGGCCAACCTGGGCGGCTTCGCGGCCGACGCAGGGCTGCGCGTGCTGCTGCTAGACCTGGACGTGCAGCCCACTTTGTCGAGCTATTTCGAGCTGCAAACGCGCGCCCCCGCCGGCATCTACGAGTTGCTGGCCTTCAACGAGCAGGACATCGGCCGGCTGGTGTCGCGTACCGAGATCGCTGGCCTGGACCTGGTGCTCTCCAACGACGACAAAGGGCAGTTGAACACCCTGTTGCTGCACGCGCCGGACGGACGGCTCCGGCTGCGCAATCTGTTGCCCGCGTTCCGCGAACACTACGACCTGCTGCTGATCGACACGCAGGGCGCTCGCAGTGTCCTGTTGGAGATGGCCGTGCTTGCCTCCGATCTGGCGGTGTCGCCGGTCACGCCGGAGATCCTCGCCGCTCGCGAGTTCCGGCGCGGCACCTTGCAACTAATGCGGGACATCGCGCCATACCGGCGCCTCGGCATCGAGCCGCCGCCGCTGCGCCTGCTCATCAACCGCGTGCATCCGGTTTCCAGCAACGCGCGGCTCATACAGCAGGCACTGCGCGACCTGTTCCGATCCGAGCCTGGTATCGCCGTGCTCGATACCAGCATTCCCGCCATCGAAGCCTATCCGCGCGCATCGACCCAGGCCTTGCCGGTGCATCGGGTGGAACACCGACGCCCTACGGGGCGGACGACGCCGGCCGCTTTCGACACGATGCGCGCACTCGCCTGCGAACTGCTGACGAATTGGGAACCCTCGTTCACTCGGCTGAAAGCGGGGACGCACCGGAGGGGCAACACATGACCACCGCGCGCTCCCTCCATCGTCTAAACAAGCGGTTGAAGCCGCTCATCGACTTCGCCCTGAAGGAAGGCTGGGAGGTCGTTCGCACAGCGGGCGGACACCTGAAATTCACCAAGCCGGGCCTGCCTCCGATCTACACCGGCTCGACGCCCGGCGATCGCCGCGCCGGCCTCAACGCGCGCGCTCGACTGCGCCGCACCGACCGCGCCATCGACCCGAAAGCGACGACCAGGGAGGCCGACGCCGATGGCTGAACCGACCCCCCAGGACATGGCAGCCAAGTTGCTGGCCGACCGCTTCGAGCGCAGCGGCCCGGTCGCCGATGCACTGAGCGATCCCATCGCCGATACTCCCATGACGGTGACGCTGGACCAGCTCCAGCCGTATGACCTCAATCCGCGCGTCACGCGCAATCCGCGTTACGACGACATCAAGGCATCGATCCGGGAGCGTGGCCTCGACGCGCCGCCGGCCATCACCCGCCGGCCCGGCGGGACGCACTACATCATTCGTAATGGCGGCAACACGCGACTCGCCATCCTGCGCGAGTTGTGGAGCGAAACGAAGGACGAGCGCTTCTTCCGCATCCCCTGCCTGTTCCGGCCCTGGCCCGAGCGCGGTGAAATCATCGCGCTGACCGGCCACCTGGCCGAGAATGAACTGCACGGCGGCCTGTCATTCATCGAGCGCGCCCTGGGCGTGGAGAAGGCCCGCGAACTCTACGAACAAGAGTTGGGCCAGGCGCTGACGCAGAGCGAGCTGGCGCGTCGCCTCAGTGCCGACGGCTATCCGATCGCCCAACCACACATCAGCCGTATGCAGGACGCCGTGCGCTACCTGCTGCCGGCGATCCCGGCCGTGCTCTACGGCGGCCTGGGCCGGCCCCAGGTGGAACGGCTGACAGCCCTGCGCAGGGCGAGCGCACGGATATGGGACGCGCGCGGTGCGAGCAAACGGCTGGCCGTCGATTTCCCGTCGCTGTTCAACGACGTGCTCGCCGTGTTCGACGGCGACACCGACGGCTTCTCGATCAAGCGGGTGCAGGATGAACTCATTGGGCAGATGGCCGAGCTGCTGGACGCCGACTACGACAGCCTGACGCTGGAGATCGGCGAGACCGAGAACCGGCAGCGTGCGCTGACCAGCGATCCGTCGCCCCCCGCACCGCAGTCCGGCAATGCCGCGGCCGCGCCCGTGACGCCACAGCCACCGCACTCGCCCAACCCGGCGCCGCCAGTTCCCATGGCGCAGCCCCCGGCCACATCGCCGAAGCCACCACGGATGCCGGAACCCCCGGCATCGCCCCCGCCCTCGGAAACGCCCGGCAGTGCGCAGCCTCCGAACGACGATCACGACGAACGCCTGCGAGGCCATATCGTGTCGCCGGCGCCGACCACCGAACGCTTGCAGGCGATCCAGCGCCTGGTGGCCGATCAGACCGGCGAGGCACTGCCGAACTTCGAGGCGAACGTCTTGCAGGCGATTCCGGTGCAGGCCGGCGGTCTCTACCCGATTTCCGATGTCTGGTACATCGAACCGGGCCTGGACGCGCCGGATCGGTTGCGCGTGCATATCGCGCAGTTCGCGCGCGAGATCGCCGAGGAAGCCGGACAGGCCGAGCGCATCGAGACCATCGACGACGGCATCGGCTTCCTTTGCGACATAGGCGCCCTATCGACGGACCCGCAGGCGATGCCGCTCATCGCCCGCGCGACGCTCACCCTGCTGCACGCCCTCAGTGCGGGATACCGGCCGGCGGCCGCAGCACCCACCGCACTCGACAACCTGCGCCTGACCGATGCCCTGGGGCCGCTGCTGCAGGGCCGGAAGAATGGCGACAAAGCGCAGGCCTCGCGCCTGAGCGACAGCGGCCTGGTCAAACTCTTTCGCCTGCTGCGGCTCGCGCGCCGGCTGCTGGAGCTGGAATCCGGCACGGCATCGGGCGCGCACGCCGCCACCGAACCGTAAGGCCGGGGGAGACGCGATGTCGGCACCACATCCACTCAACCAAGCCGTGATCGCCCAGGCGCTGCACGATCTGCGCAACGGCCAGTTGCGCCGCTGCAAGGCCATGGGTTTCGGCGACCGGGAGCTGGACGCACTCAAACACCCGGAGCTGGTCAGCATGCTGGTCAACGCCACGGTGTCCTGGTGCTCGGTCAAGGTGAACCGCGAGGTGCTGCAACGCCTGTTGCACCAGGTGGAAGACGTCGAGAAGGAGATTGCCACCGTCGATCGCATGCTCCGCCTGGGCGCGAGCACAGCGATGGTCAGCAAGTTCTACGGCCTGACCCATCAGGAAGTGGCATTGCGCCGGGACGTTCTCGGCCTGCCCAAACGCAAGGGCCGCCATCCGGTATTGAGCGAGGAACAGGACACCGGCTTGTGGGGGCGCTGGAAGCCCGCCGTCGAGCAACGCGGCATCGCGCTGGACGACGACATGGCGATGCTCCATCTCACCCTCGATCTTGCCGAAGAACTCGCCCTGCCGGCCTCCGTCATCTGGGCGACGATTCGCGGCTGGATCGACCAAGGATTGGTGTAGGCCATGGAGATCGACAAGCCTCATCGGGGAGGCGGTCCGGTCTCGCTCTCCGCCCTGCTGGATGAGGCCGCTCAACGCTTGCCGCCCCGACAGGCCGGGCCGACGGCCAGCGATGGATTCCTGTTCAGCGGCAACCGCCATGAGAGCGTGCCGCGCGCGCTGTTCTTCGATCATCGCCTCACGCCACTGGAACGCAACGCCTGGCAGGTGTTCCGGCTGCTGCTCGACGACGACGGCATCACCGCCTTTCCCACCTACGAACAACTCCGCCCCTACCTTGCCTCGACGCCGTGCGCGCCGAAGGCCTCCCACGAGACGGTGGCGCGCGCGCTCACGCTGCTGCGCCTGACGCGCTGGCTCAGTCTGGTGCGGCGTCGGCGCGATCCGCGCACCGGGCGCATCCAGGGCAACCTGTACGTGCTGCACGATGAGCCGCTGACGCCCTTCGAGGCCATGCAGCTCGATCCCGACTACCTGGACCTGGTAAGCCAGGCGCTGACCCATGCGAGCAAGGCGGTGCAGCACGTCGGCGTCCACACACTTCAGGAAGTCGCTGAAGACCCACTGCTCAACGGCCGCGCCCTGCCCACGCGCCTGCAGGTGCTGGCGCAGCGGTTGGCAAGCCAGGAGTGGAACCCACTCGAAAGTTATCCACAGGACGCGACGATTCACGAAACCGAAGAAGGCCCGAAAGCCCTTCTTCGGCACAGAGAACAGCAGCCTTCGGAATCCGAAGCGGGTCGCAAAGCCCCGTCAGACGCCCTTCTTCGGAATCCGAAGCAGGACCGTACTGTACGTAAAGAAAGTATTAAAAATAATAAAATACGTACAGTACCGCGCGCGCGAGAAAACCTTCGTCTGCCTCATCGCTTTCTCGCCTTGAAGGAGGAACAGCAGTCCGGCGCACTAGTCGCACTTCAGCGGGTGGACGACACCCTGCAACAGGCGGTGCTCGACGAATGGGCGGCCCGCTGCCAGGCCGGCGGCATCCGCAATCCCGCAGGTTATCTCTTCGGGGTCATCCAGAAAGCGATCAAGGGCGAGTTCCATGCCTGGGCTGGTCAGCCGGAACACGCACCGACTGCTATTTCACCGTCGTCTCTGGAATCGCTGCGCGCGCCCGAGCGCGACTGGTCTCCGCCAGCGATCGATCACGAAGCCGCGCAGCAGCATCTGACCCGCCTGCACGACCTGTTCAAGGAGTCTTGAAGCCAGCGCGCTATACCAGTGGTATAGCGCAACAGACTGCCTTCCCGACGCTGCAAACAGGCGGCGGCGCAATGCGGTTTGTTGACTGACAGCCTTCCCCTGCTTGTCGATGCTGGCGACTCGTTCATTCACAGCGAGTCGCTCTTATGGCAAACGAACCCCTGCAACTGAACCTCGGGTCGCTGCGCAGCGCGATGGCGTTGACGCTGCACACGCATCACGCCTCACGCATCTGGCACGGTCGCACGCCCGCCGAAGGCCGGCCCGGCATCATCGGCCTGAACGGCTTCATCTCCATCATGAACAAGCTCAAGCGCGGCGCCGAGCAGGACGACCCCTACTCGGACTGGTGGATGCTGCGCATCGAGGAAAAGATCGCCGACACCAAGACGCGCCTGCAAACGCTGCGCGAACAGGTTGACCAGGCGCTGGCCGACGTACCGCCCGCTCTCAGCCTGGGCGAGAACCTCAACGTGCAGCCGGTCAAGCTGCCCCTGTTCGTCAATTCGCAGTTGGGGTTCATGGCGGTCTACCTGCTGGCCGACTACGACGACCTAGCGCGGCGCCTGATCCTGGCGCATCACACGGCATTGATCGATCGCAGCACCTTGGAACGCTGGCTCAACGATGGCGCGCACGCGCTGCGCAGCCTGTTCTCCCTGGCCCAGCAGTACCGCTACTCCGGCACGACGCGCGATGACTTCGCGGCGAAGAACGCAGCAGCGCGCGCGGCATTGGAGAAGTTCGGCGAGCTGCCGACCGACGTGCTCGAAGGCACACGCCGCTCGCGCTTCGCGCCGCCGATCAACCGCCGGTCATCGCAGGATGGCAAGCAGGAAAGGACGGATACCCCGAGCGCTGCGCCAACCGACGAAGCCACGGAAGACGACGCGAACGACGACGGCGCCGCATCCGATGAGGATGAGCCAGCATGACGGAATCCACTCTCACCGACACACCGACACGCTTCACGCCGCTGGAACAGGCGGACTTCCAGCGCCTGGAACACGCAGCCTACCTAAAGGGCCTTTTACAACCTTTTAAGGGTAAGGGACGTTTGGAGTCCTGGGCCAACCAGTGTGCGGCGCTGCGCGACGACCTGATCGTGCTGGCGCAGCGACGGGTGCTGCCCCAAGCACGCGGCTATCCCTTCAGCCTGCTCGGTGTGCAACTGGCCCAGCAGACCACTGGCGCAGGCACGACCTTTCTGCGCTGGCGCAATCTCGACCGTTCCAGCATGGGCGTCGCCTTGTGGGAGGCGCTGCTGGCCGATCCCGCGACACCGGCATCGCTGATCGACGACCTCTACGCGATGGAGCTGCAACGCATCGCGCTGAACATGCAGATCAGCCTCACGCACAGCATTGCCCGCCAAACCCTGGACTGCGCCGGAAAGATGGCCCAGGCCGAAGCGGCTTACCTGCGGCGTATCCAGGGGCACGCCGCCTCGATCAACCCCACCACTTCCAAGGAGTCACCATGAGCACGCATTTCTTCGGCGAGGGCAACATCGGCTCTGCGCCAGACTATCGCGAGTTTGCCAACGGCAACGACGAGCCGCGCCGGCTGCTGCGCCTGAACGTCTACTTCGACAACCCGGTGCCGATGAAGGATGGCACTTTCGAGGACCGTGGAGGGTTCTGGGCGCCGGTGGAACTGTGGCACCGCGAGGCCGAACACTGGAGCACGCTGTACCAGAAGGGCATGCGCGTGCTGGTCGAAGGCCGCACCGTGCGCGACGAGTGGGAAGACGCCGACGAGAACGAGCGCGTGACCTTCAAGATCGAAGCGCGCCGGGTTGGCATCCTGCCGTATCGCGTCGAGGGTGTAACGCTGGGTGCCAAGGGGCAGGCCATGGAGCAACCCCACGACGAGTAGCCGCTGCGCAGGATCGTGTGAGCGGCTGGACCAGCCGCTCACCGTGCGCCAGTCGTGCGCGTTTTATACCAGTGGTATAGCGCCATTGACGTCCATGGAGGGCCAATCGTCATGGACTTGAGCACTACTTCGATCTATAACTTGTTGTTTTTCCAATCTGTGAAATGGCTTGCCCCTAAGCCATCTTCCTAGAACGAGATAAGCAGCATGATCGGAGTCAGGACTCGTTATTCACTAGCTCAATTCCTTGAACTGCAGGAGCCCGCCGTGTGTGCCGTGATATTGGGCAAGTACGGCGTTCAGCACCTGTCGCTGTCGAGGGGGCAACTGCTGTACGACCTACTAAACACACTGCGCGGACTTGATGACCGCACGCTCATGCTGGCGCTGTCCGAGGTGGTTGCAACCACAGGCGATCTTCGGGCCAGAGTCAATCCGAAGTATCGGTTTGACGAGCGCATGCACGACCTGGCGCAGTGCCTGCTGCTGGACGGCTACATCATCCAGGAAAAGAAACTGGTCCAGACCGATCCGTCGATTGCCGATGCCGCGCCCTTGGAAGATGACCTGGTTACGGCATTGCAGAACTCCGGCGCCCCCCGCGCGCAGGACATCATCGTCAAGATCAACGACTCGGCCGAGGCATTCCGGGCGACGCCGCCCGACTACAACGCATCGCTCGTCAACGCCCGAGTGGCGCTGGAAACCCTGGCCGTTGACGTGGCCGCCCATGTCGCTTCGCTGCAGCAGAGTCCCACCACCTACAACCCGTCAAAATGGGGCGAGGTACTTTCGTTCCTGCGCAGCAGCGGCGAGATCACGGTCGAAGAGGAAAAGGGGCTGGCTGGCGTGTTCGGTTTTCTGAGCCCTGGCGCCCATCGCCCGGTTGGCATCCCGGAAGACCAGATGACGCGGCTTGGTCGCTCCTTCGCGCTCAATATGTGCTGGTTCCTGCTCAAGAACCATCTCGCGCGAAGCCACCGGCCTTGAACTCACTGACTTCGATGCGCAAGGGAAAACGAGATGCCGTTTGAAATCAGACCTTGGGAAGAAATCTCCAGAAGCTACGGATGCACGATCCTGCTCGGCAACGGCGCCAGCATTGCCGTCAGCCCGAGCTTCTCCTATGGATCACTGCTCAGGCATGCCGTTGAACAGCGCTTCCTTCCCGACGACGCCCAACGACTGTTCCAGTTCTTTCAGACCAACGATTTCGAGTTGGTTCTTCGGATCGTATGGCAGGCGTCGAACGTCAATCGGTCGTTGCAAATCCCGGACCACCGAACCCATGCCGCCTACGTGAGTCTCAGAGACTGCCTCATTCAGACAGTCCGCAACATTCACCCGGAATACGATCAGGTCAGCGCGCACCTGCCGAGCATCTATCAATTCCTGAAACGCTTCAGCACTGTCATCTCACTCAACTATGACTTGGTGGTGTACTGGGTCATGACCTATGGCCTGGAGATCGAGGATCAGCATGCATTCAAGGATTGCTTCATAGGAGGCGGCGTCTTCTCCGACGACTGGCAGCGGTTCAGGCAGCCGATCGGCAGGGAGCGCTCGACCACACTGGTGTTCCATGCCCATGGCAGTCTTGTACTGTGCAGGAATTTGGTCGAGCAAGAACTGAAGATACACAACAGGGACGCTGGTCTTCTCGAAGCGATACTTCAGCTCTGGCAGAGTGAAAGCGTTGTTCCGTTGTTCGTGAGCGAAGGAACGTGGCAGCAAAAAGTCACATCCATCCAGAACAGCTACTACCTCTCCACGGTCTACAGAGAAGTTCTGAAGTCACCGCGGAACACTCTCGTTGTTTACGGCTGGGGATTCTCCGAACAAGATCTCCATCTCTTGCAACGGATGAGTGGAACAGGGATCAATCGTGTGGCGGTGTCGGTGTTCCGAGGGGATCAGGCCTATTGCAACAGGGTCTTCCAGACGATCCGCGATACCTTGGGGTGGCACGTTGAGGTGGAGTTTTTCGACAGCGAGAGTCCCGGTTGCTGGATTCACGCTGATCAGCAGGGTCTGCGCCCGGTCCCATAGACCTGCAAAGCCAAACACCGCATCCTGAACCCGCACAAGTTGGTGTCTGCTGCTGTCGCGTTGTTTGCTGCCGCATTCATTGCCCTCTGGGATGCTGACGATCATTCGATGACCGTCACGCACACTCAGGAGGCTTTATGCGCGTGTTTCTGTGCGAAAAGCCTTCGCAAGGCAAGGACATCGCCAGGGTGTTGGGCGCCCGGCAGCGCGGCAACGGCTGCTACAGCGGTTCGGGTATCACGGTGACATGGTGCATCGGCCATCTTGTCGAGGCGGCACCGCCGGAAACCTACGGCGAGCAGTACAAGCAGTGGTCCATCGAGCAGTTGCCTATTCTTCCAGAGCGCTGGCGCATCGAGGTCAAGGCCAAGACCGCCGCGCAGTTCAAGATCGTGAAGCAGTTCGTCGCCCAGGCCGGCGAGCTGGTGATCGCCACCGACGCCGACCGCGAAGGCGAAATGATCGCGCGCGAGATCATCGATCTGTGCGGCTACCGTGGCCCGATCCAGAGGCTGTGGCTGTCGGCGCTCAACGATGCGTCGATCCGCAAGGCGCTGACTCAACTCAAGCCGGGTGGCGAAACGCTGCCACTGTATTTTTCCGCACTGGCCCGTTCGCGCGCGGATTGGCTGATCGGCATGAACCTGAGCCGCCTGTTCACGGTGCTGGGTCGGCGGTCTGGGTATCAGGGCGTGCTGTCGGTCGGTCGCGTACAGACACCGACACTGAAACTGGTGGTGGACCGCGACCGCGAGATCGCACGCTTCGTCTCCGTACCGTATTGGACCATCGACGTCACGCTGTCCCACGCGGGCCAGTCCTTCGCGGCAAGCTGGATGCCGCCCGACGGCACCACGGATGCAGCCGGTCGCTGCCTGCAGCAGCCAGTGGCGCAGCAGGCTGCCGACCGCATCCGTGCGGGTCGTGAATCGAAGGTGCTGTCGGTGGAAACCGAGCGT
Organism: Thioalkalivibrio sulfidiphilus HL-EbGr7; assembly: GCF_000021985.1. Lineage (NCBI taxonomy): Bacteria > Pseudomonadati > Pseudomonadota > Gammaproteobacteria > Chromatiales > Ectothiorhodospiraceae > Thioalkalivibrio > Thioalkalivibrio sulfidiphilus. The sequence continues at coordinate 2,966,478 of NC_011901.1, forward strand.
GTGCGCGAAGCCGCACCGCTGCCGTTCGACCTCGGCACCTTGCAGGAAGTGTGTTCGCGGCAACTCGGGCTGGACGTACAGGAGACGCTGGACATCGCGCAGTCCTTGTACGAAACGCACAAGGCGACGACTTATCCGCGCAGTGACTCCGGCTACCTGCCCGAGAGCATGCTGGCCGAAGTGCCGACCGTGCTCGACGCGCTGCTCGCCACCGATCCCGGCCTACGCCCGTTGATCGACCGGCTCGACAGGACACAGCGCTCGCGCGTCTGGAACGACAGCAAGATAACGGCGCACCACGGCATCATTCCCACGCTGGAGCCTGCGAACCTCTCGGCCATGTCGGAGAAGGAGCTGGCGGTATACGCGCTGATCCGGGCGCACTACCTGGCGCAGTTCCTGCCGCATCACGAATTCGACCGCACACTGGTGATGCTCGACTGTGCAGGGCAATCGTTACAGGCCGTCGGCAAACGGGTGATCGTGCCTGGCTGGCACCTGGCGCTCCCCGGCAAGGGGCAGGATGCGGCGGACGACGAGCCGGCCCAGCGCAGCCAGATCCTGCCGCCGCTGGACACCGGAGCGCGCTGCGGTGTCCAGCAGGTCGAACTGAAGGCACTGAAGACGCTGCCCCCCAAGCCTTACACCCAGGGCGAATTGATCAAGGCGATGAAGGGTGTCGCCAAGCTGGTCACCGATCCACGGCTGAAGCAGAAGCTGAAGGAGACGACGGGCATCGGCACCGAAGCCACGCGCGCCGGCATCATCAACGGCCTGTTGGCTCGCGGCTATCTGGTGAAGAAGGGTCGCGCCATCCGCGCGTCGGATGCTGCCTTCACACTCATCGACGCGGTGCCGGCGGCGATCACCGATCCCGGCACGACGGCGATCTGGGAACAGGCGCTGGACATGATCGAGGCCGGCCAGATGACGCTGGACACCTTCATCAACAAGCAATCGGCCTGGGTCGCGCAGTTGGTTCAGCAATATCGAGGCACCGTCCTGTCGATCAAGCTGCCCGAAGGGCCGGCCTGCCCGGTATGCGGTGCGGCGACGCGCCAGCGCAACGGCAAGAACGGTGCCTTCTGGTCGTGCAGCCGCTATCCCGACTGCAAGGGCACGCTGCCGGCCGAATCCTCGACGGGCAGGCGCAGGGCTTCGCGCCAGCGGCGCGCTGCGCCCAAGGCATCCTGATGCCAATGAACACCTCTGCCGCGCCGGGATTTCACTGACGGCGAGGCAAACCGTCCCGCGCCCCGTGGGACTCCCCAGCGCGCGTCTCCTTCTGCAACGGTGTGCGCGTTCCGCCTGGCCGATACAGGCCACGGGACGAGAAGGTCGTTTCTCCACGAATGGCGCTCGCCGCCATTCCATTGATCGGTGTTCCTTCCGTTGATCGCGAGGGGTCTCCTGACGACTTGCCGGCCCTCCGGCGCTGCGCGAATCGTCAGGAGACCCCTCGGGTCCACGGTACTCGGTGCCGGTGCCCGCCGGCGAAACAACGGGTTCCCTTTGTGCGCGGATGTGTGCCAGAGGTTTCCGACCCCAGCCACGAAACGGGTCGGGTGAGATTGCTGGACCAGCGGCAGGCTTTGACGACGGCCACGCCCTGCAACAGCCCACGGGTGGTGATTCCTCCCCGCCGAAGGCTCGCGCCTTCGGCTGCTTTTCCCTTCACGCCAGCTTTCGCTGCGCCGACGCACCACGCTCGGCAAGCAATCGGGCGATCACCGCGAGCGGATTTCGGCTCGCCAATGCAGGCCAAGCCTCCGAACCTACACCCCATGCGCGCTGACCTCCGTCAGCACCATGCCCAGGCAGCTTCGGTCTTCAAAGCTGCGGCGCGGTTCTTCCGCGTTGACCGATCCAGTCCGCTTCGCATCGCTCCTGCGGACGATCGCCATGTCCTGGCGACGATGCTTCGTTCCACCCCACGGGAATCCGCTTCATCCCGTCGGGATGCGGCGCTTCCCATCCCTTCATAGGAGAGCACCATGTCCTTCGATCCTGTCGCACTCAAGCCCACAGGCCCTTCGGGTCTGCTGGCGCTGGCGTATGTGGGCAAAAGCCTGCCCTTGCAGGTGCTGCGCAGTGCCACCGGGCACTACATCGGCACCTTCGACGACGACGGCCCCGTCTCCCGCGAGTCCGTCGAGTATTTCCCGAGCCACGAGGCCGCTCGCCATGCCCTGGAAACCGGCGCATGGACGCAGCGCCAGTACCCGTGATCCCCATCCATCTGTCATCAGGAGAACCTCGTCATGAATCCGATGAGCCAGCAGGCGATCTTTGACGAGATCGCGCGCAACGATCTGCACTTCTCGAAAGCCCCCGACGCCTTTTTCCACGCCTGGAAGCGCGGCGTCGAACTGGTCGGCCCCGACCTGTTCAACGGTACGCAGGAATGTCTGGACCTGGCAGAGGACAAGTGGGACTTGTGCCCGAACGTCGCTGTCATCAGGAAGACCATCGGCGCCATGAGTTCCGGCGAAAGGGTCTTTCTCGCCGCGATGGTGAGCTTCTACAACTCCAAGGACGGCGGTGCGCTGCTCAAGCGCGTTGGCGTCCACGGTCTGGCCGACCTGGGCGGCCTGGACCTGGAGCGACGCAAGATCATCGCCACGCTGATCCTCAACTACACCGGCTGGTAACAGCACCGGCGGCCCGTCATTCGTGACGGGCACCGTTTCTTTCATCCCTCTGGGGTCGATCCCCGGCAGGGGATCGGCTCCGCCTTTCCTCTACTGGAGAACCATCATGAACCCCAATGCCAATCCTGTTTCCAATCCCTTCGTCCGTGGCTACAACGGCCTTTCCATTCAGCGAATGATCGCCATTGCCTACGATGACGACTGCCCGCTGACCTATCTTCCGCTGCATGCCTCGCAGTCCCATCTGCGGGACGACCAGATCCAGCGGCATGAATGCGTCTTCTGCGACGACTTCACCTTGATCACTCAAGGCCAAGCCGTGCCGGATGAACTGGACGCTCAATGCCGGAACCATGGCATCGCGCGCACGGTGATCTATGCCGTCATGGCGGACGACTCCGGGACGCCAGTGCATGTCGGCGATACCTATTCCGAGGAAGCCGCCCGCGACGTGGTGCGGCGTCTGACCTTCGACACCGGCCACTACAGCCGATGCTGGGAGATCAGTTCCGGGCACCTTCCCGAGGAAACGATGCAGTACCTCGAAGACCTCGCGGACACATCCACGCTCACCGGCCTGTTGTTTGAAGCCTTCAGGATTCCCGACAGCGATGCCGTGGGCGTGAAGTTGATCGCTACGCCCTGGACTGACGCCAATCTCGAAATCGTCGATGGCCGCAATGCCCAAGCACTGCACAGCGATCAGACGGATGCGTGCGTCCCCACGCCGCTGCTGAACGTGCTGCACCTGGCCGCCATGGCAGACGTGCGCATACTGGTCTTCGATCCGAACGCCGCGATACTGAACGGCCTGCCTGTCTACGAAGACTGAATTCCTCCATCTTGAGCCCCTTCGAGGGGCTCTTTCCTTGTGCGGCCCGCAGGCACGCCACGAAACCAGCGGCTGCTCCGCCACTACGGTCGCCGATGCGTCATCCAGAGCAAAGCCAGCAGAACGATGTTCGTTGCCGCCAACCAGTGGGGTGAGCACCGTCCCAACGGCGGTGGTACGCGGCAAGGTCGGTCATGGCCGCACGGGAGCGGTTGCGGGGAACCACTTCTCGCCCAGTCGCAGGGCCACATGAACCAGCATGATCAGCACCGGCACTTCCACCAGTGGGCCGATGATGGTCGTGAACGCGACGGGCGACGCCAACCCGAACGCCGCGATGGCGACCGCGATCGCCAGCTCGAAGTTGTTGCCGGCCGCCGTGAAGGCGATCGCGGTAGTGCGCGGATAATCGATTTCGATCAGCTTCCCCATGAAGAAGCTGACGAGGAACTGGACGATGAAATAAATCGTCAGCGGCACGGCGATCAGCAGCACGTCCATCGGCAACCGCACCACGTCGCCGCCCTTGAGACTGAACATGGCGACGATGGTGAACAGCAGCGCCGCCAGCGTGATCGGGCTAATCCTGGGCAGGAAGACGCGCTCGTACCATTCGGCACCCTTCCTGCCGATCAGGATGCGGCGGGTCAGGAAGCCGGCCAGGAATGGAATGCCCAGGTAGATCAGCACGGCCTCGGTGATGGTCCAGAAGCTGACGTCGATGACGCTACCCTGCAAGCCGAACAGCGGTGGCAGCACCGACAGGAAGAACCAGGCATAGGTCGAGAAGAACAGGATCTGGAAGATGGAATTGAACGCGACCAGGCCCGCGACATACTGGTTGTCGCCCCGCGCCAACTGATTCCAGACCAGCACCATCGCGATGCAGCGGGCCAGGCCGATCAGGATCAGGCCCGTCATGTACTCGGGATGGTCGCGCAGGAAGATCACCGCCAGCGCAAACATCAGCACCGGCCCGATCAGCCAGTTCTGCACCAGGGAGAGCAGCAGCACGCGCTTGTCGGCGAACACCCGATGCAATTCCTCGTAGCGCACCTTCGCCAGCGGCGGGTACATCATCAGGATCAGGCCGATGGCGATCGGGATGTTGGTGGTGCCGACCGACATCGCGTTCAGCGCGTCGGGCAGGCCCTTGAAGATCATGCCCAGCACCACGCCCAGCGTCATGGCGGCGAATATCCAGAGCGTAAGGTAGCGGTCCAGAAAGGACAGGCGGGATGCCGGTTGCGGCGATGCCATCAGGGTAATCTCCAAAAATTCGGTTCGGCTAGAGCCGGCGTCGTTCAACCTCGCTCACTGCTTGCCGATATCACGCACCTGGTTCTGCAAGGACATGCTGTCCAGGCTTCGCAGAGGCAGGGACAGGAACAGTTCGATACGACGCCGGAAGACACGGGCGGTGTCCGCGAAGGCCAGGTGCTTCTCGACCTCGCTGCCTTCCACTGCGGCTGGGTCCGGCACACCCCAATGGGCGCTGACGGGCTGCCCCGGCCAGACCGGGCAGGCCTCGCCAGCGGCGTTGTCGCAGACCGTGATGATGAAATCCAGCAGCGGCGCGTCGGGCAGCGTGAACTCATCCCAGCTCTTGCTGCGATATCCCGTGGTCGGCAGTTCCAGCTTCTTCAGGGTCGCCAGCGCGATCGGATGCACTTCACCCTTGGGCATGCTGCCGGCCGAATAGCCGCGGAACTTGCCTTTGCCGAAGTGGTTGAGGAGTCCTTCGGCGATGATGGAGCGCGCCGAGTTGCCTGTGCAGAGGAACAGGACGTTGTAGATTCTTTCGGTAGTCATAGGAAATTTCTCGAATCAGCAGCAGGAAGACTTGGCCTTCACGGCGATGCCGGCAGGCCGGTCACTTACTCCGGCAGGCGCACAACACGAACCCGCAGCCGGAGCAGCCGCTGGTTCCGCGCCCTCATGAAACACCGGGATGTTCCCCAGGGAGTGGAAATGCTCCCAAGCCACGCCTTGTGGATCGGTGACCCAATGCTTCTCGCTGCGCGCGTAGCAGCACGTCGTCTCGCCGTCATCGAGCAGGGCGATATCGGCCGCCTGCGCACGCGCCTTCAGGGCGGCGAGTTCTTCGGTGGAATCGGTCTGAATGCCGAGATGGTCGATGCCCGGCTTGTCGCCGCGCGTGGAGATCGCGAAGTTGACCGGCGGGTCTTCGAGCATCCACTTTGCGTAGTCGGACTCGACACGCGCCGGTTGGGCGGCGAAGAGCTGCGAGTAGAAGCCGATGCTGCGGTTCAGGTCATCGACGTTCAGGTGGACATGGAATCGCTTCATGAATACTGCTCCTTTCAACAGGACGCACAAGAGTCCGAATCGGAGACTTCGCAGGCAGAGCCCTGGCAGCAGTGCTCGGTCATGTAGCCGAGCAGGCCATTCATCTGCGCGAAATCGGCGCGATAGATCAGGTTGCGCCCCTGCTGCTCGACCGTGACCAGCCCGGCGTGGGCCAGCTCCTTCAGATGAAAGGAGAGTGTGTTGCGGGCCACTTCGAGCTGGTCGGCCAGGACGCTGGGCGTCAGGCCGGCCGGCCCCGTCACCACGAGGGCGCGGAACACGCGCAACCTCTGGGTGTGGGCCAATGCACTGAGAGCGGTAACTGCCTGATCTTCATTCATATTTCAATGATACAACGATTATCGAACTATTAGCAAGAAACCATTCCCTCTCACCGAGATGTACGCCGTCAGTGCCCTGATCGACAAAGGGGGAGCGCGCAAAAACACATTGCGGCGCGACACCCCCGCACGGCTCTTCCATGCTTGCGGCCATGTTCCGCTGATCCGTCAGCGACATGCCCAGGTAGCCACGGTCTTCGAGGCTACGACGCGGTTCCGACCACGTGACCGATCCAGTTCGCACCAGCATCCCATGCGCGAACGTTCGCCCCTCCCAGGGTGATGGATGCACAAGCAGTACCTGGATCGTTCGATCCATCAACCCGCGCGGGGGTTATGCCTCCCCGCCGGGGTGGGTGTGTCTCCGCCTTCTTGTCCCTCAAGTCTGGAGATTCACCATGACCACTTCATCCGAAAAGTCCTACTTCGACCTGCACATCACCGGCCTCGGGTATCTCAATCGCATCCGCGAAGTGAAGCCCAAGAAAGGCGATGCCTTCCTGGCCTGCGACATCGCAGCGCTCAATGGTCCCAGCGATAAGCCGGAGTACCGCCGTTTCGACGTGCGTGTATCCGGCAGCGAAGCGCAGCACCTGATCCGCCGTTGCGTCCCCGCCGTCGAGGCCGAACGCAAAGTGCTGATCGGCTTTCGTCTGGGCGATCTGTGGACCGACATCTTCACCTACAGCAAGGGGAAGCGTGTCGGCGAACAGAGCGTCAGCCTGAAGGCCCGCCTGCTCTTCGTGAGCTGGATCAAGGTCGATGGCCAGCTCGTCTACAAGGCCGAACCCAAGGCCTCCGAGGAATCGGCTCGCGACGAAGCGCCCAGCGTTTCGAGCGAACCCGCTGTCCAGGATGCACCCGCATCCGAGACGGTTTCCGACGACGAAGCAGCCGAAGTACCGGCGTTGGCCGAGTCGTTCTGAACCCACAAGGCCCCTCACCGGGGCCTTGCTTCCTTTCCATCCAACGAACCGCCGGTCTTTCCGGTCGGCGTCTCGTGACCTCATCGTAAGGAGCTGACCCATGATTACGCTTCCCGGCCAATTGGCCATCAAGACCATCCACGGCAGGAACGGCGACTTCAACGTCGGCCGCCTCGCCACCTCCATCGGCGAGTTCGTCATCAAGAACGCCGAGCTGGACCAGTACCGCGAAGGCAAGTACGAGGGCGATTTCGTCATCACCGAGATTCGTCCTTCGACGTACAACACCAGCGGCCGCATGGTCATCGAGATCCGCGCGCACCTGGGCGGAATGACCTTATCGAACATCGACCACCTGAGCCGCGATGAAGCCAACCGGCTGAGTCCGCAGGAAGTCGATCCGATCGACGAGGAAGCGCAACGGCCTGTCCCTTCCACTTCGGCACCTGCCGAAGCGAAGGCGGCAACGTCCAGCGATCCCCTGGTCGATACCACGCCGTTCGGTGCCGACGTTCCCGCTAAGCCGGCTTCCAAGCCGGTAACGCAGGACGACGACGCCACGCTGTTCGGCGCTCTCTGGCCGCTGGGCGAGATCGTCAAGCTCGATGCCACCGTCGATCGCCGCCTGTTGCGTCAGCAACGCGACCGTCTCGGTGCCTTGGGCTACGAGTTCGCGCCGCTGTCCCAGGACTGGCATATCGCCTCCGCCTGATCCATCTGTCGCTTCCCGCGACGTTCCAACCACCCGCCGGGGTATTTCCCCCGTCGGGGGAGTGCTCCGGCTTTTTTTCACAGGAGAATTCCCATGGGCTGGTATTTCTCGCGGCAAACCCGCGACCAACTGATCCGCGAACTGATCGAACCGCAGGAGGGCGAAAACGCTCGCTCGGAGGTCATCGCCCACGCCCTGCGCGGCAACGTGCTGTGGTCCGTGGCGCGCATCACCGCCAAGCAGGCGGGATTCATGAAGCTCGCTGCCGGCGATTCCATCAACGTCATCCGTTGCGACCTGCTGCAAGGCTCGGGCGGCGAATGGGGCCACAAGCCCCTGGATGAATCCATGCACCCCTACTACTACTCGTGCCCGTTGCGCTATCTCGACATGGCGCCGGTGCAATCCCCCGAGTGGCGGGAAGGTGTGCTTGCCCATCACGCACGTCGTCGCACGCCAGCGGCGGTGGCCTGAGCACGGGAGGTACACGTCATGGACCCGATCCTGGCCGCCCTCCCGGCATCGTTGCTGCGCCTCGTCGAAGAGCAGTTGTCCAACAACGAAGTTTCCTCCGACGAGGAACTGCTCGATCACTTCATCAGCGACGGTCTCACCGAGGAACAGGCACGGCAGGCGTTGACCTACCGCGACCAGTACCTCGCCAACCTCTACCTGGACGGTTTCACACCGATCCTCAAAGGGAGCGAAGCGCTTCGCTTCAACCCCTACAGCCGGCAATTCGAGCCGGACTGAACCGCAGGCCCGTGCTTCACGGGGCTGCATTCCTCTTTACCTGACCCACCCAGGCCCTGCTCCGCAGGGCTTTTTTCTTTGTCCCATGCAATCGCGCATCCGGCTTTGCGCCTCTCGATGCCGATTGCTCCAATCCTCAGAAGGAGATAGTCATGAAACTCGCATCCCGCTTTTCTTATCGTTCTCCGGTGCTGCGTTCGGATCATCCGTTGTCGGATGATCAGATCCGCACCGTCGCTCCATCCATCTTCGCGGAGACCCCGCACGAAAGCCGTTCCCAGCGCTACAGCTACATCCCGACCGCAGCCGTGTTGACGGAGCTGCGCAAGGAGGGGTTCCAACCGTTCATGGTGTGCCAGACACGTGTGCGCCACGAAGATCGCCGTGACTACACCAAGCACATGCTGCGGCTTCGCCACGAGAGCCAGATCAACGGCACCGAGGCGAACGAGATCATCCTGCTCAACTCGCACGACGGCACCAGCAGCTATCAGATGCTGGCGGGCATGTTCCGCTTCGTCTGCCAGAACGGCTTGGTGTGCGGCGACACCTTCGCCGACGTCCGCGTTCCTCACAAGGGCAACGTCACCGATCACGTCATCGAGGGCGCCTACGAAGTCTTGCAGGGTTTCGAGCAAGTGCAACACTCGCGCGATGCCATGGGTGCCATCACACTCGACTACGGTGAGGCCGAGGTCTTCGCCAGATCGGCGTTGACCCTCAAGTACGACGATCCCGGCAAGACCTTGCCGATCACGGAGAGTCAGGTTCTGCGGCCACGTCGTTTCGACGACAACCGTTCGGACCTGTGGTCCACCTTCAATCGAGTTCAGGAGAACCTCGTCAAAGGCGGCCTGACCGGCCGCACCGCAAACGGGCGCCAGCAACGCACGCGGCCCGTTCAAGGCATTGACCAGAACGTCCGGCTGAACCGGGCGCTATGGCTGCTGGCGGAAGGTCTGCGTCAGTTGAAAGCCTGACCCTCAAGCGGATCATGCCCATGACGGCATGGTCCGCTTTTTTTGTTCGGCAGACACCCCTTCGGAGCCCCCTTTGCAAACAGGGTGGCGTCGCGTGACGGTTTTTCGCTCCCGCTCACCGGCCTGTTGAAGCAGGCTACTTCCCATGTCCGTCGGCGTTGCCGACAACATGCCCAGGTAGCCAAGACCTTCAAGGCTACGGTGCGTTGCGACGCACTGGTTGTTCTCTTTGCCAAGACGCTCACGGGCGTTCCCTTCCATCCCCTTGGGGCAGTGACTGCCCTCGCGGGTGGTGCTGCCTCTGTTTTCTTCGAGGACATCACCATGCCTGCATCTACATCACCCAATGTGCTCTACCGCATCGACGAATGCCCCGACCTCATGGCCGACGGCTGCATCGGCGACGAGCACGGCAACCTCGTCTTCCTGTCCGTCTGGGCGCGCGATACCGCCGTCCAGGAGTTCCTTGCCCGTCTGACCCTCGGTCGGTCCGAGCAGGGACTGGACCAGTTCCATCTCGTCACCGATCAGGCGTCGATTCCGGTCTTCGTCGGCAATCCCGACAACCTGGAGAAGCGCACCACGCGCGCCTTCCGGCGCACGCTGTTCGGTTCCATGTCTCATCTGTGGCTGTTCGACAAGCGCTGCGTGAAGCCCGACAAGGCCAACGCCAGCGCATTGGCGCTACTGCCCAGGACAGTGACCGACCACACCGAACGCCTATGGGCGCTGGTGCGGGAGACCTGCCCCCTGCCGCTGCTCGATCACTGGCGCGATGCCGTGCTGGAGCTGCTGCAATCACGGGACATGCTGACGCGCCTTCCGTTCGCCCTCGGGCCGCTGGAGGGCCATCGGCTGGCCCTGGACGTTCCGGCGCTGACCACGGCGCTGGGCGAACTGATCCGCAACGGCACCCTTGGTGTTTCGCAGGTCGAGCTGGCCTCGGGCAAACCGCTGCGGCGGGTGGCCTGACGCTCACCACACGGGCATGTGCGTCGCGCGTGCCCCGCTTTCATCCCACTTCTTCACAGGAGATTCCCATGGCTCTCATGTTTCCGCGCCTTGCGCGCAACTTCATCAAGAACGGCTACTTCCCGACAGACGAACCCACGTTGGAAAGAGCCCTGACCGCACTGGCGCCGTCCTCTGGCCCCATGTGCATCCTCGATCCCTGCGCCGGCGAAGGCGTCGCGATCGCCGAAGCCGCTCATGCCCTCGGGCGCGAACAGGTGAAGGCATTTGCCGTCGAGTACGACGCGGAGCGCGCCACCCATGCGCGCAGACTCGTCGATCGTTGTCTGCATGGCGACCTGATGGACTCGCTGATTTCCCGCCAGTCCTTCGGACTGCTGTGGCTCAATCCGCCTTATGGCGATCTGACGCGGGGCGTCGATGGCAACATCGGCTACCAGGGTCAGGGGCGCGCACGGTTGGAGAAGCTGTTCTATCAGCGCAGTCTGCCGCTGTTGCAATACGACGGTGTGCTGGTGCTCATCATCCCGGCCTATGTACTCGATGCCGAGTTCGTCGGCTGGCTGACCCGCCACTTCGCCGATCTGCGCATCTACCGTGCGGTGGACGTGCAGTTCAAGCAGGTGGTGATCTTCGGCCGGCGCGTGCGTCAGCGCGAGCAGGTGCCGGAGGACGCCAAGACGGCGCGCAGCCTTTTGCTGCAAGTCGGGCAAGGCGACATCGAAGCCGAGGAATTGCCCTGCGAATGGCCGTTCCAGCCTTACACGGTTCCGGCGTCTCCCGTCGAACCGGAGCACTTCTATCGCGTCACGCTCGAACCCGAGCAATTCGCCGACGAGGTACAGCGCCTGCAAGGGCTGTGGCCGTCAATCGACACGCACCTGGGCGCCGCGCAGCAACTGCCACGGCCCCCGGCGCGCGCCCTGTCGCACTGGCATCTCGCCCTGGCTCTGGCCGCAGGCGCGGTTTCAGGCGTCGTGCAATCGAAGAACGGCCGCACGCTCGTCGTCAAAGGTGATACCCACAAGGAGAAGTCTCACCAGACGGAATACACCGAGCGTGACGATGGCTCCGTGGCCGAGACGCGCATCCTCACCGACAGGTTCGTGCCTGTTATCAGGGCGTGGGACATGACCCTTGGCTCTCCCACATGGGGCCAGGTACTGACCATTCGCTGATCGTTGTTCCTTGACGGTTCGCCGTCGTTTTCATCCACCCACCGGGGTCATGTCGCCCCTGTGGGGTGCCGTGGCCCCTTATTTTTGAGAGGTAATCACCATGGCACTCGCAGTTCTGTCTCAACCACGCTTTCGGGCCGGAAAATTGCTCATGACCGCAGACGTGAATGACCTTGTTCAACGGGGTGTGTTCAACCCCGGACCCTATCTCCAGCGCCATCTCGATGGCGATTGGGGCGATCTCTGCGACGACGACAGGCGGCAGAACGATGCCGCTTTGAAGTCCGGCGAGGATCGATTGTTCTCGTCCTACCAAGTCACTTCCGACCTGAAGATCTGGATCATCACCGAGTGGGATCGCAGCGTAACCACGCTGCTGTTGCCCAGCGAGTATTGATCTGTTTTCACCGCGGCGCTTGAACGTCGCGTTTCTTCCCACCCCTGGGGCATGTCATCGCCCCATCGGGGGAGGTGCATGCCCCATTTTTTTTGGAGCATCACCATGTCCCTCGATCTTGAAACTGTTCCCGATACCGCCGTGCAGGGCGACCTGCTGGAAGCGGCGGCTTCTCCACTCACGATCAGCTTGCAGGACTTCGTATCGGAGTTCGGCGATGAGCTGCTCGACTCTCTCAACCGCGCCAACCCGCCTGTCTACGCCGGACAGGCACGGGCGCATCGCCAGACCATCCTGGCCGGCCTGAAGCGGAAGTTGTTTCCCGCCCAGGCCGAAGTCGTCCATGCCGTCACCGAGCTGCTGGTCGATCGTGGCGAACGTGCCGCGATCGTCAACGGCGAGATGGGCTGCGGCAAGACGACCGTCGGCATCGCCACGGCCGCCGTGCTCAATGCCGAAGGCTACCGCCGCACCCTGGTGCTCTCGCCACCCCACCTAGTCTACAAGTGGCGGCGCGAAATTCAGGAGACGGTGGCCGGCGCCAAGGTCTGGGTGCTCAACGGCCCGGACACGCTGGTCAAGCTGCTGAAACTGCGCGAGCAGTTGGGCGTACCACCCCAGGGGCAGGAGTTCTTCGTCCTCGGCCGTGTGCGCATGCGCATGGGCTTTCACTGGAAGCCGGTGTTCGTGCGTTGGCGTACCCGTCACGGCGACGTGGGGGCGTGCCCGCATTGCGGCCATGTCATCACCGACCTGGACGGCGAGCCGATCAACCCGGTGGAACTCGAAGCGGAGGAAACCCGCCGCAAGTGCGGACACTGCGCCTCGGCGCTGTGGACGCTGATCCGTCCCCGGCGCCTGTCGGTCAACGACCAGTCGCAAGCCGTGCTCAAGGCGCTCAAGCGTATTCCCACCATCGGCGAAGTCACGGCACAGAAGCTGATGAAGAAGTTCGGCGAGTCGTTCCTGGCTTCGATGCTGGGCGACAACCTGTACGAGTTCATCAATCTCATGGACGACAACGGCGAGCTGGTGTTTTCCGACCGGCAGGCCCAGCGCATGGAACGTGCGATGGCCTCGATGGAGTTCGGCTTCGGCGAAGGTGGCTATCAGCCTTCGGAATACGTCAAACGCTACCTGCCGCAAGGCACGTTCGACCTGCTCATCGCCGACGAGGCGCACGAGTACAAGAACGCGGGTTCCGCCCAAGGGCAGGCGATGGGGGTCTTGGCCTCCAAGTCACGCAAGACGCTGCTGCTGACCGGCACCTTGATGGGCGGCTACGGCGACGACCTGTTCTACCTGCTGTTCCGCGCCCTGCCTGGGCGAATGATCGAAGACGGCTACCGGCCGAGCAAGCAAGGCAGTCTGACGCCGGCCGCGATGGCGTTCATGCGCGATCACGGCGTGCTCAAAGACATCTACTCCGAGAGCAACGGCTCGGCCCACAAGACCGCCAAGGGCAGCAAGATCACGGTGCGAACCGTGAAGGCCCCCGGCTTCGGTCCCAAGGGCGTGCTGCGCTGCGTATTGCCGTTCACGGTCTTCCTCAAGTTGAAGGACATCGGTGGCAACGTGCTGCCGCCCTACGACGAGGAGTTCCGCGAAGTGGCGATGGACGCGGAGCAGGCGCAGGCCTATGGACGCCTGGCGGGGCAACTGACCGCCGAGCTGAAGCAGGCGCTGGCGCGCCGCGACACGACGCTGCTGGGTGTGGTCCTCAACGTGCTGCTGGCCTGGCCGGACACGTGCTTTCGGTCCGAGACGGTCAAGCATCCGCGCACCCGCAACCTGCTGGCGTTCACGCCGTCGCTGTTCACCGATCTGGAGGTCATGCCGAAGGAGCGGGAGCTGATCGATATCTGCCGCGAGGAAAAAGCGGCGGGACGCAAGGTGCTGGTCTACAGCGTCTATACCGGCACGCGCGACACCACATCGCGCTTGAAGGTGCTGCTGGAGCAGGAAGGCTTCAAGGTGGCGGTACTGCGCGCGAGCGTGGATGCCTCCCGCCGGGAAGACTGGATCGCCGAGCAGTTGGATCGCGGCATCGACGTGCTCATCACCAACCCCGAACTGGTGAAAACCGGCCTGGACCTGTTGGAGTTTCCGACCATCGTGTTCATGCAGTCGGGCTACAACGTGTACTCGCTGCAGCAGGCCGCGCGCCGTTCCTGGCGTATCGGGCAGAAGCAGCCGGTCCGGGTGATCTACCTCGGCTACGCGGCCACCTCGCAGATGACTTGCCTGGGGCTGATGGCCAAGAAGATCACGGTGTCGCAGAGCACGTCGGGAGACGTGCCGGAATCAGGGTTGGACGTTCTCAATCAGGACGGCGACTCGGTGGAAGTGGCACTGGCACGGCAGTTGGTACATTGAGCATCGCTCGATTTTTGGCGGCCCCTTCGGGGGCCGTTTTCTTTTCTGTCGGGCCGGTGCGTAATCGGCCCCGCGATACCTGGCAGTCGAAAAATCGGGCGGCCCGCAGTTCCCTTTGTTCGCTGATGCGACGGCCTTCCCCTGCGAAGGTGGCATCACGAAGCCCCTGGGAGCCGCCGCATGCCATCCATTCGCCGCCCATACCCGACCGGACACGCCGCGCTTGCCGCCGGCCTGATCGCCGCCGCTCTGACCGCCGGATGCGCCACGTCATCCGTCGCGCCACCCGTCATCGAACCGAAGCCGGAAACACAAGCCCGGCCCGTGCCGGACGGCTGGATTCCCATCGTTCGGTATGGCCGCTACACGCTGGTGGAGCTGGTCCCGGAGGCCGCCCAGCAAGACCTGCTGTTGCAGGTCATCGACGTGTCGATGCCGGCAACCCTGCCCGCGACGGTCGGCGAGGCCCTGCGCTACGTGCTGCTGCGCTCCGGCTACACCCTTTGCGAAGCCGGTTCCGACGCCGCAGTGTTCCATGACCTTCCGTTGCCGGCAGCGCACCTGCGGCTTGGGCCGCTGTTTCTGCGCGACGCCCTGCTGACGTTGGCGGGGCCGGCCTGGGAGCTTCACGTCGATGATGTGGGGCGGCGGGTGTGCTTCACCCAGGAACAGGAGCCTCTGCCATGACCCTGCCTCCTGACTTCCATCCGGCATCCCGTACCCGTCTCCTGCAAGTCGCCGCAGCAACCTGGCTGCTGCTGGTCAGCGCGGCCGTCGTCGTCAATCACGTGGCCCTGTCCCGTCTGGCCGGGGATGTGCGCACCAGCGCGCCGGCCATTGAGGTCGCGCTGCTCGATAGCCGCCTCACCGAACTGGAACTGCTGACGGACAGCACCGGGCACCAGCCAGAACCGCTGACCCAGGCCAGCCTCGACGCGGTTCGCCAGGCGCTGGAGGAACGGCTCGCCCGGCTCGAACAGACGGACGCCGAACCGCCTGCCACGACCGACATCGCACACCTGGAAAGCCGCCTCGATCAGCTCGAAGCGCGCTTGAAGGAAGTCCGCCAGCCACCGCCACCCGCTGCCGCGCCGGCACGTCGCCCGCCTCCGGCCGAGGCCGCACGGCCCGCGACCGTCGAACCGCCATTCCGGCTGCTGGACATCGAACTGCGTGCGGGCGAGCGCTTCCTGTCCATCGCACCCACCGATTCCCGCTCGCTCGCGGCGGTCCGCGTGCTGCGTCTCGGCGAGACCGAGAGCGGTTGGCGGCTCGAATCCCTCGAAGGGCGGACCGCGACCTTTCTGTTCAACGGGCAGGCGCGGCGTTTGAGCGTGCCGTAGGAGGTCTTCGTGAAGCCGTGGTTCGTTCGTTTCGTTCTCGCCTTCGCCGTGGCGTCGATGGCTTCGGCGATCGCCGTCGCGCAGAACGCGCCCGCCGCCGACTCTCGCATCGTCCAGAGCCGCGACCGGACCGCCATCGACGCCGATCTCGACGAACGCCTGGCACGGGATTGGGGGCTGCAAAACGAGGAGTGGGCACGCTACCGCCAGTTGATGCAGGGGCCGCTGGGCGTGTACTCGCCCGGCCTCGATCCCTTCACGGCCCTGGGCATCGAAGCGCGCACGAACGAGGAACGCCGCCGCTACGCGGAGCTTCAGGTGCAGGCCGAGGCCCGCCGCGTCGAGAAGCTGCTGGCGTACCAGCGCGCCTATGACGATGCCTGGAAGCGGCTCCATCCCACGCTTCAGCCCGTCGTCCTGACCGATGCCGGTGCCACTCCCGCCACGTCCGGCGCCCTGGGCCGGCTGGCGGTCTTCGTCAAGGACGACTGCCCGCCCTGCGAACAGCGCGTGCGGCAATTGCAGACAGCAGGCACGGCCTTTGATCTCTACATGGTCGGCAGCCGCCAGGACGATGCGCGCATCCGGCAATGGGCGGCCAAGGCGGGCATCGAGCCGGCCAAGGTGCGCGCACGGACCATCACCCTGAATCACGACGCCGGCCGGTGGCTATCGATCGGTGTGCCGGGCGAGCTGCCGGCCGTCGTGCGCGAGGTCAACGGGCAATGGCTGCGTCAGTGAGCCTTTGCCGGGCAGGCGTCCTGTGCCTGCTCTGCCTCGCTGTCTGGACCGCGCCCGTCCTGGCGCGGGAGATTCCGCCGCCGGCCTATCAACTGGCCGCGCACGACGCCGGCATTCCCTCGGCGGTGTTGTACGCCGTGGCCTTGCAGGAAAGCGGCATCGCGCTGCGCGGGCAGCGAACTCCGTGGCCCTGGACCTTGAATGTCGCCGGCCAGGCACGGCGGTTCCAGACCCGCGAGGCCGCCTGCGCAAACCTGCGGCGCGCGCTGCGGGAGGTGCCGGCGACGCGCATCGACGTTGGTCTGGGGCAGATCAACCTCGGCTACCAGGCGCACCGTTTCGATCACCCCTGCGAACTGCTGGACCCGTACCGGAATCTCGCGGTCGCCGCCGCGATCCTGCGCGAACACCACAGGCCCGGCGATGACTGGCTGCTCGCCATCGGCCGCTATCACCGCCCCGCCGGTGGCGCACCGGCAGCCCGCTACCGCCGCAGCGTTCAAAAACATCTGGCGCGTGTGCAGGGCAGCCCGGTTCCGTCCATCGCATCGAGGAGTCATCGACCATGAACATCCGCCTGTGCGTACTGCCGCTGCTGGGTCTGCTGGCCCTCACCGCCCATGCCGCCGACCAGACCCTTGTTGTCGTCGAGGATCGGGGCGGCGCGTCCGCCTTGCCCTACTACCAGGCGCTGAACCTCCAGCCCCGAAACCCTCGCCAGGCACTACCGCCACCGCATATCGAGGTGCCGCCGCTGCCGGGGGAACGTCACGGCGAGGCCGACATGCTGCCAGTGCGCTCGACGCTGTTGACGCCGGGCACGGTGGAGCGTCGGGTGATCGAGGCGCAGGGGTTGCGCCCGCTGTTCCTCGTCGGTGATGACGAACGCTCACGCGCCTGGCTGCGTCAGCGCGTGGAAGTCTTGCACGAACTCGGCGCGGTCGGCCTCGTGGTCAACGTCGAGTCCCAGGTCGCGCTGGATGCCCTGCGACGCCTGACGCCGGAACTGATCCTGTCCCCGATCTCCGCCGACGACCTGGCCCGACGGCTTGGCATCCGCCACTACCCCGTGCTCATCACCGCCACGGGGATCGAGCAGTGACATGGCCCAGCCGCATTCGGTGGAAGTCCTGCTGCGTCCGGCGGTCGAGCTTTACACCGTCGCGGTCTGCCTCGGCGCCGCCGTTCTCTGCCTCGCCGCGCCCTGGTCGCTGGCACTGAGCCCGCTGGTGGGCCTGGCCGGTGCGCTGGCCTTTCTGACCTTCGGCACCA
Organism: Thioalkalivibrio sulfidiphilus HL-EbGr7; assembly: GCF_000021985.1. Lineage (NCBI taxonomy): Bacteria > Pseudomonadati > Pseudomonadota > Gammaproteobacteria > Chromatiales > Ectothiorhodospiraceae > Thioalkalivibrio > Thioalkalivibrio sulfidiphilus. The sequence goes on from NC_011901.1 coordinate 2,984,262, forward strand.
TCCGCTTCTACGAAGCCTGGGCGATCCTGCGCTATCGCCGCAACATCCGCCGCATGCCGCGCTACGTGATGGCCAGTCGCGACGTGCCGGTGAGCCAGCATCGCCTGTTCGTGGGCCGGGGTTTTCGCTGGGATCAGCGCCACACCCACAGGCTGATGCAGACATACCGGCCGGAGTTTCGCCGCTACGTCGAGCTGACACCGCTCTACCGATCCGTGCGCCGGCTGGAGGAGCGTTTGGAGTTCGCGCCTCGCCCGCTGCCTCTGCTGGCCCGCGTGACTGCGTGGGACAACCCGTTGAACCCGGCGCGGCCGCTGCCGCCGGTCGGCGGCCTGCCACGGTTACACGGCATTGAACCGCACGAGGTCGATGTGTCGCTGCCGCTGGGCGAGCGTGTCGGCCACACGCTGGTGCTCGGCACCACCCGTGTCGGCAAGACGAGACTCGCGGAGTTGTTCATCACCCAGGACATCCGCCGCAGGGTCAATGGCGAACACGAGGTCGTGATCGTCTTTGACCCCAAGGGCGACGCGGACCTGTTGAAAAGAATGTACGTGGAGGCCCAGCGCGCAGGACGCGCAGGGGAGTTCTATTGCTTTCATCTCGGCTGGCCGGACATCTCCGCGCGCTACAACGCGGTGGGCCGCTTCGGACGAATTTCGGAGGTCGCCACGCGCATCGCCGGCCAGCTCTCCGGCGAAGGCAACAGCGCAGCGTTTCGCGAGTTCGCCTGGCGTTTCGTGAACATCATCGCGCGTGCCCTGGTGGAATTGGGACGACGCCCGGACTACCTGCTGATCCAGCGCCACGTCGTCAACATCGATGCGTTGTTCATCGAATACGCGCAGCACTTTTTCGCCAAGGCCGAACCGAAGGCCTGGGAGGTCATCGTCCAGCTCGAAGGCAGGCTGAACGACAAGAACATTCCCCGTCACATGATCGGGCGGGAAAAGCGCGTGGTGGCGATCGAGCAGTATCTGTCGCAGGTGCGCATCTACGACCCGGTGCTCGACGGCCTGCGTTCGGCGGTGCGCTACGACCGCACCTACTTCGACAAGATCGTCGCCTCGCTGCTGCCGCTGCTGGAAAAGCTCACCACGGGCAAGATCGCGCAACTCCTGGCGCCGAACTATGCCGATCTCGATGATCCGCGACCGATCTTCGATTGGTTGCAGATCATCCGCAAACGCGCGGTGGTGTACGTGGGCCTGGATGCACTCTCGGACGCTGAGGTCGCGGCGGCCGTGGGCAACTCGATGTTCTCCGACCTGGTATCGGTCGCCGGGCACATCTACAAGTTCGGCATCGACGACGGCCTGCCCGGCGCCTCGACCGGCGCCAAGGTGCCGATCAATGTGCATGCCGACGAGTTCAACGAATTGATGGGCGATGAATTCATCCCCATGGTGAACAAGGGCGGCGGCGCCGGTATGCAGGTCACGGCGTACACGCAAACACTCAGCGACATCGAGGCGCGCATCGGCAACCGCGCCAAGGCCGGTCAGGTCATCGGCAACTTCAACAACCTGTTCATGTTGCGCGTGCGGGAGACGATCACCGCCGAGTTGCTGACCCAGCAGTTGCCCAAGGTCGAGGTGTACACCACCTCAATCGTCAGCGGCGCCACGGATACCTCCGATCCCCAGGGGCACACCGCGTTCACGTCCAACACGCAGGATCGCATCACCACCACCAGCGTCCCACTGATCGAACCGGCGCACGTGGTCAATCTGCCGAAGGGGCAGGCCTTCGCGCTGCTCGAAGGCGGCAACCTGTGGAAGATCCGCATGCCGCTGCCCGCGCCCGACGCCGACGAGGCCATGCCCAAGGACTTGCAGGAGCTGGCCGACTACATGCGCCAGCACTACGTCGATGCCGGCGACTGGTGGGAAAGCCAGGGCCTGCCGGCGTTGCAGCACGAGGCGCTGCCGGCAGACCTGCTCGACGACTTCAAGCAAATGGCCTTCGCCGATACTGCCGAGGATGGAAGGGCATGAGCGATCCGGCCGTCGCGGCGCAACGCCAACAGGTACGCCAGAGAGGTTTTCTCGCCAGCCTTGTCACCTTGCCGTTTCGCTTCTTCGGCGTGCTGTGCGGGTCGCTGTTGCTGTGCATCCTGATCGAATGGATCGGCATGCACCTGTTCTGGCCGGAACAGGGATGGCGCCACGCGCAGGACATGGTGGCCTACGAGCTGGACCAGCTATCGACCTACTTCACGCGCAGCGTGGTGGTGCAGGAACCGGGGCGCACCGCCCATCGGGTTGTCGAGTGGGCGTATGAATGGGTCTTCCTCAAGACCGGGCTGCTGGAGTGGGTGCAGAACGCCTCCGCGCAGGCCAGCGCCGGCAGCCACGGTCAGACCAGGGATTTCCGGTATTACCTGAGCCAGGTCTATGTCCACCTGGAAAGCTATCTGATCGCGGCGGCGTACACGGTGCTGGTGTTCCTCGTGCGCCTGCTGGTGCTGTGCCTGATGCTGCCGCTGTTCCTCATGGCGGCTTTCACGGGCCTCGTGGACGGCCTGGTGCGCCGTGACATCCGCCGCTTCGGCGCGGGGCGCGAATCCGGCTTCGTCTATCACCGCGCCAAGGCGGCCTTGATGCCCCTGGTGGTACTGCCGTGGGCGGTCTACCTCGCGTTGCCGATCAGCGTGAGCCCGATCCTGATTCTCTTGCCGAGTGCCGTGCTGCTGGGCGTGGTCGTGGACATCGCGGCCGGAAGCTTCAAGAAATACCTGTAGTTACGTACACTAGCTACTAAACTTGGGGGTTAAAACAAAGGGTTGCCAGCTAGAGCCAGAGAAGCCTGACGTAACCCGACACGCCAATAGCCTAGGGCATCTCTGAATAACCCAGCCCATTTGGCATAATCCCGGCATCGCATCCAACCCGAGCCATTCGCCATGAGCCAGCTGACTTTCGCAGAAGCCGAATACGAGAACAAGAAGCACAAGACCCGGCGTGAGTTGTTCCTGGAGCGGATGGAAGGGCTGATTCCGTGGAAGCGGCTGGAGAAGAAGATCATTCGCTACTACGCCAAGGCCGGTCCGCAGGGCGGTCGGCCTGCCTACCCGTTGCCGACCATGCTACGCGTGCACTGCCTGCAGTTGTTCTACAACCTGAGTGATCCGGGGCTGGAGGACGCGCTGTACGAAGTGGAGTCGATGCGCCGCTTCGCCGGCTTGAAGTTGGACCGGATCCCCGATGAGACGACGATCCTGAACTTTCGACGCCTGCTGGAACGCCACAACCTGGCAGCGAAGCTGTTCAAGGAGATCAACCAGACTCTGGCTGAGCAGGGCTTGATGCTGAAGGAGGGCACGATCGTGGATGCCAGCATTCTGTCGGCGCCGAGTTCGACCAAGAATGCGTCTGGCGAGCGCGATCCGGAGATGCACCAGACCAAGAAGGGCAACGCCTGGCATTTCGGCATGAAGGTGCATGTGGGCGTGGATGACACGCTGGGCCTGATCCACAGCCTGGAGACGACGCCCGCCAATGAAGCCGATATCAACGTGGCCGACAAACTGCTGCATGGTGAGGAAAAAGTGGTGTGGGCCGATGCCGGCTATCAGGGCATCGAGAGGCGCGAAGAGCATCAAGATCGCCGGGTGGACTGGCGCATCGCGATGCGGCCAGGCAAGCGCGCGGCGCTGCCGAAGAGATCGCCCTTGCACAAGATCGAGAAGAACAAGGCGAGCATGCGCGCAAAGGTGGAGCATGTGTTCCAGCGCATCAAGCAGATGTTTGGCTATGCCAAGGTTCGCTATCGTGGCCTGGCCAAGAACACGAGCCGACTGTACCTGCTGGCAGGGTTTACAAACCTGCTGCGGGCGGAACCCTACATGCTCGCGTAGGGGTAGTACGCCTGTTTTCCACCCCAAACCGGCGGGAAATGGGCGGAATGAGCCCCTTTGGGGGGTAGCATTGATCGAAATTTGAACGACTAGACTGCGGAAGCAGATTTTTTTGGCATCAGGCTGGGTTATTCAGAGATGCCCTAGGGGAATACAGATGAAGCTGCGTCATGCAAAGATCAAGAACTTCCGGTTACTCGCAGACGTGCAGCTTGCTCTGGAGGATTTGACTACTGTTGTCGTGGGGCGAAACAACAGTGGCAAAACTTCACTGTCCGAGATCATACGGCGACTACTAGCCGAAGGCAGCGCAGCATTTCAACTCGAAGATTTCTCCAGTGCCTGCTACGACAGGTTCTGCACGGCACTGGAAGCTCATAATAATGGCCAAGATGACGATGTAGTCAGGGCTCTGATTCCGTTCATCGAGTTGCGTTTGACGTTTGAATATGACCCTGCTCAGCCACAGTTGGGGCCTCTCAGTCCATTCGTTATCGACCTCGACCCCGACTGTAATGAGGTACTCGCTGTAGTCCGCTACGAGTTGAAGGATGGACAGCTCGCCCAATTTTTCTCGGGTCAGCCGGATACCCCCCTGACCGATGAAACGAGGATAGCTTTCTTTCGCTCGCTTCGAGAACGTATTCCAACCAGCTTTGCCGTCAGGGTATGGGCGGAAGATCCGAATGATGCGGAGAACAATCGTCAGTTGCAGCCGAGTGCACTGAAGGCTCTGATCAAAACCGGCTTCATCAACGCTCAAAGAGGCCTGGACGACATAACATCCCGCGAGTCCGATGTACTCGCCAAGACTGTTGAACTCCTCTTTGCCACAGCTTCTTCATCTTCGGCAGATGAGGCTGACAAACAGATTGCCCAAGCGCTGAAAGAGGCCGTTCAGGACATTCAATCTCAGATAGACAGCAGCTTCGGCGGCCAACTGAACAATCTGATACCGGCATTGAAGAACTTTGGATACCCAGGATTGGGAAATCAGGAACTGCATACCGAGACATTGCTTGATGTTCGCAAGCTGCTCTCCAATTTCACCAAGGTGCGCTATGCCGGCTACAGCGGTGTGACTCTGCCGGAGTCCTACAACGGGCTTGGAGCCAGAAACCTCATTTTCATCCTTTTGCAGCTTGCGGGATTCTATAAATCGTTTCTGGCCGAACCAAATTCTCCAGGGGTGCACCTGGTCTTCATTGAGGAACCCGAGGCTCATTTGCACCCTCAGATGCAGGAGGTTTTCATACGTCAGCTCGCGAAGACTGCTCAACTGCTGGTTGAAGGCACGGAAAGTAAGACGGCTTGGCCGGTCCAGTTCGTCGTTTCCACGCACTCATCGCATATAGCCAACGAGGCCGGATTTGAAAGTATCCGCTATTTCCTCAGTGGCGAAGTACAAGGCGCAGCCGCTGGCGTTCGGCAAACGAGGGTCAAGGATCTACGCGAGGGGCTGGACGGCGTTTCCGAACCGGACAAGAAGTTTCTGCATCAGTATATGACGTTGACCCGCTGCGACCTGTTTTTTTCCGACAAAGCGATCCTAGTAGAAGGTTTGAGCGAGCGGCTCTTGCTCCCCGCGATCATCGAAAAACTGGAAACCGCAGAGCCAGATCGGCCAAAGCTATCAAGCCAGTACGTAACCACTATGGAAGTCGGCGGAGCATATGCTCATCTTTTCTTCGGGCTCCTGCGCTTTCTTGAATTGCCAACCCTAATCCTTACCGATCTAGATTCGGTAGAAAAACCGGGCGGAAGCGCGTGCGAGGTCCACAAGGGAACCTACTCCAGCAACGCCTGCCTGAAAGCCTGGTTCTCCGATGATAATCCATTCACCCTCAATGGCCTCTTGACCAAGGATGAATCCGAAAAGGCAAAGCATGGCAACTGCATCGCCTATCAGTGCGCGGAGGAAGAGAACGGGCCATGCGGTCGCACCTTTGAAGATGCTTTCATTCTCGCGAACCGAGCATTATTCGGCTTGAATGGAGCCACACGGGAAGAGCTTGAAGCGGGAGCCAGAAGCCAAGCCAGTAAGATCAAGAAGTCCGAGTTTGCGCTGAAGTACGCAATAGAAGAAAAAGCCTGGACGACCCCCAAGTACATTCTCGATGGAATACGCTGGCTAGCGGCTGGCATCGAGCCAGCCATCCCTGACCCAATCCACCCAAGTTAAGCCCACCCACCCTCAGCACGCCTTGTAACTCAGGGCCGGATGCGGCTTTGGTTTCGGCGGCCTCGGTTTGGACAGCCCTGGCCTGTGCTTGTAGGTCTGCGATCCGATCAGCTTCAGCACCTCCTTCAGCATCGCCGCTGTGGCGAGCCCAAGCAACAGGGCCGGGATCAGCGGCTTGAGCGCGGTTCTCGCGTAGGCCCGGTTGATGCGGCGGTGAGCGGGCAGGTTCTCGCTTCCGCGCGCCTCTGCGCTGGCGAGCGCGGCGAGGTTGTCGCACAACACCTTGGCGGCGAAGTCCTGCTGCACGGCGAGGTGGCTCAGGCCGGTCACTTGTTCGAGGCTGAGCCGATGCTTGAGCCGCTTGAAGGCTTCTTCGATGGACCAGCGCTGATGGTAGAGCTCACCGAACACGGCCACAGGGAAGCGCTCGGCGTCCATCAGGCTGGTCATGAGGATGTGCACGCTGCCGTTAGCGTTGACGTGGCGGACCAGGCGCACGCGCAGCGGACCCTCGGGGCATTCGAAGTCCCTGACATCCTGGTCCTCGGCGGCAGGCAGCTCCACGACCTGCTCGGCAAGACCCGAGGCACGGAACGCCCGGACCACAGCAAAGCCGACCTTGGCCATGTCCACGCGCATGCAGAAGTCGATGCCCTTGCCCTGCAGGGCAGCCACCAGCCAGCGACAGGGATAGCCGCGATCGAGCAGCAGCAGATCGCCTGTTCCAAAGCGCTCGAACTGCTCGAACAAGGCCTGTCGCTCGCCATAGCCGGCGCTGTAGAGCTGGGCGGCCAGCATCAGCTGGGCATCGGGCAAGTAGCAGCCCAAGGCCAGCATGTCGCGGCTGGCCGCGCGCGGCACATGGCTGGCGCGCAGCGCCAGCCGCAGACAGGAGCCGTCGACCGCGATGCGGCGCAGGCCGTGCCAGCGCGGCACCCTGCCAGTGTCCTCAGCGAGCTTGATGAGGTGGTCGTTGAGCGCCGGCAGTGCAGCGGGCGCGAGTTTGGCGCGCGCCTGCGCGAACGCCTGTGCGCTCACGTGTCGGACCAAGGTGGCCTGCGCCTTGAGACTGCCGAAGAAGCCATCCAACTCGGCCTGGACGCTCTTGCACATGCCACAGACCAAGCTTGCCACGAGTGCGTTCAAGGGCAGCTTGCGTCGGCGGGAGAAGGCCGCTGGATGCTCAGGATGTCGGGCGGTGTTGAGGAACGCATCGGAGGCGAGGTGCTCTGCCAGGGCATTGAAGAGACGGGTGAGGTCCATGGGGCGCTTGAGGTTCGAAAACGAACCTCACTGGCCGCCGCGCTGCTTGCGCCAGAAGCGGGCGCAAGCAGCGCGGCGGCCTCACGAAGCGCGATGGGTGTCAAGCGAAATCTGCAAGAATCGAGGGGTTCGCTAGGAGCGCCGCGGGTCGGTGCCTGAGGCTGGGCGCGGGATGGCTTAACTTGGGTGGATTGATCCCTGACCCGGCGCTTGCCCTGGCGGCCGAGGCGATGATCGCCAACGAGGAGGATGCCGCTGATGCCTGATCCGCAGTCACCGGCCGAGGTTGCCAGCCAGCGCGCTCTTGATGCCATGTTTCGCAGCCTGGATGCCGGAGAGCACTTCCGGCTAGAAGCTGGAGCAGGCGCTGGGAAGACCTACTCCCTCATCAAAGCGCTCCACTATTTGATCGAGCGCCACAAAAGCACATTTCCAAGGAAAAACAAGCAGATTGCGTGCATTACATTTACCAATGTGGCCCGCGATGAAATTGCCGCCCGTACTGACAGAAGCCCAATGGTGTACTGCGACACCAATCATGCCTTCTGTTGGTCATTGATCAGTGGCTTCCAGAAACAACTCCGTGGTTTGGTTGAGGCGATGCCGGCATGGCAAGAGAGAATTGCGGAAGCTGGAGGCGGCCTGGGTAACCGTGTAATCGAGTACAACTTTGGGCACCGCTCCATTCGTGAAGATCGCGTGTCTCTCCATCACGATGATGTGTTGCCCCTCACTGTTTCATTGATGGAGCATGCCAAATTTAGGCATATAGTGACAGATCGGTTTCCAATCATTCTTGTGGATGAATATCAAGATACCGATAAGGATTGGGTCGAGGCGATTCAGCGGCTGTTTTTGGGGAATCCGCCTTCACCCCTATTCGGCTTCTTCGGCGACCATTGGCAGAAGATATATGGCAATGGATGCGGAAGACTTGAGCATCCGCAAGTCAAAGAGATTGGCAAGGAAGCCAACTTCCGATCAGTCAAAGCCATTGTTGACTGCCTCAACCGGATGCGCCCGGAGCTACAACAATTTGTCGAAGACCCTGACGCTATTGGACAGGTCAGCGTATTTCATACAAATGCCTGGACTGGAGGACGACAAACCGGTGCCCATTGGGGAGGAGATTTACCTTCGGAAGTCGGCCACGACACACTTGAGGGAGTGAAGGCCTCGTTGACACAAGAGGGATGGGATTTTTCCCCGGAAAGTACAAAGGTACTCATGCTGACGCATAGGCTTCTTGCCAGTGAGCAGGGCTATGCCAGCTTGCCATCAGTCTTTCGTTACAACGATTCCTTTGCCAAGAAGGAACATCCGTATATTGCCTTCTTCGTAGACCAGTTGGAGCCTGCGTGCGATGCCTTCTCCGCGAATAGGTTCGGCGCCATGTTCGATGCGCTGGGCGGTAACACGCCGCTATTGCGGAGTCAGGCCGATAAGGCAGCCTGGCACGATGCGATGAGCCAGCTACTGGCGATTCGCGAAAATGGCACGGTCGGAGAAGTCATCGACCACCTGCTCAACCGGCGGAAGCCAAGACTCCCGGAAGCCATCGAGAAGCGTGAGCGGGAACTACGCGAGTTCGATCGAGCAAGCGGCGAAGAGATGCCGGCCGCACTGGCGGAGATAGAGAAGCTACGCGCGGTCAGATACGCAGAAATCAAAACGCTACGGAGCTATCTGGATGGTCACTCTCCCTTTGAAACCAAACACGGAGTAAAGGGCGCGGAGTTCGAGAATGTTCTTGTTGTCATCGGTCGCGGGTGGAACCAGTACAACTTTGGAGAGATGCTCGAACTGGCAGGAAGCGCAGCCATCCCACCCGGGAAGCAGGCGGCCTTCGAGCGAAATCGAAACTTGTTCTATGTTGCCTGCTCAAGACCGAAACGCCGCCTTGCCCTGCTGTTCACACAGCAGCTTTCGCCAGATGCCATCGCAACACTTGAAAGGTGGTTCTTGCCAGAGAGCATCCGTGCTGTCGCTTTTTCGTAGACTCAGCTCGGGCTAGATCAATCCGGTAGCAGCGTTGTTCCTATTTACTGCGGCGCGGCTAGTCCGTGTGCCGCAGCATCGTGCCATCCGCGTCCATGGGGAAAGGCACGATGGGACATACCAACAGCCACGAACTTGCCCGGCGTCTTCCGATCGCCGCGCTATTGGCTATCCCTCTATTGGCGTTCCAAGCCTCGGTGTTCGCCGGTGATGCTACGGAACCAGAGCGACTGGCCGTCCTCATGCGTCAGCTCGACATGCTCGACCGGCTGGCCGAGCACAGCGAGCGCCTGCCGAAGCAGGACGCCTCCCGCTACCACTTCGACTACGCGCGGCTGCGCGAGGACATCGAGCGTGTCCGCAGCGGCATCCGCGACTACCTGACGCCGCAGCGCGCACAGCCGCGCGACCCCACAACGCTGATCGGCGATTACCGCCAAGAGGCGGAGGACGCGCCATGACGGGCGATCAGGTCACCGCCTTTCAGGCCAACAGCGGTTTCGGCCCTTCAGATGTTTCCGTCGTCCTGGTCGGCGGCGTGTTCGTCGTGCTGTTGCTGTGGGGCGTCTGGGCACTGCGCACAGCCTATGTCGGCTGGGCCGAAAACAGCATCTCCCAGCGCCAGTTCCTCGGCGTCGCGGTGCGCTTCGTCGCGATGTACGTCGTGCTGACGTTTTTCCTTCTCTCTTGACGCAATGAGGACACCACCATGACTTTCCGTTCCGTCTCCACTCGTTCTGCACGCCTGATCAGCCTGCCCACCGTCGCCTTGATCTCGGTGAGCCTGTCGCCGATTGTGCAGGCCCAGGGCCTGCCAACCCTCGAAGACCCTTCGCGAGGCACCGGCAGCGGCATCATGGAGACGCTGCGCAATTACGGTTACGACATCGTGATGCTGGTCGCGCTGCTCGTGGTCGCCTCGATGTTCGTCGGCGTCTGCTACCACGCCTACAGCACCTATTCGGAGATTCACACCGGCCGCAAGACCTGGGGCCAGTTCGGTTTGACGGTCGCAATCGGCGCGATCTTGCTGGTCGTGGGTATCTGGTTGCTCACCGAAGCCACCGGCGTCCTCTAGGGAGGCCGGAGCGATGTCGGGGAGCCAGGACAGCCTGCACGACGGCACGGTGGCTTTCTTGCCGCATCGTCTGAACCGTCAGCCCGTGGTGGTACGCGGACTGACGGCCGACGAACTGTGGGTCTGCGTAGGGCTCTCCGCCACGGTAGGCCTGGTGCTGGGCATTCCGCTGGCGTGGCTGGCGTCCACGCTCGCGATGGTCCCAACCGTGATCGTGGCCGCCATTGGCATGGGCGTGTTCGTGTGCGGCGGCGCGTTGCGAAGCCACAAGCGGGGGCGTCCCGATACCTGGTTGTACCGGCATCTTCAGTGGTGGGTCGCGCTGCGTCATCCCGCCTTCGCGCCCTATACGGGCGGCAGGTCGCTGGTCACGCGGTCGGGCCACTGGACGACGCGCAGGAGTGCGCCATGAGCCGCTTCAAGAACGAAATCACGCACCTGCAGGCGCACATCAAGACCTTGCGCATAGGAGCCGGTGCGCTATTCGTCGTCGCCCTGGTGCTGGGCTTCGGCTGGTGGAGTGCGCCTCGCGATCTGACCATCCACGTGCCGCCGGACCTGCGTTCGGGCAGCGTGCGCAAGTGGTGGGAGGTGCCGCCGGAGTCGGTCTACGCCTTTACCTTCTATGTCTTCCAGCAGCTCAACCGCTGGCCGACGAACGGCGAGGACGACTACGCGCGCAACATCCATGCGCTGTCGGCCTACCTGACACCCGGCTGTCAGATCTTCCTGCGGCGCGACTACGAGCAGCGCCGCAGCACGGGCGAACTGCGTCAGCGCGTGCGGGGCATCTACGAGATTCCGGGTCGCGGCTTCGGCGACGACCCGACGGCGCGCGTCCGCGTGGTGTCCGACCGCGACTGGATCGTCACGCTGGACATAACGGCCGACGAGTACCACGGCGCCGAGCAGGTCAAGCGCGCCCTGGTGAGGTATCCGCTGAAAGTGGTGCGTCTGGACATCGACCCGGAGCGCAATCCCTTCGGCCTGGCACTGGACTGTTACAGCAGTACCCCGCAACGCATCGCGCCGCAGGGGGCAGCCGCCTCCGCTACCGATGGTCCCGGTGGTCCGTAGGGAGTCCCGCGATGAAACATCTTGTCCTCAGCTTCCTGGCAACCGCCACCTTGACCTTGGGCCTGATCCCGAGCGCTCTGGCGCTGGAGATTCTGCGCTGGGAGCGGTTGCCGCTGGCCGTGCCTCTCGTGGTCGGCCACGAGCGCGTGATCTTCATCGACCGCAATGTGCGTGTCGGCGTACCCGCCTCGCTGGGCGACCGCCTGCGTGTGCAAAGCGCCGGTGGCGCCCTCTACCTGCTTGCCAGCGAACCGATCGAGCCGACCCGCCTGCAATTGCAGGATGCCAACACGGGCATCCTGATTCTGCTCGACATTGCCGCCGAGCCTGGCGAGGCGCCGCTGGAACCCGCGCGCATCATCGAAAGCGAATCGCACGCGAAGCGCTACGGTGACACCGGCCAACAGCCGGCCGCCGATGCGGCGCGGCTCCCCGCACGGGAGACGCCGGTCCCCGTGGTGCTGACGCGCTACGCCGCGCAGAGCCTGTACGCGCCCCTGCGCACGGTGGAGCCGGTGAACGGCGTCGTGCGCGTGAACCTGCGCCGCGACCTGGCGCTCGACACACTGCTGCCGACGCTGCCAGTGCGCGCCAGGGCGCTGGCCGCGTGGCGGCTGGAAGATCAATGGGTGACCGCGATCCGGCTGACCAACACATCCTCTCGGTGGATCGACCTGGACCCGCGCGCCTTGCAGGGCGATTTCGTCACCGCGACGTTCCAGCACCCCGACCTGGGACCGGCGGGCGATTCGCGCGACACCAGCGTGGTGTACCTGGTGACGCGCGGCCGCGGCCTGGCGCAATCGCTGCTGCCAGCCATCAGTCCCATCGACGCTGCGCACAACTTGCCGGCCTCCGCAGCGGCCGGCAGTGCGGAAGGAGCCGGCGATGCGCAGTAACGGTTTGCTCAAGTGGTTGATGCTGCCGATGGCGCTGTTGCTGGTCTTCATCGGCGTCAAGCTGTTTTCCGGCGACCGTGGCGCATCACCGCTCCCCGGCGATGCCGGCGGCCAACTGACGGCGGACGAGATGCGGGCGCTCGGCATCGAAGGCGACACGCCGCACGATACGGTCGCCACGCTGGTGGCCCAGGTGCGGCAGTTGCGCACCGAATTGCAGACCGCGCTGTCCGACAACCGCAACCAGCGGGCGGAGAACGACCGCCTGCGTCAACGCGAGCGGTCGATCGAGCAGCGTATCCAGAATGTCCTGGATACCGAACGCGCCCAACTGCGTCAGGATCGCGAACAGACGGCCAGCGAACGGCAACAGGCCCAGGGGTTGTTGCAGGACTTGCAACGCCAGTTTGAAGGCCTGGGGGGCAGGGCCGGCCACACCGACCTGCCGATCGGTCTCGGGCTGGAGGACGGCGACGGCCAGCACTTCGGCCGCGACGGCGTGCGCTGGATCGAGCCGGACGACGCCAGGCCCGCCGAAGGCCGCAGCGGCAGTCGCAACGGCTTCAGCTTCCCCAACGATTTCAGCCCGGTCGGGGAAACCCTGGATGCCGCATCCGAGACCCTCGGCCGCGCCACCGGCGGCGCCGTCGGCACATCGTCGCTTGAGGCGGTCTACACGGTGCCGTCGAACTCGACCCTGATGGGGTCGATCGCAATGACGGCACTCATCGGGCGCGTGCCCATCGACGGCACGGTGAACGATCCCTATCCGTTCAAGGTCGTGATCGGCCCCGACAACCTCACGGCCAACGGCATCGACATCCCGGATGTGGCCGGCGCCGTGGTCAGCGGCACGGCCTCGGGGGACTGGACGCTTTCCTGCGTGCGCGGGCAGATCCGCTCCATCACCTTTGTGTTCGAGGACGGCACCATCCGCACGCTGCCGGAAGAGTCCGGTCGCAGCAGCAGCAACCGGAGCGACACCGGCACCCAGGGAGGTCTCGGCTGGATCAGCGACCCCCACGGCATCCCTTGTGTCAGCGGTGAACGGCGCAGCAACGCCCAGCAATATCTCGGCACTCAGGCACTGATCACGGCCGCCGGAGCGGGCGCGGCCTCGCTGATCGACTCGGACAGCGGCCGGGTGTCCTACGTCGGCAGCGACGGCTCAATCGGGACGGTCGGGATCACCGCCAACGAGGCGATGGGCCGCATCCTGGCCGGCGGGGTGCAGGAGATGTCGCAGTGGGTGAACAAGCTCTACGGCCAGGCCTTCGCCGCCGTCTACGTCGAGCCGGGCGCCAAGGTCGCCGTGCATATCGAGCAGCCACTCACCATCGACTACGACGCCAAGGGGCGCCGGGTCGATCACCGTCTCGGAGGTTCCCATGTCCCGGATCTGGATTGAACGGCTTGCCGTCGTGCTCGCGGTCGTCGCACTGGCCGGCTGCGCGACCAGCAAGGAGAAGCTGCTGACTCACGACGACCGGACCATGCTCGACATCTGGAACCAAGAGACCGGGGGACCGGCGGGCAGCGGCCGCGCATCGCGCGAGCTGCTGGACGCCCGGCAGGCTTTGCGTCGGCCGCTCACCGACACGGACGTGCAGACCGCGCCCGGCGTGCAGACCCGTTACACCCGCACGGCGCAGAACGAGATTTACCGGCAGTTCCACCGCCTCCCCAACCCGGACCTGGTGATGTATGTATTCCCGCACCTGACGGGCACCGATCCGGTGCCTGTGCCCGGCTACAGCACGGTGTTCCCGCTCTATCAGCGCGTGCAGTACGCCCTGCCGGGCGAGCGCGTGGAGGACTATTGAATGGCGTGGTCGCTGCCGTGGCCGCGCAAACCTGTGTCGGCATCCGAGGAATCCGAGGCACAGCAGGCCGACGCCTGGCAACGCCATGTGGCCGGCCTGAAAGCGCATGGCATTCCCGAGCCCGGCACCCGCCTCGATCCGAAACACCGGCCCGCCACGCAGGCGGATGAACAGGCCCTCTACGACGTGGCGCCGTCCTTCGTGGACCTGTTGCCGTGGGTGGAATATCTGGCCGACGCCAAGAGCCTGTTGCTGGAGGATGGTGAATCGGTGGCGGCGTTCTTTGAGCTGACACCGATCGGCACCGAAGGACGCGAAAGCGATTGGCTGTGGCAGGCCCGAGACGCGCTGGAGAATGCCCTACAGGACAGCTTCGACGAACTCGACGAGCAACCCTGGGTGGTGCAGCTCTATGCCCAGGACGAAGCCGACTGGACGGACTATCTGAACGTATTGCGGGACTACATCCAGCCGCGCGCGCAGGGCAGCGCGTTCAGCGACTTCTACCTGCGGTTCTTCGCGCATCACCTGCGGGCCATCACCAAGCCGGGCGGCCTGTTCGACGACACCACCGTGACCCACCTGCCGTGGCGCGGCCAGACGCGGCGCGTGCGCATGGTGGTCTATCGTCGCACGCCGGGCGCTTCACACCGTCGCGGCCAATCGCCCGAACAGGCCCTGGCGACGGTATGCGACCGGCTGGCCGGCGGTCTCGCCAATGCGGGCGTCAAGGCGCGGCGCCTGGGCGCGGCGGACATCCACGCCTGGTTGCTGCGCTGGTTCAACCCGAACCCGACCTTGCTAGGCGCGACGGCTGCCGATCGTGAACGCTTCTACCAGTTGGCCGCCTACCCCGAAGAAGCAAACGAAGGCGACGTCGAACTCGCCAGCGGCACGGACTTCTCGCAACGGCTGTTCTTCGGCCAGCCACGCTCCGACGTGGCGAACGGCATCTGGTTTTTCGACGACATGCCGCATCGGGTCATGGTGCTCGACCGGCTGCGCACACCGCCGACAACCGGACACCTGACCGGGGAAACACGCAAAGGCGGCGATGCCTGCAACGCGCTGTTCGACCAGATGCCCGAGGACACGGTGATGTGTCTCACCCTCGTCGCCACGCCACAGGACGCACTGGAAGCACATCTGAACTACCTGGGCAAGAAAGCGGTCGGCGAAACGCTGGCGTCCGAGCAGGCCCGGCAGGACGTGCAGCAGGCACGTTCGCTGATCGGCAGTTCGCACAAGCTCTATCGCGGCGCGCTGGCCTTCTACCTGCGCGGGCGCGACATGGCCGAACTTGACGCGCGCGGCCTGCAACTCGCCAACGTCATGCTCAACGCCGGCCTCCTGCCCGTGCGCGAAGAGGATGAGGTCGCGCCGCTCAACAGCTATCTGCGCTGGCTTCCCTGCCTCTATGACCCGGCCAGGGATCGACGCCAGTGGTACACCCAGCTCATGTTCGCGCAGCACGCGGCGAATCTCACGCCCGTGTGGGGGCGCAATCAGGGCACCGGGAACCCCGGCATCACCTTCTTCAATCGCGGTGGCGGCACCGTCGCCTTCGACCCGCTCAACCGGCGCGACCGGCAGATGAATGCCCATCTGTTTCTGTTCGGCCCGACCGGCTCGGGCAAATCGGCCACGCTCAACAACATCCTCAACCAGCTCGTCGCGATCTACCGGCCCCGGCTGTTCATCGTCGAGGCGGGGAACAGCTTCGGTCTGTTTGGCGAATTCGCCCAGCGCCTTGGCCTGACGGTGCATCGGGTGAAGCTCGCGCCCGGCGCTGGCGTGAGCCTCGCGCCCTTTGCCGATGCGTGGCGTCTGGTGGATACGCCCAGCCAGGTGCGGACGCTGGACGCCGATGCCCTGGACGAGGAACAGGAACCCGAAGACGCATCGAGCGAAAGCGATGAACAGCGCGACGTGCTCGGCGAGTTGGAGATCACCGCCCGCCTGATGATTACCGGCGGCGAGGACAAGGAAGAGGCGCGCATGACCCGCGCCGATCGCAGCCTGATCCGCCAGTGCATTCTCGACGCGGCGCATCGCTGTGCGCCGGAGAAGCGCACGGTGCTGACCGAGGACGTGCGCAACGCCCTGCGCGAGCGCGCCAGCGATTCCGCGCTGCCAGAAGCCCGGCGCGCTCGCCTGCTGGAAATGGCGGACGCGATGGATATGTTTTGCCAGGGCCTGGATGGGGAAATGTTCAATCGTCCCGGCACGCCATGGCCGGAAGCCGACATCACCATCGTCGATCTGGCGACCTTCGCGCGCGAGGGCTACAACGCGCAGCTTTCCATCGCCTATATCTCGCTCATCAACACCGTCAACAACATCGCCGAGCGGGATCAATTCCTGGGGCGCCCCATCGTCAACGTCACTGACGAGGGTCACATCATCACCCGCAATCCATTGCTTGCCCCTTACGTCGTCAAGATCACCAAGATGTGGCGCAAGCTCGGCGCCTGGTTCTGGCTGGCGACGCAGAACCTGGACGATCTGCCCAAGGCCGCCGAACCGATGCTGTCGATGATCGAGTGGTGGATCTGCCTGTCGATGCCACCCGACGAAGTGGAGAAGGTCGCGCGCTTCCGCGAACTCAATCCGGCACAGAAGGCGCTGATACTGTCGGCGCGCAAGGAGTCCGGCAAGTTCAGCGAAGGCGTGATCCTGTCGAAGTCGATGGAAGTCCTGTTCCGCGCCGTGCCGCCGAGTCTCTACCTGGCCATGGCGATGACCGAGCCCGAGGAGAAGGCCGAGCGCTATCAGTTGATGCGGCAACACGGCATCGGTGAGCTGGAGGCCGCTTTCAAGGTCGCGGAGAAAATCGACCGGGCACGCGGCATCGAGCCATTGCCGCTCGACGCCCTCGGTTGAGGCGGAAAGATCATGCGCACGCCAGGCCTGCACACGCTACGACGTTACCTGGGGCCGATGCTGGCCGGGATCGCGGTGCTGCTCGTGCTGCTGGCCTGGTCGCTTGGACGCAGCCCGCACACTGGCGACCCGGCGTCCGCCGAGGCTGCCGCGTCAGCGGGTCCACCGTGGCGCTACGGCCGCATCGACGCGCGGTTCACGCTGATCGAGTACGCCGATCTGGAATGCCCGTACTGCCAGGCCTACTTCCCCGTACTGAAGCGCTGGATCGACGCCAATCCCGACGTGAACTGGCAATGGCACCATCTGCCGCTGCCGATGCACGAACCAGCCGTCACGCAATCGGCACGCCTGGCGGAATGCGCGGGAGAAACCGGCGGGCGGGAAGCGTTCTGGAACACCGTCGCCTGGATTTACCAGCATACCCGCGGCGGCGGTCGAGGCCTGCCGTCCGGCATCCAGCCACCCGGCGCGACACCCGAGTTGCGCGAATGCCTGACCAGCGCACGGCCCGACGCCGTGATCCGAGCGCAGGCCGAGGAAGCCGCGCTGGCCGGCATCACCGCGACCCCGATGCTGCGCGTAATCGACAACCGCACCGGCCAGGCATTGCTGCTGCCGGGTGCCGTCGAAGGCGATGCCTTGCTGTCGGCCATTGATCTGCTGACGTCATCGGGCGATGAGCCGGCGATGGCCGAAACCTTGCCCGAGATACCCGAGATGCCTGCTGACAACGTCAGCGACATGCCCAGGTAGCCGCGATCTTCAAGGCTGCGGCGCGGTTTCGACCGCGTTGATCGTTCCAGTTCGCACCGCATCCCACGCGCGAACATCCATCGTTTTCGATGGAGGATGCCAATCGTCCAAGCCCGATTCCGGGCTTTCTTCATCACGTCCCACGGGGGTCTCACCCCCACACGGGGACGGGAGCCTCCGTTTCATTTATCAAGGAGGTTCCCATGAATCCGTCCGATACCGTCACCGACGGTGCATCATCAGCGCTCGTCCGGTACGCGAGCATCCACGAAGATCCGTTGATCCGGCAAGCCATCGGCGTGCTGGAGGAACGTCTCTTCAAACACGGTGCCGAGCTGACCAGTCCGGCCAGCGTGCGAGAATATCTATGGCTGAAACTCGCCAGCGAAGCACTGGAGGTCTTTGCCGTCGTGTTTCTCGACTCGCAACACCGCGTGATCGCTTTCGAGCCGATGTTCCACGGCACCATCGATGGCGCCAGTGTGTATCCCCGCGCGGTCCTCAAGCGGGCGATCGAGCACAACTGCAGCGCGGTCATCTTTGCCCACAATCACCCCTCGGGCGTGACCGAGCCGAGCCATGCCGACAAGGCAATCACGACCCGATTGAAATCGGTTCTCGAACTGGTGGACGTTCGTGTTCTGGACCATTTCATCGTCGGTGAAGAAACGCCTTTTTCCTTCGCGGAAGCCGGCTTGCTGTAGTCCTTGAGGCGCCCCACCAGGCGCCTTTTTTTCGTGTTCGGATCGGATGAAAGCGGTCACGGGACAGTTCCCTTTCTTGATGGTGTCCATCTGCCCGATGGGATCGACTAGCGCCAGTATCGACCCAATGGGAGCCACCCCATGTACCCACGCTCTGAACACGTCGAGACACAACGACACCGGCTGCGTTGCCGCCCAACGCTGGCTTCATGCCTCCTGGCAACGGCGGTAGCCGCGATGGCCCACGCGGAAGCCGCGGACGTCCGGGTATTCACCGACCGGCACCACGCCGTAGAGGCGCCCGTCGGTATCCACGTCGTCAAGCTGGACGCACCGGCCCGCATCGAAGCGGAGCTGGCCGTAAACCTCCCCGCCGATCCGGCACAGGCGGCCGTGATCGTCCGGCAGCGGTTGCAGGATGGCGGCACACCACTCCAACAACGCCTGGCTGATGCCTACCAGGGCGTGACCGACGCCTGGAGCCTGGGCATCACCAGGATTCCCGCCGTGGTGGTCGATCGGCGCTACGTCGTCTACGGCGAGACCGACGTGTCGCGCGCCCTCGCGCGCATCGAGGAATACCGGAGGACTCAACCATGAAGCTATCCCGCCGCGCATGGCGCACCGGCATGGCATCCGTCCTGCTGGGCACCGCCGCTTCCGCCTTCGCGCTCAACACCGCCACTATCACCGGCTCGGTGCTGTCGCCCGATTGCCTGTCGTATCGCGTGCAAGGCATTTGCTATTGGCTGTACTGCACGCTCACCGGCTGCACGGTGCGTACCTCGGTCAAGGTGCAGCACTACGTTCCCGATGCCGTCGTGTCGAGCTACTCGAACACCGGGGAGAACCCCTGGGTGGAAGTGCGGGCGATGAGCATGCCGAATCCCACCGCTCAAGGTGGCGGTGACGGCACGACGAACGAAGAGCACGAGAACAACCTCGCGAAGTTCAAGAACGCCGACGTGATCGGGCATCCAGGCGCTACCTTCTTCAGCGAATTCGTCAGCCAGTTGGGTTACTCCTGCGCCGGTGCGGGCACGGCGTTCATGCCGTACCTGCTGAGTACGCTCGATACCGTGGCCTGGCGCTACAACATCCCCGAATCCGTCTATCCCGAGGCGCTGATCCCTGGGATGCGCGAGATCGGCACGCGCACCGGCCTGAACCTGTGGGGCAACGTCTATCCGCGCGGTGGGCTCCTGCATCACGTGGACGACTACAAGGCGGCTGCCGTCGTCGCGCAGCGTGCCGGCGACATCGTGACCCGGCGTGGGCAGGTCCATGTCTATCAGCCGCTGCTTGCCAATGCCAGCGCGGGCTACTGGCCCGCAGGTGCCTTGGTGGAAAGCGATGCCTCCACGGGAAAGTGGCAAGAACTGACGCCTCGACTGTCATCCTCCTGCGGGGTCTTCCCGCACAACAACGTCCGCATCCAGGCCCAACAAGGCGACTATGCCTGGGCGCTGTGGCGCCCGTACTCCTGCTGTCAGCGGCGCGGACAGGTGTTCCTGGGCAGCACGGATTTCAACTGAGGTGCGGCCCATGAGCATGTCCTTATTTTCACACCCCTTCGCCATGACGCGGCTGGCGCGCAGCATCCTGTTTGCCGGCGTCCTGGCCGCCATGAGCAACCCGCTGTGGGCGCAGACCAGCGTCAATGACTATGGTGTACATCATCGCGGCAGCGTCATCGGCGATGACGTGCTGTACAGCATCGGCGGCGGCCGGGCGGTATCGATGGGGCCGGTCGGCCAGATGCAGAGCCTCGGTGTCGGCATCGGCTGGAACAGCAACCTGATCTGCGGCGACATGAGCATCACCACCACGCTGCAGAACCAGCTCAACGGCATCACCAACGGCTTCCAGACCATCATGAGCCAGGTGATCCAGAACGCCACGGCGGCCGTGGCGTCGCTGCCGGCGCTCATCATCCAGCGCGCCGATCCCGGTCTGTACAACCTGCTGACCAATGGCATCTTGCAAGCACGGCTCGATTTCGATCGCTCAAAGCTCACCTGCCGCGCGATCGCCAACCGCATGGCCGACGCGGCGGGTGGTCAGCTCGGTTGGGATCAGTTGGCCGAGGGCATGGCGCTCAAACAGGCCGTGGCCAGCACCGATGCCGTATCGGCCATCGAACAGGCCGAAACCAGTCGCGGCAACGACGGTGTGCCCTGGGTCGGCGGCGGCAATGCCGGCGGCGCCGGACAGAATCCCATCCGCGTGGTCAGCGACGTGACCCGCGCCGGCTACAACCTGCTCAACGGCCGCGGCGCTACCGATACGTCGCCGATCGACAGCATCACGTGCGGCAATCGCCTGAGCTGCCAGACCTGGCCGTCTCCCCAAGCCGCCACCGATTGGGCAACCCGCGTGCTGGGTGAGCAAGAGCACCGGACCTGCGATGGCTGCCTCAAGACCCAGGCGACCGCCGGCGTCGGCCTGACGCCACTGATCCAGGAGGAGTACGAAACCAGGCTGGAAGCGCTACGGGATCTGGTGACGGGTGCCAGCACGACCACGTTCGAGAACCTGGAAGTGGCCGGCAGTGCATCACTGCCGATTACGCGCGGCGTCATCGAGGCGCTGCGCGACGAACCGGACCAAGATGTGCTCGCGCGTCGCCTGGCCTCCGAGGTCGCGCTGTCCAGCGTACTGGAGAAGGCCCTGCTGTTGCAGCGGACACTGCTGGCCGGGCGCAAGGAGCCCAACGTCGCGGCCAACCAGCTCGCACAGGATGCCATCACACACGAAAGCAGCCTGCTGGAACAGGAGATCAACAACCTCAAGACCGAACTGGACCTGCGGCGCGAACTGGCGGCGAATTCGCCCATGGCGATCATCCAGCGGCACGGTACGCGCAGCGCCGGCTCGCGCGGCATCTACCAGGGCGACACCGAGCGCGATCGTCTCGACGCCATCCAGCGGCCGCAGAACCCCGGCAATCCGCCATGAGGATCGGACTGCCGAAGTGGCTGTTCAACCGGCAACTCGGACGCACGCTGGGATGGATTGCGCTGATCGTGTTCGTCGCCGTGGCCGTCAACCTCGTCGGCATTCGCCTCGTCGGTGACGCGCACACCTGGAGCCGGTGGCTGGACGAGCATGCCGGTTACTTCCTCGTTTGGCGGCTGTGCCTGTATGGCGCGACGGCCTACGGGTGGATATGGATGCGTCGCCGCCTCCGGGAACGCGACACATCCCGCGAAGCGCATCAGCGCCTGCTGCGCGCGGAGGTCGGCGCCGTCGCCGCCATCGTGCTGCTCGAAATCAGCGTGCTGCTGCGACAACCGTAGCGATGCGGGACGACGACCATGACCCTCTACACCACGGACTATCTTGAGTATTACCTGACACTGGTTGCCTGGATCATCAACAACGGCATCTGGAATGTGCTGGTGGCCAGCGGCATCTTCGCGCTGCCGTTCCTCGCCATCGTCGTGCAGGAATGGCTCAAGGCCCGTGCGGAAGGCGCGGACGAAGGGAACAAGGGCGTGCTCTCGTCCATGCGCATCGAGAACCGCGTGTGGGTGGCGATTGTGGTCATCCTGTTCGCCGGCATTCCCTTCATTCCCCTTGACCTGAGCACCATCCAGTTCGATCGCACGCGCTCGACCCAATGCCAGGTCAATGTGCCGCTGCCCTCGGAAACGAACTGGTCCACTTCGTTCACGACGATGAACAACCAGAGTGCCCATGTGCCGGTCTGGTGGTTCTTCATGCACTCGCTGTCGAAGGCCGTCACCAGCGCCGCCGTGGCGGCGATCCCCTGCGGCACGGACCTGCGGCAGATGCGCATGGAGATCGACAGCACGCGCATCGCCGACCCGGTGCTGGCCCAGGAAGTCGCCGACTTCACGCACGACTGCTACGGGCCGGCCCGCGCCAGGCTGTTCATGAGCCGGCCGACACTCAGCGAGGAGCAGATGAACGACGTGACCTGGATCGGTTCGCGCTTCTTCCTGGACACGGCCGGCTTCTACGATACGTATCGCTCGCGCGGACCACGCGACGCCTGGCCCTATGACGACACGCGCGACGCCGGCCTCGCCGAAGTCTCCACTGGCGGCGGCTATCCGACCTGTCGGCAGTGGTGGGCGGACAGCGGCGATGGGCTGCGCGATCGCCTGCTGGCCCAGGTTGATCCGGGCCTGCTGTCCCGGCTCGGCCAATGGGCCGGTTTCCTGAGCCAGGCCCAGGCCGACGATGCCGTGATTCGTGCCATCGCTTCACCACGGCAACAGGTCATGAACCAGGGACACGTCTACACCGACTACGGTGGTCAGATCGGTATGACGCTCCCCAACGTCGCCACCCGCGTCGTATCGGATGTGGGGCTGACGGTAGGATCACTCGGAATGTTTCCGGCCATGGATGTGGTGCGTCAGGCGTTGCCCATGATCCTGTCGTTCCTGAAGATGGCGATGGTCATCTGCATTCCGCTGGTGCTGATCTTCGGCACCTACGACTTGCGAACGGTGGTGACGGTGACTGCCGTGCAGTTCTCGCTGTTCTTCGTCGATTTCTGGTTCCAGCTCGCCCGCTGGATCGATTCCACGATCTTGAACGCGCTCTACGGCTGGCACTCGCCGCACAGCAACTTCAATCCGCTGATGGGTTTGAACAACGCCTTCGGCGATATGTTGTTGAACTTCGTGATGGCGACGATGTTCATCATCCTGCCGGGCTTCTGGGTCGTTGCATTGACGTGGGCCGGGGTCAGGACGGGGAACATTCTCGGGGGGTTCATCACCGGCACGACGGATGCGAAGTCGGCGGGCAGTAGCGGCTCGCGCCTCGCCATGGCGGCGGCGACGAAAGGCGCTGCGAAGTAAGGAGTCGTTCCCGGTCTGCTGGAACAGCTACGGGTCGTCGGGATCGCCCAGGTCGATGCGCCAGTCGTCCTTGTCGTAGACGCCGGCACCCGAATGACCGTCCCTGAGTTCAGGCTGCTTCTCTTCATCCAAGTCGGCGTTGCGCACAAGCCAGGCGGCGAGCAGCGCGAACGCGAGCAGCAAGGCCAGCCAGAACGCTGCGTACAGCAGCACGCCGAACACGACGAGCTTCACGATCCAGAGCAGCAGCCGTGCTACGCCGGCCGGCAGTCCTTTGCCCGCCAGCCATTGGATGGCGCGGGCCTCTTGCCGTGCAAGGCCACGCCACGCATGGCCGAGCCATCTGCCGGCGCGTTCTGCTTTTGTGGTACGGGGCGTCGCGTTCATCACTGTTACCTCATGCGGAGGATTTATCGCTTCTCCTGTGTAGACCAATCAGACCGGCTCGCGGCAACCAGGCTGTCCCAATCGTCCGGCGGATTTCCTCGTTCGAGCATCTTCTCGAACATGGCGTAGGGGTCGGACTTGCTGCCCGCCGAGCGCAGCGTCTGCTCATCGTTGACCCAGGCAAACACGATGGTCTTCGCTTTGGAGTCGTAGCGAAAGAACAGGCGAAACCGCCGTCCGACCTTCGCGCGCCGCCAGTGCCGATGGGCTGGCCCGAGGGTATTGCCCTGGCGGTATTCGTCCCGTGCCGGATCGCTCGGCACCGTCTCCAGGATCAATTGGCTCAACGCATGAAACAGCTTGACGTTGGCGTTGCGCTCGAAGCCCTTTGGATCATTGCGCTCGGCGCGTCCGGCCGCCGCGTGCAGCTTCTGAAGCTGCTCCACGATGCACTCATGGAACAGCAGCACCCATCCGTGACGCTGTATCAAAGTGCCACTTCTCCCTCGATGTCTTCATCGAGGTCCGAGGCGTGGCCCACGTTGGCGAGCATGGTCTGGGCGAGTTCCACCGGCAGCGCTCCGACGTTCCTGCCGCTGCGGATGTCCGCTTCCAGCAGGCCCAGGAAAGCGCCGATCGCCGGGTCTTCGTGCTCGGCCTCGGCGCGAGTGACGACGACTTCGCCACCACGCAGCTCGAAGGCCACCTTGCCGCCGGTGGTCACACCCAGCGCCTGCCGGATGGACTTGGGCAACGTGATCTGCCCCTTGGACGTGAGTGTGGCGAGTTCGTGGATGCCGGGCATGGTTGGGCTCCTGTCTTTGATCCTCATGCCTCGATGGTAAGGAAATTTCCTTACCTTGTCAATCCAGGAATCCTTTGGTGCGTCGTGCTGCATAAGCTGTGCTCCATCCCACTGCGGAAAGGCCCATCGTAAGCAGGACACAGGCTGCCTTCCGCTTTCAAAGCGGCATGGGCCAGAACCCGTTTGTCTGTGGCTGGATACCCATGGTTGCCCTATACACGGCTGGGAAGGGCAGACAGCAGCTCGTCGCCTTGATTAGATATTGAGCCAAAAATAAAACATGATGTTATTTTCAATGCGTTTTTCATGCGGAGCGCTTCTGATTGATTGGATTCTGTGCTATTTTTCGTACATGAACGGAAATCCTAGACATCAGGTAATCAAGCGTCTGCAGGCGGAGCTACCCCGTGGAGCGCCGTTCGACCTTGCCACCCTGAACCAGTTCGGGGTGTCGCCCCAACTCGCCGCCCACTACGCCGATGGGGGTTGGCTCGTGCGCCTGGCTCAGGGCATCTATGCCTTTCCGAACGATGACTTCGGGGTCTACGGTGCCCTGAAGTTCCTGCAACAGCGCGTGCCCGGCCTGCATGTCGGCGGCAAGAGCGCCCTGGCCCTGCAAGGCGTGCAGCACAACCTGGGCGGCCGGGACACCCTGGTGCTGTGGGGCGATAGCCGCTTCACGTTGCCGCGATGGTTCACCTCACGATTTCCGGCCCGCTATGTCCATGCTCGTCTGTTCGATTGGCCGGACACGCCACTGGCCAACAAGACCCTGATCACGCCGCCGGGCCTGCCCGCCCCCCTGCGGGTGGCGGTTCCCGAGCGCGCCGTGCTGGAACTGCTGTACGAGGTCGGCGTCAAGCAAAGCCTCGAAGAAGCACGGAATCTCTTCGATGGGCTGCGCTCACCCCGCAAGGAGTTGCTCGGGCAACTGCTGTCCTGCTGCACCAGTGTGAAGGCCGTGCGCCTGTTTCTCACCTGGGCGCGCGAGACGGGGCTGGTGGAGGTCGATGCCCTGCTGGAACAGTACCCGGTTCGCACCGGCAGCGCCGCGCGCTGGATGGGCCGACTCGATGACGGCAGCCTGTTGAGTCTGAGACCTCATGGATAAGACCTACGCGGACACCGTTCGCCTGCTGCTGGCCATCGTGCCCGACGTGTTCGCCAACGACATCTTTGCGATGAAAGGCGGCACGGCGATCAATCTCGTCGTGCAGGACATGCCGCGTCTGTCGGTGGACATCGACGTGGTGTACCTCCCGTGGCAAACACCGCGCGACGAAGCGCTGCAAGCCATCAACCAGGAGTTGGCCGCCATCGCCACGCGCGTTGCCTCGCTCGGCGTACAGACACGCCTGGTTCGCAGCAAGGATCTGGGGGATACCAAGCTGATCGTCGAGAACGAGAGCAGCCAGGTGAAGATAGAGGTCAACGTGGTGTTTCGCGGCACCGTGCTGCCCGCCGAACGACGCTCGCTGAGCGCCAAGACCAGCGACCTGTTCGGCGTCGAACTGGAGGTGCCGATCCTGGCGCCGAACGAGTTGTACGCCGGCAAGCTGGTGGCCGCGCTGGACCGGCAGCATCCGCGTGACCTGTTCGACGTGTGGCAGCTCTACGAATCGGGCGGCATCAGCAACGGCATGGTCGAATGCTTCGTGGTCTACCTGGCGGGGCACAACCGGCCGACCCATGAGGTGCTGTTCGGCAACGACAAGAACATCGCTGGCGAGTACGAGCGGGCCTTTGTCGGCATGACCGAAGTGGAATGCTCCCTGGAGACGCTGCTGGAAGCCCGCGTCCGGTTACGGCACGAATTGCCTGGGCGGTTGAGCGCGCAGCACAAGCAATTCCTGAGCGGATTGACGCGCGCACAGCCCGATTGGTCCCTGCTGCAATGCCAGCACGCCGCGCAACTGCCGGCGCTGCGCTGGAAACTCAGCAATCTCGAAACTTTCCGCAAGCGTCGCCCGGAAGACTTCACAGCCCAAGCCGATGCACTCGACGCCGGCCTGGGCCAAGCCTGACAACGCTTCAGCAACGTTCCCCGCTTGCCGGGATTGCCCCATACCGCATTGATCGTGGCGCCCACGAGGTAACGGCCATATACCCAAAGGCTTCCATAAAGGCCAAAGGGCTGGGAAGGGGCAAGGGAACGGGGTCAAGGGGAAAGGCCCTACCCGGAAAAGGCCAAAAGGCTCTCCCGCCAGTCCGTCACTCGGGTGTCGTCATGTTCTCGCTGTTCCAACGCAAAAGGGTGCCAACCGCCGGCGCACCGTCCACCGCCTCCATAGCGATGCCCCAAGGGCTAACCAGGCCGGAGTCGGCCGCCTCGCTGCTGGCGACGCCGCGCCGGCGGAAGCTGCTGGAACACATCTGGCAACGGACCTCGCTGTCGCGCAAGCAATTCGCCGCGCTGTACCTGACGCCCTTGGAGCGCTACGCCGAACTGGTGCAGCAGTTCCCCGCCTCCGAGAGTCACCATCACGCCTATCCGGGCGGCATGCTGGATCACGGCCTGGAGATCGTGGCCTACGCATTGAAGCTGCGACAGTCACATCTGCTGCCCGCTGGCGTGACGCCGGAAGCGCAGGCGGCCCAGGCCGAGGCCTGGACTGCGGGCACCGCTTACGCAGCCCTGCTGCACGACATCGGCAAGATCGCCGTCGATCTGCATGTCGAATATGCCGATGGCACTCTCTGGCATCCCTGGCATGGTCCGTTGCAGCGGCCGTATCGCTTCCGCTACCGCAAGGACCGCGAGTATCGGCTGCACAGTGCCGCCACCGGACTGCTGTACATCCGGCTGCTGGACCGCGAGATTCTCGACTGGCTCAACGGCTTCTCCGATCTGTGGGCTTCGCTGCTGTACGTCCTGGCCGGCCAGTACGAGCACGCCGGCACGCTTGGCGAGCTGGTCGTGCAGGCCGACCAAGCTTCGGTCGCCCACGAACTCGGCGGCGATCCGAACAAAGCGCTGGCCGCACCCAAGCACGCGCTGCAACGCAAGCTGCTCGACGGCCTGCGCTATCTGCTCAAGGAGGAATTCAAACTGAACCAGCCCCAGGCTTCGGACGGCTGGCTGACCCAGGACGCACTCTGGCTGGTGAGCAAGACCGTCTCCGACAAGCTGCGGGCACATCTGCTATCGCAGGGCATTGATGGCATTCCAGCCAGCAACACGGCGGTGTTCAACGTGCTTCAGGACCATGGTATCGCCCTGGCCACGCCGGACGGCAAGGCGATCTGGAAAGCCTCCGTCACGAGCGATGCCGGCTGGTCGCACAGCTTCACCTTCCTGAAACTGTCCCCCGCGATGATTTGGGAAGCGTCCGACCGGCCGGCAGCCTTCGCGGGCACCGTGCAGGTGGAGCCGGAAGGGTCGGCGGCACAGACACCCGCACCCGAGGCCATCGACGTGGAAACAGGGGAATCCGCCCCGGCGACTACCGAGTCCGCCACACCAACGACCGCCGACAGCAGCGTCGAGGAACTGCTGGAACTGCTCGATTCGTCTCCCGCGTCCACTGCTACGGCCATGCCGCTTCAGCCCCTCGCTGAGAAGCCCACGCCGTTGCCGGACCACAAGCCCGCCGACACCACGCCGGTCCAAGCAGTACACCAAGACGACGCCAATCCATCCGGTGCTCATTTTCTCGCGTGGCTGCGTCAGAGCATCCAGACGCGCAAGCTCATCATCAACGACGCCAAGGCGCTGGTACATACCGTGGCCGGCACGGCGTATCTCGTCAGTCCCGGCGTGTTCCAGCGCTACGCGCAGGAGCACCCGCAGATCACCGCCCTGGCCAAGCAGGACAAGCTACCGGAATGGCAGTGGGTACAGAAGCGGTTCGAGAAGCTGGGCCTGCACCGCAAGCAGGCCAGCGGGCTGAACATCTGGAATTGCGAAGTGACGGGGCCTCGCAAGTCCAGGCGGCTGCACGGATACCTGCTGACCAGCCCCGATACGCTGTTCCATGAGATACCCCCGAACAATCCTTACCTGCGCCTCGCCAACGCAGAGGCACAGCGCGACGACTCGGCGTTTCATGCCAAGAACGATGACGAGCAGGAATAGGATGCGACGCCGGCGCCCTCAGTTGCCGCGCTTGGGCGGGTCCGATTCGGCCAGCTTGGCCTCCATCGCAGCCATCAGGTGGGCAGAGCTGCACTTCAGGGCGCGGGCGATCTTGAGGATCAGAGGAAGCGTGGGAATGTGCTCGCCCCGCTCGATCTTGCCCATGTGCGACCGCTCGATTCCGGCCAGGTGGGCGAGCGTTTCCTGCGCGATCCCCTGGTCCGTTCTTTCCTCCCGCACCACTGCCCCAAACGCGATCGCTGGTTCCGCTTCGTATGTTGTTGTCCCGGCTGGTCGGCCGCGTTGAATCGATCGCTTTTGCATTGCCAAAAGCGTCGATCAGGGCCACGATATAAACCACGTTAAACTTAACTCATTCGATTAAGTTTCCATGCTTTAGCGCCTTCGGAAGTTGCACGTGAGATCGATCGACGTCTCCACTGAAATCCGCCTGGCAGTCCTCGGCGATTGGGTTCCTCCCCAACTCGCCGACGTGCTCGCCATACAGCGCGCCGAAGAACCTGAAACCCTGGCAGTTCTGATCGACACAGCGGCCACCGGACAACAACAGGAACGACCTGGTGACGGCTTCGACTTCGCGTTGTCCGCCACCCACCGGGAGTGGCCTGGCTGGGTCTGCGAACCGCTGTGGCACGACACCCTGGCCGTCGCCGTGGCAAAGCGATCCCACTTGCTGGCCTACCGGGAAGTACCCTGCCAGGAAGCGCTCAAACAGCCGCTGATCTACGCGCGATCAACGGCCGAAGAGTCGTGGCGCACGCTCGCACAGAGCGCATTCAAGAACGAATTGCGGGACCGCGAAGCAGCCGTCAGTACGTTCGAGGTCGCCATGACCCTGGTCGCAGCGGGGTACGGAATCGCCGTGGCCCCATCCACGAGACTTGCCGGGTATCGATGCCAGGGCATCGCCCTGCGGCCGCTGGCGAGCGCACCGATGATCGTGACCGCCTACCTGGTTAGACCCGACGTTGCCCTGACGGAGCCTCAAGAGGGCTTTCTTCGACGCGCCCGCTCAATGTCCTGAGCAGCCTCTCAGCCCGGCACGCGCCTCACTCCCGCTCGATGACCCGCAGCAAGGCCCTGCGCCGTTTCGACAGCGGCCCGAAGGTTGCCATGACCTCGTTCATCGAATCGCCACGAGCCATCGCATCGAGGATGTCCGCCCAATCCTGCATGATGATCTTCCGCGATGCGATGTACTTGGTGTGATCGTAGGGTGCGCGCGACGAATCTTTCTTCCGCTTCGAGTGGGCCAGTTGCAGGTCAACCCGGTTCTCGGGGTAGCTCAACAAGCCGAGCAGCGTGGTCGCTGTTGAGCGGAAGCCGTGCGAAGAAAACTGTCCACCGTAGCCCATGCGCTCCAACACCTTGTTGAGCGTCGTAGCCGACATAACCGTTCCCGGCTTCCTGAAGCCGGGAAACAGCACCTTCCCTCCGCCTGTCAGCGTGTGCAGTTCTTTCAACAGCACGATGGCCTGCTTCGAGAGCGGAACGATGTGAGGGTCGCGCATCTTCATGCGCCCCGCAGGAACCGTCCACATCGCACTGTCCAGATCGAACTCGGACCAGTGCGCCTTGCGCAGTTCGGCCGTGCGGACATAAGTGAGGGCCATCAATCGCAGTGCAATGACAGTGACCCGGTAACCTGCATCATCCACACGGCTCAAGAACTTCGGGATCTCTTGCCACGGTAGCGGTGGATGGTGTCGAACTCGGGGGCGCTTGACCGACCGTTTCAGCAGCGCCGTCGGATCACTGTCGCAAAGCTCTTCACCCGCCGCGTATGCGAAGATTTGGCTGCACAATTGCCTGATCAGGATCGCAACGGTGGGAGCGCCGCGCTCCGCAACATCCTTAATGACGGGGCGCAGGTGAGCAGTCCGGATTGAGCTGACCGGCAGCTTGCCCACTTTGGGAAAAACATCGTTCTCCAAAGTGCGCTTGACTTGATCGGCGTAACCCTCGCTCCACTGCACGTTGCTCGCCATCCATCTGCGAGCCACTGGCTCAAAGGTGTTCTCGTTCTTTTCAAGCTGAGTGGAGATGTTGACTCTCTTCTCCACCACGGGGTGTACGCCCTTCTTGACGAGTTCCCGCGCGCGATCCCGCTCGGTCCGCGCCGCCTCCAGTGAGACCTGGGGGTACTTGCCGATCGCGTAGATGGCAGGCTTTCCGCCAAGCCGATAGCGGTAGCGCCACAACTTGCTTCCGCTGGGCGTGACGTACAGAAATAGACTACCCCCGTCCTTGAGCCAGTACGGTTCTTTTTGGGAAGGAATGGTCTCGACCTTCCTGGCCGAGAGCAGGTTCATGGCCATGTGTGTATATCACCTCTCTTGAGGCCCTATATACACAGAAATATACACACTTGCAGCAGATTGGTCTAGCCTTCACCAGACCATCAAGGAAGTCACATCAATACAAATCAACAACTTACACCTTCTCCATGGAACACGGTGGAGCTTGATGGATGCTAATCGTAGTTATCGATCATGAGGATCATGGGTGTGTTCTCATCGAGGACGAATTCCTGCAATTAACGCAGAGATCGCAAAGACGCAGAGGCCGCAAAGACGATCAGAGATTGTTAACCACTCGCTTGATACCGGTCTTGAGGACACGAGTATTGAAGTTGATCAGCAAACCAAGCTTACGGTTAGCCAGCCTCAAATATGTCAGCAACTGCATTGCATGCAGAGGCATGAGTTGTTCAACAGATTTCAGCTCAATCAATACACTGTTCTCGACGAGCAAATCGATCCGATAGGCGCAACCAACCACTTCGTTCCTGTATCTGAGGGCCAAGGGCACTTCAGTTTCAAAAGTCATCCCACGATGTCTGAGCTCCTCACATAGACATTGGTGGTATGCCGACTCCAGGAGTCCTGGCCCCAGTACACGGTGCACTTCAATCGCGGCACCAATGCAGATGCGGGCAATATCGTTCTCGTGCATTGGCATTCCTTTGCGCCCTCTGCGTCTTTGCGTCCTTTGCGTTGATCAGCAATAGCTGAATATTACTTCAACCCCGCCTCCGCCATGGCCACTGCGCGGAACACGGCGCGGCCCTTGTTCATGGTCTCGGCCCATTCGTTGTCGGGCACGGAGTCGTAGACGATGCCGGCGCCGGCCTGGATGTGCAGCTGGCCGTCCTTGATGACGGCGGTGCGGATGGCAATCGCCGTGTCCATGTTGCCGGCCCAGGAGAGGTAGCCCACGGCGCCGGCGTAGATGCCGCGCTTGACCGGCTCCAGCTCGTCGATGATCTCCATGGCGCGAATCTTGGGCGCGCCACTCACGGTGCCGGCCGGGAAGGTGGCGCGCAGCACGTCCATGGCACGCATGCCCTGCTTCAGGTGGCCGGTGACATTGGAGACGATGTGCATCACGTGGGAGTAGCGCTCCACCACCATCTGCTCGGTCACCTTCACGCTGCCGGTCTCGCTGACA
Source organism: Thioalkalivibrio sulfidiphilus HL-EbGr7 (assembly GCF_000021985.1). Classification (NCBI taxonomy): domain Bacteria; kingdom Pseudomonadati; phylum Pseudomonadota; class Gammaproteobacteria; order Chromatiales; family Ectothiorhodospiraceae; genus Thioalkalivibrio; species Thioalkalivibrio sulfidiphilus. Next base: position 3,016,360 of record NC_011901.1, read on the forward strand.
CGACCCGCATCGTTGCGCCCCAGGTCGATGAGCATGAGGTGCTCTGCGCGCTCCTTGGGATCGGCCAGCAGTTCCGCCTCCAGGTGCAGGTCCTCGTCCTCGGTGGCGCCCCGGGGACGCGTGCCGGCAATGGGGCGCACGGTGACCACGTCGTCCTCCAGGCGCACCAGGATCTCCGGCGATGAACCCACCACGTGGTGATCCTCCAGGTCCAGGAAGAACATGTAGGGCGAGGGGTTCAGCCCGCGCAGGGCGCGATAGAGATTGAGTGGCGGCGCGGCGAAGGGGATGGACAGGCGCTGGGAGAGCACCACCTGCATCACGTCACCTTCGACGATGTAGTCCTTGCAGCGGGCCACCGCGGCCTTGAAGCCCTCCTCGGTGAAACCGGAGATGAAGTCCGATTCGCTGACCTTGCGGGTGTCGCCGGATGCCTCCGGAATGGCGGAAGGTTCACGCAGGCGCCGCTGCAGCTCGTCCAGACGCGCCTCGGCGGCGGCCAGGCCGGTGTCGGGGCGGGCGTGCACCACCAGGTACAGACGCCCGGCCAGGTTGTCGTAGACCACCACCTCGTCGGAGACCATGAGCAGGATGTCCGGCACGCCCAGGGGATCGGGCTTATCGGCACCGGCCAGGCGCGGCTCGATGTAGCGGATGGTGTCGTAGCCGAAGTAGCCGACCAGGCCGCCGGTGAAACGGGGCAGGCCTTCGATCTCGGGCACCCGATGACGGGTCTGGAAGTCCTCCACCCAGGCGAGCGGATCGTCCACCTCCAGGTCCTCCGCCACATGGTCGCCCTCCTCCACCGTCACCCGCCGGCCACGCACCTTGACCACGGTGCGCGCAGGCAGGCCCACAAAGGAATAGCGGCCCCACTTCTCACCGCCCTGCACGGATTCGAACAGGTAGGTGTAGGGCGCGGCGGCCAGCTTGAGGTAGACGCTCAGGGGGGTGTCGAGATCCGCGAGGACCTCGCGGACCAGGGGGATACGGTTGTATCCCTGGGCGATCAGATCATCGAATTGTTCGGGGCTCATGGGGCATTTCCGGGTGGTCACGGTGCACGGGGCGGGTCACTGTCACGTTCAGCCGCGCCATCGCCCATCGTGCGTCCGGAAGCCCAGGTTCATGCCGCGTCTTCCAGCAGCCCCTGGATCTGGTCCAGGCGGTCGATTACCGCGTCAGGGCTGTAGTTGCGGATGTCCTCGCCGTGGTTGTAGCCGTAGCTCACGCACACGATGGGGAAACCGGCGGCCCGGGCGGCCTTCACGTCGCTTCTGGAATCACCCACCATGAGGGACTCGGCAGGCGTGACACCCAGCTTCTCTGCGGCATGCAGGAGCGGCGCGGGATCGGGCTTTTTCACCGGCAGGGTATCGCCGCTGACCACCAGCTCGAAATCGCCCAGGATGCCCATGTCCCGCAGCAGCGGCAGGGTGAACTGCTCGGCCTTGTTGGTGACGCAGGCCAGGCGCAGGCCGGTGCGTTTGAGATAGTCGAGCCCCTCACGCACCCCCGGATACAGGCAGCTGCGCCCGGAGGTGTTGTCCTTGTACAGGCGCATGAACACCGGGAGGGCGCGCTGGAACTCCGACGGCTCCGGATCGCCGTCCACGGCGTTGATCAGCGCCCGCTGCACCAGGCGCTCCACGCCGTTGCCCACCCACTGGCGAACCGCGGCCTCGCCACGCTCCGGCAGGCCCAGCTCACGCATCATGGCGTCCACGCAGAAGGCCAGGTCCGGCACGCTGTCCACCAGCGTGCCGTCCAGGTCGATGAGCACCATCCTGGGTCGGGCTATGGGCATGGCAGCGGCGTCCTCAGGCCTTGGCCAGCTCGTCGCGCATCTGCTTGATGATGCTCTCGTAGTGGTGCGGGTCATCCTTGCTGGCGGCGCCGAAGATGGCAGAGCCGGCCACGAAGGTGTCGGCACCGGCGGCCTTGATCTCGCGGATGTTGTCCGCCTTCACGCCGCCGTCGATCTCCAGGCGGATGTCCAGGCCGGACTCGTCGATGCGCTTGCGCGCCTCGCGCAGCTTGTCCAGGGTGGCGGGGATGAACTTCTGGCCGCCGAAACCGGGGTTCACGGACATCAGCAGGATCATGTCCACCTTGTCCATCACGTAGTCCAGGTAGGACAGCGGGGTGGCCGGGTTGAACACCAGGCCCGCCTTGCAGCCTTCGCCCTTGATCAGCTGGAGGGTGCGGTCGATGTGCTCGGAGGCCTCCGGGTGGAAGGTGATGTAGCTGGCGCCGGCCTTGGCGAAGTCCGGGATGATGCGGTCCACCGGCTTGACCATCAGGTGCACATCGATGGGCGCGGTCACGCCGTGCTTGCGCAGGGCCTCGCACACCAGCGGGCCGATGGTCAGATTGGGCACGTAGTGGTTGTCCATGACATCGAAATGCACGATATCGGCGCCGGAGGCCAGCACGTTGTCCACTTCCTCACCCAGACGGGCGAAATCGGCGGAAAGGATGGACGGGGCGATCAGATCGGGTTTTGCCATGGTTGCAATGCCTCTGGTGACGAGCCGGGCGGGCCGGCAAGTGAGTATCTGGGCGTGACGCAGGCTGGGCCGTAGCGCACGCGGAACTGCGCAATTTACCTGAATCGGGCGGAAAACTTAAGCCCTGGGGGCCGACCGTCGATAGGCCAATACGCCGCGGAGGTCAGGGGATGGCGCCAAAGGCTTTGACAGGATTGACATGATTAACAGGATTTAAAATCCATGGACAGGTTTGCTTTGTAAATCATGTTGATCATGTCAATCCTGTCCAGTCCTTGTCTTTCTCCCGCGCCTCTGCGGAAAATCAACCGCCTTGTTCATCACGCCAGCCCATGGTTTATGATGCAGGCCACAGAAAAATGAAGGAGTTAGCCATGTCCATCGCCATTACCCTGCACGTCCTCTCCGCCGTCATCTGGGTGGGCGGCATGTTCTTCGCCTACATGGCCCTGCGCCCCGTGGCCGCGAGTCTGCTCGAGCCCCCCATGCGCACCACCCTCTGGCGGGACACCTTCAACCGTTTCTTCCCCTGGGTGTGGGCGGCGGTGATCCTGCTGCTGGTGACCGGCTACTGGATGCTGTTCAAGAAGTTCGGCGGCATGGCCCATGCGCCCCTGTACGTGCACGTCATGAACGGCCTGGGTCTGGTGATGATGGCCATCTACCTGCACGTGTTCTTCGCCCCCTTCCGCCGCATGAAGCAGGCCATCAGCGCCCAGGACTGGCCCGAGGCCGGCCGCCGGCTGGGACAGATCCGCATGCTGATCGGGATCAATCTGATCATCGGACTGGTGGTGGTGGCGGTGGCTTCGGGTGGGGCTTATTTGATCGTTTGAGGCGGGCTAGCACATCAAAAGTCAAAGGCTTCCGATCCGGCTTGCAGCCGGCTCGGGTTACTTTCTTTGCTTGTCCAAAGAAAGTAACCAAAGAAAAGACACCCGGGTTTCTCGCCCCTGCGGGGTGCCCTGCGCGCGGGGGTGTTCCGGGGAGGTCGGCTGACAGGCCTTCCCTGGCCTGACAGCCGACGCGCCGCATCCCTGCGGCGCCCCTGGCGGGCTTTGACCCCGGAACACCCCCGTGCTCGGCGAGAAAAACGGGGGGGACGTCAAAGGCAGCAACCCTTTGACCTTCGGTGGGGTTGTGCTCTTTTGTAGGAGCCCCGACCCCGGGGCGAATTTCTCACCATTCGCCCCGGGGTCGGGGCTCCTACAAGGAAAACCCAAGGCAGACCGAAGCGGTGTTGACCTACCTCCCCCTTATGCCGCACCGAGTAGCGCAGGCTTCGAGGGAAAAAGCCCGAAGGGGCGTCGCAGGGATGCGGCGCGTCGCCTGCCAGGCCAGGGGCGAGGCGGATCAGGCGGAAGAACTTCCGCCCCGCCGAGCGGGCGCACATGGACGTGCGCCCTGGACTTTCTGTCGAAGCAGGATTGCGTAGACAGAAAGGCCTGTCAGGCGACCCCCTCGAAGCCGAGCAACGCAGGGATCGGAAGCCTTTGACTTAAACACCCCAAATAAAACACCCACCCACAAAAAAGCCGCCCGAAGGCGGCTTTTCTGCTGGCCAGAACCGAAACCTCAGAGGGTCTCGATGTAGGCAGCCAGGTTGGCGATGTCCTCGTCGGACAGGCCCTTGGCCTGGGGAGCCATCAGCGGGGTGTTGGGGCCCACGGTCTCACCGGCGCGGTACTTCTTCAGCAGATCAGCGGTGTCAGCGGCAGGCTTTCCGGCCAGCTTGGGGAAGATGGCCTGGCCCTGGCCCTGGGCGCCGTGGCAGCTGATGCAGGTGGCGAACTTGGCCTTGCCGGCCTCCACGTCCGCAGCCTGGGCAGCGCCGGCCATGGCCAGGGAAGCAGCAAGGGCAACACCCATCAGAGCAAACTTCTTCATGTGCAACACTCCTCCAGTTAAGGATCTAGATTGTCAGCTGGTCCCGCCCATGGCGACCCCGACCAACAAAACCCGGCGATTATCCGGGATGCTCGGGACCAAGTAAACGCCACCATGCCTGAACGAAAGCTGAACCGATCAGAAACCCGATGACATAACCCAAATGATGCGCCCGCTCAGGGACTTATTCCACCGGGCCGGCTCAGCGCCCCCGAATATAGCGCTCGTCGGACCAGCTGCACAGCCATTCGGGCTTGAGCATGACCATGGCGGTCACCAGGGTGCCGTTGAGGATCGCCTCGGGCAGCACCAGCAAGGGCAGGTAGATCAGGTATTCCCCGGTGATCTTCTCCAGGTCGTAGATCCCCAGGAACGACAGCAAGCCGCCCACCGCCAGCATGCTGGCCAGGATGGCCAGGGCGGCACCGGCAAAGGCGCAGACGTACAGGTAGATGAAGGGATGGGGCGGCAGCAGGCGCTCCACCAGGCGCAACAGGCCATGGCTGACCAGTACCGGCACCAGGCCCGAGAGCAGGAACACCAGGGGCAGGGAGGCCCAGTCCTGGGCGGTGAACAGGGCCACCAGGACCAGGGCGAGGGCCACGGCCAGCAGGGTGAACTGCCAGCCGAACATCAGGGTCAGGGTGGTCACCCCCAGGTAGTGCAGGGACAGGCCCGGGGAGATACCCGCGCTGAGGCTCCAGAGCACGGCAATACCGAGCACACTGCCCAGGAACAGGTGCAGCCGGCCGGGCTGGTAGAGCTGCCACCAGGGGGCGCCGGCCAGGGCCCGCCACATGACAAAGGCAAACAACAGGCCACTGCTCAGGAGGGTGCCGGTGGTGAAAAGCTGGGCGTCGAACAGCATGAAGGCAATCTGCACAGGTCAGGATGAAGATTTGACGCAGGACGGGGACGGTTCGTTCCCTGTCTACTCCCGCACGGCCAGGGCCACGGTGTAGTCCTTGCCCTGCTTGAGCTTGTCGTAGTTGCCGAACACCTCCTTGAAGCCCCGCTCGATGAAGCGGCGCAGGCCGGTGATGGTCACCACGTACAGGCGGCCGCCGGGATGCAGGTGCTCGAAGGCGTCGTAGAGATACAGATAGAGCATCTCCTTGCCCACCTTGGCCGGCAGGTTGGAGGTGATAACCTGGAAACGGCGATTCCCCACGGCGCTGAAGCCATTACTCAGGAAGGCCTCGGCGTTGCCGATGCCGTTGATGCGTGCGTTCTTGTTGCTGTAGTCCACGGCCACGAAGTCCTTGTCCACCAGGCAGGTTCGCCCCTTGGGCGCCAGGCGCGCCAGGGTCAGGCCAATGGGGCCGTAGCCGCAGCCCAGGTCCAGGCAGTCATCGGCCTCACCGACCTCCACGTGGTCCAGCAGCAGGCGCGTGCCGGCGTCGATGCCCCGGGGGGAGAACAGGCCCCAGGTGGTGTGGAAGGTGAGCGGCTGGCCGCACAGGGTGTCGCTGAAGACGATGTCCTCGCGCAGGCTGGCGATGTAGTCGGGGGAAGGCATAATTCAAAATTCAAGATTCAACATTCAAGGGCGGAAGGATCATACCACCCCTTGAATCTTGAATATTGAATCTTGAATTCGCCCTTCAAAGCGCCCCGAAGATCGCTTCGGCCTCGGAGATCACGCACTCCAGGTCATCGCCCAGCACGCAGAAGTGCCCCATCTTGCGCCCGGGCCGGGCCTCGGCCTTGCCGTAGAGATGCAGCTTGGCCGCGGGGTGGGCGAACAGGGCCGACCAGTCGGGCTCGCCATCGGTCCACAGGTCACCCAGCAGATTGACCATCACCACCGGGCTCAACAACCGCGTGTCGCCGAAGGGCAGGCCGCAGATGGCACGCACCTGTTGCTCGAACTGGGAGGTGACACAGGCGTCCAGGGTGTAGTGGCCGCTGTTGTGGGGGCGCGGCGCGATTTCGTTGACCAGCAGTTCGCCGGCGGTGGTGATGAAGAACTCCACCGCCATCAGGCCGCAGTAGTCGAGACCCTCGGCGATCCGATTCGCCGCCTCCCGGGCCGCGCGGGCCTGGGCCTCGGTGACCCGGGCGGGCACGATGCTCATGTGCAGGATGCCGTCCCGGTGGATGTTTTCGGCCACGGGATAACAGACGGTGGCGCCGTCCGTGCCCCGGGCCAGCACCACGGAGATCTCCATGGCCAGGTCCACCCGGTGCTCCAGCACGCAGGGCACCCCGCCCAGGGACTCGAAGGCCTGGCGGGCCGCCGCCGGGGCATCCACCGGGATCTGGCCCTTGCCGTCATAGCCGAAGGCGGCGCGCTTGAGGATCGCCGGTCCACCCACCCCGGCAAACGCGGCCTCGGCCTCGTCGGCGCTGGTCACCACCTCGAACGGCGCCGTGTTCAGCCCCAGGGAGCGGATGAAGGTCTTCTCGCGACCACGATCCTGGGTGTGCAGGAGCGAGCCGGCCGCCGGGCGCACCGGGACCTTGCGCGCCAGTGTCTCCAGGGTCTGGGCGGGAATGTTCTCGAACTCGGTGGTCACCACCGCGCAGCGGGCCGCCATCTGTTCCAGTGCCCAGGCATCGCCGTAGGCGGCATGCAGGTGTTCATCGGCCATGCGACCGGCGGGGCTGCCGCTATCCGGGTCCAGCACCAGCACCCGGTAGCCCAGGGTGCGGGCGGCCACGGTGAACATGCGGCCCAGCTGGCCGCCGCCCAGCATGCCGAGGGTCTGGCCGGGCAGGATCACGGGTTGGGCGGCAGCTGCATGGCGAGCACCTGCTCGGCCAGCTCGCGGCGGAAATCGGCCAGGCGCTCGGCCAGTTCGGCATCGTGGGTGGCCAGCATGGCCACGGCGAACAGGCCCGCGTTGGCGGCACCGGCTTCGCCGATGGCGAAGGTGGCCACCGGGATGCCCTTGGGCATCTGCACGATCGACAGCAGGGAATCCTGGCCCTGCAGATGGCGCGAGGGCACGGGCACCCCCAGCACCGGAATCGTGGTCTTGGCCGCCAGCATACCCGGCAGATGCGCGGCGCCGCCGGCGCCTGCGATGATGCACTTGAGCCCCCGCTCACGGGCGCTTTCGGCGTATTCGAACAGCAGGTCCGGCGTGCGGTGGGCGGAGACCACCCGGGCCTCGTGGGGCACACCGAAGGCCTTGAGCTGATCCACGGCATGGGCCATGACCGGCCAGTCGCTCTGACTGCCCATGACCACGCCGACGATGGGGGATTCGTTAGACATATTGGCGAAAAACCAGGGTGGACAATCGCCTAGGATAAACCAAATTTGAAGGGGGAAGGAGGAATTGGGAACTGCGAGGTCAGTACGAAGTGTGAATTGGGAAGTGGGAAGTAAGGCCTTTCAATCCCCAGTTCCCACTTCCCAATTCACACTTCGCACTTCAAAATGGCCGCGAAATCAAGCCAAGGTCGCCACAGCCGATGTCCCAGCCGCTCCTGCAAAGCCACCTGACCTCCCTCCCCCTGATCCACCGGGGCAAGGTCCGCGACCTCTACGCCGTGGGCGACGATCACCTGCTGATCGTCACCACCGACCGGGTGTCCGCCTTCGACGTGATCCTGCCCACGCCCATCCCAGGCAAGGGCGAGGTGCTGACGAAGATCTCCGAGTTCTGGTTTCGCAAGCTTGAGCATATCGTGCCCAACCAGCTGGCGGACATGAGCCTTGCCGAGGCAGTACCCGATGCCGCCGAACGCGCCCCCCTGGAGGGCCGCAGCCTGGTGGTCAAGCGCCTCAAGGCCCTGCCCATCGAAGCGGTGGTGCGCGGCTATCTCATCGGCTCCGGCTGGAAGGACTACCAGAAGACCGGCCAGGTGTGTGGCAACCCCCTTCCTGCGGGTCTGCAGCTGGCGGACAGGCTGCCGGAGCCCATCTACACCCCGTCCACCAAGGCGGCGGTGGGGGATCACGACGAAAACGTGGACTTCGACTACACCGCCGAGCTGGTGGGCCCGGAGCTGGCCGCCCAGGTGCGCCAGACGGCGCTCGCCCTGTACAAGGCCGCCGCCGAATATGCCCTGGCGCGGGGCATCATCATCGCAGACACCAAGTTCGAGTTCGGCCTGGACGACGAGGGTGTGCTGCACCTGATCGACGAGGCCCTGACCCCGGACTCCTCCCGCTTCTGGCCCGCCGACACCTACCGCCCCGGCATCAGCCCGCCCTCCTTCGACAAACAGTTCGTGCGCGATTACCTGGAGACCCTGGACTGGAACAAGCAGGCCCCGGGACCGGAACTGCCGCCGGACGTGGTGCAGAAGACCACCGAGAAATATCGCGAGGCGCTGCTGCGGCTTACGGGGGCAAGCTGATTCAAAATTCAAAATTCAAGATTCAAAATTCAAAGGGGGAACCACCGCGATGCGACAACCGATGCCCAGCCGACCAGCCGCCTTTTCCCTTTGAATTTTGAATTTTGAATGTCTCTAAACGGCTACTTTGTCACAGGCACGGACACCGGCATCGGCAAGACGGTCCTCTCCTGCGCGCTGATTCGGGCCCTGCGTGAAGGCGGACACACCGTCACACCGCGCAAGCCGGTGGAGTCCGGTTGCGAGGTCCGCGACGGACAGCTCTTCCCGGCCGACGGTACCGCCCTGCGCGAAGCGGCGGGCTCACCCTTCCCGAACCTGGACCGCGTCACCCCCTATCGTTTCTCCCACGCCCTCGCCCCCGACCGGGCCGCACGCCTCGTGGGTGCATCGCTGAATATTGAACAGCTGAGACAGGCCTGTCTCGCGGATGCGGATCAGGACGCCCTGCTGGTGGTGGAAGGCGCCGGGGGTTTCTATTCGCCGCTCGCCGAGGACGGCCTGAACGCCGATCTGGCCGAGGCCCTGGGACTGCCCGTGGTGCTGGTGGCGCCGGACCGGCTGGGGACCATGAACCACGTGCTGCTCACCGCCGAGGCCATCGCCCGGCGCGGCCTGCGTCTCGCGCTGGTGGTGCTGAACGAGGTTGAGACCGAACAGCCCGAGGGGATGGACAACCGGTCGGACCTGGCACGGCATCTCGACTGCCCGATCCTCGGCTTTCCGCGGGTGAAGCGGACGGGAGACGGCTGGGAAATCCTGGCCGGCTGGCTGCGCGACAGTGCGTAGCTGGAAAAGCCCTTCCTCTCACGGAGCCGTGGAGATCTTGAAATGGGTTTCTCTGCGTCTCTGCGTCTCTGCGAGAGGACGGGGGTTTTTCAGACGATCAAACCAAAGGCATGATGCTCTCGCGGAGGCGCAGGGGCGCGGGGAAAAGGCTTTTGATCAGAAATCCCCGTGGCTCCGTGCCGCCGTGAGCGGATCGCCTTGAGTGCAATGAAGTGTAGGTCGGGCTTCAGCCCGACAGCGCCGCTTCCAGGACGATCCACCGCGTCGGGCTGAAGCCCGACACACGGACGTAACAGCCCCTTCACTGGACCCCATTCAACCGGCCACGCGCCGCCAGTAGCGTTCGCTCCAGTAATAAAGCACCGTGGTGTCCAGCACCGGGTAGCTGTCGGCGTAGTCGATACCCCGGGCGGGTTGCTCGATATTGTCCCGCGCTGGATCCAGGGGGCGCCATTGGGTGTCCCGGGTCTCACCCACTGGTTTGCGCCCCATGCCCTCGTGGCGCCGCTCGGCGGCGCCGAACTCCCGGTAGTTCTGCTGCGCACGCTCCAGGGACACGGTGTTGGAACCGCCGGGCATGAGGGGAAATCGCAACTGCACCAGGTTGTCCTCCCAGCAGCAGATGGGACAGCGGTGATGGCTGCCCGGCTGCATGTCGAAGACCTGGTAGCCGCACACGGGGCAGGGAAACTTGGCCTCGCCGAATGAAATCATCATCACACACCTCCCGCATCCACCCACCCTGACGCCTTCATCAAGGGTAAGCCGAGGGCGCCGTTGCGACAACTTGAAATCAAGTGCCTTCAACGCTAAGGCGCAAAGACGCAGAGAACGCAAAAGAACAGGTTTTTATTCATCAAAACCTTTGCGCCCTTTGCGCCCTTTGCGTCTTTGCGCCTTTGCGTTGAAGGCTTTTCCACATCCCGCGCAAACAAAAAAGGCACAGGGGCGAACCCCTGTGCCTTTCAGTACGACCGGCGCGGGACCGAGGTCCCGCCCGGTGACGGGTCTTAGTTGACCTTGGGATCCAGCTCGCCGCTCTTGTAACGGGCGGTCATCTCCTCCAGGGAGAGGGCCTTGATCTTGGAGGCCATGCCGGCGCAACCGAAGGCCTCGTAGCGGGCCTTGCAGATGTCCTTCATGGCCACGGTGGAGGCCTTCAGGAACTTGCGGGGGTCGAACTCCTTGGGGTTGTCCGCCAGGAACTTGCGGATGGCGCCGGTGGAGGCCATGCGCAGATCGGTGTCGATGTTGACCTTGCGCACGCCGTGCTTGATGCCTTCCTGGATCTCTTCCACGGGCACGCCATAGGTCTGACCCATGTCGCCGCCGTAGTTGTTGATGATCTGCAGCCACTCCTGGGGCACAGAGGAGGAACCATGCATCACCAGGTGGGTGTTGGGGATGCGGGCGTGGATCTCCTTGATGCGGTTGATGGCCAGGATGTCGCCGGTGGGCGGACGGGTGAACTTGTAGGCGCCGTGGGAGGTGCCGATGGCGATGGCCAGGGCGTCCACGCCGGTCTTCTTGACGAAGTCCGCGGCCTCGTCCGGGTCGGTCAGCAGCTGGGAGTGGTCCAGCACGCCCTCGGCGCCGGAGCCGTCTTCCTCGCCGGCCATACCGGTTTCAAGGCTGCCCAGGCAGCCCAGCTCGCCTTCCACGGACACGCCCAGGGCGTGGGCCATCTCGGAGACCTTGCGGGTCACGTCCACGTTGTACTCGTAGGTGGCCGGGGTCTTCATGTCGGGCATCAGGGAGCCATCCATCATCACCGAGGTGAAGCCGGACTGGATGGAGCGGAAGCACACGGCGGGCTCGGAGCCATGGTCCTGGTGCAGCACGATGGGGATGTGCGGGTACTGCTCCACGGCGGCGATGATCAGGTGGCGCAGGAAGGGCTCGCCGGCGTACTTGCGGGCGCCCGCGGAGGCCTGGATGATCACCGGCGCATCCACCTCGTCGGCGGCCTGCATGACCGAGTGCACCTGCTCCATGTTGTTGGCGTTGAAGGCCGGCATGCCATAGCCGTGTTCGGCGGCATGATCCAGCAGCTGTCTCAGAGAAATCAGGGCCATACAGACCTCCTATTGCGTTTCGCTTGTGGTTTGGATTTCAGGACCAAACGGGTTGATGAGTATAGTAAATCGTCTCGCGGACAGACGCCTCACGCGCCACTCTCGATGAGCTCGCCTACCCGCACAATCTTCATGGCATTGGTGCCGCCCATGACCCCGGCCAGATCGCCCTTGGTGATGATCACCAGGTCGCCATCGGTCACGATACCCTCGCTGATGAGCAGATCCACCACCTGGCGGTTGGTCTCCGCGTGGCTGGTCTGCACCGCCTCGAAGGCCATCGGGTAAACGCCGCGGTAGAGGGTGAGTTTTCTACGCGTGTGCTCATGGCGCGTCAAGGCGTAGATGGGGATGCCGGAGCTGATGCGCGACATCCACAGGGCCGTTGACCCGGACTCGGTGAGCGCCGCGATGGCGCCCACATCCAGGTGGTTGGCGGTATACATGGTGGCCATGGCGATGGCCTCGTCCACCCGCTCGAAGCGGCTGTCCATGCGGTGGTGGGAGACCCGCGCGCTGCGCTGGCGCTCGGCGGCCTCGCAGATGCGCCCCATGGCGGCGACGGTCTTGACCGGGTAACGGCCGGTGGCGGTCTCGCCGGAGAGCATCACCGCGTCGGTACCGTCCAGCACCGCGTTGGCCACGTCGAATACCTCGGCGCGGGTGGGGATCTGGTTCAGGATCATGGACTCCATCATCTGGGTGGCGGTGATCACCACCCGGTTGAGGGTCCGGGCCCGCTGGATCAGGGTCTTCTGGACCCCGGGCAGTTCCGCGTCACCGATCTCCACGCCGAGATCGCCGCGGGCGATCATGATCACATCGGAGGCGAGGATGAGCTCGTCGATGGCATCCATGGCCTCGGCGCGCTCGATCTTCGAGCAAATGGCGCCGTGACCGCCGGCCTCGCGCAACAGCTCGCGGGCCAGGTGCACGTCGTCGGCGGTGCGGGGGAAGGACACCGCGAGGTAATCCACACCGAGCTCCGCGGCGAGACGGATGTCCTCGCGGTCCTTGGCGGTGATGGCGGGCGCGGACAGGCCGCCGCCCTGGCGGTTGATGCCCTTGTTGTTGGACAGCGTACCGCCCACCACCACCCGGGTGTGGATGGCAGGGCCGTCCACGCGATCCACGCTGAACACCAGGCGGCCGTCATCCAGCAGCAGGGTGTCACCGGCATGCACGTCGTTGGGCAGGTCCTTGTAGGTGAGGCCCACGCGCTCGCGGTTGCCCTCGTCATCGCCCAGGCTTGCGTCGAACACGAAGGCATCGCCCTCGTTCAGTTCCACCTCGCCTTGGGCGAAACGGGCGATGCGGATCTTGGGGCCCTGCAGGTCACCCAGGATGCCCACCACGCGGCCCATCTTGTCGGCGGCCTCGCGGATCATCTGCGCGCGGCGGCGGTGCTCGTCCGCCTTGCCGTGGGAGAAATTGATGCGCACCACGTCGACGCCGGCACTGACCAGCTTTTCCAGCACGGCAGGGCTGTCCGTGGCCGGGCCGAGGGTGGCAACGATCTTGGTTCTTCTCATCAGTAAGAAATCTCGGGTTGGCCGGGGCACCGGGGCGGCTGGCCCCGGCAACCCACGGCGCGGGGATCAGCCCTTGGCGCGCTCTTCGAGCATTGCCACGGCGGGCAGCTTCTTGCCTTCCAGGAATTCCAGGAAGGCGCCGCCGCCGGTGGAGATATAGGAGATGCGCGAGGCCAGACCATACTTGTCGATGGCGGCCAGGGTGTCACCGCCACCGGCGATGGAGAAGCCGTCGCTGTCGGCGATGGCCTCGCCCAGGGCCTTGGTGCCGGCGGCGAACTGGTCGAACTCGAACACGCCCACGGGGCCGTTCCAGACGATGGTACCGGCCTTCCTGAGCATGTCCGCGTAGGAGGCGGCGGTGTCGGGGCCCACGTCGAAGATCATGTCGTCGGCGGCGACCTCGGAGACCCGCTTGGTGCTGGCCGGGGTGGACTCCGAGAACTCCTTGCCGGTGACCACGTCGGTGGGCACGGGGATGTCACCGCCCTTGGCCTTGGCGGCGGCCATCAGGCGCTTGGCCTCGTCCACCAGGTCGGCCTCGTACAGGGACTTGCCCACGGGATGACCCTGGGCGGCGATGAAGGTGTTGGCGATGCCGCCACCCACGATCAGCTGGTCCACCACCTTGGACAGGGACTCCAGCACGGTGAGCTTGGTGGAGACCTTGGAACCGCCGACGATGGCCACCAGGGGACGCTTGGGGTTGTCCAGGGCCTTGCCCAGGGCCTCCAGCTCGGCGGCCAGCAGCGGGCCAGCGCAGGCCACGGGGGCATACTGGCCTGCCCCGTGGGTGGAGGCCTGGGCGCGGTGGGCGGTGCCGAAGGCATCCATCACGTAGACGTCGCACAGGGCGGCGTACTTGCGGGACAGGCCTTCCTCGTTCTTCTTTTCGCCCTTGTTGAAACGCACGTTCTCCAGCAGCACCACCTCGCCGTCGGCGACATCCACGCCGTCGAGGTAATCGCGCACCAGGCGCACTTCCTTGCCCAGCAGGCCGGACAGGTGCTCGGCCACGGGCTTGAGCGAATCCTCCTCGCTGAACACGCCCTCTTCAGGACGGCCCAGGTGGGACATGAGCATCACCTTGGCGCCCGCCTTCATGGCGTGCTCGATAGTGGGCAGGCTGGCGCGGATGCGGGCGTCGGAGGTGACCTTGCCGTCCTTGACGGGGACGTTGAGGTCTTCACGGATGAGCACGCGCTTACCGGCCAGATCCAGGTCGGTCATCTTGATGACGGACATGAGACAACTCCTATAAAGGCTGAATGAAAAGTCTGAAAGATGTTTGTTAAAACCGCGTGCACGGCGGAGCCGTGTCCCTCACCCCGACCCTCTCCCGCAAGCAGGCGAGGGGGAAAGGTGTCGCTTCGCGACATCCATGCCAATGGTCTTAACAAACAGCTCTCCGATCCATGAAGACCCCGGATGCCGCGCGCGGCATCCGGGGATCTGACTGCTTACTGGCCGATGTGCTTGACCACACGCAGCATGTTGCAGGTGTAGCCGTACTCGTTGTCGTACCAGGAGACCACCTTCACGAAGGTGGGATCCAGCTGGATGCCGGCCTCGGCATCGAAGATGGACGGCATGCTCACGCCGCGGAAGTCGGTGGAGACCACCTTCTCATCGGTGTAGCCCAGCACGCCCTTCAGGGGGCCTTCGGAGGCGGCCTTCATGGCCTTGCAGATATCCTCGTAGGAGGCTTCCTTGTTGAGCTCCACGGTCAGGTCCACCACGGACACGTCGGAGGTGGGCACGCGGAAGGCCATGCCGGTCAACTTGCCGTTCAGCTCGGGCAGCACCTTGCCCACGGCCTTGGCGGCGCCGGTGGAGGACGGGATGATGTTCTCCAGGATGCCGCGGCCACCGCGCCAGTCCTTGGCGGAAGGACCGTCCACGGTCTTCTGGGTGGCAGTGGCGGCGTGCACGGTGCTCATCAGGCCGCGCTTGATGCCGAAGCTGTCATTGAGCACCTTGGCCACGGGGGCCAGGCAGTTGGTGGTGCAGGAGGCGGCGGAGATGATGGCCTGACCCTTGTAGCTGTCGTGGTTCACGCCGTAGACGAACATGGGGGTGGCGTCCTTGGAGGGGGCGGACATCACCACCTTCTTGGCGCCGGCCTCGATGTGCTTGCTGGCCACGTCTTCGCTCAGGAAGAAGCCGGTGGATTCGATCACGATGTCGGCGCCGACCTCGTTCCACTTCAGGTTGGCGGGGTCGCGCTCGGCGGTCAGGCGGATCTTCTTGCCGTTCACCACCAGGTTGTTGCCCTCCACGGAGATCTCGCCGTTGAAGCGCCCATGCACGGAGTCGAACTTGAGCATGTAGGCCAGGTAATCCGGATCCAGCAGGTCGTTGATGGCAACCACCTCGATCTCGGGGAAGTCCTTGGCGATGGCGCGGAAGGCCATGCGGCCGATGCGGCCGAAACCGTTAATACCGACTTTGATCGTCATGTCTCACTCTCCTACTCGTCGTAGCGTGTAAAAAACCTGTTATCTGCGGCCCGCGCCCTGCACCGGGGCGCGGGTCTTGAACCGTTCCGGGATCAGGCGAGGACCTCTTCCACGGCCCTGGCGACGTTCTCGGCGGTGAAGCCGAACTCCTTCATCAGGGCGCCGCCGGGGGCGGATTCACCGAAGCGGTCGATGCCCACCACGCGGCCGTCGAGGCCCACGTACTTGAGCCAGAAACCGGTGACACCGGCCTCTACGGCCACCCGGGCGCGCACGGCCTTGGGCAGCACGGCCTCGCGGTAGGCGGCGTCCTGGGCGTCGAACAGGTCGGCGCAGGGCATGGAGACCACGCGCACCTTCCTGCCCTTGCCGGCCAGGCTCTCGGCCGCTTCCATGGCGATACCCACCTCGGAACCGGTGGCGATGATGATGGCGTCAGGGGTGCCGTCGGTGTCCTTGAGGATGTAACCGCCCTTGGCGATGCTGGCCACCTGCTCGGCGCTGCGGGCCTGGTGGGGCAGGTTCTGACGGGACAGGATCAGGGAGGTGGGACCGGAGGTCCGCTCAATGCCCGCCTTCCAGGCCACGGCCGTCTCCACCGCGTCACAGGGGCGCCACAGGGACATGTTGGGGATGATGCGCAGGCTGCTCACCTGCTCGATCGGCTGGTGGGTGGGGCCGTCCTCGCCCAGACCGATGGAGTCGTGGGTCAGCACGTAGATCACCCGCTGCTTGGTGAGCGCGGACATGCGCATGCCGTTGCGGGCGTAGTCGGAGAAGATCAGGAAGGTGCCGCCGTAGGGGATGAAGCCGCCGTGCAGGGCAATGCCGTTCATGATCGCGGCCATGCCGAACTCGCGCACGCCGTAGAACACGTAGTTACCGTCGCCGTCTTCCTTGCTAACGCCCTTGGAACCCTTCCACAGGGTCAGGTTGGAACCGGCCAGGTCGGCGGAGCCGCCCAGCAGTTCCGGCAGGGCCGGGGCATAGCCGCCGATGGCGTTCTGGGAGGCCTTGCGGGAGGCGATGGTCTCGGCCTTGTCGATGGTGGCCTTGATGTAGGCGCCGGCCTTCTCCTGCCAGTCGGCAGGCAGCTCACCGCTCATGCGGCGCTTGAACTCGGCGGCCAACTGCGGGTGGGCCTTTTCATACTCGGCGAAGGTCTTGTTCCAGGCGGCTTCGGCCTGGGCACCCTTGTCGCGGGCGTTCCAGCCGGCGTAGATCTCGTCGGGGATGACGAAGGGCTCGTGCTTCCAGCCCAGGGTCTCGCGGGCCAGCTTGATCTCGTCGTTGCCCAGGGGCGCGCCGTGGCACTCTTCCTTGCCCTGCTTGTTGGGGGAGCCGAAACCGATCACGGTCTTGCAGCAGATGATGGAGGGCTTGTCGGTGACCTTGCGGGCAGCCTCGATGGCCTTCTTCACCGCCTCGCCGTCGTGGCCGTCCACGCCGGGCACCACGTGCCAGCCGTAGGACTCGAAGCGCTTGGGGGTGTCGTCGGTGAACCAGCCTTCCACTTCACCGTCGATGGAGATGCCGTTGTCGTCGTAGAAGGCGATCAGCTTGCCCAGGCCCAGGGTGCCGGCCAGGGAGCAGGCCTCGTGGGAGATGCCTTCCATGAGGCAGCCATCACCCAGGAACACGTAGGTGTTGTGGTCCACCACGGTGTGGCCGTCGCGGTTGAAGTGGGCGGCCAGGGCCTTCTCGGCGATGGCCATGCCCACGGCATTGGTGATGCCCTGGCCCAGGGGGCCGGTGGTGGTCTCAACGCCGGGGGTGTAACCGTATTCAGGGTGACCGGGGGTCTTGGAGTGCAGCTGACGGAAGTTCTTCAGCTCGTCCATGGGCAGGTCGTAGCCGGTGAGGTGCAGCAGGGAGTAGACCAGCATGGAGCCGTGGCCATTGGACATCACGAAGCGGTCGCGGTCGGCCCACTTGGGGTTGGCCGGGTTGTGCTTCATGTAGTCGTTCCACAGCACCTCGGCGATATCAGCCATGCCCATGGGGGCGCCGGGGTGACCGGAGTTGGCCTTCTGGACCGCATCCATGCTGAGCGCACGGATGGCGTTGGCTAGCTCTCTACGGGAAGGCATAAGGATCTCCTGCAAGATAAAAGTGAAAAGGCTTAGGGTTTCATCAATCTGCTCCGGGCCGCCCCTGTTTCTGATGGTTGTGGTGGGGCGGCGGCCCGGTCGGTGTCTCTGCACGATCCGGGAAATGCGGTCCTGCGGCCGGCGCGTGGTGAGAGTGGCGCTCGAACATCCAGCGCCCCTGTCGGATGCTGGAAATCGGCGCAGCACGGGCCCCCTGCCGCCGGCATGGAGCGAAGCATTTTCCCCGAGTGGGCCATGCGGGGCAAGCCTGCCCCGCGTAGAAGCCCCCAGACCGACCTCCGGAGGGAGCCCGCCCCCGGCCGCAATAACCC
Organism: Thioalkalivibrio sulfidiphilus HL-EbGr7; assembly: GCF_000021985.1. Classification (NCBI taxonomy): domain Bacteria; kingdom Pseudomonadati; phylum Pseudomonadota; class Gammaproteobacteria; order Chromatiales; family Ectothiorhodospiraceae; genus Thioalkalivibrio; species Thioalkalivibrio sulfidiphilus. Next base: position 3,034,348 of record NC_011901.1, read on the forward strand.
TATCAAGCAGATGATTTTAAAAAGGATTTATGACAGCCCCGGAGAGCTTTCCCGCCCCCGGCGGGATGCATTCACAAGGCGAAATCGGCTACAATCCCCACTCTTTGGGTCCTGCCACCCTAGGCCGCCCACTCACCATGGCCATTCTGACGGAGCATCAGAAAAAGCATGAAAAACAACTACCTGTTCACCTCCGAGTCCGTTTCCGAGGGTCATCCCGACAAGATGGCCGACCAGGTCTCCGACGCCATCGTGGACGCCATCCTCGCCCAGGACCCCCATGCCCGGGTGGCCTGCGAGACCCTGGTGAAGACTGGCATGGTCGTACTGGCCGGTGAGATCACCACCCATGCCAACGTGGACTACGAGGCCCTGGTGCGCGAGGTGGTGGTGGACATCGGCTATGACGACTCCGACGTGGGCTTCGACGGCAACACCTGCGCCGTGCTCAACGCCATCGGCAAGCAGTCCCCGGACATCGCCCAGGGCGTTGACCGGGACGTGAGCAACCGGGAAAACCAGGGCGCCGGCGACCAGGGTCTGATGTTCGGCTATGCCAGCAACGAGACCGAGAACCTGATGCCGGCACCGATCTTCTACGCCCACAACCTGGTGCGCCGCCAGGCCGAGGTGCGCAAGCACGGCGAGCTGTCCTGGCTGCGCCCGGATGCCAAGAGCCAGATCACCTTCCGTTATGAGGATGGCCAGCCGGTGGGCATTGATGCGGTGGTGCTCTCCACCCAGCACGATCCGGAGATCGACCAGAAGGACCTGCGCGACGCGGTCATGGACATGATCCTCAAGCCCGTGCTGCCCGCCCAGTGGCTAGACGCCTGCCCGGCCGAGAACATCCACATCAACCCGACCGGCAAGTTCGTCATCGGCGGCCCGGTGGGTGACTGCGGCCTGACCGGGCGCAAGATCATCGTCGACACCTACGGCGGCATGGCCCGCCACGGCGGCGGCGCCTTCTCCGGCAAGGACCCCTCCAAGGTGGACCGCTCCGCCGCCTACGCCGGCCGTTACGTGGCCAAGAACATCGTCGCCGCGGGGCTGGCAGACCGCTGCGAGATCCAGGTCTCCTACGCCATCGGCGTGGCCAGGCCCACCTCCATCAGCATCGAGACCTTCGGCACCGGCAAGGTGGCCGACCGGCGCATCGTCGAACTGGTGCGCGAGCACTTCGACCTGCGCCCCTGGGGCATCATCACCATGCTGGACCTGCTGCGCCCCATCTACCGTGGCACCGCCGCCTACGGCCACTTCGGCCGCGAGGACCTGGACCTGCCCTGGGAACGCACCGACAAGGCCGCCGACCTGGCCGCGGCTGCCGGCTTGAAGTGATCACGGATTGCCGCAGAGGCGCAAAGACGCAGAGAAATGAGATGACCTGACCGGATTTTCAGGATGTGATCCGTGGTTTCTGAAACCACCTCCTTTCAATCATGTCAATCCTGTCATGGATGATTTCCCTCTGCGTCTTTGCGCCTCAGCGGCAAGACCTGATTTTTGAAGTACCCCGCGGTCAAGCATCCGCGGTTTGTTACGTGTCGAGGAGCGCTGCAGCGGGTTTATGCCCCGTCAGGCTCGGCACGGCGCAACAACCGTAGTAACGGCGCTCATCCGACAACCATGGAGATCCACCCATGAATGCTGTGATGAACCCGAAGCACGACTACATCGTTGCCGACATCAACCAGGCCGACTTCGGCCGCAAGGAAATCGCCATCGCCGAGACCGAAATGCCCGGCCTGATGGCGGTACGCGAGGAATTCGCCAAGGCCCAGCCGCTCAAGGGCGCCCGCATCGCCGGCAGCCTGCACATGACCATCCAGACCGCGGTGCTGATCCAGACCCTGGAGGCCCTCGGCGCCGAGGTCCGCTGGGCCTCCTGCAACATCTACTCCACCCAGGACCACGCCGCCGCAGCCATCGCCGCCAACGGCACGCCGGTGTTCGCCTACAAGGGCGAGACCCTGGACGACTACTGGGACTACGCCCATCGCATCTTCGAGTGGCATGACGGCGGCAGCGCCAACATGATCCTGGACGACGGCGGTGACGCCACCCTGCTGCTCATCCTGGGCACCCAGGCCGAGTCCGATCCCTCCGTGTTGGCGAAGCCCGGCAACGACGAAGAGCGCGCCCTGTTCGCCTCCATCAAGAAGCGCCTGGCCGAATCGCCCAACTGGTACTCCAACATCAAGAAGAACATCCAGGGCGTGACCGAGGAGACCACCACCGGCGTGCATCGTCTCTATCAGATGCAGAAGGACGGCACCCTGCCCTTCCCCGCCATCAACGTCAACGACTCGGTCACCAAGTCCAAGTTCGACAACCTGTACGGCTGCCGCGAGTCCCTGGTGGACGCCATCAAGCGCGCCACCGACGTGATGATCGCCGGCAAGATCGCCGTGGTGTGCGGTTACGGTGACGTGGGCAAGGGCAGCGCCCAGTCCCTGCGCGGCCTGGGTGCTACCGTATGGATCACCGAGATCGACCCCATCTGCGCCCTGCAGGCGGCCATGGAGGGTTACCGGGTGGTGACCATGGACGAGGCCGCCGGCAAGGCGGACATCTTCGTCACCGCCACCGGCAACAAGAACGTGATCACCCACGACCACATGGCAGCCATGAAGAACCAGGCCATCGTGTGCAACATCGGTCACTTCGACTCCGAGATCGACGTGGCGTCCCTGCGCAAGCACCAGTGGGAGAACATCAAGCCCCAGGTGGATCACGTGATCTTCCCGGACGGCAAGCGCATCATCCTGCTGGCCGAGGGCCGGTTGGTGAACCTGGGCTGCGGCACGGGCCACCCGAGCTTCGTGATGTCCAACTCCTTCACCAACCAGGTGATGGCCCAGATCGAGCTCTTCTGCCACGGCGACCGCTACAAGAACGAGGTCTACGTGCTGCCCAAGCACCTGGACGAAAAGGTGGCGGCCCTGCACCTGAAGAAGATCGGCGCCAATCTCACCCGGCTCACCGAGGAGCAGGCCAGGTACCTGGGTCTGCCGGTGGACGGTCCCTTCAAGCCGGAACACTACCGGTATTAAAGGCAGGTACAAGGTACAAGGGGCAAGGCACAAGGGAGCAACCCCCTGTACCTTGCCCCTTGGTTTGCCTTTCCCTTTTTCCTTAGTTCCTTTGCCCTTGTACCTTCGACATCATGAAATCACAGAAAGCATACGAGAAAGTATTCAGTTTCGAGTTCTTCCCGCCCAAGACCGACGAGGGCGCGGAGAAACTGCGCAAGGCCCGGGAGGCCCTGGCCGAACTGAAACCCAAGTTCTTCTCCGTCACCTACGGCGCCGGCGGTTCGACCCAGGCGCGCACCCTGGACACGGTGCTGGAGATCCAGCGCGATGCCCGCTTCGAGGCGGCACCCCACCTCTCCTGCATCGGTTCCACGCGGGAGCATATCCGCGAGATCCTGGAGCTGTATCGCAACAACGGCATCCGCCACATCGTCGCCCTGCGCGGCGACATGCCCTCGGGCATGCGCGGCGAGCCGGGCGAGCTGCGCTACGCCAATGAACTGGTGGAATTCATCCGCCAGGAGACCGGCGATCACTTCTTCATCGAGGTGGCCGCCTACCCGGAGATGCATCCCCAGGCACCCAGCTATGAAAAGGACCTGGAGAACTTCAAGCGCAAGGTGGATGCAGGCGCCGATTCGGCCATCACCCAGTATTTCTACAACGCCGACGCCTATTACCACTTCGTGGACAGCTGCGAGAAGATGGGCGTGACCCTGCCCATCGTGCCCGGCATCATGCCCATCACCAACTACACCCAGCTGGCGCGCTTCTCGGACGCCTGCGGTGCCGACATTCCGCGCTGGATCCGCAAGCGCCTGGAGGGTTTCGGTGATGACAGCGCCGCCATCCGGGCCTTCGGCGAGGACGTGGTGACCCGCTTGTGCGAGAAGCTGCTGGAGGCCGGCGCACCGGGCCTGCACTTCTACACCATGAACCAGGCCGGCCCGACCCTGGCGATCTGGAACAACCTGGGCCTGGGCGGACGCTAGCCCGCCGACCAGGCAGCGCACGAAAAAGGGCGGCCCGATGGGCCGCCCTTTTTCGTGCAAGCCCCTCGGGCCTGCCAGCGAACAGAATCACAGGACGGCCCCTGGCCGCCGCAGAACGGGGCACGACCGCGGAACGGCGGGCACGGCCCGCCCTATCACCGGGGTGGACAGGCCAACTACCAGCCGAACAACACGCCCTTGAGCAGGCGGTCATGGGGCCGGTACTCGTCGTCGTTTGCGGGGATGAACACCTGCGCATCCCGGGCAAAGGTGCGCAGGACAGCCGCCACGGCGGGCTCGTTCGTGGCGGTCATCAATTCACGCAGGCGGGCAGACTGGACTTCATCCACCCGCTCACCGACGCTGAAACCCTGGTTGGGCAGCGGCGGGCTTTCGAACAGGATGCGGGTTCCGCGACGCTCATCGTCGCTCAACTGGTTGTGGTAGAAATTGGTGGGCAGCGCGACGGCATCGCACTCCCCGGCGCGGAACTCGTCGAAGGCCTGGCGCATCCCGCGCCGGGCGGAGTGGATCACCGGCTGACGGATCACGTCCGGATACTCGGCCAGCATCACCAGGGGCGCCAGGTTCGGCGGCGCCACGGAGCAGATCTTGCGGGCCACCAGGTCCTGCAACGCCCCAACGCTGTCATCGCCCTCGCGCACAAGCAGGTAGAAGCGCAGCGTGCCGGGCATCCTCGCCACGGGCCGGTGATTCAGCTCGGCCATGCGCCAGGCGATCAGATGGGGGCCGTCCAGCAGAATGTCATAGGCGTCGTTGCGCATGTCCCGCTGGTAGGTGAGCCAGCTGCCGGGATGCCGATAGATCACCGGCACGCCCAGCACTTCACTCATCCGCTCCACCAGGGGGCCGTACAGTTGCTCGCCCTGCTCGGGGGTCTCCCGTGGCGCCGCACTGAACACCAGGGGCTCCTGTGCCAGGCCCTGTCCGGCGGCAAGCCACAGCCCGACCCACAGTACAATCTGCCGCAGGATGCGGCCGCGAATGCCTTTCATGTCGTTCACCTCTGAGATACCCCGCATCCCGTGGTCCGATCCGAGGTCGATCATTTTGATGTTATTGGCCGGTCTGCCCGGCGGCGCCATTGTGTAGCATATGGAACCAGGATTCACCGTCACTGGCGGTGGTTTCCGAGTTTCCCGAGCATTCACCAGACAATCGGCACGCGCCATCCGCGTCCGCCCCCTTCAGCGAGTTCCTGCTCATGCGCACCACCCGTCTGTACCTGAACCAGTCCCTGTCCGTCGGGGACACCATCGAACTGGACGAACGCGCTCACCGACATGTGGTACAGGTGTTGCGCCTGCGCCCCGGCGCGGAACTCGTGCTGTTCAACGGTCAGGGTGGGGAATACCGCGCCACACTGACCGAGGCCCAAAAGCGTCACTCCAGTGTTTCCCTCACCGGCTTCGATCCCCGTGACACCCGCCCAGCACTCCCGGTCACCCTGGTGCAGGGCATCTCCAAGGGGGACCGCATGGACTACAGCCTGCAGAAGGCCACGGAACTGGGGGTGAGCAGGATCCAGCCGGTGCTCACCCAGCGCAGCCAGGCACCGGGCGACCCCAGGCGCCTGGACAACCGGCTGGAACACTGGCGCGGCGTGGTGATCAGCGCCTGCGAACAATGCGGACGCAACGAGCTGCCCGAGCTGGGCGGGGTGATATCATTTCAGGCGTGGCTGGGCAGCGAACCGGACAGCGGCCTAGGCCTGGTCCTGGACCCGCGCGCGGAGACCGGATTGTCCGGGCTCGTCCCGCCTGAAGGTGAGGTCAGCCTGCTGATCGGACCCGAGGGAGGCCTGGACGAGGCCGAGATCCTGGCCGCCCGGCACCGGGGCTTCACTCCGGTGCGCCTGGGCCCGAGGATCCTGCGCACGGAGACCGCCGGCGTGGCGGCACTGGCGGTGATTCAGGGCTTGTGGGGGGACCTTCGTTGAAGCGCGAAGTGGGAATTGGGAGGTGCGAAGTGAAGGATTTTGACTTCCGACTTCCGACTTCCCAATTCCCACTTCTTATTCTTCAAAGCCTTTGAAGATATTCCTTGAGCAACCCCTCGATGCGCTCCAGGGTGGGGATCAGGCAGGTCACACCGCTGGCGCGCACGCGCCGGGCGATGCTGCCGTCACCGGGGTCGGGCTCCGATGAAGCCTCCAGGTCCTGGGGACGGATCTTCAGGGGGTGGGGAATGCCACGCACCTGCAGGGCGTAGTAGGTGAGCCCCGGGAACTGCTCCAGGCCATGCATCACCAGCATGCGCTGCAGGCGGTTGCGGGGTTCCGGGGCGGCGCCCATGAGGGTCTCCACGGACACCACCGGCACCTGTTCGTTGCGCCACTCCACCAGACCGGTGAGCCAGGGCGGGGCGCCAGGGATCTCGCGCATGAACTGCTGGGTCACCACCTCGGCCACGGCCGGCTGGGGCAGCAGCAGGTGATGCTCCGTCACCGGGACGATGAAGCAGCTGAGGCTTTCCTGGGCGTCACTCATGGGTCAATCAAGATTCCTGTGTTTTGCCGCCATCACTGCGCCAGGATGTCCTGGATGTTGGCGAGCAGATCCGCCTCCTGGTAGGGCTTGCCCAGGTAGCGGTTCACGCCGATGTCCAGGGCACGCTGGCGGTGCTTTTCACCGGTACGGGAGGTGATCATGATGATCGGGATCTCCCTGAGCCGGCTGTCATTGCGGATATGGGTGGCCAGCTCATAGCCGTCCATGCGCGGCATCTCGATATCCAGCAGCATCACGTCGGGCACATGCTCCTGAAGCTGGGCCACGGCGTCGAGACCGTCCTTCGCCGTGATGACCCGATAGTGGTTGCGCTCCAGCATGCGCGCCGTGACCTTGCGGATGGTGATGGAGTCGTCCACCACCATGACCGTGGGAATGTGCTCCTCCGCCTCTGCGGCCTCGCCTTCCGGCGCCCGGTAGACCAGCTGCACACCGGCACCGATGCGCACCAGGGCCGGCACGTCCAGGATCAGCACCACGCGACCGTCGCCCAGGATGGTGGCACCGGAGATGCCGCGCACCTTGGCCACCTGCGGCCCCACCGACTTGATCACCACCTCGCGGCTGCCCAGCAGGCCGTCCACGTGCAGGGCGATACGGTGATCACCGGAACGCACCAGCAGCACGGGGTACATCACGTCCGAGGCATGCAGGTTGGGCTGGGAGACTTCCAGCAGGGCACCCAGGTGTTTCACCTCGTAGGTGTTGCCGGCATAGTCGTAGGTGGGATTGGCCTCCTCGTAGTAGCGGGCCAGGTCGCCGGCACGCGCGCGCACGATGCCTTCGATGCTGGACAGGGGCACGGCGTAGATATCCTCGCCCACCTGCACCAGCAGGGCCTGGTTGATGGCCAGGGTGAAGGGCAGGCGCACCGTGAAGCGGGTGCCCTTGCCGGGCACGGTCTCGATGCCCAGGGTGCCGCCCAGCTGCTTGATCTCGCTGTTCACCACGTCCATGCCCACGCCGCGTCCCGAGATCTGGCTGACCTCCTGGGCGGTGGAGAAACCGGACTCGAGGATGAACTGCATGATGTCCTCGTCGGTGAGCGCCTCGTCGCCCTTGATCAGGCCCAGGCGCATGGCCTTGCTGCGCACGGCATCCAGGTTGATGCCGCCGCCGTCGTCGCTGACCCGGATCACCACCTCGGAGCCCTCACGGGTGACCTGGATGTCAATATGCCCCGCATCGGCCTTGCCCGTGGCGCGGCGCTTGTCCGCTGACTCGATGCCGTGATACACGGCGTTGCGCAGCATGTGCTCCAGGGGCGAGACCATGCGCTCGAGCACGGAGCGGTCCAGTTCGCTGCCTTCACCCTGGATGTCCAGCTCCACCCGCTTGCCCAGTTCCGTGGCCGTCTGGCGCACCACACGGCGCAGACGCGGCACCATGTTGGAGAACTGCACCATGCGCGTGCGCATGAGGCCTTCCTGCAGGTCGGTACTCACGCGGGACTGCTGCAGCAGCAGGGTCTCGGAGTCGCGCACCTGGTCGGAGAGGATGTCCTGGATACTCACCAGGTCGTTGATGGATTCGGCCAGGGCCCGGGACAGCTGCTGGATGTTGGAGTAGCGGTCCATCTCCAGCGGATCGAAATCCGCGTCGATCTCGTGGTCCTGTTTCTCCTGCTCATAGCGGAACAGGATCTGCGCCTCGGTCTCCATCTCCAGCTTGCGCAGCTGTTCACGCAGACGGGTCACGGTCTGGGACAGCTCGCCCAGATTGAAACGGAACCCGGTGATCTGCTGTTCCAGACGGGCGTGGTAGATGTTCACCTCGCCCGCGTAGTTCACCAGGTTGTCCAGCACCTCGGAGCGCACACGCACCAGCTCCTGGGGACCGCTGTCGGCGGCCGCACGGGCACCGGCCCGGGCCGGCTCTTCCGCCGGCGCCGCCGCAGACACTTCGGGGATCTCGGTCAGGGTGGGCTCACCGCCGCCGTAGCCCGGCTCTTCCACCAGTTCCAGGGTCTCGTCCGGGAGTTCGTCCACGCTCAGGCGCGGGGATGCCTCGTCGACCGGGATCTCCTCGATGACGATCTCGTCCTCGACCGGGGACTGGGCCGGGATCTCCTCGGTGATGGAGACGGTCTCGGGTACTGACGGCGCGGCCCGCTCGGCGGGGGCCTCGGCCTCGCCGGCCTTGAAACCGGAAAGCCGCGCGATCAGATCCGGGGCGGTGATCAGCGACTCACGCCGGCGGGCCTGTTCCAGCTGTCGGCTCAGGGTGTCCAGGGACTGGGCCACCACGTCCAGCATCGCGGGCTGCGCCTGGCCACGGCCCTCGGTGATGTCGATCACCAGGGTCTCCAGGGCATGACTCAGATCGCCGATAGGCCGCAGACCCGCCATGCGGGCGCCGCCCTTGAGGGTATGCAGCTGGCGCTGGATCTCGGCAATGATGCCCTGATCGTTCAGGTTGTGACGCCAGGACTCCAGCAGGTTGTCGCTGGCATCCAGGATCTCGCCACCCTCTTCCAGGAAGATGTCCACCAGCTCCTGGTCCTGCTCGTCGTAGGTGACGGCCTCGGTCGGTGCGGGCTGCGCCGGAACGGCAGCTGCAGCGGCCGCGGCCAGGGCGGCCGCCGACTGGCGGGCCTCCTCCTGGCGAACCCTTTCCTGACGTGCCAGTTCCTCATCCAGCATCGCCTGCATGTCTTCAGCCAGACGTTCGCCGGAAGGCAGGGGATCCTCGCCCCGGCCCAGGGCCTCGATCACGCCGCTGACGTGCTCGATGAGCGACCAGAACCCGGGCAGGGCTGCACCGGGCACGAAGGCCTCGGTGTCCGCGCGCGCCTTGACGTAGCGCTCGCAGGGCGCACAGACCTCGAAGATCTCGGGGACCTCCGCCGTGCGAGCCGCGCCGTTGAGGGTGTGTACCGCGCGCAGCAGTGCATCAGTGACCGGCATGCCGCCGTCTTCCCGGGACGCGCCCTCCAGCTGGCTACGCAGGGTGTTGAGATGCTGGGTGGCCTCGTTACGGAAGATCTCGAACAGGGCCGGGTCCATACGCTGGGCCACCGGTGGCACTGCCTCGGCCGGCGTCGGCTCCATGCCCGGAATCTCTGCCCTGGCCATGAAGCGGGTTTCCGCCTCGTGATGGTCGGACAGTCCGGCCGGTGCGGAGATCACCGTATCGGCCTCCGGCCGCGGGGTACCCGCCTCAGGCGCCTCGAGCGCCTCGGTTTCAAACGTCAGGGTCGACTCTTCGGGCGGTGTCTCGAGGCTGCCAAATTCGCCTTCAAGTGGTTCGAGTGCGTTCAGTTCCTCGGCGGCAGCGCCAACGTCCAGGTCCTCCAGGGACAGGCCGGTCTCTCCCTGGGCCAGGGTATCCTCATCCGTGCCCGGCTCCAGCGCCAGATCGAAGCCACCCTCGACTGCGAGGCCTGTCAGGGTGTCATCGGCCTGCGGACCGGTCTCGGCGGTCACGGGGGCCTGGACATCCGGGCTGGAAAAATCCAGATCCTCCCGGTCCAGGATCACGGTGGGCACGACCTCGCCGGAGATCTCCGGCTCGGAAGCCTCGGGTGCCTCAGCGAGTGCGGCGCTCACCGGGGGCTCGACAGGGGCTAGCGCCGGCGGGGCGGCCCTGGCAGGCGCGGTCTCACCGCGGGCCAGGGCGTGAGCCCGGGCCATCAGCGCATAGGTGCCGGGCTCATCACCCTCGCCTCCCTCGATCTGCCCGCGCAACACGGGCAGCATCCGCAGGGCTTCGCCCAGCACGGCGTAGACGGCCGGGCCGGGAGAGACGCTCTGGTCGATGATGCGGTTGAGCAGGTTTTCCATGGACCAGGCAAATTCACCCAGCAGCAACGCGCCGACCAGACGGCCGCTGCCCTTGAGGGTGTGGTAGGAACGGCGCACCGTGGTGAGCGCCTCCTGGTCTGCCGGGTTCTCCCGCCAGCGCGGCAGGTATTCGCTGATGCGCTCGATCTCTTCCGTGGTCTCTTCCAGGAAGATCTCCTTGATCTCCTCGTCCACCTCACCGGAAAGCACCGGGAAGCGCTGCGGCTCGGGTTCGGGCTCCGCTGCCGGCGCGGCCGCGATCTCCTCGGACGGTTGCGCCACCTCAACCGACTCCGGGACTTCCGCCACGGTTGCCTCGGGCTCGGGCATGTCTGCTGCCGGTGCGGGACGCGATGTCATCCAGGTCGCGTCTTCGTCGGCTGCAGGCATCGACAGACCATGCTCCGGGGTGACGATCAGGGTCTCGTCGGCGGAGAGGGCCGCAGGCAGTTCGGGCGTGCTGAGTCGGGCCACGCAGGTCCGCGCGGTCTCCAGCATCGGGCGTGGATCCCCGTTGCCAGAGTCCAGGGTCTCCAGATAGAGCTCCACCGCCGTGATGGCCTCGGCCAGGGCCTCCTGCTGCTCTGCCGGGGGCACCTTGCCGGTGGCCAGGACACCGGCCTGCACGTAATCGCGGATGCCACGCAGCACCTCCTCCACGCCCTCCAGGGAGAGGATGGAGAGCGCGCCGCCCACCCGCTGCAGGGTCGCCGGGACTTCGCTCAGATGCTCGACCTTGGCCGGTTCCGCCACGAAATCGAGGATGCCGCTCTTGGCCCGGGTCATGTCGGCCAGGGCCTCACGCAGCATGGAATTGATGATGGTGCGCGACTCGGCGGCGGACAGTTCGCCCAGGGCATCGGGCAGCAGTCCGGCACGGGCACCGGCGCGCCCACGGGAGGCCACCAGGCCGTTGACCGCAGCTTCCATGTTGAGCAGGCGGGAGGCCACGTCCATGAGCAGCGTATCGTCCTTGGCCTCATCACCGGCCGCGATCAGGGCATCGATGGTATCGGCCTCGCGCAGGGCCATCTCCCGGGGCTCGGCCATACCCAGCATGGCCATGGTATCGGCCATGCGATGCAGCTTCTCCACCTGGGGCTTGAGATCCTCCACCCTGGCCTGGGCGCTGTGCATGAACACGTCCAGACCGTCCTTGACCTCGGCCAGGTCCTCGCGGATGGCGCGGGAGACCGTGTCCATCAGCTCCTGATTGGGGCCGCGGATGTTGGCCAGGGCCTCTTCCAGGTCCGCGCCCTCGGGCAGCAGCTCGTTGAGGCGGAAGGCACGCTTGACCGCGCCCACCTGCTCGCCGCCGGGACGGGAGCGGGCCACGTAGTAGAGCAGGTTCTTGATCAGGTCACCGGGGATACGCGCGCCCAGGGCGGACTCGCCGTCCTGGATCAGCACACGCATCTCGCGGTCGATGCGCCCCAGCAGCTGCTTGACCGTGACGCTGGGCTCCAGGGCGCCGCTGCCGAGGGCCTCGGCGACGGCACCGCCCACCCAGAACAGACGCCGCACGGCATCGTCCCTGGCGGCCCGGCGCAGGTCGGCGATCACCGACTGGATGCGCTGCAGGCTCTGGGGTACGTCGCGGTTGCGGAACAGACCCAGCAGACCGAGCTGGTAGTGATGGCGGCTGCGGCGTGCCAGTTCACGGATGTCCTCGCCGCTGGGTCTGACCTCGGTCTCGCCCTCGTCGCGATCCATGATGCCTTCCATGTCCGGGAAGAACAGCACGTTCTCGGACATCAGGCTGGCGTTGCGGGTGGTGCGAAGATCGTTGAGCAGGGGCAGCAGGACGATGGGGATGTCCCGATGCCCGGTCTGGATGTGTTCAAGGTAATCGGGCAGCTGCAGGATGGCCCGCATCAGCACCTCGAAGGCGTCGTCACGGCTGGTGACACTGCCGTCGCGCACCGCCTGGGTGAGGCGCACCATCTCCTCGGCGAGCAGGGCGGCGCCGTGCAGCTCCACCATCTGCAGGGTGCCGTTGACCTGTCGAAGCTTGGACTCCGTGTCCGCCAGCTTGTCGGTCTGGGCGTCGTCCTCGATGTAGGACTCCAGCGCGACGCGCGCCTCGTTGAGCAGCGCGTCCAGCTCCTTCTTCACCCAGTGCAGGGCGCTGTACTCGATGGTCTCGTCAGTCATGGCACACCTGGCTGCTTGTGGGAACGGGCGAATGGAGGCTCATGGCGCCTTGGCTCAGGCCACCTTGTGCTCGCCTACGTCCAGCTGCTCGTCTTCTTGATCGATGATGACCGTATCGAGCTGCTCCGACTCGGGCAGCTTGAAGCCGGCCACCGACTTGCGTAGTTCCGTTGCCAGGTTGGTGAGGTTACCGATGGACACCGCAGTCTCGTTGGTGCCGTCGGAGGTCTGCATGGTGATCTCCTGGATCACGTTCATGGTATTGGACACGTTCTGCGCCACCGAGGCCTGCTGACGGGCCGCGTGGGAGATGGTGGCGATCAGGTCGGCGAGCTGGTTGGACACGCCTTCGATCTCGTTCAGGGCATCGCCGGCGTCCAGGGCCAGCTTGGCACCGTTCACCACGTTGGCGGTGGACTGCTCCATGGAGATCACCGCCTCGTTGGTGTCGGCCTGAATGGTCTTCACCAGGGCCTCGATCTGCTTGGTGGCGTTGGCGGAACGTTCCGCGAGTCGCTGCACTTCGTCGGCCACCACCGCGAAGCCGCGGCCCGCCTCGCCGGCCGCCGACGCCTGGATGGCGGCATTGAGCGCGAGAATGTTGGTCTGGTCGGCGATGTCGTTGATCAGACCCACGATGTCACCGATCTCCTGGGAGGACTCACCAAGACGCTTGATTCGCTTGGAGGTCTCCTGGATCTGTTCGCGAATGGTGTCCATACCGTCGATGGTCTTGCGCACCGTCAGTGCGCCCTTGCCGGCGATGGCCACGGCCTTCTGGGCCACCTCCGCGGAGGTTTCGGCGCTGCGCGACACCTGCTCGATGGAATCGGCCATGTCGGTAATGGACGACGATGCCGAGGCGATCTCGCGGGCCTGGTGGTTGGAGGCATCGGCCAGGCGCAGGGCAGTGGACTGGGTCTTGACCGCTGCGGTAGAGACCTGCAAGGCGGTCTGGTTGATGGTGGTTACCAGGCTGCGCAGCGCGTCGATGGCGTAGTTGACCGAGTCGGCGATGGCACCGGTGATGTCCTCAGTCACCGTGGCGTGCACCGTCAGGTCACCTTCGGCCAGGTTGGTCATCTCGTCGAGCAATCGCAGAATGGCGCGCTGGTTACGACGGTTCTGTTCGGTGGTCACGGCCAGACGGCGGCGGGTATCCTGATACAGCACGTAACCCAGCAGGACCAGCATGGCCAGGGCCAGGGCACCGAACAGGTAGCCGGCGAAGACCCACAGATCCAGTCCCGAACCGTGGCCTAGCAGGGCCGTCTCAAGATCCGTGGTCACGGCCAGCATCTCGCCGGACAGACTTTCCAGTTGCTGGGCAGACTCCTTGATCTCGAACAGCTGAGGGGCCACTTCCAGGATGCCGCCCACGTTGTCGCTCACCATACTGAAAAGCATGGCCACTTCACGCAGCCGATTCTGAGCCTCGGGATCCTGCACCTGCACGATGCCGAGTGCCGGGAAACCGCGCACCATGCCTTCCAGCACGCGACCGAATTCAGCGGCATCACGGCCGAAACGGTCCGCCGCGCTGGCGGCGGTGATACCGCCCTCAAGCACACCGACCAGGTTGTTCTGTACCCGCTGGGCCAGCATCATCTGGCGCGTGGCGATGTAGATCTGGCGGGGCTCCGCACGCGCTGCGATCAGACTCTGCACCACGTCGTCGGAGAGCACGATGAGTTCGGGGATGGATTCGTTGATGACGTTGAAGTACTCGCTGGTGGCGAGCACCGCTTCACGACCGCCGATGATGCTGTCGATGTTGGCGCGATAGACGGCCCAGGCCGTCTCCACCGCGGCCAGTTCGCTGGCGATTTCCTCGGGCACGGCGGGCACGCCGGTGAGAGGGTTGCCCGCCTGCAGTGCGCTCAGACTGCGGTCGAACTCATCACGCAGTTGCTGGAGCTGCGTGAAGGCCGCGTCATTGCCTGCCGCGGATTCCAGGGCGAAGGTCGCGATTCGCTGCGAGGTCAGTCGCTGCTCGGCCGCCTCGGCCACGTGGCTGCGGTTCTGTGCCAGCTGCACGGTGTAGTAGACGAACGCCACCACCGTCAGCAGCATGAACACGATGAGCAATCCGCCCAGGATGGCGAAGGTTCGGTTAATACCGAGCTTCAGCCCGCTGTCGCTTGAAGACCCTTTCATAACAGTGCTCCCCACCCCAAAGGTGTTCTTTGTGTTGAGACCACCCCATTCCCTGCGGGGCGACGCTCGAGGTTTATTCTTATTCTATGCCCCGCTCTGCCTGGCGGCGGGGTTTGGCCTGACCCGTTCCGGGATCAGGTGGATACATTCAGAAAGCGTTCGTCCTGGGCAAGCCGCCAGGGGCTGAACACGGCCAGGTGTTCCTGGCCCGCATGGAAGGCACCGTCCAGATAGGGGCGCAGGGCCGGATCGGCCTCGGGCAGTTCCATGACGCGATCATCGGTCCAGTAATGCTTCATGCCCTGCACGGACTCGACCACCAGGCCCGCGTAGACACCCTGGTAGTTCACCACCAGCAGGCGATGGCGCCGGGAGTCACGGGGGAGGTTTTCTCCGAACAGGAAGCCCTGCAGATCCATCACCGGCAGCAGGTTGCCGCGCATGTTGGCCATGCCGCAGGCCCAGGGTTTCACACCGGGGATGCGGGTCACCGGAGGCGGGGTGACAATCTCCGCCACCTGACTCATGGGGGCCAGCAGTTGCTGCCCCCGCAGCCCGAACAGCACGCCCTTCCAGGCCTCCTTCTGCACTGACTGCATGGGCAGCTTGCCGGCCAGCTCCTCACCCTTGCGGGCCAGAAGCTGGAGATATTCGAAGGGATTCTGAAGGACGGCGGACATTGCCTCAGGCGACCAGGGCCTTGACGCGCTCGAGAAGATCGCGCTCCTTGACCGGCTTGACGATGTAGTCCTTGGCACCCCGGCGCATGGCCCAGACCTTGTCGGTCTCCTGGTCCTTGGTGGTGACCACGATCACCGGGATGCTGCTGGTGGCGGCATCGTTGGCCAGCTGGCGGGTGGCCTGGAAGCCATTGAGGCCAGGCATCACCACGTCCATCAGCACCAGCGCAGGCTTGTGCTGTTTGGCCATGGCGACACCCTCTTCACCGCTGGAGGCGGTCATCACGCTGTAGCCGTTCTTCTCCAGGATGGTCTTGAGTACGTGAATCTCGGTGGGCGAATCGTCAACTACCAGGATCTGCGTCATCGCGGGTGTTCTCCATTGATCAATCTGATGTTTACGTCATCCCGACGGCTTACAGTGTGTGCCTGCATCCCGGTCTGAACCGGCAGCACGCGGCGTGATCACACCACCCCGCCGGGTAGTTGTCCCTAGTGCTTGACATGCATCCTGATGGCGCCCAGCAGATCGTCGCGGGTAAAGGGTTTGGTCAGGTACTGCTCCGACCCCACGATCCGACCACGGGCCTTGTCAAAGATACTGTCCTTGCTGGACAGCATGATCACCGGTGTCTGCTTGAAAAGACGGTTGTGCTTGATCAGCGCGCAGGTCTGATAACCGTCCAGACGCGGCATCATGATGTCCACGAAAATGATGTCAGGCTTGTGCTCGGCGATCTTGGCCAGGGCCTCGAAGCCATCGGTGGCGGTCACCACCTCACACCCCTGTTTCTTGAGCAGGGTTTCAGCAGTCCGGCGGATCGTCTTGCTGTCGTCAATGACCATGACCTTGAGCCCAGCAAGCTCGTCCTGCTCTCCGGCACCGCCATGGGTTTCTTCGCTCACAGCACCCCCAACATCCGTTGACTGTCAAATTTGGCCCGAATTTAACCCATGACCTTGGTTTTATCAAACAAGATACCCCCAAGCCGTAAAGACAGTTAGCGACTTTATGTTAGGTGAGTTCTAAGCGCCCCGGGCGGCCATCGGTCAGGGGAAACGTGCCCTTCATCACACTTGGCGCCAGACTGGCGTGCGTTGTGGAACCCACAGCGGGTGGATTATCTTGGTCAAATTCCCCGCCCATCTTGCCGGAGCCTTCCTTCCTTGCCAGCCACCACGCCCAGCATCGGGGTCGTCATGGACCCTATCGCACACATCAATATCAAGAAGGACTCCACCTTCGCCATGCTGCTCGCCGCCCGGCGCCGCGGCTGGCCGGTGTTCTACATGGAACAGCAGGACCTGTGGCTGGCCGAAGGACGCGTGCACGCCCGCATGCGTGCGCTCGAGGTACGCGACCAGGCCGTTGACTGGTTCACGCTGGGCGAAGCGATGGAGCGACCCCTGGCCGAGCTGGACGCGGTGCTGATGCGCAAGGACCCGCCCTTCGACATGGAGTATCTCTACAGCACCTACCTGCTGGAGCTGGCGGAACGTGAGGGCTGCCTGGTGGTGAACCGACCCCGGAGCCTGCGGGATGCCAACGAAAAACTCTTCACCGCCTGGTTTCCCCAGTGCTGCCCCGAGACCGTGGTCAGCCGCGACATGGCTCGCCTGCGCCGCTTCCTGGGCGAACAGCAGGACATCGTGGTCAAGCCCCTGGACGGCATGGGCGGCGCCTCGGTGTTCCGCATCCGTCAGGGCGACCCCAACACCGGCGTGATCCTCGAGACCATCACCCAGCATGGCAAGCGCACGGTGATGGCCCAGCGCTTCCTGCCGGAGTACGTAGAGGGTGACAAGCGCATCCTGCTGGTGGACGGCGAGCCGGTGCCCTACGCCCTGGCGCGCATCCCCGCCAGCGGCGAGGCCCGCGCCAACCTGGCCGCCGGCGGCCGTGGCGAAGGCGTGCCGCTCACCGAACGGGACCGCTGGATCTGCCAGCAGGTGGCGCCGGCGCTGCGGGAACGGGGCCTGCTGTTCGTGGGCCTGGACGTGATCGGCGACTACCTCACCGAGATCAATGTCACCAGCCCCACCTGCATCCGGGAACTGGACGCCCAGTACGGCCTGGACATCGGCGGGCAGCTCATGGACGCCATCGCGAGACACCTGGAGGCGCGCCGGTGAGCACCTGGCAGCGGCTGATGCCAGCCGTCCTGATCCTGCTGCTCGCCGCCTGCGGTCCCCGCCCGGAGGTGCACACCGAACGGCTGCTGGCCTTCGGCACCGTGGTGGAGCTGAGCATCTACACCCATGACCGGGAGCTGGTCCGGGAGGCAGCCCGGGTGGTGGGCGAGGACCTGGACTACATGCACCGCGCCTGGCATGCCTGGGAACCGGGCCCCCTGGGGCGCACCAACCAGCTGCTCGCCACGGGCGCGGAATTCTCGGCCAATCCTTCGGTGCTGCCGCTGATCCTGGAGGGCCAGCGCCTGGAGGCGGACAGCGACGGCCTGTTCAACCCCGCCCTCGGTGCGCTGTTCGCCCTGTGGGGTTTCCATGGCGATGAGCGCGAAGAGCACGCCCCGCCCGATGAGGCCGAGATCCGCGCCCTGCTGGAGACCCGCCCCAGCATGGCAGACATCCGCGTCGACGGCATCCGCATGCGCAGCGACAACCCCGCGGTGCGCCTGGACCTGGGCGGCTTCGCCAAGGGCTACGGTGTGGATCGGGCCGTGGAGCGCCTCAGGGAACTGGGCATCGAGCACGCCATCCTCAACGCCGGCGGCGACCTGCGCGCCATCGGCCGCCCGGGCAACCGCCCCTGGCGCATCGGCATCCGCCACCCGGACGGCGAGGGGGTGCTGGCCTCCCTGGAGCTTGCCGGCGACGAGAGCGTGTACACCTCCGGCGACTATGAGCGACATTTTATTTATGCAGGCGAACGCTTCCACCACATCCTCGACCCGCGCACCGGCCGGCCCGCCCGGGAGGCCCGCTCGGTGACCGTGATCCACAGGGATGGCGCCCGGGCGGACGCCGCCGCCACCGCCCTGTTCGTGGCGGGCCCGGCGCGTTTCGCCGAGATCGCCGCGCGCCTGGGCATCGAACAGGCCATGCTGGTGGACCCGCAGGGCGCGGTACTCATGACACCCGCCATGGCCGAACGCATCCGCTTCGAGCAACAGCCCGCACCGCCGGTCATCCTCGTGGAGCCGGCGCGATGACCCGGGGTGATGGACTGGTGGTGATCTGCGCCTGCCTGCTGGTGGGTCTCTCCTACGTCCAGTTCTGGGGCGCGCCCGATGACGGCACCACGACCGCAACCCGGGAGGTCCGCATCCTGAGCGGCGGCACGGAGTTCGCCCGCCTGCCCCTGGACCGGGACGCCCTGGTGGAGGTGCCCGGTCCCGCCGGCATCACCCGCGTGGAGATCGCCGACGGCGCCGCCCGCTGTGCCGCCTCCCCCGGCAGCCAGGGCATCTGTCAGCGGGCCGGCTGGCTGCGGGAGGCCGGCGACATGGCGGTGAGCCTGCCGAACCGGGTGCTGATCGAGGTACTGGGCGAGGCGGAGCGCAGCTTCGACAGTGTGAATTACTGAACAGAGGCAAGAGGCAAGAGGCAAGAGACGAGAGACAAGAAATCCCCGCTTGCCGCTTGTCTCTTGTATCTTGTCTCTCATGCTTTTATCCACGACACGCGAGGATCATCTGATCGCCTGGCTGGCGGCCCTGGCCATTGCCATCCACGTGCTGGAGGCGGCGCTGCCAAGCCCGATTCCCGGGGTCAAACCGGGGCTCGCCAACGTGATCACGGTGCTGGCGCTGCTGCTCTACGGCTGGCGGGTGGCGGTCTGGGTCTCGCTGCTGCGGGTACTGGCCGGCAGCCTGCTGGTGGGCAGTTTCCTGAGCCCCACCTTCCTGCTGAGCCTGACCGGCGCCCTGGCGAGCCTGGCGGCCCTGGGTCTGGCCACGGCCGTCGCGGGCCGGCACCTGAGCGCCCTGGGGCTGTGCGTGCTCGCCGCCCTGGCGCACATGCTGGGCCAGTTCCTGGTGGCCTACACCCTGATCATCCCCCACCCGGCCCTGCTCAAGCTGTTGCCCGTTCTGCTCACCGCTGCACTGCTGTTCGGGCTGGCAAGCGGTACAATCGCGCGCATGATGTATCCGCAACGCCCGCCCGCCGCCCCATGAGCGTGTCCGCCGCCACCGTCACACCCAGCGATCGTCTGGGTCTGACCCTGTTCCTGGCCGCGGCGATCCACGGCATTGTGATCCTGGGCGTGGGCTTCGGCATCGAATTCTCCGGCCGGGACCGCACCCCGCCCACCCTGGACGTGGTGCTGGTGCAGACCCAGTCGCCCACGCCGCCCGAGCAGACCGAGCGCATCGCCCAGGCGGACCAGCAGGCCAGCGGCCAGGCGGAGGAACCGGATCGGCCCAGCGCACCGGTAACCGCCCCCCTGCCCCTGCCCACCGACGGCATGGCCCCCGAACAGGCCACCCCCAGCGCACCGGACCCCACCCCGGCGGAGCAGACCCCGGTGCTGACCCGCGAGCAGTCCCCCACCCCGGCCCCCAGCCCGGAGGTGGTCGAGGAGACCCCGGTCCGGGAGCAGGCCACCACCGACCGCCTGGTGGAACGCAGCCTGGAGATGGCCCGACTGGCCTCGGAACTGTCCGAGGAGCGCCGCCGTTACGCCCAGCGCCCGCGGGTCCATTACATCGACGCCCTGAGCGCGCGCAGTGCCGTGGAGGCCAGCTACGTGGATGCCTGGGTGCGCAAGGTGGAGCGGGTAGGCAACCTCAACTACCCGGACGAGGCACGCCGCCGGCGACTGGATGGCACCCTGATCCTCAACGTGCTGATCAACCACGACGGCCAGGTGCTCAACGTGCAGGTGGCGAACAGCTCCGGGGAGCAGGTGCTGGATGATGCCGCCCGGCGCATCGTGGAACTCTCCAGCCCCTTCTCGCCCTTCCCGGTGGAGATGCGCCAGAAATACGACCAGCTCATGATTACCCGCACCTGGGTGTTCCAGAGCGATTCCCGCATACGCATGCGCTAAGTTCAATTCAAGGTTCAAAATTCAAGATTCAAAGGTTCGGTGCGGGGGCGCCTTGCGGGGGGCAGACCCCAGGCCGGATACTATTCATTACCTCAGCGCACACACAGACCCATGACTGCCAGCAGCAATTTCACCAACCAGTTCCTGATCGCCATGCCCGGCCTGGAAGACCCGAACTTCTTCCATTCGGTGACCTACATCTGCGAGCACAACGAACAGGGGGCCATGGGCATCGTCATCAACCAGCCCACGGACCTGACCCTGAAGACGGTGCTCGAGCACATGGACATCGAGTCCGATGCCAAGGCCGCCGAGATCCCCGTGTTCCACGGCGGCCCGGTGCAGACCGACCGCGGCTTCGTGCTGCACAGCCCCGCGGGCGCCTGGTCGTCGAGCATGCCGGTCTCCGAGGGCGTGCAGGTGACCACCTCCCGGGACATCCTGGAGGCCATGGCCCGGCACGAGGGGCCGAAAGACGTGCTGGTGGCCCTGGGCTATGCCGGCTGGGGTGCCGGGCAGCTGGAGCAGGAGATCGCCGACAACGCCTGGCTCACCACCCCCGCGGACCTGGACATCCTGTTCCGCCTGCCGCCGGACCAGCGCTGGCAGGCGGCGGCGGCGCGCCTGGGGGTGGATCTCTCGCTGATCAGCGGCGATGCCGGACATGCATGACGGCGCTAGAGACAAGTGTCTAGAGGCAAGAGACAAGATTATTAATACGGCGCTGGGGTTGGATTATGGCGGCAGGCGCATCGGCGTGGCTGTCGGGAGCCGGGAGAGCGGGTCGGGGTCGCCGCTGGGGGCGGTGTCCAACCGGGATGACGGGCCTGACTGGGCGGCGCTGGACCGCTGGGTGAGGGAATGGCGGCCGGATGTGCTGGTGGTGGGACAGCCGCTGAACCTGGACGGCACGCCCCACCCGCTCGCACCCCGCATCCAGCGCTTCTGCGAACAGCTCACGGAACGGTATACACTGCCCGTGGCCCGGGTGGACGAACGCTTCAGCTCCTTCGACGCCGAGGAACGGCTGCGCGAGGCACGCGCCAGCGGCCGGCGCGGCCGCAAGGTGCAGAAGGGCGATATCGATGCCCTGTCCGCCGCCATCCTGCTGGACAACTGGTTTTCTGAACACGTCGGGAACACGACCCATGAATGAAGACATCCAGGCCCTGCTCGATGCCATGGCCGAGGCGCTCAAGCAGCGCCTGAGCGCCCAGGGCACACCGGACCCGGTGATGGTGGGCATCCACACCGGTGGCGTGTGGGTGGCCGAGGCCCTGCACCGGCGCCTGGCCCTGCGCCAGCCGTTGGGGATGCTCGACATCTCCTTCTACCGGGATGATTTCAGCCGCATCGGCATGCACCCCCAGGTCAAGCCCTCGAACCTGCCCTTTTCCGTGGACGACCGGCACATCATCCTGGTGGACGACGTGCTGTTCACCGGGCGCACCATCCGCGCCGCCCTGAACGAGATCTTCGACTTCGGCCGGCCCGCCTCGGTGACCCTGGCCGTGCTGGTGGAGCGGGGCGGCCGCGAACTGCCCATCGAGGCCCAGGTGGTGGGCAAGCACCTGAGCCTGCGTCCGGACCAGCAGGTCAAGCTGCGCGGACCGGATCCGCTGCGCCTTGAGATCGTCAGCATCGGAGGTGACCAGTGAGCGAGGCGCTGCTCAGCACGCGGGCCATCCCGGCGGCCGGCCCCCTGCCCTCCAGCCTGCAGTTCAACGAGGAGGGGCGCCTGCGTCACCTGCTCACCATCGAGGGCCTGCCCCACGCCCTGATCACCGAGATCCTGGACACGGCGGAGTCCTTCGCCAGCATGAATGCCCAGGCGGTGAAGAAGGTGCCGCTGCTGCGTGGCAAGACCGTGGTGAACCTGTTCTTCGAGGCCAGCACCCGCACCCGCACCACCTTCGAACTGGCCGCCAAGCGCCTGTCCGCGGACGTGCTAAACATGAATATCTCCACCTCCGCCACCACCAAGGGCGAGAGCCTGCTGGACACCCTGCGCAACCTGGAGGCCATGTACGTGGACATGTTCGTGGTGCGCCACGAATCCAGCGGCGCGGCGCACTTCTTCGCCCGCCACGTGGCCCCCCACGTGTCGGTGCTCAATGCCGGCGACGGGCGCCACGCCCATCCCACCCAGGCGCTGCTGGACATGTTCACCATCCGCCGCCACAAGCAGGACTTCACGCGCCTGCGGGTGGCCATCGTGGGCGACATCCTGCATTCCCGGGTGGCCCGCTCCCAGATCCACGCCCTGAACATCCTCAACACCGGCGAGATCCGCGTGATCGCGCCCCAGTCCCTGCTGCCGGCCCAGGTGGAATCCCTGGGCGTGCACGTCTACAACGACATCCGCCAGGGTCTCAAGGACGTGGACGTGATCATCATGCTCAGGCTGCAGCGCGAGCGCATGGAGTCGGGCCTGCTGCCCTCGGAACACGAGTTCTTCCAGCTCTACGGCCTGACCCAGGAACGCCTGGCCCTGGCCCATCCGGACTGCATCGTCATGCACCCGGGCCCGGCCAACCGCGGCGTGGAGATCGACTCCCGGGTGGCGGACGGGCCCCGTTCCGTGATCCTGGAGCAGGTGACCTACGGCATCGCCGTGCGCATGGCGGTGATGTCCATGATCATGGGTGGGAGCGTGACCCCATGAGGCTCCTCATCGAGAACGCGCACCTGCTGGATCCGGCCCAGGGCATCGACCGGGTCACGGACATCTACATCCAGAAAGAGAACGTCGTCGCCCTGGGCGAGGCACCCAGGGACTTCGAGCCCCAGCGGCGCATCGACGCCGCCGGACGCCTGGTGATCCCCGGCGTGGTGGACATGGCGGCGCGCCTGCGCGAGCCCGGCCAGGAACACAAGGCCACCGTGGCCTCCGAAACCCGTGCCGCGGCCAGCGCCGGCATCACCACCCTGGTCTGCCCGCCGGACACCAACCCGCCGGTGGACTCCCCGGCGGAGGTGGAGCTGATCACCCGTCGTGCCAAGCAGGCCTGTGGCGTGCGCGTGCATGCCCTGGGCGCGCTCAGCTCGGGGCTGGCCGGCGAACAGCTCTCGGAGATGGCGGCACTCAAGCGCGCCGGCGTGCTGGGGGTCAGCCAGGCGCTCAAACCCATGGCCAGCCACCTGCTGCTGCGCCGGGCCATGGAGTACGCCGCGAGCCACGGGCTCACGGTGTACCTGCACCCCATCGACTGGTCCCTCAACGCCAAGGGCTGCGTGCACGAAGGCCCGGTGGGCACGCGCCTCGGCCTGCCCGGCATACCGGCGGCCGCCGAGACCGCCGCCCTGGGCACCATCCTCGCGCTCACGGAACAGACCGGCGCACGGGTGCACCTGTGCCGCCTGTCCACGGCCCGGGCTGCGCAGATGCTCGCCCGCGCGCGCCACGACGGACTGCCCATCAGCGCCGACGTGGCCGCGCACCAGCTGTTCCTCACGGACATGGACGTGGCGGACTTCAACAGCCTGTGCCACGTGATGCCGCCCCTGCGCAGCCAGCGCGACCGGGATGGCCTGCGCCAGGCGGTGGCAGACGGCGCCATCTCCGCCATCTGCTCCGACCACCAGCCCCACGAGGCGGACGCCAAGCTGGCGCCTTTCGCCCAGACCCTGCCCGGCATCTCGTCCCTGGAGACCCTGCTGCCACTGACCCTGCGGCTGGCGGAGGAAGGGGTGCTGAGCCACGCCGAGGCCGTGCGCCGGATCACCGCCAACCCGGCAGAGATCCTGGGCCTGCCCGTGGGCACCCTGGCGCCGGGCCACCGGGCGGACCTGTGCATCATCGATACCGAGTCAAGCTACCGGCCCGAGGCGGAGACCTGGCTCAGCCAGGGCCGCAACAGTCCGTTCTTCGGCTGGGAATTCGCCGGCCGGGTCACGCATACCCTGGTGGCCGGACGCATCATTTTCGAATCAAATCACTAGAGACAAGTGGCGAGATACAAGAGACAAGAAAACCAACGGGAATGGCTTTTCTTGTCTCTTGTACCCAGCCACCGGGACCTTTCTTATGCACAAACCCCATCGCGGCACCATCTTTGTGGAGGACGCCAAGGTCCTCGCCCACGAGGCCTTCGCCGGCGAGCAGCACATCCTGCGGGTGCAGGCGCCGCGCTGCGCCGAGAAGGCACAGCCGGGCAGTTTCGCGCACCTGCAGTGCGATCCCATGCTGCCCATGCGCCGCCCCCTGTCCATCATGCGCACCGACCCGCGCGTCGGCTGGGTGGAGTTTCTATACAAGGCAGTGGGTGAAGGCACCCGGCTGCTGTCACGCCGCAAGGTAGGCGAGACCCTCAGCGTAATGGGTCCCATCGGCAAGCCCTTCCAGCCCCACGGCGACCGGCCGCTGACCCTGCTTCTGGGCGGTGGCGTGGGCATCCCGCCCATGGTGTTCCTGGCCTCCAGCCTGCGCAGCAACCCGATCTACCAGCCCCTGGTGATCATGGGTTCCGAAGTGCCCTTCCCGTTCAAGCCGCGCCCCTCGGAGATCCTGGTGCCGGGCATGCCCGAGGGGGTGATCGCCACCATGCCGCTGCTGGAGGACTGGGGCGTGCCCTGCCGGCTTACCAGCGGCGCCGGCTTCCCGGGCTGCCATGAAGGCTACGTCACCGACCTGGCCCGGCTGTGGCTGGACACCCTGAGCGAGGAGAAACGCCGCCAGGTGGAGATCTTCGCCTGCGGCCCCCACCCCATGCTGGCGGCCTGCGCCCGGCTGGCCGAGCAGTACCGCATCCCCTGCCAGGTGTCCCTGGAAGAGTTCATGGCCTGTGCCGTGGGCGGTTGCGCCGGCTGCGTGGTGGAGGTGAAGACGGACCAAGGCCCCGCCATGAAGCGCGTGTGCGTGGACGGGCCGGTTTTTGACGCGAAAACGGTGTTTTGAAGAGGGAAGCGAGAATTGAAGTGAGAAGTGGGAATTGGGAAGTGCGAAGTTAAGGCCTTTCAATATTCACACTTCCAGATTCACACTTCGTGCTTCAGTTAGTCCTCTTTATCCAGGCTGGTCTCCGAGAGCGGTTTCAGGTCATCGAAGTGGGTGGCGGGCTTGCGACCGCCATCGGCGGGAGGCTCCAGGTTGACCATGTCACTGGGCATCTGCAGGGAATCGTCGGTGGACTTCAGGGACTTCACGCCGCCGCCGAAATGGATGCGCCATTCCAGGTCGCCCCGGGAGTCCGCCTTGGACAGGGCCTCGGGCAGGGTGATGGTGCCCGCCTTGTAGAGCTCGAACAGTGACTGGTCGAAGGTGTGCATACCTACCGACGCGCCCTTCTCGATGATGTCCTTGATGCCGCTGATCTCCCCCTTGCGAATCAGTTCCGAGATGTAGGGCGTGTTGAGCAACACCTCGGTGGCCGGCATGCGCTTGCCATCCTTGGTGACCACCAGGCGCTGGGACATGATGCCCTTGATGTTCAGGGACAGGTCCATGAGGATCTGGCGGCGGGAGTCCGGCGGGAAGAAGTTGATGATACGGTCCAGGGCCTGGTTGGCGTTGACCGCGTGCAGGGTGGAGAGCACCAGGTGGCCGGTGTCGGCGTAGGTGAGCGCCGCCTCCATGGTTTCACGGTCACGGATCTCGCCGATCATGATCATGTCCGGCGCCTCGCGCATGGCCTCGCGCAGGGCGTTCTCGTAGGAGAGCGTATCGAGACCCACTTCCCGCTGGCCCACGATGGACTTGCGGTGGGTGAAGGAATACTCGATGGGATCCTCCACCGTGAGGATGTGTCCATAGCTGTTGGCGTTGCGGTAATCCAGCATGGCCGCCAGCGAGGTCGACTTGCCCGAGCCCGTGGAACCCACCACCAGCACCAGGCCGTTCTTGTTGAGCACCAGGTCCTTGAGCACGTGGGGCAGGTGCAGCTGCTCGATGCTCGGCACATCGGACTTGATGTAGCGGATCACCATGGAGACCTCGCCGCGCTGCACGTAGATGTTCACGCGAAAGCGACCCAGCTCCTCCACCGAGATGCCGATGTTCATCTCCCGGGTACGTTCGAACTCCTGGATCTTGCGCTCGTCCATCAGCTCGTAGGCCATGTCCCTGACCGAGCCCGGCGCCATGGTATGCCGGCTGATGGGACGCATCTCGCCCTCGATCTTCACGCTCGCAGGCGCCCCCACGGTGAAGAACAGGTCGGACGCATTCTTCTGCGCCATGAGTTTCAGGTAGGGTTCGATGGACATGGATTCAGTCTCAAGTGGCAAGTCTCAAGTGGCAAGGAAAGTCGTAGCAATGACCACCTTTGGCGAAGTACCAAGATAAAGATGGCTTCCTTGCCACTTGAGACTTGCCACTAGCCACTATTATTTCAACATACCGGATTCTTCCGGCGTCTCTTCCACTTCCAGGTGCGCGACCTCGTCCATGAGATTCGTCTGACGGGCGCGCTTGCTGTCGAGCTTGATGCGCAGGCGCAGGTCGTTGACCGAGTCGGCGTTGCGCAGGGCATCCTCGTAGGTGATATGGCCTTCCTCGAAGAGCTTGAACAGGGCCTGGTCGAAGGTCTGCATGCCCAGCTCGTTGGACTTGGAGATGAGTTCCTTCATCTCGTGCACCTCGCCCTTGAAGATCAGGTCCGACATGAGCGGGCTGTTGATCATGATCTCCACGGCGGGCGACCTTCCCTTGCCGTCGGCCTTGGGGATCAGCCGCTGGGAGATGACACCCTTCAAGTTCAGGGACAGGTCCATGAGCAGCTGCTGGCGCCGCTCCTCGGGGAAGAAGTTGATGATGCGATCCAGGGCCTGGTTGGTGCTGTTGGCGTGCAGGGTGGAGAGACACAGGTGACCGGTCTCGGCGAAGGCGATGGCGTAGTCCATGGTCTCGCGGTCGCGGATCTCACCAATCAGGATCACGTCGGGGGCCTGGCGCAGGGTGTTCTTCAGGGCCACCTCGTAGCTCTCGGTGTCCACCCCCACCTCACGCTGGGTCACCAGGCAGTTGATGTGGGAGTGCACGAACTCGATGGGGTCCTCGATGGTGACGATGTGACCATAGCTATTGGCATTGCGGTAGCCCAGCATGGCGGCGAGCGAGGTGGACTTGCCCGATCCGGTACCGCCCACGAAGATCACCAGGCCACGGCGGGTCATGGCGATGTCCTTGAGCTGCATCGGCAGGCCCAGCTGCTCGAAGGTGGGAATCTCGGTGGTGATCACACGCAGCACCATGCCGGCGGTGCCGCGCTGGGTGAAGGCGTTGACGCGAAAGCGCGATACCCCCGGCAGGCTGATGGCGAAGTTGCACTCCTGGGTGCGTTCGAACTCCGAGGCCTGCTTGTCATTCATGATGGAACGCACCAGCACCTGGGTGTGGGCCGGAGACAGGGGCTGGTTGGTGATGGGCGTCATGCGTCCGTCCACCTTGATGGACGGCGGCGCACCCACGGTGATGAACAGGTCGGAGCCCTTCTTGCTGAGCAGGGTCTTCAGCAAGTCGTGCATGAAACGTATTGCCTTATCGCGATCCATTTGATGAAGCCTCGTCTACCTGAGCACTGGGATTGCCAGGGCCCCGGCCTGTGGTGTCAGTCGGCCTAGAGGGCGTCCGGGTTGGCGGCCTTGCGGCGTGCGTCTTCCTTGCTGATGATGCCCTTGGCGAGCAGCTCCTTGAGACTCATGTCCAGGGTCTGCATGCCCATGCCCTGGCTGGTCTGGATGGCCGAGTACATCTGGGCGATCTTGTTTTCACGGATCAGGTTGCGGATGGCCGGGGTGCCCAGCATGATCTCGTGGGCCGCCACGCGCCCGCCGCCGATGCGCTTGAGCAGGGTCTGGGAGATCACCGCCCGCAAGGACTCCGACAGCATGGCGCGCACCATGTCCTTCTCCGCGGCGGGGAACACGTCCACGATACGGTCGATGGTCTTGGCGGCGGAACTGGTGTGCAGGGTGCCGAACACCAGGTGACCGGTCTCGGCGGCGGTCAGGGCCAGTCGGATGGTCTCCAGATCGCGCATCTCGCCCACCAGGATGGTGTCCGGGTCCTCACGCAGGGCCGAGCGCAGGGCCTCGTTGAAGCCCAGGGTGTCGCGGTGCACCTCGCGCTGGTTGACCAGGCACTTCTTGCTCTCGTGCACGAACTCGATCGGGTCCTCCACGGTGAGGATGTGCCCGTACTCGGATTCGTTCTTGTGGTTGATCATGGCGGCCAGGGTGGTGGACTTGCCGGAGCCGGTGGGCCCGGTGACCAGCACGATGCCGCGCGGGTAGTCGGAGATCTGCTCGAAGATCTTCGGGCAGTTGAGTTCTTCGAGGGTGAGGATCTTGCTCGGGATGGTTCGGAACACCGCGCCGGCGCCGCGGTTGTGGTTGAAGGCGTTGACACGGAAGCGCGCCAGGCCGGGGATCTCGAAGGAGAAGTCCGTTTCCAGGAACTCCTCGTAGTCCTTGCGCTGCTTGTCGTTCATGATGTCGTACACCATGCCGTGGACAGCCTTGTGGTCCAGGGCGGGTACGTTGATCCTGCGCACGTCGCCGTCGACGCGGATCATGGGCGGCAGCCCGGCGGAGAGGTGCAGGTCCGAGGCGCCATTCTTGACCGCAAACGCAAGCAGCTGCGTAATGTCCATTCAATCCCCCAAGTCGAGTGAACCGGTTCGTGATCCGGCTTTGCGTCGAGTCTGCCCCTTCCAGCGCGGAGGGTGAAGCCGCATCGCGCATGAACGGTAGTTAACGCCGGGTGGACGGCGATAGCCACAAGAGGACGGCCAACGGGAACCGGGCCGGGAGACTCAGGCACGGGAAACGCCGGAGCCGATTCGGCATTTCCCCTGTTACGTGAACCGAATATAGCATAGCCCCATGAGCACCATTGGCGACAGACTCGACACCGTCAGGACCCGTATCCATGAGGCCGCCCTGCGTCATGGACGCGACCCCGCCACGATCACCCTGCTGGCGGTGAGCAAGACCCAGCCCGCCGAGGCATTGAGGGAGGTCATGGCCTGCGGTCAGCGGGCCTTCGGCGAGAACTACGTCCAGGAACTGGCCGACAAGGCCGATGCCCTCGCGGATCTGCGTCCCGAGTGGCATTTCATCGGCCCGCTGCAGTCCAACAAGACCCGCCTGATTGCCGGCCTCGCCCACTGGGTGCACAGCATCGAGCGGGACAAGATCGCCCGGCGCCTGTCGGAACAGCGCCCCGGGGAGGCCGTCGACCTGCAGGTCTGCCTGCAGGTGAACCTGGACGCGGAGGCGAGCAAGTCCGGGCTTGCCCCCGAGGCCCTGCCGGCCCTGGCCGAAGTAGTGGCGGGACTTCCCCGGCTGCGCCTGCGCGGCCTGATGGCCATCCCCGCCCCCAGCGAGGACTTCGCCACCCAGCGACGCGCCTTTGCCCGCCTGCGCGAGATGCAGGAAGACCTGATCCGCCGGGGCCATCAGCTGGATACCCTGTCCATGGGCATGAGCGGCGACCTGGAGGCGGCCATCGCGGAAGGCGCCACCATCGTGCGCGTGGGCACCGCCATCTTCGGCAGCCGCCGGGTGGCAGGCCGCGGCGGGCAGGGTTTATGATCCTTCCCCTGTTCGCCAACGTCCCAACGGAAAGCTCATGAACGAACCCATCGCCTTCATCGGCGCCGGCAACATGGCGCGCAGCCTCATCGGCGGCCTGGTCGCCGACGGCTGGCCCGAGGACGCCCTGTGGGCCGTGGACCCCAACCCGGGCCAGCGTGAAACCCTGGCGACCCAATGGCCGGGCCTGCACCTGGGCGAGGATGGCGCAGAGGCCATCAGCCACGCCGACGTGGTGGTGCTGGCGGTCAAGCCCCAGGTGCTGGACGAGGTATGCCGTGCCCTGGCCGGGGCCGTGCAGGCACGCCGTCCACTGATCGTCTCCATCGCCGCGGGGGTGCGCAGCGCCGACATCGAGCGCTGGCTGGGCGGCAATCTCGCCGTGGTGCGCTGCATGCCCAACACCCCTGCCCTGGTGGGCTGCGGCGCCACCGGACTGGCGGCCAATGAACGGGTCAGCCCGACCCAGAAGGCCGTGGCCGAATCCATCCTGCGCGCCGTGGGACTGACCGTGTGGCTGGACGACGAGTCCGCCCTGGACGCGGTCACGGCCCTGTCCGGCAGCGGTCCCGCCTACCTGTTCCTGGTCATGGAGGCCCTGGAAGACGCCGGCGTGCAGCTGGGCCTGCCCCGGGAGACCGCCCGGCTGCTGGCCCTGCAGACCGCCTTCGGCGCCGCCAAGCTGGCCCTGGAATCCGACGAGGACGCCGCCACCCTGCGCACCCGGGTCACCTCCCGGGGCGGCACCACGGAACGCGCCCTGCAGGTGCTGGAGACCGGCGGCCTGCGCGAACTCATGGCCCAGGCCCTCACCGCCGCCCGGGACCGTTCCCGGGAACTGGCCGATCAACTGGGTCGCGACTGACCCTAGTGTCGTGTCCGGTAAATACCTTACCATTCAGCGCGTCTGTGCCGACGCGTGGCCAGGCACGCTTGCGCAGGAATGGACACCCCCATTTCAATCAAGCGTAACACCGCCACACGTCCGCACAGCCACGCCCAATGGGAGCCCCGCAAAAGCGCCAATGCGGCGTTGCACACCTTGCCAAGGGCTTGCCATTGCCTGCGGTGTGCGCCTTGCCTTGGCGCTTTTGCGAGGCTCTGAATGGCAAGATATTTACCGGACACGACACTAGGGAGCCCCACCCATGCCCGGACCCCTCCAGGAGATCAGCATCTTCCTCATCTCCACCCTGCTCAGCCTGTACGTGATTGCCCTCATGCTGCGCATGCTGCTGGCCATGGTGCGGGCGGATTTCTACAACCCGGTGTCCCAGTTCCTGGTCACCGTCACCAATCCACCGGTGCGCGCCCTGCGCCGCGTCATCCCGCCCATCGGCCGTCTCGACACGGCGGTGGTGCTGCTCATGATCGCGCTGAAGATGCTGGAACTCTGGCTGGTGGCCTGGATCGGCGGCGCGAGCCCCGGGCTCGGTCTGGTGCTGGTGGTGGCGGTGTTCCGCCTGCTGCAGCTGCTGATTTATGTGTTCATGTTCAGCATCATCATCGAGGCGGTGATGAGCTGGTTCATGGCCGGCGGCATGCGCGGCAATCCGGTGGCCTCGCTGGTGGCGAGCCTGAACCGCCCCATCCTCACCCCCATCCGTTCCGTGATGCCCAACCTGGGCCCGGTGGACCTCTCCCCCCTGGTGGCCATAATCGGCCTGAACATTCTGCTGATCCTGCTGCGCTCGATCTTCTGATTCCGGTATCCCTGCACATTCCAAAACACTGATGGCGCAACATCCCGTCGGCCTTTTGGCTACACTGATAGACAAGGGATACCTACTGTTCCCTTAAGCCAAGCGATCGAACCAGGGCACACTGGAGGAGCATCACAACATGAAACGACGTCATGTCTTCAAGGCATTCCTGTTGCTGGTAATGGCAGGCGCACTGTCCGGCACCGTCCACGCCGGCGGGCAGCAGGACTTCGGCGATTACGTGGTCCATTTCAACGCACTGAGCACCGACTTCCTGTCACCGGATGTTGCACGCTCCTACAACATCACCCGCAGCCGCAACCGCGCGCTGATCAACATCAGCATCATGAAAAAATCCCTGGGTGTAGGCACGGAGCCGCAGCTGGCGGTGGTCACTGGCAAGGCCGTGAACCTGCGCGGCCAGACCCTCCCGCTGCAATTTCGCGAGGTCCGGGATAGCACGGCCATCTACTACCTGGCCGAGGTGGGCATCGATGATGGCGAGACCCTGGATTTCATGATTGAGGCCACTCCCCGAGACAGCGGACCCCTGACGGTACGCTTCCGCCAGCAGTTCTTCACCCGCTGAACCTCAAGCCTGCGCGGCCCGGGTATAAGCCCGGGCCGTTTCAGCCTGCCACTACCTGCCACAGCATCAGCAGCCCGAAACCGGCCACGAAACCACCGGCCAGGTAACGCACCCAGCGTTGCCGCAGCCATGCGCCGAGCCGGGCGGCCATGACCCCCATGAGCAGCAGGTTGGGCAGGGTCCCCAGGCCGAAGGCCAGCATCAGCAACGCACCCTGGACCACGCCACCGGCACTCAGCGACCAGATCAGCACGCTGTAGACCAGTCCGCAGGGCAGCCAGCCCCACAGCCCGCCCAGGGCCAGGGCCTGGGCGGGCGTGCGCACCGGCATCAGACGTCGTCCCAGGGGCTCGATCCTGCGCCAGAGCACGCCGCCCGCCTGTTCCACTTTGGCGAGCCCTGCCCACCAGCCCGCCAGGTAAAGGCCCAACGCGATCATGAACAGCGCGGCCAGCACCTGCAGCCCCTGTTGCGCCAGGTGCACATCCACCAGTCGCGCGGCGAACCAGCCCGCGCCACCGGCCAGCGCGCCGGCCAGCGTATAGCTCGCGATGCGCCCCAGGTTGTAGGAAAACAGCAGTGGCCAGGGCGTTGTGCCTGCAGGCGTGCGGGTGCCGAGGCTCAGGGCGGTGACGATGCCGCCGCACATGCCGGCGCAGTGCACGCCGCCGAACAGACCCACCAGAAAGGCGGCCAGCCACGTGCCGTGTTCAAGCACGCCACACCGCCCGCGCACCCGGAACGCGCAGCACGCTCTCGTGCCGATATTTTCGGGATAAACCGTCTCGCCAATGGAAAATCATCGTGCTATGTTAATCCGCGTTCAGCTTGAACTCACCCGTTAAACTCGCGCATTCAACGCAACCAATCAGGGAGCCACTCCATGGCAGCCAAGAAGAAAGCCACGACCAAGACCCAGGCCGCAGCCGCCGCTCAGCCCAAGCCCCCCACCAAGACCGAAATCCTGAACCACATTGCCACCCAGACCGGCCTGTCCAAGAAGGACGTGGGCGCGGTGATGGATTCCCTGCAGGGCCTGATCGAGAAGAGCGTCAAGCCCCGCGGCGTGGGCATGTTCACCCTGCCCGGCCTGCTCAAGATCAAGGTGGTGAAGAAGCCTGCCACCAAGGCGCGCAAGGGCCGCAACCCCGCCACCGGCGAGGAGATGATCTTCAAGGCCAAGCCCGCCCGCAAGGTGGTCAAGGTGCTGCCGCTGAAGAATCTGAAGGACATGATTTAAGGCAAGGCGCTTCGGCCTCATAAAAAAAGCCCGGCATTGCCGGGCTTTTTTTATGAGGCCGAAGGCCGAAGGCCGAAGGCCAGAGACAAGAGACAAGAGACAAGAGACAAGAGACAAGAAAAATCGACTGCATCTTACTTGTCTCTTGTCTCTTGTCTCTTGTCTCTGGCGCCTTCCTCAATCTTGAGCTTGGTCCTGATGTACACCGGGTGCGGCACGTACAGCAGGTCCGCGATCTTGCGCACCGTGTATTCCTGGTGCTTGTCCAGTTCGCCCTTGGCATAGGCCACCTGCCAGAGATCCTCCATGATGCGCGCGCGCTGATCAGGCTCGAAGTTCTCGTTGATCAGGCGCACGAAGGGATGCAGGGACAGCATCTCGTCGCTCTCGGCGCGGGCCAGGTCGAGCAGCTCCCGGGTCTCATCGGCACTCAACTGGAACTGGCGTTCCAGGATTTGAGCCATGGCCTCCAGTTCCTTGTCGTGGACATGGAAATCCGCGCGGCTGACCTCGAACAGCAGGGCGGCCGTGGCCAGGTGCAGGGCATGGGCAGGATCGGCATCCGGCCGCCGGTTTTTCCCGGACGCAAACCGCGGCGCCGGCACGCTGGCCGCCGGTGCCGCGATGTGCTCGTCGAAGAAGCGTCGAATACGATCCAGCATCAGTTCACGCGCATGCGGTGACGGTAGACACCGTTCACGAAGCCGGTGAAGAAGGCCTCGGTATAGGGGTGCTCGATGGGTTCGCTGGCGTCCCCGGGTTCCAGGTTCTGCTGGGCCACGTAGGTCTCCACCGCCTCACCGTCCACCAGCACGTGATACCAGGGTTCGTCCCTGGGCGGCTGGCTCTGGGCCACCTGGGCATACCATTCCTCGGTACCCTGAAAGACGGGATCCACGTCCACCACCACGCCCCGATAGCCGAACAGGCGGTGATGTATGATCTGTCCGATGCTGAAAGTTGCCTGGCTCATGGCGTCAGTACCCTCCGTCCGGGCGCGTTCACTCTTACTATGAATATGGGGACATCCATGCCGATTTCGAGTCCCTCTGGCGTCAACGGTTCCCTCCTGCTGCTGAGCGGCGGTATCGAGAGCGCCACCCTGCTGGCCCTGGAATCCCGGCAGCGGCCCGTGACACCCCTGGTGGTGGACTACGGCCAGCGGGGCGCGCTGCGTGAGCGGGACGCCGCCCGGGCGCAGTGTGAAAGCCACGGCCTCACGCCGGTGGAACTGGACCTCTCGGCGACGGGTGGGACCTTCCGCGACGGGCTGCTCAAGCGCCCCCACGTCCCCCTGCCCCACCGCAACCTGGTGATCCTGTCCCTGGCGGTGAGCTATGCCGCCCGGGGCGGCATCGACCGGGTTGTCCTGGCACTGAACCGGGACGACCTGGCCGCCTATCCCAGCGCCTCACCGGGCTTCCTGGAACACTTCCGCGCCCTGATCCACGACCTTCAACCGGGCCTGGAGATCACCACGCCGCTGATTGACCGGGACAAGGCCGGGGTGATCCGCCTGGGTGTCTCCCTGGGCGTGGACTTCGCCCGCACCTGGAGCTGCCTGCTGGGCTACGAGACCCACTGCGGCGCCTGTCCCCAGTGCCTGCACCGCAGGGCGGCCTTCCGCGCGGCCGGCATCGCCGATCCCACCCGTTACCGGCATGACAGCTGAGCCGAACATTAGCCTCAATCCGCGGCCTCATGTGGGTTTGGGCAGCCATGACCCCTTCCATTGAAGAACAGCACCTCTCACGGAGCCACGGGGACACGGAGAAAGGCTTTTGCTTTGAAAACCCCGTGTCCCCGTGGCTCCGTGAGAGGATCGCTTTTCTCCTTTACACCTTGGGACCGCCGAGCGGCGCGCAGTGCCATAGGGCGGGCCGTGCCCGCCATCAGCCGAAGGTTCGCCGATCAGCAGGCGGGCCCTATGCGCTGTTTATCCTGGCCCCGGACGACGGGCCGGCGGGGACATGAGCAAGCGGCTTCGCTATCATTGGGCGCCACCCCACAAGCACACGATGCCATGAAGCCCTACCAGGACGTCCCCCGCCACGTGACCGAGCGCCTGGAGATCGCCATCCTCACCGGCGAGACCCTGGCCCTGCACTGGGCCGACGAGCACAGCGACCAGGCCTGGATGGGTCGGGTGACCCCCCTGGAAGTGATCGAGCAGGCAGGGCGCCGGTATCTGAGCGCCACCAACGAACAGGGCGAGCCGGTCATGATCCGCCTGGACCTGATCCGCAACCTGCCCACCCCCGTGAAGTGAGAACCCCATGAGCCGACTGGCCAAGATTCCGGTGAAGACCGCCACCCCCATCGAGATCACCCCGGAGAACAAGTGCGGTTTCTGCACCAACTCCAAGTGCTGCACCTACATCACCCAGGCCATCGACACGCCGCGCACCAAGTACGACTTCGAGCACCTGCTCTGGCAGGTCTCCCACGAGAACGTGCGCGCCTACAAGGACGAGGACGGCTGGTACCTGCTGATGGAGACCCGCTGCACCCACCTGCAACCCGGCGGACGCTGCGGCATCTACGAGGCGCGGCCGCAGATCTGCCGCGACCATTCCAACGACTACTGCGAATACGACGCCCCCGCCGAGGAGGGCTTCGACCTGTACTTCCCGGATTACCAGACGCTGCTGAAGTACTGCAAGAAGCGGTTCAAGAAGTGGAAGAGAGGGTGAGGGAAGTGAGAAGTGAGAAGTGAGAAGTGAGAAGTAAAAGGCCTAAA
Source organism: Thioalkalivibrio sulfidiphilus HL-EbGr7 (assembly GCF_000021985.1). Classification (NCBI taxonomy): domain Bacteria; kingdom Pseudomonadati; phylum Pseudomonadota; class Gammaproteobacteria; order Chromatiales; family Ectothiorhodospiraceae; genus Thioalkalivibrio; species Thioalkalivibrio sulfidiphilus. The sequence continues at coordinate 3,070,505 of NC_011901.1, forward strand.
CTTCCTACTTCCTACTTCCTACTTCCTACTTCCTACTTCCTACTTCCTACTTCCTACTTCCTACTTCCCAATTCCCAATTCCCACTTCTCACTTCCGAGGTGGTTCCAATTCCCTGAAGTCCTCGATCCCCACGAACTCCCCCGTATCCACCTCCGAGCGTCGCGTGTCCGGTCGGCGCACGGCGCGCAGGTGGGCGATGCCGAAGTCACGGGCGGAGCGGAGCACGTCCAGGTTGTCGTCCACCAGCAGGGTCTCCCCGGGCGCATAGCCCTCGCGCACCCGCAGGGCCTCCCAGAAGCCCGGCTCCTCCTTGGCCCGGCCCAGGTCATGGGCGCTGACCAGGCGGTGGAAATGGGCGCCGATGCCGGTGCGTTCCAGTTTCAGGTCCAGGCTGCCCCGGTGGGCGTTGGTGACCAGCATCACCCGCCGGCCGCTTTCCCGCAGCGCGGCCAGGAAGGCCTCCGCGTGCTGGTGCACGGCGATCAGGTGCATGACCTCGCGCTTCAGCGCCACGATGTCCAGGTCCAGCTCCCGGCTCCAGTAGTCCAGGCAGTACCAGACCAGGCGGCCGCGCACCGCAGCCGTGCGCTCGCGCACGAAGGCATGGGCCTCGGCCTCGTCCATGCCCCGGGCCTGGGCCAGGCGGCGGGGCACGTGTTCCAGCCAGAAATAGTTGTCGAAATGCAGGTCCAGCAGGGTGCCGTCCATGTCCAGCAGCACGGTGGAGATGCGCGCCCAGTCCAGCGCCGGGGAACGGGGGAGGTCGTCGTTTCTGCTCATGGCGGACATTGTGTCTCAAATCCGGCCACGACCCCAGTATCCCGCGTTGCCTGGGTTACAATAAGGCCCGGAACCATGGGCCTTCCGGGAGACCCGAGTGCGCAAGAAACCCCGCATCCTGAGCAGCCGCACCGTGGCGCGCAGCCGCCTGTTTCACGTGGAGGAACTGGAGCTTCAATTCTCCAACGGCGTGAGCACCCGCTACGAGCGCCTGGTGGGCTCGGGCCGGGGCGCGGTGCTCATCGTGCCCGTGATGCACGACGGCACCGTGCTGCTGATCCGGGAATATGCCGCCGGCACCGACCGCTACGAACTGGCCCTGCCCAAGGGGCGCATCGAGACGGGCGAGGACCTGCTGCTGGCCGCCAACCGGGAGATCATGGAAGAGATCGGCTATGGCGCCCGCACCCTCACCCATCTCACCTCCCTCACCGTGGCACCCGGTTATCTCAGTCACACCACCCACGTGGTGCTGGCCCAGGACCTGCACGAGCAGCGCCTGGAAGGGGATGAGCCCGAGGAGATCGAGGTGGTGCCCTGGCCCCTGTCCGACATCGAGCAACTGCTCTCGCGCGATGACTTCACCGAGGCACGCAGCATCGCAGCCCTGTACCTGACCCGGGAGAGACTCAAGGCATGAAACCCGACGACCTGCCCGAAGGACTCACCCTGGAGCACCTGCGCAACAATGCCTGCCTGATCGCCCGCCAGGCCGGCGAAAGCATCCTGGCCATCTATGAACAGGGCTTCGAGGTCCTGGAGAAGGACGACCGCTCGCCGCTCACCGAGGCGGACATGGCGGCCCACCGCCTCATCGTCTCTGCGCTGAAGGAACTGACCCCCGGCCTGCCGGTACTCTCCGAGGAATCGGAGCAGATCCCCTACGCGGTACGCGCCGGCTGGCGCACCTACTGGCTGGTGGATCCGCTGGACGGCACCCGGGAGTTCGTCAAGCGCAACGGCGAGTTCACCGTCAACATCGCCCTGATCCATGAGCACGAGCCCGTGCTCGGCGTGGTGCACGCGCCGGTGCTGGGGGTCTGTTACCGGGCCGCCCGGGGCCTGGGCGCGCAGCGCATCGCCGCCGAGGGGGAACCCGAGGCCCTGCACATCAGCCGGCGCCGGACCAGGCCGGTGGTGGCCGGCAGCCGCTCCCACGGCACCGAGCGCATGGCGGACTTCCTCGCCGGCCTGGGCGAACACGAATACCTGTCCATGGGCAGTTCCCTGAAGTTCTGCCTGGTGGCCGAAGGCCGCGCCGACATCTACCCGCGTCTCGGCCCCACCAGCGAGTGGGACACCGCCGCCGCCCAGTGCATCGTCACCGAGGCCGGCGGCCAAGTGCTCGATCTGCAGGGCCACCCCCTGAGCTGCAACACCGGCGAATCCCTGCTCAACCCGGAGTTCATCGTGGTGGGTGATGAGCGCTGGCTGGAACGGCTGGGGATCGTGCGGGGAGAGGTGTGAGGGGATAGGCGTCAACAGTTCTGATCACGCAAAGGACGCAGAGACGCGGAGAACGCAAAGGATTTCAAATAATAAACCCTGCGTTCTCCGCGTCTCTGCGTGCTCTGCGTTTCTGTGCGGGAGGCCAACACCTCAGACACCCTACAGCCGCTTCTTCAGACTCGCCTGGTGCACCAGCGTGGCGGCGATCTCTTCCACGGACATGAAGGTGATGTTGAGAAAGGGGATCTGTTCCCGGCGGAACAGGGCCTCGGCGGCGGCCAGTTCCCTTGCGGCACTGCTCGGCGCTGGCGTAGCGGCTGTTGGGGCGGCGCTCGCTGCGGATCTGCTGCAGGCGCTCCGGATCCACGGTCAGACCGAACAGCTTGTTGCGGTAGGGCACCAGCAAGCCCGGCAGGTCGCCGGTCTCGAAGTCGTCCTCGGTGAGCGGGTAGTTGGCCGCCTGGATGCCGAACTGCAGGGCCAGGTACAGGCAGGTGGGGGTCTTGCCGCTGCGCGAGACGCCCATGAGGATCACGTCCGCCATGGGATAGTCCCGCACCACCGCACCATCGTCATTGGCCAGGGCGTAGTTCAGGGCGTTGATACGCCGGGTGTAGGTGTGCAGGTTGCCCATGCCGTGGGAACGACCCGCCACGTGGTTGGCGGACACCCCCAGGGCCTGTTCCAGGCCGCTGGTGTAGGTCTCGAACAGGTCGAACACCACCCCCTTGCAGCGGCTCGCCAGGGCCTCGCGCAGGCGCCGGTCGATCAGGGTGCTGAACACCAGCGGCGGCGCACCGTCCTGGTCCGCGGCCCGACTGATGCGCAGCAGCGCCGCGTCCAGCTTCTCCTCGCTGTCCACGAAGGGCAGGTTGACCGGGCTGAACTGCACCTGGTCGAACTGGGTGAGCAGGGTATGCCCGAGGGTCTCGGCGGTGATGCCGGTGCCGTCGGAGACGTAGAAGACGGAACGGGTCGACACGGGTCTAGAAGTACGAAGTGTGAATTGGGAGGTGCGAAGTGATGCTCGCACGCCACCGCTGAGGTTCCTCTCCCGGGCGTCCCCTTCTCACTTCCCAATTCACATTTCGCACTTCAGTTCTCCCCCTGCCCCGCCAGCTGCATCCAGGTGTCCACCACCGTGTCCGGATTGAGCGAGATGCTCTCGATCTTCTGCTCCATGAGCCACTGGGCGAGGTCCGGGTAGTCTGACGGACCCTGGCCGCAGATGCCCACGTACTTGCCGGCCCGGTGAGCGGCCTCGATGGCCATGGACAGCATCTTCTTCACCGCCGGGTCGCGCTCGTCGAAGCTGCCGGCCACCAGGCCGGAGTCGCGGTCCAGGCCCAGGGTCAGCTGGGTGAGGTCGTTGGAGCCGATGGAGAAGCCGTCGAAGTGCTTGAGGAATTCGTCGGCCATCACGGCGTTGGAGGGGATCTCGCACATCATGTAGATCTTGAGACCGTTTTCGCCGCGCTTGAGTCCCATCTCGCCCAGCAGCTTGATCACCCCCTCGGCCTCGGCCAGGGTGCGCACGAAGGGCACCATGATCACCACGTTGGTGAGCCCCATGTCCTCGCGCACCCGGCGCACCGCCTGGCATTCCAGCTCGAAGCAGGCGCGGAAGTCGTCGGAGAGATAGCGCGAGGTGCCCCGGAAACCGATCATGGGGTTTTCCTCGTCGGGCTCGTAGCGATCGCCGGCCAGCAGGTTGGCGTATTCGTTGGACTTGAAGTCCGAGAGGCGCACGATCACCGGCTTGGGCGCGAACGCGGCGCCCAGGGTGCTGATGCCCTCCACCAGGCGGTCCACGTAGAAGCTCACCGGGTCCTTGTAGCCGGCGATGCGCTTGTCCACCTCGGCGCGCAGCTCATCGGGCAGGGTGTGGTATTCCAGCAGCGCCTTGGGGTGCACGCCGATCATGTTGTTGATGATGAACTCCAGGCGCGCCAGGCCCACGCCGTGGTTGGGGATGCTGCTGAAGTGGAAGGCACGGCCCGGGTTGCCCACGTTCATCATCACCTTCACGGGCAGATCGGGCATGCTGTCGGTGCGGGTGCGCAGCACGTCGAAGTCCAGCTTGCCCTCGTAGACACGACCCTCGTCGCCCTCGGCGCAGACCACCGTGGCCTCGGCGCCGTCGGGAATGGTATCGGTGGCGTTGCCGCAGCCCACCACGGCGGGGATGCCCATCTCGCGGGCGATGATGGCGGCGTGGCAGGTGCGACCGCCGCGGTTGGTGACGATGGCCGCGGCGCGCTTCATGATCGGCTCCCAGTCCGGGTCGGTCATGTCGGTGACCAGCACGTCGCCGGGCTGCACCTTGTCCATCTCGTCCAGACCCGAGACCACGCGCACCTTGCCGGCACCGATCTTCTGACCGATGGCGCGGCCCGTGGCGAAGATCCTGCCGCCCTTCTGCTTGAGGCGGAACCGCTCGATCACCTGGCCGTCGGCACGGCTCTCCACGGTCTCGGGCCGGGCCTGAACGATGTACAGACCACCGTCCACGCCGTCCATGGCCCATTCGATGTCCATGGGGCGCCCGTAGTGCTTCTCGATGATCACCGCCTGGCGGGCGAGATCCATGACCTGCTCATCGGTGAGACAGAAACGGTAGCGCTCGGCGGCCTCCACCTCCACGGTTCGGGTGTGCTTGCCGTCCTCGCCGAAGATCATCTTGATGGCCTTGGAGCCCATGTTACGGCGCAGGATGGCGGGCCGGCCGGCGGCCAGGGCGGGCTTGTAGACATGGAACTCGTCCGGGTTCACGGCGCCCTGCACCACGGTCTCGCCCAGGCCCCAGGCGCCGGTGATGAACACCGCGTCGCGGAAACCGGATTCCGTGTCCAGGGTGAACATCACGCCACTCGCGCCCACGTCACTGCGCACCATGCGCTGGATGCCGGCGGACAGGGCCACCTCGGCGTGATCGAAGCCCTGGTGCACCCGGTAGGAGATGGCGCGGTCGTTGTAGAGGGAGGCGAACACCTCGTGGATGGCCTTGAACACGCCTTCCTCGCCGCGCACGTTGAGGAAGGTCTCCTGCTGGCCGGCGAAGGAGGCGTCGGGCAGGTCCTCGGCGGTGGCCGAGGAACGCACGGCCACGGTGCACTCGCCCTCGGTCTCCGCCTCCAGGCGCTTGTACGCTTCCCGGATGGCGTCGGTGAGCGGCTGCGGGAACGGCGTCTCCACCACCCACTGACGGATGGTGCGCCCGGCCTCGCGCAGGGCGTTGATGTCGTCCACGTCCAGCTTGTCGAGCAGCCCGTTGATGCGCTTGTCCAGGTCCTCGTGGCGCAGGAACTCGCGATAGGCCTCGGCCGTGGTGGCGAAGCCGCCGGGGACCTTCACCCCGGCCTCGGACAGCCCGCTGATCATCTCGCCCAGGGAGGCGTTCTTGCCGCCCACCCGGGGCACGTCGTGCATGCCCAGCTCCTCGAACCACAGCACATAATCGCTCATGTCCAACCTCCGCCTCTTGCCCGGAACCGGCCCGCAGACCGGCTGAATGTAATGTTCGACTGCGTATGGGAGCCCGTGACCGAACCTGTTACTTCAGCCTAGGCCACGTCCCCCGACTGCGCCAGAAAAGCATACAGACATGAATCCTGCCACCCTGTTCCCGCCTCTTGAAGAATGAGACGGCCACGGCCCAAGACATCTATATGACCTAGGCAACAGTATACGGACGATCAGCGCCCGAAACACCCGCATCCGGGCAGGGCTGCTTCACATCCAGGGGAACCATCCCGGACCCATGCGGACAAAAATACTCGTAGACATCCGCACTTAAGCCTCACACCCGCCCGCAAGTCCACACCAAGGTCAAGGTCATGCCCCGCATCATCCCCTGGATCCTGATCCTCGCCGCCTGGACCCTGCCGCTCCAGGCAGAGACCCCGGAGCCCCCCAGGGACCTCGCCGAACTGAGCATCCACGGCTGGGTGGAACAGGTGGTGCTCAAGCCCGAGAACATCCGGCTCAATGCCAAGATGGACACCGGCGCCACCACCTCCTCCCTGAACGCCCTGAACAAGGAGATCTTCGAACGCGACGGCGAGGAGTGGATCGGCTTCGACATCGTCAATCCCAGGGACGAGAACGACAAGGTGCGCCTGGAGCGCAAGATCGTGCGCTACGTGCGCATCATCCGCCACGACGGCAACCATCAGCGCCGCCCGGTGGTGAACATGGGCATCTGCATGGGTGAGCACTACCGGGAGTCGGAGATCAGCCTCATCGACCGCACCGAGCTCACCTACCAGGCCCTGATCGGCCGCAACCACATGGAAGGCCTGGTCCTGGTGGACTCCGGCCACAAGAACCTGCAAGCGCCCCGCTGCCCGGACTGAGCCGATCTCCCCGTGAAAAGACTGCATCTGACCCTGCTGGTGCTGGGACTGCTGGCCACCAGCCTCGCCCTCGTTGTCTACAAGGTCAACGTGCTGGGCTTCCCGCTCAAACCCGCCCAGACCGTGGACAACTGGGTCGTGGAGGCGCGGGTGGCCTTCGAGCCCAGCGGCGGCGCGCTCACCGCACGCCTGGCCCTGCCCGACGACCCGCCGGGCTTCGGCATCCTGGACGAGAACTTCATCTCCCGGGGCTATGGCCTGACCACCGCCCAGCAGGGCGAGAACCGGGAGGCCCAGTGGACCACCCGCACCCCCAGCGGCCGGCAGGTGCTCTACTACCGAGCCACGGTCTATGAGCTGAACCGGGAACGCCCCGCGCCCCCCTACCCCGGCCCGGTGTCGGTCCCCGACTACGACGAACCCTACCGCTCCGCCGCCCTGGCCCTGCTGGACAGCGTGCGCGATCGTTCCGCCGACATCACCAGCTTCGCCTCGGTGCTGGTGAGCGACCTGAACTCCCCCGCGCCGGACGAGAACGCGGCGCTGTTCATCCAGCGCAATGCCTCGGATGCCGACAAGGTGCGCACCACCATCGAACTGCTCGCCGGCGCGCGCATACCGGCGCGTATGGTGCATGGCATCACCCTCACCGACTGGGCCCGGCAGGCCGCGCCGCTCGCCTGGCTGGAGGTGCACAACACCCGGGAATGGGTGCCCATCAACCCGCACACCGGCACCGCCGGCTACCCCGACAACTTCCTGGTGTGGTGGTACGGCGACCGCGAGCCCCTGCTGGTGGACCGGGCCAACCGCCCGGAGATCAGCTTTGCGGTGACCCGCAACATCCACGACGCCATCGACGTGGCCGAACAGCGCGCCCAGCTGATGGACTCTCGCGTGGTGGACTTCTCCCTGTTCGGCCTGCCGGTGCAGACCCAGAACATGTACCGGGTGCTGCTCATGGTGCCCGTGGGCGCGCTGATCATCGTGCTGCTCAGAAACGTGGTAGGCATCCAGACCTTCGGCACCTTCATGCCGGTGCTGATCGCGCTGTCCTTCCGCGAGACCCAGTTGCTGGGCGGCATCATCCTGTTCACCCTGATCGTCTCCCTGGGCCTGGCCATCCGCTTCTACCTGGAACACCTCAAGCTGCTGCTGGTGCCGCGGCTGGCCTCAGTGGTGATCGTGGTGATCATGCTCATGGCCGGCATCAGCATCCTGAGCCACAACTTAGGCATCGAGCAGGGCCTGTCGCTCGCCCTGTTCCCCATGGTGATCCTGGCCATGACCATCGAGCGCATGTCCCTGGTGTGGGAGGAACACAGTCCCGCGGATGCCATCAAGCAGGGGCTCGGCAGTCTCGCCGTGGCGGCGGTGAGTTACCTCATCATGATCAACCGCCAGCTGGAGCACCTGATCTTCGTGTTCCCGGAACTGCTGCTCATCGTGCTGGCGCTCACCCTGCTGCTGGGCCGCTACACCGGCTACCGGCTCACGGAACTGCTGCGCTTTCGCGCGCTGAAGGCTCCGTGATGCTGGGGCGCTGGTTCATCACACCGGGAGAACTGCGCCGCCTGGGGGTGCTGGGCATGAATGCGCGCAACGGCGCGTTCATCGCCCGGTACAACGAGCGCGCCAACTACCCGCTGGTGGACGACAAGCTGCAGACCAAGCGCCTGGCCCTGGACGCTGGCATCGCCGTACCGGAACTCTACGGCGTGATCGAGACCCAGCAGCAGATCAAGCGCCTGGGCCGGATGCTCGAGGGCCGCGAGGACTTCGTCATCAAGCCCGCCCACGGTGCGGGTGGCGACGGCATCCTGGTGATCACCGGACGCATGGGGGAAGGGTTTCGCCGCGCCAGCGGCAAGCTCATGGACCTGGAGGCCATCGCCCACCACTGCGCCAACATCCTGAGCGGCATGTACAGCCTGGGCGGGCAACCCGACCACGCCATGATCGAATACCGGGTGCAGTTCGACCCGCTGTTCGAGCAGGTCAGTTTCCAGGGCGTGCCCGACATCCGCACCGTGGTCTACCGGGGCTACCCGGTGATGGCCATGGTGCGCCTGCCCACCCGGCAGGCGGACGGCAAGGCCAACCTGCACCAGGGCGCCGTGGGCGCCGGCGTGGAGATGGGCAGCGGCGAAACCCTCACCGGCGTCTGGCACAGCCGCATCACCACCCGCCACCCGGACACCGGCGCGGACATCGCCGGCATCCCCATCCCCGACTGGGACACACTGCTGGAACTGGCCGCCCGCTGCCACGACCTCACGGACCTGGGTTATCTCGGTGTGGACGTGGTGCTCGACCGTGACCACGGCCCGCTGATTCTGGAGCTGAATGCCCGCCCGGGTCTGGCCATCCAGATCGCCAATCGGGAAGGCCTGATGCACCGCATCCGCGCCGTCGACCAGCGCCTGGCGGACATCGAGGACACGGAAGACGCCAGGGCCCGCGCCGCCTGGGCGCAGGTGCGTTTCGCGGTCAGCCAGGCAGTTTGATATCAGGGCACATGCAGCACCGTCTCCGCGCTGTGCACGCCCCGCACGCGGCGCTCCAGCCAGCGCTGGGTGGCGCGCCAGTCGAGGCTGTGACGTGAAACGGCCTCCAGGGGCAGCAGCAGGAAATCCTCCCGGGCGTTGACCGTGACACGCTGCCCGCCGCCCGGTTCCTCATGCACGCGGATCGCCTGCCACTCGATGCGCCCGCCTTCCCGCTGCACCTGCGCGAGCACCCGGGCCAGGGTGTCCAGCTCCAGGGCCAGGGCGCGGCATTGCGCCTCGCGGGCCTCCCGGTCGCGCAGATCCGGGTACTCGCAACGCACCCCCGTCTCCGACTCCCAGCCCGGGCGCCGATCCTGGCTGAAACTCCAGGCGCCATTGACCCAATCCGCCCCCTGCACCGCGCGGGCCGTGCCCTGGGCCCGGGTCTCGCCGCAGGGATAGTCGGCGCAGAAGCGCTGCAGCAGTTCCGCCTCGCGACGGGCCTGGTCGCGCATGCGCGGCCAGCTCACCAGCACGGGGCGGCCGTCCAGGAGCAGCATCACCTGCCCCTGGCGGTCCGCGCGCACCCGTACATCTTCAGCCACGTTCAGCCACTGCCAGGCCTGGTCCAGCTCCCGCAGTTGCAGGGCCGTGGCCTGGCGCCAGCGATCCAGCCTGCGATCCCGCGCCGCATCCGCCCCCCGCGCCAGCCCCGATTCGCCCAGCTCCTCCTCGTAGGCCTGCACCATGGCCTCAAGGGTTAGAGAAGCAAAGGCCATGTGGGACTGCACCGGCGCATCTTTCAGGGTCTCCACCACCTGCAGCAGGGCGGAGGGCTGCACGTACAGCTGGCGCGGTGCGTCGGCGTGGGCAGGGAGAACCCCGTGGCCCAGGGTTGTGAGGAGAATGAGGGAGAGGAATGTGCGCATGGTTGGGGCCTTTGCCCGAATTCTAAAACAACGGGCGGCTGGCTGCTGTGCTGATGGGCACACCGGGGAGTCTGGGGGCTGGAGACTGGTACACAAAAAAGCCAGCATTATCAGGCTGGCCTTTTGGGATGCGGCGGATTTGGAAAGATTTGATGGAATCTAACGACTTAACATCACTTGCGTAGGTGCGTCAGGGCCGTAGTCAAGTGGAAGATATGGCTATGCACCAGCTCGCTTGGTTTTAGTATTAAACTTCGGTTTGTGCTTATACACCAAATACTCTTCAATTTCTGTTCTGCCGAACAATATTGGAACAACCACCACATGCAGCGTTTCCATGTATTCATTTACTTTCTGTTCAATATGTTCAGGGAATTTTTGTTTTGATGTTGCTTTCTCATAACCCTTAATATGTGAAAATAACTTTACTCCGATATTGCGTCTTAATGTGTGATTTACTGTGCGGCGAACATCGCGCATTCTTGCCTTAAGCGACCCACTTTCACCAACATAGACAATTTTTCCTTTCTCAAAAAAAGCATATATACTTGCCTTTTCAGTTATATGTTTTGCCCACTTTGTTGAAATATCAAATGGTTTCCTATTTGATCTACAGAAAATGGTCTCTTCATATTCCTTGATTATTTTCTCTACGTTCATATCTATTGCACATTAGGCTCGCATGAGGGGCGCGAAAAAAGCGCAGCTTTTGTGCGTCCAAATGATGAGAATGGTGACAGATTTATTTGCGCGCCTCGAAAATAACTCAGTCACCTTTGTTCCATTAATGTCTGTTATCAGCCATGTGGCCTGCCCGGTCTTTTTATTTGATCCTGAGCGTTCGTTTATCGTGCGTGTAGTGCGGCCCAATGACATAGTCATCGAGTTCTAACTCGGGGTTCATCATTGATGTGGTGTAGATGACCTGGTGACGTTCACGTAGTTCGGTCGAATGTTCGACGATCAGGCGCTGGAATAAGTGACTTCTCTCAACCTCCATTCCCTTGTCTTCGACGTTGTCGAGCAGAATGAATCGTGGATGGTTGAATAGCTCATCGTTACCAGCAGCCATGAACAGGCTGAAAATGGCTGTGTTCTTGAGGAAGACGTTGCTGCTTTCTGCGAAATTCATCTGCCCATCGACGAACATCGCATCATCCCGAAAATTGAGCTCAACGAGCTCCGGGTTCTTGAACTCTGGCTGGCGATCGAGGTCGCTTCTAAGCAACAAGCGCCCCCACTCAGAAACAGCATTAAGCGCCTTGCTTCGCCGGCTTACCGCCCGACGTTCTAGCGCTTTCCTGCGGTCCGAAAGATCCGTGATTTGTCCTTGCAGCTCCTGCTTACGCAGTGACAGAGATTGAACTTCTTCCGCAACGGACAACATGTCTGTCAGGTGGGTGAGTTCTTGATCAATCTGTCCGATGCGCTGATAGCGTTCTGCCAAGAAGGCTTCTCGTGGCGAAGAGCTCAGGTCAAATTTGGTCGAGTACTCGGATAGGTTTTTCGAATAGCTCCTTTTAAGCCAGCGAAGTTCGACGCGATCCTTGGTGAGCCTTGCCTCATGTTCTGCGAAAAGTTGTTTTGACTCCCGCAATTGAATTTCGAGATCAAGCCGAACCTGGTTGTACTTCGATTTGTCTTCCTCAGGATCAGTATGCTGACCGCAAACATTGCAGACATGTGGGTCGGATACTGGATGGAGATGCGACAGGCAAGCGGGACAACGGGTAAATTCTATTGCACCGATGGCCTGGAAAGTACTCTCAGCGACTTTAACTTGCTCGATGTGTTCTGCGAGAAATGCCTGATACTCTGTGAGCTCTCCTAACTCCAGCTCGTGTTTTGCAATGGATTCCTCCAAGGAGGCAATCGCTTTCTTCTCTTTAACCAGGCTTTGCTGTGCCGATTGCCGATCCTTCAGAAAGTCTTTGTTATCACCTTGCTCCACCAAAGAGTCGACATTTTCAATCTCTCGATATGCCGCCGACTTTTCTTCTTCCAATTGACGACATTGGCGATCGATTGCGTCCGGTCGATCAAACTGAGCTCCATGAGGTAGCGCCTGGATTAGTGATGACAACCTCTGGCTCACCTTTGCGAATTCGGCATCCAACTCCCGGAGATTTAAGCTGATTTCATAGATCTCATAGCCGCTAATTCCGCAGATCAGGTCACCAACCGCTTCGCGAATATCCTGTTTGTCAAATGACTCAAATCGGAACAAGCGAGTCGACGGCGTCCTTTGGTCTGAGTATAGCAGGCGCATAACTTGATGCATTGTGATGTTCGAAGCGCCGACACTTTGAGCTTCCGGAATATTCAGTGAGCGAAACATAACTTGAGAAAAGCTTTCGCGCCTCTCGGATCTTCGAATAGGGAAAGTCTCCCAGCCATCCAACGCATGCTTGTCTGCTTGATCGAATGGGCCAAAAAATACTTTGATGGGCGTGGTCTTGTTCCCGATTTTTCTTAAGAGAGTTAGCTTTCCATGGTTTGTAACCACCTCTGCCTGCACCTCGTCACAGTGTGCGGCGGCATCCTTCCAAGAATCGAACTCACCACCAAGTGCGTAGAAGATGAAATCGGCGATCGTTGATTTTCCTGAGCCATTCTCGCCACGGATGATGTTGACGCCTTCATGAAACTCTTGGTCATAGGCAACGTGGCCATGACGCAACACGCGCAGTCTGTTAAGTGTGAATCGTGGGCAATCCATGTCTTAGACCATCCTCCTCAATCCGGTTCTTTTTCGCAGATCTACCGAATCTCCTTCGGAGATTTGACTGAAACTTCTTGCTAAGAACTCGATCACCTTGATGTCCCTCTCAGAAAGTCCACCCACAACGCGAGATTCGGCGAATTCCTCACCGGAACAGGAAAGCGAAGCATTGCCTTCATGGAGTGCATCTGAGCTCAAGAGGTTTCTGGCGGCCATGGCTTGAACGGCTTTCTTTTGAATGGACTCCATTTTGTGGAACAGAATGGATGGCGTCGGGTACGTCAAGAAGGACTTTTCGGGCTTTTGAATCTCCAGATCTTTGAATGTTGCTCGAACATCGGCGGGCATGTGTACGCTGTGCAGCAGCGGTGGATTGGCGAAGTAGAAATCGGATATGTACAGACGCTCCAACGGGGCCGTGCTCTTCTCCCAAAAATACAGCAACGCCGCAACTCGCCGGATCGCGTGGTAGATATCGAGCTGCGGATACCAGACCCTCGTCATCATTGTTCCGGGTCCCAACGGATGTAGCACTGCTCCGTCAAAAAGTACAAAGCAGCAAGAACCGTCTTATGGGAGAAATCGCGGTAATGCTGGTTCCGAGACCAGATCGGGTTAATTACTTTTTCTTGCAGCGCATCTTGCACATTATCATCGGGCGCACTCTTGCAAATTAGAGGGTGATAGATGTGGGTCATGAAATGCTGTTCGACTTCGGAGAGCAGGCCGTCGTTCCGCTCGCGCTCTTCCGTATACAGACCCAGTTTCGCGTAGTTGCGAGCAAATTTGTTCTGATAGCGGTTAGCGTTTGAGTATTCGTGCTGCCTCCCGGCGTCGATCAGCTTTTGTAACAAGTCCCGTCGGTCGTCTTCGGATTGCTCGCCGTAGTCATCTGCAGGAAACCCTGCGCTGCCATTGCCGGTCGCTTTGGGGAGTATCTTGCGAATGCGCCGTTCCAAACTCACATAGACGACGTCTTCTTTGTCCTTGGGTTTGCTGATGTTGATATGGTCCTTATCGACGGGAATAGGCTGTGTTCCTTGAACACCTGGGTCAGCAGAATCTCTCGGAACGACGATCGCTGCTTTCTTGGTCTTGAAAGTCTCGACAAAGACCACTGTTTTGAACTCGCTGTTTCCATTGGCGAAGTTCCGATAATGCTGATTCAACTCAGTCAATGCTCCAGAATCGTCGGTAAGCAGCCCAACGTGCTTTGAGGAAAAATGCGGTAAGAAGGCATCAAGAACCGACGCCAATGACGAGCCTTTGTGAGGCGTAGCCAAGAACACAACCATTCGGAGCGAAGATGCAATCTGCTTCCAATCTTCGTCATCAGAATCAGATGCCGTCCGGATAATCTGCTTGGCGAGAATTCCACCGAGACTATGGCATACGAAAACCAGCGGTCTTTCTCCGATTCCTCGACCAACCATGGCCTCGATCACATTGACCGCTCGCTCATAGAGGTTCATCTCCTTTTTAGCCCATTTGCCAAACAAGCTGGCTGGATAGCCCAGAGAATGGACGGCCGCATTAGGAATGGTGTCGCAAAGCCACTCAGGCCAGAATTCACCGGTGTCTTCAGATTGCCACGTCTCTTCAGGATCTCCCGTTAGGCCGTGGATGAAGACGATATCTGCGTCAGAATGGTCTGGTCCGCAGACGCTACGGAAGACTAACTCTTCAGGCATGCTTCATGGCTCCCGGAGAAGTACAAGAAGAATTAATACAGCATCTTGGATGATAAGCTGTCTATAACAGTCGCTGCGTATTCTCATAACGACGAAGGTGAGCCGCTAGCTGCTCGTGGGCGCAGCGAAGCTGCAGCCCGTGGGTAACCAGTCGGCTCCACCGCCTTGTTAGAGCGCGTCACAACCGACGTTCCTTCAGTTTGTCTAAAAGCAGGGTAATGCAATCATTTGCTTTCTGTGTACGCACAGCGTTAAATCCCTGCCAATTATAATTTGGCGAATACCCAAGACACTCGTTAACTTCTTTAGATTTAAGACTGATTTTCTGCAACTTTGTAAGAAAATAAATGAGCGGCCAGGTTTCGCCATCTGTGGTATCTCTACCCCATAGAGCCAAAGCTAATTCTTCATTTATTACCTTAAAAACTGTAACACCCCTCATTACTACGTCTTGTTGTTTTCTGAAAAGAACAAGGGTTTGATTGTCAACCATATTTGCCCATGCGGCAGATTGTGCATATTTTGCGCCCCAGAGGTTAACGCTTTTATCTCCGTAAATGCTTCGGATTTTGGCTTGCTCGGCTTGCGTCAAATATTTAAATAAGAACTCTTGTCTTTTGGGTATACGAAGACCCGAAAGCTCATTGAACTCGGCCTGTTTGCTAGAGATTTGTTGTAATGCGATTCTTGCCATAGGAGAAACCAGGTCAGAGAGGAATTGTCGTTAATATCAGAGGCATTTGCGCTCTGACCCGGTTTCTTTGGTGCACAAACAAATCTGACGCCTTTTTTCGACACTTTTTTCACTTTCTGACCCGGTTTCTTGGGTTTCTTGCGCCACACGCTGCGCCACAGCTTCACCACCCATCTGCTCGAGAGCGGCTACGACATCCGCACGGTACAGGAATTGCAGGGGCACGCGGACGAGGCCACCACCCTGACCTACGCTCATGCGCTCAATCGCGGTGGGCTCGTAGTGCGCAGCCTGCTGGATGCAGGCTGACGGGGATGCAACGGGCAGATCCATGAACGACCACACTCCCTGTCTGTCTTCTCTGACCTGACTTTAACGGCTGTGGGTGAGGCAGGCAAACGCGGGGACGGGGTCGTGTCTCCGCGCACGCACGGAGCCATGATTGGCTGCGGACAGGAGACCTACGTGTGCCTGCCGGGATCGCCCGCCAGGCGGGGCTCAAACGTTGGCAACGGAAGCACTCCAGCCGAAATGACATAGCACCGCATCACTCATTGATCACAAGGGTGGCGGAGTAACCCGAGCAAGCGCGGCCGGTGGTCGCATCGACGTTTGGAACATGCGCCCGCATGCCGTTGGTATATGTCGGACATTTATGCGGACATCAATCAACCGTTTCCTCGGATTACCAATCCGCTAAGCTTATGATATTGTGGATAACATGCATGAGAAAGATACGGACAATAATGCGGACGTGAAAACGGCCCTGTGAGAAACAGGGTCAGAGAGGAATTGTCGTTAATATTAGAGGCATTTGCTCTCTGACCCGGTTTCTTCGTTGTCACCAAGCCTGGGGCTTATGCAACGAAGTCCCAGGTATGGGGTCCGGCAACAAACTCTGTTCAAGCGCCCATCTGCGGATGGGCCTTACGAAATCCGCATAGCGCTTGAGTTGCGCGGATGTCTTTCGTTTCGGCGCACCTGGTGTCACCAGGCCGATGACTTTATCGTGATGGGTCTTAACCAACCTCAGTGACTCTGCCAGATCGGAGTCATTGGATACGATCACCGCGCAATCATATGCATCTTGCCAGGCATCATTGAGCACATGCAGGGCCAGGTTCACATCCGAGCCCTTTTCCTCATTTTTCCAGACATGTACCAGCCGAGGAGGCGGATTCGCGTTCTCCATGGAGACGCGATGTCGCAGAAAGTGGCCGTAGTAGACCTCCACCTTGGGGGAGTGCTTTTGAATAGCCCTCAGATAGGTAGCCTGTCGAATCGAGACATCCGGGTCCTGTGCCGTGGGTTGAACCTTCGCGGTGAAATACTTAATGCGAACAAGGTTGTTGCGCTCACCCAGAACCCTGACGAACAGGGCTTCCAGATCCAGCCACTTATAGTCCGTACCCTTCAGTGAGCCATAGTAAAAATTGAACCCATCGATATAGACGATTGTGCGAAGCTGGCTGGATGACATTTCCCTGTCCTGAAAAAAGCAGGGGCCCCTGAGGGCCCCGCGCCCGGCAGTCGAAACCACCGGGGTAGTCATGCTCTTTGTTAGACCATTGCCATGATGTCGTCAAGAAATGTCAGGGCAATGTCGCAGGCTTAAATGGTGGCCAGGGACGGAATCGAACCGCCGACACGGGGATTTTCAATCCCCTGCTCTACCAACTGAGCTACCTGGCCTGATCTGACTGACACCACCCGTGTCGGGCCTTGAGATGGCCTGGGGCGGGGTCGAAGGGGCTGTATTAAAGCGGGCGCGGGGCCCGGCGTCAAGAAGGCAGTGGCGAGTGGCAAGTCTCAAGTGGCCAGGGAACCCGGTTTTCCTTGAGACTTGCCACTCGCCACTTGCCACTGTTCATTTGCTGGGGGCTACATAACCCTCGGGCTTGGTGGAGCCGCCGCTGAAGAAGAACTTGTCCATTTCCTCTTCCAGGAACTTGCGGGCCTTGGGGTCCACGGGGGTGAGGCGGTATTCGTTGATCAGCATGGTCTGGTGCTTGACCCACTTCTGCCAGGCCTCCTTGGAGACCCCTTCGTAGATCTTCTTGCCCAGTTCCCCGGGGTAGGGGGGGAAGTCCAGGCCTTCGGCCTCTTTACCCAGCAGTACGCAGTTCACCATGCGAGCCATGTGTCTTTCCTTTTAGAGATCCAGTTTTTCAAGCAGTTGGGCCACCGGGGCTGCGAGCCCGAGGCCTGATGAGGTCCGGGTGTTATACCAGACCCGCCCGGGCGCTTCCATCACACAGCCGGCAGGGTCTTGCAACGAGACCCGCAGCGGGGTGATGCGCAGGCGGAAGTGGGTGAAGGTGTGGATGAAGGGATTCCAGGCCTCCAGCCGTTGCGGCTCCAGGCCCAGGGACGCGCGGCACCAGGCCAGGGCCGATGCCTCGTCATCCACCTCGGGGAAGCCCCAGAGTCCACCCCACAGCCCCCGCGCCGGGCGCTGTTCCAGCAGCACCCCTTCCGGCGTGGTGACCATGAGCATGCAGGTCTCGCGCAGGGGCTGGACACGCTTCGGGCGCGGCGCGGGCAGCTCGCCGGTGCGGCCCTCGAGACGCGCACGGCAGTCTTCCGCGACAGGACAGCGGCCGCAGGCGGGGCGGCTGCGGGTACAGACCGTGGCGCCCAGGTCCATGATGGCCTGGGTGTACTCGGCCACCCGTTCAGCGGGGGTGTGGGCCTCGGCCAGGCACCACAGATCGCGCAGCACCACCGTCTCGCCGCTCCAGCCCTCCACGGCCCGGTGCCGGGCCAGTACCCGCTTGACGTTGCCGTCCAGGATGGGCTGGCGCTGCCCGCAGGCGAGCGCAAGGATGGCCCCGGCAGTGGAGCGGCCGATGCCCGGCAGGGACTGTAGGGCCTCGATGTCTTCGGGGAAACGCCCGCCGTGCTGATCGCGGACCACCTGGGCGGCCTTGTGCAGGTTGCGGGCCCGGGCGTAGTAGCCGAGCCCGGACCAGTGATGCAGCACCTGGTCCAGGGGCGCGTCGGCGAGGCTCGCCACGTCCGGGAAGCGCGCCATGAAGCGCTGGTAATAGGGGATCACGGTGCCCACCTGGGTCTGCTGCAGCATGATCTCCGAGACCCAGACCCGGTAGGGGTTGATGTCCTGTTGCCAGGGCAGGTCGTGGCGGCCATGGCGATCGAACCAGGCGAGCAGGCGTTGGCTGAAATCGGATGCGGACATGAGGGCGTTGGCAGTCGTCTCAGCGGCCCCGGTGGGCCCAGGCGACGCGCTCCAGGCGCGGCATGGATTCACGGAATTGCCGCTCCACGGAGCGGCGCACCATAGGCGGACCGATCAGGGGCGGTATCCACACGTCGGGTTCCACCCAGCCGGAGAACACCAGGCGCGTCTGGCGTTGCGAGACCGCCTCGGTGCGCCAGGAGAAATGCCCGGCGCGCACGTCGCTCTGGGCGGGCACGCTCTGGGCACTGCTCCAGGCGCCACGACCGGGTGCCCGTCGCACGTCCAGGACATGCTCCAGGCGGCGGCAGAAGAACAACACACAGCCCTCCATGTGGGCACGCACCCGCTGCACGCCATCGCCGAAGTCCTGCTCGATGCCGCTGTCGATCACCAGGGGGAAGATCAGGCCCAGCCGCTCGTAGTCGTGGATGGCCGCGATGACCCCCGACTCCGGGGCGGCCAGCAGCACATCCAGGTGGATATCCATGCGCGCACCGTCGAAGCGCACCTGCACCGGCTGGCCGGTAGCAGCAGGTGTCGCAGCCGCGATGGCCGACGCGCACAGCGTGAGCGCCATCACAAAACAAAGCACCAGCCATCGGCGCGACCGACGAAGGGTCTCGTACGATCGGCGAACGGGGCCGGTCTGGATTGCTCCGGGGGAAACACCGGGAGTACCGTGAAATCGCAGCATCATCATCAGCAACGAGGTAAGCCGTCATGGACAAGACCGGCATCTACAGCAAGACCCCCAAGGGCCTCGAGGAAATCGACACCCGGGCCCTCAAACTTCCTCCCAAGCTTCGCCAGCTGCTCATCATGGTCGATGGCCAAACCGACGTCGCCAGCCTGGTCGATCGTTTCGAGCAGGAGAACGCCGTGGGTCACATCATCGCCCTGGAACACATGGGCCTGATCACCCTCAGCCGTGGTACCGCGGTACACGACGTGTCGGAATTCGGCGACGGGGCCAACGACCCGGTGGGCCGCGAAGAGGACGTCAGCGCGCTGCGGCTCGAACTCAGTCACCTGCTGCTCGACAGCCTCGGTCCCATGGCCACCGACATGGCCATGAAGGTCGAGGCCTGCAAGAGCCGCGCGGAACTGCGCGCCCTGTGCGAGACCTGCCGCAACATGGTCACCGGCATGGTCGGCAAGGCACGGGGCGACAAGTACTGGGCCCAGGTGGAGGCCCTGCTCGGCTGAACGCATGTGGCCGGTGCGGGTGCACCGGCCACATGGGTGGTTCCTTCACGGCGATGTGATCGCACAGCGCCCGGGTGGTCTGTCATCGCAGGCCAGGCAGCCGGGGCAGGCGGTCGCGCAGCTGCTGTTCGATATCCTCGCGTCGTTCCTCGATACGCGGCGTCACCTGCTCCTCGATACGGCGCTCCGCCTCTTCCCGCACCCGGCCTTCCAGGATCGGCCTGAGATCCAGGCTGAAGGACGGATCGCTGAAGGAACCGCGGATGCGAATGGGCAGGTTCACGCCGCGCAGCTCATCCAGGCTGCGACCGCCCTGGCCTTCCAGGGTGGCCACCAGGGTGGTGTCCACCCGGTAGTCCAGCTGTTCCCGGGGCAGGTCCGCGGTGCCCTGGCCGCGCACCCTCAGCAGGGGCGAGGATGCCGCCAGATCGTTGTTGGTGACCACGCCGTTGGCGATGGTGAAGCTGCCGCGCAGCTCGGAGAAGTCGGTCTGGTTGGGTTCGTCGCTGCGCTCCACGGTTCGGCCCCGAAATCGGGCCTCGGCGTCGCGGATGATCTGGGCGATGTTGATGCCCTTGACCGCGCCATTGGCAAACTCGAAACGCCCGTCCCCGTTCAGGGCGGAGACCATCTGCTTGACGCTGTTGCCCCGGGTGGTGATGCGCGCGTTGAGCTGGGTGGTGCCGGCCAGCTTGCCCTCGCCCTCGGTCAGGTCATCCAGCAGCGGGCCGATCTGCACCCCCTGGAGCCTGGGCTCGAAGCTGTAGCGGGGCGTGTCGCCACGCACGTCCAGGCTCATGAGCGCCTCCACGGAACCGTTGTAGAGGTTGGCGGTGAGCGGCTTGACCTCCACCAGGCCGTCCCGGGCGGTGAGGGTCAGGGAGATGCGCGCCAGGTTCAGGCGGTTGATGATCATCTCTCCGATGGTCAGCTGCGCATTGAGGTTCAGGTTGCGCAGCATCTCGACGGGCAGGTCGATGGGATCATCGGGCCAGCCCTCCCGGGCCGGGGCATCCGGGCGGGGCGCAGCAGCCTCCTCGGCCGGCGGGGGCAGGTAGCGGTCCAGATTGATGCGGTCCACGTCCAGCTCGGCACGGATGGCCGGGCGCTCGAAGTTGCTCACCCGGGCGCTGCCGCGCAGGCGTGTGTCATCCAGCTGAATCAGCAACTGGGACAGGCTGGCTGCCTCGGCATTGGCCTCGAAGGCCAGGTCCACGGCGACCTTCTTGAGCACCTCGGGATCGGCGGTCTCGGGCGCGGCCTCGCCGAGCTGGGTGAGCAGTTCGCGGACGCTGAAGGTGTTGGAACGCAGCTCGCCGGTCGCCACGGGCTTCTCGCCGGTGAGGTTGTTCACCCGCACCAGGCCGACCAGCTGCACCCCCAGGCTCTCCAGGGTCAGGCGTTCCAGGCTCGCCACGTCCTCGGCCAGGTTTACGGCCGCGTCCGCCTCGAGCTTCACCTCCATGGCCCGGGGCAGGGCCTCGCCCTCGGCCTGGAGCCTGGCCACCAGTCGGCGCAGGGCGTAGCGCTGGGCGTCCAGGTCCACGTTCACCAGGGCATTGAGATCCACCGAGGCGCGCAGGGCGGGATCCTCCTGGATCAGGGTCAGGGACAGCGAGAGGGGGGTCTCGACGCCCAGGCGGATGCGGCCCAGCTCAAGGTTCAGGGGGTCCACGCGCAGGGCGGTGCCCGCCTGGGCATCCCGCCAGGAGACCCGGGCGTCCAGGATCTCCACGCCGCCGATGTCCAGGTCCTTGAGGCCGGGGCCTTCGCCCGCACCCTCGTGACGCTCACGGTCCTCGCGGCCGTCTGCTTCCGCCTCGGCCACCAGGTCGTCCCAGTTGCTGCGGCCCTGGGCGTCGCGCTCGAGGTTCAGGTTCAGACCCACCAGGCGAATGCGTTGCACCTGCAATTCCCGGCGCAGCAGGGGCATCAGGGCCACGGACAGTTCCACCTCGCCGATGCGCGCGAAGGGTTCGTCGGCGAAGCCCTCCGCGTTGGACAGCCAGGTCTCGCCCAGGGACAGCCCCAGCCAGGGGAACAGGGACAGACCGATCTCGCCCTCGATGACCAGATCCCGGCCAGTCTGCTCCTTGACCACCGCGCTGATGCGGTCCTTGTAGGCGTTGGGGTCGAAGGTGGCGATCAGGTAGACGGCCAGCACACCGGCCAGCACCACCAGCAGGACCAGGGCGATCAGGACGCGCTTTAACCATTTCATGGTCAGATGACTCCAGCGAACCAATGGATGAACGATTGTGCCATTCAGTGTAACGCGCGCTGAGACGGCTTGCAGAGACGACAACCTGTCATGAGCTCGCGCCTCGTGTATACAATGGCCTGACACCCAGCGCATCGACGAGACCCTGCCCCATGGCCACCGGCAAAGCCAACCTGAGACGCAAGCCCCACATCCTGTTCGTCAGCCAGGCCACCTCGGCGCGTACGCCCATGGCGGCGGCCTACGGCGCCCAGATGCTCGGCGACCTGGTGGAGGTGCGTGCCGCGGGCATGGAGGTCACCGCCATCGACCCGCGCACCCGGGATGCACTCAAGCAGGAAGGCCTGAAGGCCGAGGGGCTGGACTCACGGCGCCTGGACGAGGATCTGCTGGAATGGGCTGACCTGGTGGTGACCCTGTGCGCCGATGCCCAGCGTATCCGCCTGCCGGAACGGGACAGCTTCGTGCACAAGAACTGGCCCATCGACAGCCCCGCGCGCCAGGCCACCGGCAGCGAGGACAGCAAGCCTTACCTGCGCACCCGGGACGAGATCAAGCGCCGGGTCCATCAGCTGGCCACGTCCATCAAGCTGATGCACCGGTAAAACAGTGGCTAGTGGCAAGTCTCAAGTGGCAAGGAAGATCAAAAAGTTTAACCCCCTCTCCCTCAGGGACAAATCCGCCGGGAGCGGATTTGAACAGCCGCCAGGCTGGCCCGAAGGGAGGGTGGTCTCCCTTGCCACTTGAGACTCGCCACTAGCCACTGCCTTTCAAATCCCACGTACCCGACTTGCCGCCGGACTTGTGCACCAGGCGCACGCCGCCCATGGTCATGAACCGGTCCACCGCCTTGCACATGTCGTAGACCGTCAGCAGGGCCACCTGCACGGCGGTCAGCGCCTCCATCTCCACGCCGGTCTGGCCGCGGGTCTCGGCGGTGACGCGACAGTGCACCGAGGGGGGCGAATCCGCCGTGGAGAGCTCCACCTCCACGTGGGTCAGGGAGATGGGGTGGCACAGGGGCACCAGCTCGGAGGTCTTCTTGGAGGCCATGATGCCGGCCACCCGGGCGATACCCAGCACGTCCCCCTTCTTGTGGGTCCCGGAACGGATCAGGGCCAGGGTCTCCGGCTCCATGGTGATGTGGCCCTCGGCGACGGCCACCCGGTGGGTGACGGACTTGTCGCCCACGTCCACCATGTGGGCCTCGCCCTTGGCGTTGAAGTGGGTCAGCGTGCTCATAGCGGGTATACTTCCGGTTGGTTATTCAAGCTTTCGAGAGTGTAAGCCTAAACCATGTCCATCACCGTGCGTTACTTTGCCAGCCTGCGCGAGCGCGTCGGCCGCGCCGAGGATCAACTGGAGACCGACGGCAACGACACCGCCGGTGGCGTCTGGGCCCGGGCCGTGCCCGAGCAAGCCATGCCCGACCGGGTGCTGATCGCCATCAACCAGGAATACGCCGATGCGGACCACCCGGTGCGCGACGGCGACGAGGTGGCCTTCTTCCCACCGGTCACGGGCGGCTGAGATGGGCGTCTCGCTGCACCCCGAACCCTTCGACCCCTGGGCCCGCCTGGCGGCCCACCAGGCCCAGCTGCCCGCCGGCAGCTTCGGCGCCACCGCCGTGTTCGTGGGCACCATGCGGGATTTCAACGAGGGCGACGACGTGCGCGGCATGACCCTGGAGCACTATCCGGGCATGACCGAGAAACACCTGGAAGGCATCGTCGCCGAGGCCCGCAGCCGCTGGCCCCTGGACGACTGCCTGATCGCCCACCGGGTCGGCCCCATCGAGCCGGGCGAGCCCATCGTGCTCACCGCCGTCTGGTCCGCCCACCGCAAGGCCGCCTTCGAGGCCTGCCGTTACCTGATGGAAGAGCTCAAGCACCGCGCCCCGTTCTGGAAGCGCGAGACCCTCAAGGACGGGCAGGTGCGCTGGGTGGAGAAGAACACGGAAGGGTAACAATCAAGTGAGAAGTTGGAATTGGGAAGTGCGAAGTTAACCCGAATGTTTCATGAATTCGCGCGATGATCGCGCAGGATATTGGCCGCACAGGGGATTTTCCGAGGGAGCGCCGTATCGGGCTATACGGCCGACTGAGGAAAATCCCCTGTGCGGACAAGAGACAAGCGAGGGCGTGCGCAATTCATGAAACATTCGGGTTAAGGGTCTTTCAATTCCGACTTCCCAATTCACACTTCCGACTTCCCTCATTGCAGTATCAGAAAGAACGCCCCTTCGTCCCGCCGGATGTTCAGCAGCAAGCGCTGGCCATTGCTGCCCGCGGCGCGGCGCATCTCCTCCAGGTTGCTCACCGGCTGACGGTTCACCGACAGGATCACGTCCCCCTCCCGAATCCCCGCGCGCGCGGCGGGACTGCCGCTTTGCACGCCGGTCACCAGGACCCCCTGCACGCGGCCGTGCAGGGGCGAGGCCTCGGTGATCTCGCTGAAACTCGCACCCTCCAGGCGACGGTTGAACTGGGCGCCCTCGGTGGTGGCGGCGCGGATCTCCGCCACCACGGCGGTGAGGGTGCGGCGGCGGTTGTCGCGCACCACGTCCAGCTGCACCTCGCTGCCCACCCGCAGCAGGCCGATGGCGTTGCGCAGTTCCGTGGCATTGCGCACCCGGCGCTCGTTGACCCGCAGCACCACGTCGCCCTCCTTGAGCCCGGCACGCTCGGCGGCGGAGCCGGGCTCCACCTGGGCGATCACCGCGCCCTGGGTCTGGGAGATGCCGAAGGCCTGGGCCAGCTCCGGGGTCAGATCCTGCACCGTCACCCCCAGGCGGCCGCGGCGCACCTCGCCATGCGCCACCAGGTGGTCCTTGACCTGCAGGGCCATGTTCACGGGAATGGCGAAGCCGATGCCGATGTTGCCGCCGCCCCCGGAGAGGATGGCGGTGTTGATGCCCACCAGCTCGCCGCGCAGGTTCACCAGGGCGCCGCCGGAGTTGCCCGGGTTGATGGAGGCATCGGTCTGGATGAAATCCTCGTAGGACTCGATGCCGAGCCCGCTGCGCCCCAGGGCGCTCACGATCCCGGAGGTCACCGTCTGGCCCAGGCCGAAGGGGTTGCCGATGGCGACCACGAAATCCCCCACCCGCAGGGCGTCGGAATCGGCCACCTTCACCGCGGTGAGGTTGTCACCCTGCACCCTGAGCACCGCCAGGTCCGTGGCCGGGTCGGTGCCCACCACCTCGGCGTCCAGACGCCGGCCGTCGTGCAGGGTGACCACGATCTCGTCGGCCCGCTGGATGACGTGGAAGTTGGTGATGATGTAGCCCTGCTCAGCGTCCAGGATCACGCCGGAGCCGAGCCCCTGGGTCTGGCGCTCACGGGGCTGCTGGGGCAGGTCGAAGAAGCGCCGGAAGAAGGGGTCCTCCATGAGCGGATTGCGTTCCACCACCCGCCCGCGGGTGGCGATGTTCACCACCGCGGGGATGGTGCGATCCAGCATGGGGGCGAGCGAGGGCAGTGGCTCGCCATCCACCTCCACGGGCAGGGTGGCCGAGGCCATGGGCGCCATGGCCAGCAGCAGGAGGCAGAGGAAAACGGTCAGAGTATTGCGAAGCTTGGAATGCACGGGATGCATGGGACCTCACCAGTCGATGACTCGCGGTTGATACCACCGAATGCCCCTGTGACTGCCGCGCGGCGGAGGAAGTTCACCGCTCGCTTTCGTTCTGCAACTCGCTGCGCTCCCGGCGGGTCTGTTCCATCTCCTTGGAGAGGAAATAGCTCAGGGCGATACGGATGGCGACGATGGCCGCCAGGATGCCCACGTTCTCCCAGGAGGGCGCCAGGGTGGACTTGATGATGTCGGCGGCGACGAAGAAATCCAGCCCCAGCAGCAGATGCGCGCCGAGGCGCTCGCGGATGAAATCGGTCTGCAGCAGCAGGTGGGCGTGGCCGCCCTGGCCGTCGAAGCGCAGGCGCAGGAAGCGCCAGGCCGCCTCCACCACTCCCACCAGCACGATCAGCACGCCGATCCCGGAGACCGTGTAGAGCAGCACCCACAACAGCGTATGAAAGATCTCCATGTCACTCCCCTGAACCGCCCGCCACTCGTCATGCCGAAGCGATAAACCGGCTGACATCATCCCATGGCCCCCATGACACATGCCAACCCGCAGCGCCTGCGGGTGGCGGAGCAACTGCTGGGCCTGTACCGGGAACTGGAAAAACGCATGGGGCAGTTCAAGACAGAGTAATTCAAAATTCAAGATTCAAAATTCAAAGGTGATTCGCGTCCAGGTTCCCTTTGAATTTTGAATCCCGATATGCCCTCACCCCAGGTGCGCCCTGGGGTCGAAGGGCATCTCCTTCTGCATGCGCTCGTAGAACTTGCGCGCCGCTTCGCTGCCGGCCGGCGGCGTGTGGATCTGCAGGGTCACGTACTGGTCACCGGGCGGCTTGCCCGCCAGGCCCTTGCCCTTCAGACGCAGGCGCCGGCCCGACTGGGAACCCGGCGGGATCTTCAGCTCCACGCGACCGCCCAGGGTGGGCACGTTGACCGTGGCGCCCAGGGCCGCCTCCCAGGGGGTCACCGGCAGGTCCAGGTGCAGGTCGCGGCCCTCCACCCGGAACCAGGGATGGGGTCGGATGGCCACCTCCAGGAACAGGTCCCCCGAGGGACCGCCTCCGGCGCCGGGACCGCCCTGCCCCGCCAGGCGGATGCGCTGGCCCTCGGTCACGCCGGCCGGGATCTTCACCTGGAGCTTGCGGCCATTGCCCAGCTGAACCGGCATGGAGCCCCCATGGGCGGCCTGCTCCAGGGTGATCTCGATGCGCGCGGTCTGGTCCGCGCCCCGGGCCTGGAAACCACCCCCGGGACGACGTCCGCCGGCGCGGCGCGCACCCCCGCCGAACAGGGACTCGAAGAAATCGGAAAAGCCGGCCTCGCCACCGCCGAACCCTGGTCCGGCCCGACCGGCACCGGGTCCCGCACCGCGGAAACCACCGGAGAAGATGTCCTCCCAGCCCGGCGGCGGACGGAAGTCCTGACCCGACTTCCAGTTGGCGCCCAGGTCGTCGTAGGCGCGGCGCTTGTCCGCGTCGCCCAGCACCTCGTAGGCCTCGTTGATCTCCTTGAAGCGCTCCTCGGCGTTGGGTTCCTTGCTCACGTCCGGGTGGTACTTGCGCGCCAGCTTGCGATAGGTCTTCTTGATCTCGTCCTGGCTCGCGGTCCGGGAGACACCCAGCAGCTTGTAATAGTCTTTGTATTCCATGATCCGTCTACGATAGCGCAAACGACTGCGCCGCGTGGGAACGCGGCGCAATCATGAACACGAACTCCGCCCCGGCGCGAACACCGGGACGGGAACCGACTCGGGCGGGATCAGCCCTCCACGGAAATGCGCCGGGGCTGCACGGTTTCCTGCTTGGGAATACGCACCTCCAGCACGCCGTTGACGCTCTTGGCGCTGATCTTCTCCGCATCCGCCGTATCCGGCAGGGTGAAGCGGCGGTAGAAGCTGCCGCGCACCCGCTCCACGCGCTTGTAGTTCTCGCGCTCTTCCTTGGTCTCGGACCGACGCTCGCCGCGGATGGTGAGCACGCCGTTCTCCATGTGCACCTCGATGTCCTTGGGGTCCACGCCGGGGATGTCCGCGTGGATCACGTAGGCGTCCTTGTCCTCGCGGATGTCCACCGCCGGGGTCCAGTCGCTGGTGGCGGCGGACTCGCCCGCCTCGGCGCCCGGGTACAGGCGATCCAGTTCGCGGGTCAGCTGGTTGAGCAGACTCCAGGGTTCGTAACGCATCATTGCCATGGTATGACCTCCTATGCGTCCGGGCCGCCACGGCGGCGCCGGGGTTGTTCATCAGTGGTTCGCTGTTGCTCTCGATGATGGGGTCGGTCGAGAAGATTTCAAGCGCGTGGCACGCCTGAAAATAGGACTGCGGGGACAGGCCGTCCTTGATCCAGATCAGTCTTTATAGACCAGCGCTGGAGAGGCGGGGGGGGATGATGCGAGGGGACGGCGAACAGCGGCCGGCCAGGGCTAGAGTCGCTCCAGGCGCAGGAGCTTGTGGTTCTCGTCGGTGACCAGGCAGAAACTGCCGCTGATGCCCGTGGGCGTCACGTGGCCGCGCAGCGCCGAGGCTGGGAAGCGCACGCCGCGGCCATCGCGGTCCACGACGCGCACCGCCGTCGCTGCGCCCTGGTAGTAGCGCAGGTATTCCTCACGGCTGATGTGCAGGTCGAAGTAGTAACAGGGCACGGCTCACTCCACGTTCTGCACCTGCTCGCGCATCTGCTCGATGAGCACCTTCAGCTCCACCGCGGCCTTGGTGGTCTCCATGTCGTTGGACTTGGAACCCAGGGTGTTGGCCTCGCGGTTGAACTCCTGCATGAGAAAATCCAGGCGCCGGCCCACCGGCTCGTCGCGCTCGAGGATCAGGGCCACCTCTTTCAGGTGTCCGTCCAGCCGGTCCAGCTCCTCGTCCACGTCCAGCCGCTGGGCCTGCAGGGCCAGCTCCTGCTCCAGCCGGCCCGGCTCCATGTCCACGCCCAGGTCGGCGATGCGCGCGCGCCATTTCTCGCGCAGGGCCTCCACCACCCTGGGCCGGCGCTCGCGCACCTGGGCCACCAGTTCCGAGATCGCCTTGCAGCGGGTCTCCAGGGTCTCGCGCAGGCGCTCCCCTTCCCGCGCCCGGGTGACGGCCAGTTCGTCCAGGGCGGCATCCAGCAGCGTCATGGCCTCGCCGTGCAGGGACTCGAGATCCGGGGCCGGCTCGCGCACCACCCCCGGCCAG
Organism: Thioalkalivibrio sulfidiphilus HL-EbGr7; assembly: GCF_000021985.1. Lineage (NCBI taxonomy): Bacteria > Pseudomonadati > Pseudomonadota > Gammaproteobacteria > Chromatiales > Ectothiorhodospiraceae > Thioalkalivibrio > Thioalkalivibrio sulfidiphilus. The sequence goes on from NC_011901.1 coordinate 3,099,004, forward strand.
CGCAGGATCTCCAGGGCCGTGATGCGTGCCGGGTTCATGACCCAGTGCTCCACCTGACCGCACACCTCGATGAGCCTTTTCGCCAGGGGTTCGTTCACCTCCAGCCCCGCCTCGCCGCCGGCGGGCGCCTGGTGACGCAGGGACACCTCCACCTTGCCCCGCCCCAGTCGGGCCTGCACCCGCTCGCGCACCGCGTTCTCCAGGGCACGGAAGGCCTCCGGCAGACGCAGGCTCACCTCCAGGTAACGGTGATTGACGCTCTTCATCTCCCAGGCAAGGGTGCCGTTGGGGGTTTCCGCTTCGGCGCGGGAGAAGCCGGTCATGCTATGAATCATGGAGAGGTCCTTCGGACAAGTGACAAGTGACAAGTGACAAGTGGCAAGTGGCAAGTGGCAAGTGGCAAGTGGCAAGTGGCAAGTGGCAAGTGCTGAGTATAAAGCCCCAGACAACCCCGCAAGGGGTTTCCCTTGCCACTTGAGACTAGCCACTTGCCACTTAGGCTATAATCCGCCCCCCGCACGCCCCCAAGGAGTTACCCATGCGACCCAGTGGCCGCCAGCCCGACCAACTGCGCGAAATCCGCTTCACCCGCCGGTTCACCAAGCACGCCGAAGGCTCGGTGCTGGTGGAGTTCGGTGACACCCGGGTGCTGTGCACCGCCAGCGTGGATGACCGCACGCCGCCCTGGCTGCGCAACAAGGGCAGCGGCTGGGTGACCGCCGAATACGGCATGCTGCCCCGCTCCACCCACGAGCGCATGGCCCGCGAGGCCGCCCGCGGCAAGCAGGGCGGGCGCACCCAGGAGATCCAGCGCCTGATCGGCCGCTCCCTGCGCGCCGCCGTGGACCTGGAAGGCCTGGGCGAACGCCAGATCACCGTCGACTGCGACGTGCTGCAGGCCGATGGCGGCACGCGCACCGCCTCCATCAGCGGCGGCTACGTGGCCCTCCACGACGCCATCACCCACCTGATGAAACAGGGCAAGCTCAAGCGCAACCCCCTGTTCGGCGCCGTGGCCTCGGTATCCGTGGGCATCTACCAGGGCGTGCCGGTGCTGGACCTGGACTACGCCGAGGACTCCAACGCCGAGACCGACATGAACGTGGTGATGAACGACGCCAACGCCTTCATCGAGGTGCAGGGCACCGCCGAGGGCCACGCCTTCCGCATGGACGAACTCAACAGCATGCTGGCACTCGCCCAGAGCGGCATCCAGGACATCATCGCCGCCCAGCGCGCGGCGCTGGAACAGGGTTGAACCGAACGCCGCAGAGAAAAGGCAAAGGCGTTTGACAGGATTAACATGATTTACAGGATTAAAAATACTCCATATTAAGGGCCTTTAAATCCTGTGAATCATGTTAATCCTGTCAGATCCTGTGCTCTTTATCCGCCCACAGAGTAAGCAACCATGAAGATCGTGCTGGCCACCGGTAACGCGGGCAAGGTGCGGGAGTTGTCGGAGTTGCTCGCCGGCACCGGCATCACCATCCTGCCTCAGTCGGACTTCGGCGTGCCCGAGGCCGAGGAGAACGGGCTGAGCTTCGTCGAGAACGCCATTCTCAAGGCGCGCAACGCCGCCGCCCACACCGGCCTGCCCGCCATTGCCGACGACTCGGGCATCGAGGTGGACGCCCTCAACGGCTCCCCCGGCATCTACTCCGCCCGCTACGCCGGCCCCGGCGGCGACGCCGAGGCCAACAACCGCAAGCTGCTCAAGGCCCTGGAACACGTGGAGAGCTCCCAGCGCACGGCGCGGTTTCGCTGCGTGATGGTCTACCTGCGCCACGCCGACGATCCCTCGCCGGTGATCGCCGAGGGCAGCTGGGAGGGCCGCATCGCCAGCGAGGCCCGGGGCCCGGGCGGCCACGGCTACGACCCCATCTTCGAGATCCCCGAACTGGAACTGACCGCCGCCGAGATCAGCCCTGCGGAAAAAAACCGCCGCAGCCATCGCGGGCAGGCGCTTCGGATCCTGCTGGAGCGGCTTCAGGGGCGCTGAAAAAAGACCAAAACCGTTTCTCTCGCAGAGGCGCAGAGACGCGGGGAAAAGATGATTGAATGGGTTTTCTTGGCGCCTTCGCGGCTTTGCGAGAGACCTGGTTTTTTCCAACGAGGCTGCTCAAAGAAAAATCCGATCCTCTCACGGAAGCACAGGATTTTTTCTACAAGATTTTCCCCGCGTCTCTGCGCCTCCGCGAGAGAACAGCCTTTGACTTTACCCCGCCAACTCAGGCCAACGCACGATACCCCAACAGCACGTCCACCGCCTGACCGGTGCTGCCGTCGGTGCGCTGGAAGCGGCCTACCTGGGCGATGAGATCGTCCTCGTTGAGCGCCTTCTCGGTGTTGACGTAGGCGAGATGAATGGCGCTCACGCCCGCGGTCTCCAGGGACTTCAGATGCTGGGTCCCGTCGGCATCCATGCGGAAGAGTCGCAGCCGGTCGAACACATTGTCGCGGGCGTCGATGACGCCGTCGCCGTTGCTGTCGAAACGGGCCAGTTCGTCGAAGCCGTTGGCGGCACCGTGCTGGTCACCGAACAGTTCGCGCCCGTCATCGATCACCCCGTTGCCATCGCGGTCCAGGGCCAGGAACCAGGAATTGCCCGACACGAAGCTCACCTGCTCCTTGCGGCCATCGCCGGTGATGTCGAAGGCCACGCCCTCATCCACCCCGGTGGTCGTCACACCCTCGCCGCCCAGGTCCAGCAGCAGGGGGTCGGCCCGCTGGGGCTGGTCCTGGATGTTCAGGCTGACGCTCAAGCTCTCCTGGCGGAAGGCCTCGAAACGGATGCGGAACTCGCCGGTGACGGCATTGCCCTCCACCTCCACGCTGATGAAGGTGGTGCGCTCGAAACGCATGTCCAGCTCCAGGCCCACCGTACCCCGGGCCGCCGCACCCTGGGCCGGCGGCGCGGACTCGCCCACGGGCTCGAGGCCACCTGCCGCCTGCTTCGACGCCTCGGCCGGGGCCTTGTCGTCATCACCGATGCGGAAGGTACGCTTGATGATCTGGAAGTCCGTGTCCTTCTCCAGGCGCGCCTTGACCTCTTCCAGCACCCGCACCTGCTCCGCCTCGGGCGGCTCGGCCGGCACCCGCGCCGGCGGCACCGCCGGGACGGCCGGGGTGGCCCGCTGACCGGGACCGTTGGGCTGGGCGGGGATGGCCGGGGTGGCGCGCAGCGGCGCATTGGCAAGGGCGGCAAGCATGATTCGGGTCCTGCGCAGGGGATATCTGAACCGGATATCGGCCAGCCAGGGAAAATCTTTAAGCCGAGCGTAGGTCGGCCTTCAGGCCGACGAACGAGGCTCCGATGGACAGCGGCGTCGGCCTGAAGGCCGACCTGCGGGCCGTGTCAGTAGGGCTTTCAACTTCCCACTTCCCCATTCACACTTCGCACTTCCATTCCCGACCTCCCCTGCCCGCCCCATGCTCCTGCCCCCCCTGAGCCTCTACATCCACCTCCCCTGGTGCGTGCGCAAGTGCCCCTACTGCGACTTCAACTCCCACGAGGCCCGGGAGGCGGTGCCCGAGGCGGCCTACGTGGATGCCCTGCTGGCGGACCTGGAATCTGAGCTGCCCCGGGTCTGGGGGCGGCGCCTGGAGTCGGTGTTCCTGGGGGGCGGCACGCCGAGCCTGTTCTCGCCGGAGGCCCTGGACCATTTGTTCTCGGAACTGCGGGCGCGCCTGCCCTGGCGGCCGGACATGGAGGTGACCCTGGAGGCGAACCCGGGCACCACGGACGCGGGCCGGTTCCGGGGCTACCGGGAGGCGGGGGTCAACCGGCTGTCCATCGGCGTGCAGAGCTTCGATGACGACCAGCTCAGGCAGCTGGGGCGCATCCACGGCGCCCGGGAGGCGCGGGTGGCCTTCGAGGCGGCCCGTTCGGCGGGCTTTGAGAACATCAACATCGACCTGATGTTCGGCCTGCCGGGGCAGACCGTGGCGGGCGCGCTCAAGGATCTTGCCGAGGGCCTGGCCCTGGGCCCGGAGCACCTGTCCTGGTACCAGCTCACCCTGGAACCCAACACCCGCTTCGCCGCGCAGCCCCCCGTGCTGCCCGAGGAGGACACCCTCTGGGACATGCACACGGCCGGTCAGGAGCATCTGGCCGAGGCCGGCTATACTCAGTACGAGGTCTCCGCCTACGCCCGCGCCGGCCGCCCCTGCCGCCACAACCTCAACTACTGGGAGTTCGGCGACTACCTGGGGATCGGCGCCGGGGCCCACGGCAAGATCTCGCTGCCGGCGGAAGGCCGCATCCTGCGGCGCTGGAAACACCGCCAGCCGCGGCAGTACATGGAGGCGGCCCGCTCGGGCGAGGCCGCCAGCGGCGAACACACCCTCACACGGGAGGAGACGGTGTTCGAATTCATGCTCAATGCCATGCGGCTCAACCAGGGCGTGCCCCTGGCGCTGTTCACCGAGCGCACCGGGCTCGCCCCCGAGGCCCTGGAGCCCATGCGCGGCGAGGCCGTGGCACGGGGCCTGCTCACCGATGACCCCGAACGCCTGGAACCCACCGAACTGGGCCGGCGTTTCCTCAACGACCTGCAGGCCCTGTTCCTGGTCGACGGCGATGCAGCCCCTTGAGTTCGTCAGCCTGATCTGCCCCCACTGCGGCGCGGGCTTCGACACCGAGGTGGACCTCACCACCCTGCCCGCCAGTTACGTGGAAGACTGCCAGACCTGCTGCGCCCCCATCCTGATCACCGCCACCGTGGACGGCGGTGGCATCGCCATCCACGCCCGTCGCGAGAACGACTGAACGATGACGTCGGATTACACCCCGATCTCCTGCGAGCTCTACAGCGAATACGAACTGGCCATCATGCGTGGCCGTACCCTGAAGGTGAGATGGAAGGACCGCTACGGCATGGATCGGGTGGAGACCCTCAGGCCCACGGATCTGCGCACCCGCCGGCACGCGGAATTCATGATCGCCCGCAATCAGCTGGGACAGCGGCGGGTGTTGCGCCTGGATCGGATCGTTGAAACGCAGGAAAGGGGTGAGGCGTGAGGAGGCAGGCGTAGGTCGGCCTTCAGGCCGACGACGGAGGCCTGGCGAGGCAACACTGTCGGCCTGAAGGCCGACCTACGCCTCACACGCCTATCCTTTCCGCTTGCCGAACAAATCGTGTTCTGACGCCGCCGTGATCTCCACGTCCACGATCTGTCCGGCCTCGAGCCCCTCGCCGTCCTCGATCACCACCACGCCGTCGATCTCCGGGGCGTCGCTGCTTGAGCGGGCGATGATCGCGCCGTCCTCGTCCTCGCCGTCCACCAGCACCGTGAGCGTCCGGCCCACCCTGGCCTGCAGCCGGTCGGCGCTGATGGCCGCCTGCACCTCCATGAAGCGCTCCAGGCGCTCGGCCTTCACCTCCTCCGGCACCGGGTCCGGCAGGGCGTTGGCGGCGGCACCCTCCACCGGCGAGTAGGCGAAACAGCCCACCCGGTCCAGCTGCGCCTCCTCGATGAACGCCAGCAGTTCCTCGAACTCGTCCTCGGTCTCGCCGGGGAAGCCCACGATGAAGGTGCTGCGCAGGGTGATGTCGGGGCAGATCTCCCGCCAGGCACGGATGCGCTCCAGGGCCTTCTCCGAGGCGGCGGGGCGACGCATGGCCTTGAGCACCCGGGGACTGCCGTGCTGCAGGGGCACGTCCAGATAGGGCAGCAGCTTGCCCTCGGCCATGAGCGGGATGAGCTGGTCCACATGGGGGTAGGGGTAGACGTAGTGCAGGCGCACCCAGACCCCCAGGCTGCCCAGGGCCTCGGCCAGCTGCTGGATGTGGGTGCGCAGGGGCCGGCCCTGCCAGAAGCCGGTGCGGTATTTCACGTCCACGCCGTAGGCGCTGGTGTCCTGGGAGACGATCAGCAGTTCCTTCACCCCCGCGGCCACCAGGTTCTCCGCCTCCTGCATCACCTCGCCCACCGGGCGGCTCACCAGGTCGCCCCGGAACTGGGGGATGATGCAGAAGCTGCAGCGGTGGTTGCAGCCTTCGGAGATCTTCAGGTAGGCGTAGTGGCGCGGGGTGAGCTTCACGCCGCCCAGGGGCACCAGGCTCTCGAAGGGGGCATGGGACGGGGGCAGGTGACGGTGCACCTCCGCCATCACCGCCTCGTAGGCGTGGGGACCGGTGACGGCCAGCACCCCGGGGTGGGCATCGCGCACCTTGTCCGCCTCGGCGCCCAGGCAGCCGGTGACGATCACACGGCCGTTCTCGGTGAGCGCCTCGCCGATGGCCTCCAGGGACTCCTCCACCGCCGCGTCGATGAAGCCGCAGGTGTTGACCACCACCAGGTCGGCGTCCTCGTAGCTGGGCGAGATGCCGTAGCCCTCGGCCCGCAACTGGGTGAGGATGCGCTCGGAATCCACCAGGGCCTTGGGGCAGCCCAGGCTGACGAAACCCACGCGCCCGCCGCCAGCGGCCTGTTCAGACGATTTACTCATGCACCGACCTCGACAAAATCCTGACGTTTATGCACATCAATGGGGCAGACAATTCGGCAGATGACCGGTTGATGAAAATGATGACAGCCCCCGCGCAGGGAATGCTAATAAAGCAAGCATTTCAGACACTTAAATAATTGGCTATTTTTTAACCGATCCAACAGCTCCCCTGATCCGGCAAGCCCCGGGACCGGTTGACCCCATTTCTTCCACAAAGTTATCCACAGGTTTTGTGGAAAACCCCTGAAGCGCTTGGGGGACAAGCACTTACCCGGACTTCCTGTGCCTGGGGGCATGACTCTGGGGCAGCGCAGCATAGTGCCCGGCACCGGTCCTGTGAAGCCCTGACCCCTTGCCCCCGGGTTCCGGATTCAGTATATTGCGCCTCTTTTCCTTGCCAGACATGGTTTTGAGGACGCTTCCATGAAGCCCGATATTCATCCCGATTACCACGAAGTCGCCGTGACCTGCAGCTGCGGCAACAATTTCAAGACCCGCTCCACCTACCAGGGTTCGGAGCTCAACGTGGAAGTGTGTTCCGCCTGCCATCCGTTCTTCACCGGCAAGCAGAAGATCATGGACACCGCCGGCCAGGTGGACAAGTTCCGTCGCCGCTACGGCATGTAATACCTGCTCATGGTTCTCGCTCGAACCATGCAAAGGGCGCACGCACGGTGCGCCCTTTTTTTTGCCGCCCTGTTCGCCGCGCTGCTGCTGGCGACAGCCCCCGCCCTCGCCCAGCTGCCGGAGAGCTGCCTGCCCCCGGGCCAGGACCATGGCAAGGCGCGGGTGGACTTCGTCTATGACGGCGACACCGTCAGGCTGGTGGACGGGCGGCGCATCCGCCTGATCGGCCTGGACACGCCGGAGTTCCACCACCGGGACGAGCGGCGCGAGGCCGAGCCCTATGCCGTGGAGGCCCACGAGGCACTCAAGGCGCTGCTCGCCGAGCACGGCCAGCAGGTGCTACTCGTCCACGACCGGCAGCGCCACGACCGCTACCAGCGCACCCTCGCCCATCTCTACACCCCCGACGGCCGGAGCATCACCGCCCTGATGCTGCAGCAGGGCCTCGGCACCCGCCTGACCATCCCGCCCAACGACTGGAACGTGGACTGCTACCGGGACGCGGAACGGGAGGCCGGCATCGCCCAGCGGGGCATCTGGTCCCTGAGCCAGAATAGCCTGTTCGACGCCACCGAACTGCCCCGGGACGCCACCGGCTTCCGGCGCGTGGAAGGCCGCGTGACGCGCATCGGCGAGAGCCCCCGGGCGATCTGGATCAACCTGGAAGGCGACGTGGCCCTGCGCATCGACCGGGAGGACCTGCAATTTTTCCCGGATCTGGATGTCACAAGCCTCATGGATGCGCGGGTACGGGGACGCGGCTACGTCTATAATCATCGCGGCCAGCTGCGCATCCGTCTGCGACACGCGGCGGACCTCGAGATCCTCGCCGTGAACGGATCCTGAGCCCCGGCCCACGGCAGCCGCCCCGATCACCCACACCTGATCACGAAGCACCGCCATGACAAAGCGCACCCTGAGTCTCCTGCTGATCCTCCTGGGCCTGGTCAGTCTGTTCATGGCCGGCTGTGCCACCAACCCGGTCACCGGCCGCCAGCAGCTCATGCTGGTCCCCGAAAGCCAGGCCATCTCCGCCTCCCGCCAGGCCTATGCCCAGATGCTCGCCCCCATCCGCGAGGAGGGCCGGCTCAACAGCGACCCGGCAGTGAAGGCACGCATTGACCGCATCACCGGCCGCGTGGTGGCCCAGGCCATCGCCTACCGTCCCGAGACCCGCAACTGGGAGTGGGAGATGCAGGTGATCGACAACGACGTGCCCAATGCCTTCGCCATGGCCGGCGGCAAGATGGGCATCTACACCGGCATGATCACCAAGCTCAACGCCACCGATGACGAGCTGGCCCAGGTGATCGCCCACGAGGTGGCCCACGCCCTGTCCGCACACACCGCCGAGAAGATGTCCGTGGCACTGGCCACCAACCTGGCGGTGGCCGGCTTCGCCCTGTCCGGCGAACGCTCCCAGGTGGCCATGACCGGCGCAGTGTTGGCCGCGGCCCTGGCCGTGCAGCTGCCCAACAGCCGGCAGATGGAACGGGAGGCCGACGTGATCGGCATCGAGCTGGCCGCCCGTGCCGGCTACGACCCCCGGGCCGCCGTGACCCTGTGGCAGAAGATGGCCGCGTTGGCCAACGGCAGCCCGCCGCAGTTCCTGAGCACCCATCCGAGCACCGAGAGCCGCATCCGCGACCTGCAACAGCTGGCGGTGAGGATGCAGCCCCTCTACGAGCAGGCCCGTGCCGGCACCCCGCCCAGCCACCCGCTCAAGTAACCCGTACACCCGACACACCACACACCACACACCACACCCGATAACCGATAACAAAACACCATGTCCAAGAAGAACCTGAACGAACGCGCCCTCGACTACCACGCAGCAGCACCCGCCGGAAAGATCGGCATCACCGTCACCAAGCCCACCGAGACCCAGGACGACCTGATCCTCGCCTACACCCCGGGCGTCGCCGAACCGGTACGGCGCATCCACAAGAACCCCGAGGACGCCTACCGCTACACCGCCAAGGGCAACCTGGTGGCGGTGATCACCGACGGCACCGCGGTGCTCGGCCTGGGCAACATGGGGGCCCTGGCCAGCAAGCCGGTGATGGAGGGCAAGGCAGTGCTGTTCAAGCGCTTCGCCGGCATCGACGTGTTCGACATCGAGGTCAACGCCCCCGAACCCGAGGACTTCATCAACACCGTGGCGCGCATCGCCGGCGGCTTCGGCGGCATCAACCTGGAAGACATCGCCGCGCCCCACTGCTTCGAGATCGAGCGCCGCCTCTCCGAGCGCCTGGACATCCCGGTGTTCCACGACGACCAGCACGGCACCGCCATCATCGCCGCCGCCGGCCTGCTCAACGCCCTGGAACTGCAGGGCAAGAGCCTGGAGGAGGCGCGCATCGTGTGCCTGGGCGCCGGCGCCGCCGGCATCGCCTCCATGCGCCTGCTGCTGGCCCTGGGGGCCCGCAAGCAGAACATCTTCATGGTGGACCGCAAGGGCGTGATCCACACCCGCCGCGAGGACCTCAACGAGTACAAGCTGATCTTCGCCAACGACACCGAGGCGCGCACCCTGGCCGATGCCTGCGCCGGTGCCGACGTGTTCGTGGGCGTATCCGGTCCGGACCTGTTCACCCCGGACATGCTGCGTTCCATGGCCGAGAAGCCCATCGTGTTCGCCCTCTCCAACCCGGACCCGGAGATCCTGCCCGAGCTGGCCCACAAGACCCGCTCCGACCTGATCATGGCCACCGGGCGCAGCGACTACCCCAACCAGGTGAACAACGTGCTGGGCTTCCCCTACATCTTCCGGGGCGCCCTGGACGTGCGCGCGCGCACCATCAACGAGGCCATGCAGATCGCCGCGGTGCACGCCCTGGCGCGCCTGACCCGGGAGCCGGTGCCCAAGTCGGTGCTGGACGCCTACGGCCTCAAGCACCTGGAATTCGGCCCCGAGTACATCATTCCCAAGCCCCTGGACAGCCGCCTGATCGAGGTGGTGCCCCCCGCCGTGGCCCGCGCCGCGGTGGACACCGGGGTGGCGCGCATCACCCCCGCCAAGGGCTAACCTGCCTCCTGCGGCACAGATCTGTGTCGCGAGCCCATGGGGCGGTCCATGGCCGCCTGCTGACCCGGAAGCGAGGGCTGACGGCGGGCACGGCCCGCCCTATGGCTGCGCTTGTCCAGGAAGACGACGGCGCGAGACAGGCCGAGAGGCCTCACCCATCGCGATGGGCCGGGAGGGGTTACCGGTCACCGGCGTTATGTGTCTACACTTAGGTGAGGCCCAAAACCACGGGGGACCCCCATGGAAAAGATAGCGATCATCGGCGCCGGCCGGGTCGGCGAATCCACCGCGCAATTCCTGGCCAAGAACGACACCTGTCGTGAGCTGGTCCTGCTGGACGTCAGGGAAGGGGCGGCGGAAGGCGCGGCCCTGGACATCCAGGAGACCGCGCCCCTGTTCGGTTTCGACACCCGCCTCAAGGGCGGCACCGATGCCGCCATCCTCAGCGGCGCCGAGCTGGTGGTGATCACCGCCGGCATCCCCCGCAAGCCCGGCATGTCGCGCTCCGACGTGCTGGACACCAACGTGGCGATCCTGGACAAGCTCGTGGACGGGATCATGGAACACGCCCCGGATGCCATGCTGCTGCTGGTCTCCAACCCCGTGGACGTGCTCACCTACCGGGCCTGGCAGCGCACCGGCTGGCCGCGCAACCGGGTGTTCGGCCAGGCGGGAGTGCTGGATTCCTCGCGCATGGCCTCCTTCGTGGCCCTGGAGACCGGGCTCTCGGTCAATGACATCAACGCCATGGTGCTGGGTGGGCACGGCGATTCCATGGTGCCCATGCTGCGCTACTCCACCATCAACGGCATCCCGGTGCGCCATTTCCTGTCCGAGGAGGCCATCGCACGCATCGTCGAGCGCACCCGCCACGGCGGCGCCGAGATCCTGGCCCTGAAACAGACCTCCAGCGCCTACGACGCCCCCGCCGCGGCCATCGCCGCCATGGTCGACGCCATCGCCCTGGACCGTAAGCGGGTGCTGCCCACGGTGGCCCTGCTGGAGGGCGAATACGGCGAGCGCGACGTGGCCATGGGCGTGCCCTGCATCCTGGGCCGCAACGGCGTGGAGTCGGTGATTGAACTGCCCCTGGAGCCCAGCGAACGCAAGGAATTCGATCAATCCCTGGCCGGCGTGCGCGACGACATCAACCGGCTCAAATAGGCCCCATGCGACTGCACCCCACCCTTGCTGCCGTCTTCTGGCTGCTGCTCCTGTCCCTGGCCTGGGCGCCCGCCCAGGCCCAGGCCCAATTCCAGACACTGAACAGCGGACAGGTCAGCGGTGAGACCCTGCGGGTGGGCATCTACGTGAACCCGCCCCTGATCGGCATCGATGCCGAGGGCCCCCGGGGCCTGGTTATCGACCTGCTGGAAGATGCCGCGCGCCAGGAGGGCTGGAAGATCCATTACGTGGCCGCCTCCTTCGCGGAGCTGCTGGAGATGGGCCAAAACCGGGAGATCGACCTGATCGCCGCCATCGCCTACACCCCGGAGCGGGCCCAGGTGCTGCAGTTCAACCGCGAGGCCATGCTCACCAACTGGGGCGTGATCTACAGGCACCGGGACGTAGTCGTGGATTCCGTCCTGGACCTGGCCGGCGCGCGCATTGCCGTGAAGGCCGGCGACACCCACGCCCGGGCCCTGGAGTCCCTGCTGCGCGAGTTCAACGTGCAGGCGGAGCTCCATCCCGTGGCCGACTACCGGGAGGTGATGCAGCTGCTTGCCCATGGCGAGGTGGACGCCGCCGCCGTGAACCGCCTGGTGGGACGCCAGTTCCGGGTGCCGGAGGGCATCCCCACCCACATCATCTTCAACCCGGTGGAACTGCACTTCGCCAGCGCCCGCCCGGAGATGGCGCCGGTCCTGCAGGCCATCGACCGGCACCTCAGAGAGCTCAAGACCCAGCCCGGCTCTATGTATCACTTGAGCATGAACCGCTGGCTGGGCGATACCGGAGAGATGCCCAGACAGCTTCCCGGCTGGCACCCGGTGATTCTTGCCGGCATCGTGCTGCTCACGCTACTGGTCATCGGCCTGGCCCTGTTCCTGCGCCAGCAGATCCGCCACCACACCCGGGCCCTGCGCGCCCAGTCCGAGGCCCTGGCCCAGGAGGTCCGGGAGCGCGAGCAGGCCCAGGAACGGCTCAACGAACTGGCCTACTCCGACAGCCTGACCCATCTGCCCAACCGCACGCTGTTCCAGGACCGCCTGCACCAGGCCATGGAATACGCCAAGCGCCACGAGCGGCTGATCGCCCTGCTGTTCATCGACCTGGACGACTTCAAGCGGGTCAACGACAGCCTGGGGCATGCGGCCGGCGACCGGCTGCTGCAGGAGATCGCCCGGCGCTTCGGCCGGGTGCTGCGCGAGACCGACACCCTGGCGCGCCTGGGGGGCGACGAGTTCACCGTGATCCTCACCGACATCCAGCGCCCCGAGGATGCGGTCACCTTCGTGCGCAAGCTGCTGGACACCCTGCGCGCGCCCTTCATGCTGGGCGAACAGAGCATCACCATGAGCGCCAGCATCGGCATCACCCTCTATCCCAGCGACGACACCGCGGAGGCGGACCTGCTCAAGGACGCCGACACCGCCATGTACCAGGCCAAGTCCCGGGGCAAGAACACCTTCGACTTCTACGCGCCGGAACTGACCCAGAGCGTGCGCGCCCGGTTGACCATGGAGGGAGATCTGCGCGCCGCCCTGGACACGAACCAGTTCCTGCTCCACTACCAGCCCATCGTCTCCCTCAACGGCGCGGGCGTGCAGGGGCTCGAGGCCCTGGTGCGCTGGCAGCACCCGGTGCGCGGCCTGGTGCCGCCGGACGAATTCATCCCCGTGGCCGAGGATTCCGGGCTGATCCACGAGATCGGCGACTGGGTGATCGATGCCGCCTGCGCGCAGCTGGCCCAGTGGGACGCACGGGGGCTTTCACACCTGACCCTGGCCATCAACCTCTCCCCCGTGCAGTTCCGCCGCGACGGCCTGGTGAGCCGCATCGCCCGCCGCCTGCGCCAGCACAGCATCGCCAGCGAGCGCCTGCACCTGGAGATCACCGAGTCCCTGCTCATGGAGCAGAACCGCCACGTGGCGGAGACCCTGCAGACCCTGGATGCCATGGGCATCGGCCTGTGCATCGACGACTTCGGCACCGGCTATTCGGCGCTCAACTACCTGCGTCACTTCCCCATCCGGCAGCTCAAGGTGGACAGGAGCTTCGTGGAGGACATGCTGCACGCCGAGGACACCCGTGCCCTGGTGCGCGCCATCGTGCTCATGGCCCACGCCCTGCGCCTGGAGGTGGTGGCCGAGGGCGTGGAGGAGAAATCCCAGCTGGAGCTGCTGCGGGAGATGGGCTGCGACCAGGTGCAGGGCTACCTGCTGTCCCGGCCCCTGCCCGCCGCTGAGATCCCCGGCTGGATCGAGTCCCAGCGGCTGCGCATCGTGAGCTGAGCGCGCAGCTGATAAGCTACGGGCCTTGCTTTCTGCCTGCCCGGACACCCCGTGACAGATCCCGACCGCGCCAGCCCCCTGTGGCTGGTGGACTCCAGCATCTACGTGTTCCGCGCCTGGTTCACCCTGCCCGAGGCCATCACCGACCGTGAGGGCCACCCGGCCAATGCGGTGACCGGTTTCGGCGAGTTCCTGGTGCGCCTGCTCACCCGGGCCGCGCCCGCGCCGGTGGTGTTCGCCTTCGACGAAAGCCTGGGCCAGTCCTACCGTCACGAGATCTACCCCGAGTACAAGGCCAATCGCCCGCCGGCCCCGGAATCCCTCAAGCGCCAGTTCCGCCAGTGCCGCGCCCTGGTCACTGCCCTGGGCTTTCCGGCCTTCTCCAGCCCCCGCTACGAGGCCGACGACATCATCGGCACCCTGACCGCCCGCCAGCAGGCCGCGGGCGGCAGCGTGCACCTGATCACCGCCGACAAGGACCTGACCCAGCTGGTGGGCCCCGGCGACCTGTGGTGGGAATTCCAGCAGGACCGGCGCCTGGACGCCCGGGGCGTGGAGAAGAAGCTGGGCGTGCGCCCGGAGCAGGTGGCCGATCAGCTGGCCCTGGCCGGCGACAAGGTGGACAACATCCCCGGCGTGCCCGGCATCGGCATGGCCACCGCCGCGCGCATCCTGCGCCGGTTCGGCGACCTGGACACGCTGTTTGCCGACACCGATGAGGTGGCGAAACTGCACATCCGCGGCGCCAGGCGCCTGGCGGACCTGGTCCGCGAGCACGAGCACAGCGTGCGCCTCTCGCGTCGGCTCACCGGCATCCACTGCGACATCGAAGACCTGCCGCAAGCCCTGGACCTCAGCCCCGCCGCCCCGGACCGCGCGGCGTTGACCGCGCTCCTGGATCAGCTCGGCATCGACGGCCCGCGCCGTGTGCGCTGGGAAGCGCTGATCGACAGGCTGGAAGACAATTCAAGATTCAAGATTCAAGATTCAAAATTCAAAATTCAAAATTCAAAGAACCACGACTCCACCCCTTTGAATCTTGAATCTTGAATTTTGAATTTTGAATCTTGAATTTTGAATCCAATGCCCATCCCCACCCACCTGATCACCGGCTTCCTCGGCGTCGGCAAGACCACCGCCATCCGCCATCTGCTGGCCCATCGTCCGGCGGGCGAACGCTGGGCGGTGCTGGTCAACGAGTTCGGCCAGGTGGGCGTGGACGAACAACTGATGGAAGGCGAGGACGTGGCCATCCGCCAGGTGCCGGGCGGGTGTCTCTGCTGCGTCAGCAGCCAGGCCTTCACCGTGGGGCTCAACCGGCTCATCCGGGAGGAGCGCCCCGAACGCATCCTCATCGAACCCACCGGCCTGGGCCACCCGGCTCGGGTGATCGAGACCCTCACCGGCGAGTTCTACCGGCAGGTGCTGGACCTGGGCGCCGTGATCACCCTCATGGACGCCCGCCACCTGGCCTCGCCCCGGCACCGGGAGCACCCCACCTGGCAGGACCAGATCCGCCTGGCGGACGTGCTGGTGGCCAACAAGGCGGATCTGTACAGCGATGCAGAGCGGGAGGTCTTCCTGGACTTCGCCCGTACCCTGGATCCACCCAAGACCCGCACCGCCCTGGTCAGCCAGGGCACCCTGGACCCCGCCTGGCTGGACCTGCCAGCCGATCCACCGCGATCCGTTGAGGACACCCATGATCTACTTGGGGACATCCATCATCCTGACAGTTCACTTGGGGACACCCATCATCCCCATCATCCTGGGCACCATGCGCATGAGGACGCGATCCGTTGAGGACACCCATGATCCACTTGGGGACATCCATCATCCTGACAGTTCACTTGGGGACACCCATCATCCTCTTGGGGACACCCATCATCCTGGGCACCATGCGCATGAGGACAGCCATGATTCACCTGCGGGCACGCAGTCCGACTGGTTCCTGGCGACCCAGCACGGCGACGGCTACCACGGCATCAGCTGGCTGCTCGACCCCGCCGTTCGGCTGGCGCACGAAGACCTGATCGAACTGCTGTACGGGGATGCATGGGACCGGACCAAGGGCGTGCTGCACACCGACCGGGGCTGGTTCGCCATCAACCGGGTCTCCGGCGAGGGCGGCCTGGAAGCCCGCCCACCCGGGCAGGAGACCCGCCTGGAGATCATTCACCACGCGCCGCTGGATACTGAACGGCTCGATGCCAGGCTCCGTTCCCTGCGGGTCTGAACCGCCCCACGATGAACTTTGCCCAGCCTGCACTTACCAAGCAGTCAGGTTATGTGATAACAAGGCAGCCCACGATCAGCGACCCGTTTCTACCCGAATGCAGCCATTCGCCCTACAGCCCCTGCGCCGCCTGCTCACAGGCCTCGTCCTGTTCCTCACCGTCCTGCTGAGCGCTCAGGCCCACGCCCATCCCCACGCCTGGATCGACCTGCGGGTGGCGGTGGTGTTCGACGAGACAGGGCGCATCACCGCCCTGCGCCAGGTCTGGCGCATCGACCCCTTCTACAGCCTGGTGCTGCTGGAGGAGATGGCCACCGATGCCCGGGGCAACACACCGGAGGAAAAGCTCGCGGACATCGGCAACCGCATGATCGAGAACCTCACCCCCTACCAGTACTTCACCGAGGTGAGCCACGGCGGGCAGCGCCTGCAGGGTTTCACCGTCCGGGATCATGGCCTGGTCAACGCCGCCGGGCGCCTGGAACTGGGCTTTACCCTGGTGCTGCCCGAGCCGGTGAACCCGGAGACCGGGCCGCTCAGCTACGCGGTGTTCGATCCCAGCTACTACATCGAGATCCTCCACGACCCGGACGCCACCGTGGCCCTGGAGGGCGCCTCTGAGCGTTGCGGCCTGCAGATCAGACAGCCCCGGCCCGATCCCGTGATCGTCGCCCGGGCCGCGGCCCTGGACGCCAACCAGACCGGCGACCCGGACCTGGGGCGCCACTTCACCGAACACGGGGAGGTGCGATGCGACCCGGCGCCCTGATACCGGCCGTACTGATCGCGCTGCTGCTGTGGGCACCGCTGCTCGGGGCCTCGCCCCTGTCCGGCGGCAGCACGACGACCCATGCCACGGCCAGCGAGCCGGAGGCCCTGAACGCCTGGGAGCGAGCCACTCTGTGGGTGCTCAACACCCAGCGGGACCTCCACCGGCAACTGGCGCGGGGCATGGAGCGCATCCAGAACGCCCCCACCGCCGCCAATACCTTCGCCCTGGTGCTGGTGGGCTTCCTGTACGGCATCTTCCACGCCGCCGGGCCCGGCCACGGCAAGGCGGTGATCACCACCTACCTGCTCACCCATCGTCAGCACATGACGCGCGGCCTGGTGCTCTCCTGGGCCTCATCCCTGCTGCAGGGACTGACCGCCATCGCCCTGGTGGTGGGCGTGGTGGTGATCGCCGAACGTCTGACCCGTGAGGCCCTGGGCCATGTACGCACCCTGGAGATGGTCAGTTTCGCGCTGGTGGCGGCGGTGGGTGCCTGGCTGGTGTTTCGCGCCCTGCGCGGCCTGTGGCGCCTGCGCCCGGTGGCGCAGCATGCCCATGATCATGATCACGCGCACGGACACGACCATCATCACGATCATGAACACGGCTGCGGCTGCGGCCACGCCCACCACGTCACCCCCGAGCAGGCGGCCAGGAGCGACAGCCTGGGTGCCATGATCGGCACCGTGGTGGCCGTGGGCATCCGCCCCTGCACCGGCGCGATCCTGGTGCTGGCCGTGGCCAACATGCTGGGTCTGTGGATGGCGGGCATCGCCGCCGTGCTGGCCATGTCCGTGGGCACCGCCATCACCGTGTCGGTGCTGGCGATCCTCGCCGTGCAGGCCCGCCACTGGGCCGGGCGCATCGCCGGCAGCCAGGGCGGCAGCCTGGCCTGGGCCCGGGCCGGACAGGGGGTGGCACTGGCCGGTGGGCTGCTGATCTTCGCCCTGGGCGTAAGCCTGCTGGGTGCCGGCTTCGACGCCCCCGCCCACCCGCTGGGGCTGTGACGCCGGCCGGGTTGCTTCACTGTAGGAGGACCGACTTCGGGCCGAACTGCGCGGCCCGGTAAACTCCGCTGTTCGCGACGAGGTCGTCGCTCCTACTAACAACCATCCAACGAGGCCCCGGTGCCCCGCATCATCCTGCTCAACAAGCCCTTCGACGTGCTCTGCCAGTTCACCGACCGGGAAGGCCGGCGCACCCTGGCGGTCTACGTGCCCGAACCCGGCGTCTACGCTGCCGGCCGCCTGGACCGGGACAGCGAGGGCCTGGTGGTGCTCACCGACGACGGCCGACTCCAGGCGCGCATCAGCGATCCGAAGCACAAGATGAGCAAGACCTACTGGGTGCAGGTGGAAGGGGTGCCCGATGCCCAAGCCCTCAAGGCCCTGGCCGAGGGGGTGGAACTCAAGGACGGTCTCACCCTGCCGGCCCGGGTGAAGATCATCGACGAGCCACCTGGTCTCTGGCCGAGAGACCCGCCCATCCGGGTGCGCCAGTCGATCCCCACCAGCTGGCTGGAGCTGACGATCTCCGAGGGCCGCAACCGCCAGGTCCGGCGCATGACCGCCGCCGTCGGCCACCCCACCCTGCGCCTGATCCGCTACCGGGTCGGCTCCTGGACCCTGGACGGCCTCGGGCCCGGGGAGCGGCTGGTGCTGGAGATCTGAAAGCGAAAACCTTGTGCTCTCGCGGAGGCGCAGAGACGCGGAGAAAGAATTGCTGATCAGGTTTCCCCGTGCCTCAGTGGCTCCGTGAGAGGATCGTGTTTTCTGCGATGCCCGGCAAAACCCATGTCCTCTCACGGGGGCACAGAGCCACGGGGAAAGCTGTTTGATCAAATATGGTTTTCCCCGCGTCCCTGCGCCTCCGCGAGAGAACGTCTTTTGATCTTCAGTCGCGACCAGGCAAAGCCCCTCCATCGGCCATTCCGCGACGCCCCTCGAATATCAACCCGCCCTTATTTGCATTACTTAGGCGGTATATTTAAAGTCGATTCCAGGCGTGGCCGACCCGGCCCGCCGCGGAGGTAACCCGTGTACACGCGCCGTTCACTGTCCTGGCTGCTGGCCCCCCTGCTGGCGGTTCTCCTGGCCGGCTCCGCCAACGCCGCCACCACCCCCGAATCCCGGCTCGAAGCACAACGGGCCCTGTTCAAGACCACCGAAGAGGCCCTCAACCGACGGGATCGGGACGCCTTCAGCAAGGGCCTCGAAGGGCTCGCCGACTACCCCCTGCAGCCCTATCTCCTGTTCGCAGATCTCGAATCACGCCTTTCCCGCGCCAGCGGCAAGGAAGTGCGCGAGTTCCTGAAGGCCCACGCCGATACCCCCTACGCCGAACGCCTGCGCCATGCCTGGCTCAACCGCCTGGCCCGGGAAGAACGCTGGGCGGAACTGACCCGCGACTTCCACGCCGCCAGCGCCACCCCGACCCTCAGCTGCCTGCACAGGCAGGCCCTGCTCAACCTGGGCCACGACGACGAAGCACTGCGCGGCGTGGAACAGATCTGGCTCAGCGGCCGCTCCCTGCCCGATGCCTGCGACCCGGTGCTGGACGCCTGGCGCAAGGCAGGCCAACTCAGCACCGAACTGGCCTGGGGCCGCTTCAGCCTGGCCATGGAGGCCGGACAGCCGGGTCTGGCCCGCTACATCTCCCGCTACCTGCCCGAGGCCGAGCGCGCCTGGGCCCAGCGCTGGCTGGACCTCTACCGCCGGCCCGCCCAGGCAGGCCGGATGGAGTGGAAGGCCGGCGACCACCCCCGCGCCGCCGCCATGCTCGTCCACACCTGGACCCGTCTGGCCCGCCAGGAGCCGGAGCAGGCCCTGGAGATGTGGCAGCGTTACGGCCAGGCCCAGGAGCTGCCCGAGGCCGAGCGCCTGGCCGTGGAACGCACCCTCGCCCTGCGCCTGGTGCTGCGAACCGGCGCCGAAAGCCTCCCGCACCTGGCCGGCCTGCCCGCCGAGGTCTTCGATGCCCAGCTGCGGGAATGGCAGGTACGCGCCGCGCCAGCGCCGGTGACTGGCAGACCGTGCAGCAGGCCATCGCGGCCATGACCCCCGAACAGCGCGATGATCACGCCTGGCGCTACTGGCGCGCCCGGGCCCTGGAGGCCACGGGCCAGAGTGGCCAGGCCCGCGCCCTGTACGGCGCCCTGGCCGAGGAACGCAACTTCTACGGCTTCATGGCCGCGGACCGGGCCGGCCTGCCCTACCGCATCAGCCACCGTCCCCTGGAGGTCCCCGCCGAGCGGCTCGACGGGCTGGCATCCCGGCCCGAACTGCAGCGGGTCCGGGAATGGGTGGCCCTGGAAAGGGGCCTCGAGGCACGCAGGGAATGGGAACGGGTGCTGGCCGGTCTGGACCGGGAGGACCTGAAGGCCGCAGCCCTGCTGGCCCACCGCTGGGACTGGCACGACCGGGCCATCTTCGCCGCGGCCCGGGCCAATGAATTCGACGACATGGACCTGCGCTTCCCCCTGGCCCATGCCCGCCTGATGCTGGAACAGTCCGCCCGCCAGGGCATCAACCCCGCCTGGGCCATGGCCGTGGCCCGCCAGGAAAGCGCCTTCATGGTGGACGCCCGCTCCCACGCCGGCGCCCTGGGCCTGATGCAGGTGATGCCCGACACCGGCCGTGCCATGGCCCGCCACGTGAACATGACCCTGCGCAATCCGAACGACCTGCTGGATCCCCGGGTGAACGTGCCCATCGGCACCTACTACCTGCGCCGCAACCTGGACCGCTTCGGCGGACACCCCATCCTCTCCACCGCCGCCTACAACGCCGGCGCCCACCGGGTGAGCGGCTGGCTGCCGAAAGAGGGTTCCATGGACGCGGACATCTGGGCCGAGCTGATCCCCTTCCCCGAGACCCGCGGCTACGTGCGCCGGGTGCTGGCCTACCAGGTAATCTACGAGATGCGCCTGGGCCTGCCACCCACCCGCATCAGCAGCCTGCTGCCCCCCATCACCGCCCAGTCGGACCTGGAGGCCTCGCGCCTGGCCCACAACGAGCGCTGGGACAATGGGGGGCTGGCGGCCTTCACGCAGGTCTGCGATGCGCCGGGTTACGAAGAGATTCCTTGCTCCTGAGAACAGTGGCAAGTCTCAAGTGGCTAGTGGCTAGTGGCTAGTCGCAAGGAAAACCCGCAGTTGCCTTTCCTTGCCACTTGAGACTTGCCACTAGCCACTTCATCAGCGCAGCTGATGATGCACCACGATCTGCCGCAGCCGCCCGGCAATGCCCTCCGCCATGAACACCCACTGCTCCGCCAGCCCCGGTTCCAGGTGCTCGGCGGTGGTGGCGCGGAAATGCTCCAGCCAGCGGTCGATGTCCGCGTCCTGAATCCCCAGCGGAAAGTGCTTGCCCACCATGTCCACCTGGGGCGGATGCTCCAGCCGCCCGCCCATGGCCGTGTACCAGAAATCCGAGATCCGGGCCTCGTGGCTGCTGAAGTCCTCGATATGGGCGAAGAAATGGCCCAGCTGCGCGTCGCTGCGCAGCTTGCCGTAGAAGGCATGGATCACGGCCTTGATGCGCTCATGGCCGATCTTGTCGCACAGGGGCTGCAGGGTTCGTTTCATAAAAGTTGAGAGGCCAAGAATGAAGGATGAACCCCTAATTCTACCCCGTAGCAGCCCGGGTCTCTCTGCGAACCGACACCGCCAACCTGGACGGGTTTGCTCCAGGGCTTCCGGACGACTAAAGTCGATGTGAGAAACTGATTGCATCAAGCACACCAGCCAACGAACTCCGTATCATCAGGGGTATTGTAGAATCAAACCATTCGGCACTTCTGGAGGCTTGGCATGGGTACTTTGGCGCTTAACGCTGACGAACGCGTCGCATCGGTGGAATTCTCTGAAGACTACCTGACGGTCAGCCTAAAGGACGGGCGCAGGATTTCTGTACCCGTCGAATGGTATCCGCGCCTTGCCCACGCGACAGCGCGTCAGCGCAACAACTGGAAGATCTGTGGCGGA
Source organism: Thioalkalivibrio sulfidiphilus HL-EbGr7 (assembly GCF_000021985.1). Classification (NCBI taxonomy): domain Bacteria; kingdom Pseudomonadati; phylum Pseudomonadota; class Gammaproteobacteria; order Chromatiales; family Ectothiorhodospiraceae; genus Thioalkalivibrio; species Thioalkalivibrio sulfidiphilus. The sequence goes on from NC_011901.1 coordinate 3,120,560, forward strand.
GGCTACGGTATCCATTGGCCTGATCTGGACGAAGACCTCAGCACCGAGGGACTATTGCGAGGGGCGCCTTCGCCGAAAGCAGCGATTAGCCAATAAATAGTGAGGACATGGACTGGTACTATGTAAAAAATCAGCATACGGCATGGGCCAATCTCAGCGGAAAGAATTGATCGCCATGATCGGCCTGCCGATCCTGACGCTGACCCTGTATCTGCTCTGGATCTGGCCATCCCCACGCAGCACTTCCTTTTTCGTCGAACTGACCCCGTATCTCATCTGCCTGCTGACCGGGTTTCCTTTTGCCCTTGCGATCGGCAGGGCGGTACATCATCCGATCTTCATTTCACTGCTTTACCTGGTCATCGGGCTGGTCGCCACCTACAGCTATGCCATCGCCTTTCTTTGCGCAGTCCGCGATATCTGCCTTTGAACACTGGCGATACCGGGAAATCTTCAGGCACGATTGTTCTTCAAACTTCCGTCCTCGGGCTTCATCCTTTCTGACCCATGTCTCTCGAATCCCTGATCACACAGTCCACCGGCAAAGCCTTTCGTCTTGCGGATGAACGCGCGACCGGCGGCGGCTGCATCAACCAGGCCGCCGTCCTCACCGGCACCGACGGGCGCCGCTTTTTCGTCAAGCGCAACAGCGCCCGGCTCTCGGATATGTTTGCCGCGGAGGCTGAGGGGCTGCTTGCGCTCGCCGAGTCGCAGGCCATCCGCGTGCCGCTGCCCGTGTGCCACGGGGTGGAGGGCGCCCAGAGCTTCCTGGTCATGGAACTGCTGGAACTGGGTGGACGCCTCGACCCTTCTGTCTTCGGCGAGCAGTTGGCACTGATGCACCGGCACACCGCCGGGCGCTTCGGCTGGCACCGTGACAACACCATCGGCGCCACGCCCCAGGTGAACACCTGGCGGGAGGACTGGATCGGCTTCTGGCGCGAGCAGCGCCTGGGATTTCAGATCGACCTGGCCATGCAACGGGGCGGCGGCAGCGGTCTCCAGGATGCGGTGCGCAGGCTCATGGAGGCCCTGCCCGGCTTCTTTGACGGCTACAGCCCGGTGCCCTCGGTGCTGCACGGCGATCTGTGGAGCGGCAACTGGGACGCGGACCGGGAAGGCAACCCGGTGATCTATGATCCGGCGGTGTACTTCGGCGACCGGGAGACGGACCTGGCCATGACCGAGCTGTTCGGCGGCCCGGGGCAACGCTTCTACGACGCCTACCACGCCGTCTGGCCCATCGACCCGGGCTACCGGGTGCGCAAGGACCTCTACAACCTCTACCACCTGCTCAACCACTACAACCTGTTCGGCGGTGGCTACGCGGGTCAGTCGGAGCGGCTTGCCAGGCGCCTGCTCAGCGAAGCGCGGTGAACCGGCCGGGGTTCGAGGTGGCACGCGGAGATCGCAGAGGCGCAAAGAGCGCAATGAGTTTTTGATTCCCTTCTCTTTGCGTTCTCTGCGTCTCTGCGACCTCCGCGTTCACATCACCAAACCGTCCTGATAAACGATGCTCAGGTCGCCTGCGGATCCGGCCTGGGCGGTTCCGGGTGCCCCTGACCCGCGCGCTTGGCCGGGGGCAGGTCGCGCACGTGGATGTCCATCTGCGGGTAGGCGATCTCGATGCCCTTGTCGCGGAACGACTTGATGATGCTCCGGTGCAGCTCACTGATGGTGATCAGCCGGTCCTTCATCGCATTGACGTAGACCCGCAGCTCGAAGCTCAGGGCGCTGTCACCGAACTTCAGGAAAAACACGGTCGGCGCCGGCTCCTTGAGTACCAGCGGGCTCTCTTCGGCGATGGTCTTCAGGGTGCCCATCACCTCGTCCACGTCGGCATCGTAGCTCACGCCCACCGGGATCACGATGCGGGTCATGGTGTCTGAGAGGGTCCAGTTGATCAGGCGCTCGGTGATGAAGTTCTTGTTGGGCACCACGATCTCCCGGTTGTCCCAGTCGACGATGGTGGTGGCGCGGGTGCGGATGCGCGCCACGGTGCCGCTGTATTCACCGATGGTGATGGTGTCGCCGACGCGCACCGGGCGTTCGAACAGCATGATGATGCCCGAGACGAAGTTGGCCACCACCTCCTGCAGGCCGAAGCCCAGGCCCAGGGTCAGGGCCGCGACCATCCACTGCAGCTCGCTCCAGCGCAGGCCCAGCAGGGAGAACACGCTGATCACCGCGATCACCGCCAGCACGTAGCGCAGCAGGGTGGTCACGGTGTAGCGGTCCGAGGCGTCCATCTGGGTGCTGCGCGAAAGCAGGATCTCCACCAGGCCCGGCAGGTTGCGCGCCGCCAGGGTGAAGATCACGCCCAGGAAGATCGCCAGCAGGAAGTCCTGCAGGCTCACGCGACTCAGGATCTCGGCATCACCCACGGCGATGGTGCGTGACCACAGGGTCACGCGCTCCAGCCAGGTGAGCGCGGGCAGGATCTCCGCCCAGACCCACAACAGTCCGAGCACCAGGGCCGCGCCCGCGGTGACCCGCAGCAGCGAGCGGGTCTGCTGATTGATGTTTTCCAGGCTCAGATGGGGCTCGGGCATGTCGAGCACCGCGCCCTCGCCCACGGCCGCGCTGCCCTCCAGGGCCGCGGCCTTTTCCCGCTGTTCGCGCATGCGGCGCAGGACCAGTCGGGATTCGCTGAGCAGAAGCGCCCGCGTCGCGAAGCTGTAGCCCAGCCATACGGCGGCCACCACGATCACCGTGTTGATGGTGCGGTCCAGCAGCACCGCCACGGTGAGCAGGTAGCCGGCCAGGGTGAGGCCCATCAGCACCAGGGTGAACGCCGCCAGCGCGAAACGCACCAGGCGACGCCGGCGCTCCTGCTGCTCGGTCGCCTCGGACTCCGTCCTCGGTGCCAGCATCTGCCAGGCGAACAGGCCGGACAGGAAGGTCGTCGCCAGCAGACCGATGCGGCCGAACACATCGGGCAGCAGCTCGTTCGGGTGACCGAAGGTCAGGGCCAGGAACGCCGCCATGAGCAGCAACAGCGGCATGTACCAGGTCAGGTGCCGGCGCAGGCGGCGCACCACCAGCGGGTCCCACTGGAAGTGGGCCATGCCGACGCCCTTGCTACTGGAGAACAGCAGGAACAGGTGACCCACCAGCCACCAGAGCGCGGCACCGAACAGCACCACGGCCAACACCTCCACGCCCGGACCGATATCCGGCAGCTGCTGCAGGCGATAACCGGTGGAGGCCAGCAACACCGGCACGGGCAGGACGCGCAGCAGACTCCAGCCCACCGCCTGGAAGGTCAACCCCATGCGATCACTGAAGGGATGCGCGGTCTTCTCCGCGATCTGCGCCAGTTGCTGGTGGGTGCCGCGCCCGCCCAGGAACAGCAGCGCCGCCAGGAGCAGGGTCAGCAGGGTACCCACCGGTGCGCCGAAGATCACCGAGAACAGGGCGCTGTGGATCTCGCGCCAGGCACCGGGGTCCAGCAGGATCAGCGTGGCCGGAAGAATGCGCTTGGCCCACTCCAGCCCGACGGGTTGATGGCTGGGCCACCAGAGCAGCGACTCGCGCAGGACCTCGGTCAACTCGTCCACGCGCTCCACCACGGTGCGCAGCCGCAGCTCGGCATTGCGCAGCTGTTCGGTCAGCTGTTCATCGGATTGCAGCTCGATCTCGATCACCTGGCGCTGCAGGCGCAGGATCTCGAAGCGGGCACGGTCATCGATGAACACCGGCGCCGGCGCCGGCAGTGCGCGCAACTCGTCGCGCACGGTGATATCGCGCAGCCGAGACTGGGCCAGCTCCCGCTCCAGATCGTGCAGCGTGAAACGCAGATCCGCGAGCTTGCGAACCCGCCGCTCCTCTTCCATGAGCAGGCCACCGAGCACATCGGTCAGGCCGCCGATCTCCAGGCGCTCACGGACGCCGGACAGGGTCTGGGTGAGGTCGGCCTCCAGCTGAGTGTAGCGCTCCCGCTCGACCTGCAGCGCACGCACACGGGACTGGACCTGGGCGATACGGTCGATGCGCTTGAGCAGGGCCTCGATCTCGGTGCTGAAGCGTTGCGCGGCCTCGGGTTCGCGCTCCGTCAGGCGCCGGATATCGTCACGCAGGGCGCGCAGTTCCTCACCGGAACGCTCCGCATACTCGGTGGACATCTGGGCGACGCGCTGGGCCAGCCACTGCACCTCGGTCTCCAGGACGCGCAGCTCAAGGCGCAGGATCTCCGTGCGTGGCGCGACCGTCTGCCCGTCCAGTTGCGCCGCGAGCAGGCGCGCCTCTGCCCGCCTCGCCTGGGCCTGCTCCCAGGCGGCCAGGGCATCTGAGAGTGCCGTTTCCTCCAGCGGCCCCCAAGGCATGGCCACAGGGCCGTCCGCGAGCCCCTGGCGCAGGCGCTCCAGCAGTTCCGCCTGGGTACGCGCCTGGGTGTCCAGGCGCTCCAGGGTCTGGCGCTTCTGTTCCTGCTCCAGCAACACCTGGGCGCGACGCCGCTCCAGGGTCGCGATATCCGCCTCGATGGCGGACAGGCTGGTGTCGTCACCGGTGCGCGGCTGGGTGCCGAGCATCAGGGTGATGCGCTGCACGGCCTCGTCGATGCGCTCTCCCGCTGAGCGGGCCAGTGCCGCCCGTTCCAGGGCGCCGCGCAGACGCTCGGCCCCTTCCGTCTCCAGGTCGATGGCTGCCTGCCACATGCCACGCTCCGCGGAGTCCTCGGCCGTGGCCGCCATGCGCTCGGCAAAGCGCGACGCCGGACTGGCCTCCAGCCAGCCCTCTGCCTGGGTGGTGTCGATCATCTCCGCCATCTGCACCAGGCGCGGGCGGTTGTCCTGGAGCGTGGCGCGCAGCTCCAGCAGCTGCTGGGGCGAAACCGCCGGCATGGCAGGGCCAACGGCCCCGTTCATGTCCTGTGCCGTGGCGAACGCGAACCAGGGCAGCAGAACGGCTAGGATCAGGAGACGTTGCAAGGTCTTCGACGGGAGGCGCATGTGAGGGTGGCGGCGTCAGGATTGGGGTGATCGGCCGATCGGATTCCCGGGGCGGAAAGGAGGAAGCGCTCATGGATCAATCGTGTGATGAAGATCCATAGCATAGTCCGGCACAGATTGGCGCGAAATGCCCTCAGGCAGGCAATGTGATGGGGTCGTTGTCCTGGGGGCTATCAGGGCATGTGCCCCGCCAGCGCAGTCACTTGTCTTTGGCGGCGTCGTGCTGAATGAATCGCCGGGAGCGATTCATTCAGCACGACGGGGTAAGGCGCATGGAAGCGCCGAACAAGCCTGACCTACGCCAGGGATCTTAAGTGCGGTCCGGCTTGCGCTGTTCCAGGCCGAGGTACAGGGCGGAGTAGTCTTCCTCGCCGTGCCCTGCGGCCATGACCCGTTCCAGGTTCTCCCGCACCGGCGCCAGCAGGCCCGCGTCCACACCCGCCTCACGGGCAGCCAGGGCCACCAGGTTCACGTCCTTGAGCATGTGCTTCACGGGGAAGTTGGGGTTGGAGAAATCCGCCTTGAGCATGCGTTCCAGCTTCTTGTCAAAGGTGGGCGCATAGAGGGCGCTCTCGCGCAGCATGTCCATGAACAGATCCACGGAGACCCCTTCGCGTCGGATCAGGGCGAGGCTCAGGGAGAAGGCGGTGGTGAGACTGGCGATCAGCTGGTTGAAGGCGAGCTTGAGCGCCGCCGCCTGGCCCACCCCGCCCACGTGCACCGGGTTCGGTCCGAAGGCAGTGAACACCTCTCGCCATTGCTCGAATGCCTCGGCCGAGTCCGCACCCACCATGACCAGCAGGGTCGAGGCCCTGGCCTCCGGAATGCTGCCCAGCACCGGCGCCTCCAGGTACTCGCCGCCCGCCTCGACCACCGCATCGCGCAGGTCACGGCTCTCGTTGGGCGCGATGGTGCCCATCTGGATCACCGTACGTCCGGCAAGCGCTGCGCGTGACGCGTCGGACAACAGGCTCGCCTCGATGGCCGCCCGGTCGCTGAGCATGAGCACCACCACCTCGGAGTCGGTCAGCACCCGGGCCGGCGAGTCGCACCACAGGGCGCCCGCTTCCAGCAGCGGCCGTGCCCGTTCACGGGTGCGGTTGTAGACCCGCAGTTCGTGCCCCGCGCGCAGCAGCGCCTCGCCCATGGGCACACCCATCAGCCCCGTGCCCAGCAGTCCGACCTTTGACATGTAGTTCCCCTAAAACCCGAAATACCTTGGTCCGCAAATGAACGCGAATAAACGCGAATTGATGCTCAAGCGCCGTGCCGCAAGGCCGGCAAAGATTTTGCCACGGACACAACGGAGTTATCTCAATGAAATGAGTTCAGGTCCTTGGGCGTTCGAATCTCTATCATTCCATTTGCGTTCATTCGCGTTCATTCGCGGACCCCATCCCGATCGGCGCCGTGAGGAGATGCGCGCTGTCGCCGGCGCGGCCTTCACGGGCGATGCGCCAGCCCTCGGGCAGTGCGGGCGGCTGGCCGGAGGCGGCGTATTCCACATACACCCGCGCGCCGGGGCGCAGGCAGCGTCCCCGGGCAAGGCCTGCCAGCGCCATGCTCAGCAGGTCGCTGTGAAACGGCGGGTCCAGGAACACCAGATCGAAACCCTCGTCGCAGCGCGCCAGGTAGGCAAGCGCGTCGGCGGCGATGACCTCCACCCGGTCGGCCGCGCCGAGCAGTTGCACCTGCTCGCGCAGGTGAGCCGCCACCCGCGGCGCCGCCTCCACCATCACCACCCGCGCCGCGCCCCGGGAGGCGGCCTCGAAACCGAGCCCGCCGGCGCCGGCGAACAGATCCAGGCAGCGGGCCCCGGGCACGATGCCCTGCAGCCAGTTGAACAGGGTCTCGCGCACCCGATCCGGCGTCGGCCGCAGCCCCGGCGCCGAAGGCACCGCGAGCCGCCGTCCGCGCCATTCCCCGGCGACGATACGCAAACGCCCCGGAGCACCGGGGCGTGGCTGGCTGGTGCGGCGTTGTTTCATGATGAGACAAGACCTCGTTCGCCGCAGAGGCGCGAAGACGCGGAGGAAAAAACAACTGGACAGGATTTACATGATTGACATGATTTCAAGGCAGAAGCTTCAAGGCCAATGGATCAAATCCTGTTAATCATGTAAATCCTGTCAGATCCCTGGATTTCTCTGCGACTCCGCGCCTCTGCGGCAAAACCATCCCCGCGCTTCAGCCCTCACCACCCACGATCACCGTGACCATGCGCTCCGGATCGAGGCGGCGCTGGAAGGCGTCGCGGATGGTCCGTTCATTCACGGACTCCACGCGTTCATTGAAACGGTCCAGGTAATCCAGGGGCAGGCCGTAGAAGCCCATCATCGCCAGGTTGTCCATCATGGCGCTGTTGGAGGCGATGCGCAGGGGGAAGCCGCCGGTGATGTTGAGCCTGGAGGCGCGCAGTTCGGTGCTGCTGGGGCCTTTCTCGCGGTACTCGGCGAGGATCTCCTGCATCACCTGGCGGGCCTCGTCGGCCTGGGCCACCTGGGTCTGTACGCCCATGATGAAGGGACCGTCCGCCTCCATGGGCATGAAGTAGCTGTACACGCTGTAGGCCAGGCCCCGGCGGCCACGCACCTCCTCGAACAGCCGCGAGGTGAAGCCGCCACCGCCGAGCACGTGGTTGCCCACGAACAGGGGGAAATAGTCCTCATCGCCACGGCGCATGCCCGGCTGGCCGATGAGCACGTGGGCCTGGGCCGAGGGGAAGGGCACGTGGATGGTGCGGGACTCCGTCAGGGGAGGCACCTCCGGCAACGGGGCCGCGGCACTGCCCTCGGGCAGCGCGGCGGCGATGCGCCCGGCGATGGCCTCGGCCTGGGCACGGTCGATGCCGCCCACCAGCACCAGCACGCCGTTGCGCGCCACGTAGAACTCCCGGTGGAAGCCCACCACCTGTTCCCGGGTGATGGCGCGCACGCCGGCCTCGGTGCCCAGGGGCACGTTGGCGTAGGGGTGATCACCGAACACCGCCTCGAAGAAGCTGCGCTGAGCCACCGAACCGGGTCGCTGGGCCTCGGCATCCAGGGCCACCAGGGTCTGGCGCCGGCCGCGCTCAAGATCCCTTTCCGGGAAGCGCGGATCGCCCAGCACGGTGGTGAAGGTGTCCAGGGCCGTCTCCAGCCAGTCGGCCTCCGTGAGCGTGCGCAGGCTCAGGTGTGCCATATCGCGCAGGGCATCCGAACCGAACTGCGCACCCACGGATTCGAAACGCTCGGCGATGGTGTCCGCGTCCCAGTCGCCGGCACCGGTGTTCAGCAGCCCGTTGGTGAGCCGCGCGAGACCCGGGGCGTCCCCGTCCCGGGCGCTGCCGGCGCGAAACACCACGCGCAGGTCCAGCATGGGCAGTGCCGGCGCGGGCATGAAGTAGACCTTGAGCCCGTTGTCGGTCTCCCAGTGTTCGATGGCCGGGTTGGCGTGAACCGGCGCGATGAGCAGCAACGCCAGGAGAATGCCGATCAGGATGCGCATGGATCCGAGTTGTTTCATGGATATACCTTGTGCTTCGTGCTTTGAGCTTTGTGCTTGGGAACTGCTGTCTCTCGTAGGTCGGGCTTCAGCCCGACAGCGGCGTCAGAGGACGCCACACATGTCGGGCTGAAGCCCGATCTACGCGCCTGACACCTCACGCCTGACGGCTTAGCGCAGGTGCCCCTCGAAAGTGCTCGGCGGGTTGTCCGGGTCGATGGGCAGCGGCTCCAGCCAGCCCACGGTGCGCCGGTCCACGTCGAAGTATTTCTGCGCCACCGCCTGCACCTGCTCGGCGGTCACGGCGCGTACGCGCTCGGCGATCTCGTCCAGGGTGCGCCAGCCCAGGCCCACCTTCTCCAGCATGCCGATCTGCATGGCCTGGCCTTCCACGGAATCCAGCCGGTAGACCTCCCGGGCCACCACCTGTGCCTTGACCCGTTCCAGTTCCGCCTCGGAGACCGGTTCGCGCTTGAGCCGCTCCAGGGACTCGGTGAGCGCCGCTTCCAGGTCCGCCAGGCTGGTGCCCTGGGAAGGGGAGGCACTGAGCATGAACAGGGTGTCGAGGCGGTTGAAGGGGCTGTAGCCGGCGCCGGCACCGGCGGCCAGTTCCTGCTCGCGCACCAGGGTGCGCGCCAGGCGCGCGCTCTCGCCGCCGTCCAGGATGCCGGCGGCCACCAGCAGGGCGTAGGGTTCCCAGTCCTCCTCGGCGGTGGGCAGCACCGGCACCTTGTAGCCCATGAGCACCGCCGGCACCCGAGCCGGTGCGCGCACGATGATGCGTCGCTCGCCGAGCTGGCGGGTCTCGGTCCGGGGCTTGATCTCGGGGAGCTCACGGGCCTTGATGGGGCCGAAGTAACGCCGCGCCATGCGATACACCGCATGCGGATCCACGTCGCCCACCACCACCAGGGTGGCGTTGTTGGGCGCGTACCAGCGGTCGTACCAGTCGCGCATGTCGGCGATGGTGTAGTGCTCGATGTCGGTCATCCAGCCGATCACGGGGATGCCGTAGGGGCTGTTCAGCCAGGCGGTGGCGTTGACCTGTTCGAACAGCAGCGCGTTGGGGTTATCCTCGGTGCGCAGGCGCCGCTCCTCCTTGACCACGCGCATCTCCTGCACGAACTCCTCCTCCGGCAGGGTGAGGTTGCGCATGCGGTCGGCCTCGAGCTTGAGCGCGATCTCCAGCCGGCCGGCGGCCAGCAGCTGGTAGTAGGCGGTGTAATCGCGGCTGGTGAAGGCATTCTCCCGACCGCCCTGCTCGGCGATGATGCGCGAGAACTCACCGGCCGGGTAACGCGCCGTGCCCTTGAACATCATGTGTTCCAGGGCGTGGGAGATGCCGGTGATGCCGCCGTGCTCATGGGCTGAACCGACCCCGTACCAGACCTGGGACACCACCACCGGGGCCCGGTTGTCCGGTTTCACCAGGATCTTCATGCCGTTGGAGAGGGTGAATTCGTGCACGCCCTGGGCGGAGGCATTGGCCGGGACATTGGCATGCGCGGCCAGGGGCGCTAGCGCCAGCAGAAGCGTCAGTAGAACAAGGTGGCAAAGCTGTGAGTACTTCATTTCCGCGTGTAGTCCCCGGTGGTAGGATGGGCGCTCTCGTGACTGCATAGACATCCAGGATCCATGTTCGGTTTCAGAAAAAATCGCCCCGAGGGCGAAACCAAGTCCCCGTCGCCTGCGCAAAGCGAGGGCCTATTCTCCCGGCTGCGCAAGGGTTTGTCCAAGACAGGCCAGGCGCTCACCGAGGGCATGGCCACCCTGGTCATGGGCCGCAAGGCCATCGACGACGAGCTGCTGGAGGAGCTGGAGACCCGCCTGCTCATGGCCGACGTGGGCGTGGAGGCCACCCAGCGCATCCTGGACGGACTCACCCGCCGGGTGGCCCGCAAGGAGCTCACCGACGCCGATGCGTTGTTTAAGGCCCTGCACGAGGCCATGACCGAGATCCTGGTCCCCGTGGCACACCCACTGCAGATCGATGCCAGCAAAAAGCCCTTCGTGATCCTGGTGGTGGGCATCAACGGCGCCGGCAAGACCACCACCATCGGCAAGCTGGCCAAGCGCCTGCAGAACGAGGGCCGCTCGGTGATGCTGGCCGCCGGCGATACCTTCCGCGCCGCCGCCGTGGAACAGCTGCAGGTCTGGGGCGAGCGCAACCGGATCCCGGTCATCACCCAGGGCAAGGGCGCGGATTCGGCCTCGGTGATCTACGACGCCGTGCAGGCCGCCAAGGCCCGGGGCGTGGACGTGCTCATCGCCGACACGGCGGGCCGCCTGCACACCCAGACCAACCTCATGGAAGAAATGAAGAAGGTGCGCCGGGTGATCCAGCGCCTGGATCCGGACGCCCCCCACGAGACCCTGCTGGTGGTGGACGCCGGCACCGGCCAGAACGCCCTGAACCAGGCCCGGGAGTTCCACCAGGCCGTGAACCTCACCGGACTCGCGGTGACCAAGCTGGACGGTACCGCCAAGGGCGGCATCGTGTTCGCCATGGCCGAGCGCATGGGCATACCGATCCGGTTCATCGGTGTCGGCGAAGGGATCGATGACCTGCGCACCTTCCGTGCCGATGACTTCGTCAAGGCCCTGCTGAGCACCGATGAACAGTAACGAGAGGCAAGAGACAAGATGCAAGTGAATTCAACAGCAAAACCTCTTGTCACTTGTCTCTGCCCCTTCATGATCCAGTTCCAGAACGTCGTCAAACGCTACCCCGGTGGACAGGAAGCCCTGTCCCAGGTGAGCCTGCGCATGGACGAGGGGGCCATGGCCTTCCTGACCGGGCATTCCGGCGCGGGCAAGAGCACCCTGCTCAAGCTCATTGCGCTCATCGAGCGGCCCACCCGGGGACAGATCACGGTCAACGGCCAGCACCTCAACACCCTGCCCCGGCGCAAGGTGCCCTACTTCCGGCGCGGCATCGGCATCATCTTCCAGGACCACCACCTGCTGCACGACCGCAGCGTGTTCGACAACGTGGCCCTGCCGCTGGTGATCCTGGGCTACCGGCGCCCGGAGATCGCCCGGCGGGTGCGCGCGGCCCTGGACAAGGTGGGTCTGCTGCACAAGGAGAAGGCCCAGCCGGTGACGCTCTCCAGCGGTGAGCAGCAGCGGGTGGGCATCGCCCGGGCGGTGGTGCATAAACCCGCCATCCTGCTGGCGGACGAGCCCACCGGCAACCTGGACCCGGCGCTGTCCCGGGAGATCATGGAGCTGTTCCTTCAGTTCAACCAGGTGGGCGTGACCACCCTGATCGCCAGCCACGATCTGGAACTGATCACCACCCTGGGCAAGCCCATCCTCAAGCTCCACGCGGGCAAGCTGGTGCACGCCGAACCGCAGCCGGAAATCGCGCCATGAGCCGCGCCCCGGCCCGCAAGGCGCGCCCCGCCCGGGGCAACGCGCCGCCCATCCACACCCGTTTCCAGGCCTGGGGGGTCAACCACGCCCAGGCCCTGGTGTTCAGCCTCGGGCGCCTGTACCGCAACCCCTTCGGCGCCGCGCTCACGCTCGCGGTGATCGCCATTGCCCTGGCCCTGCCCAGCGGCCTGTGGCTGGCGCTCAAGAACCTGCAGGCGGCCAGCGGCGACTGGGACCACGGCGCCCAGCTGTCCGTGTTCGTGGCCGACTCGGTGACCGACTCCGCCCTGGCGCAGCTGGCCGGGCGCATCCAGGCACTGGAGGCCGTGGAACGGGCCCAGCCGCTCACCCGGGAGGATGCCCTGGCGGAGTTCCGCGCCCTGTCCGGCTTCGGCGAGGCCCTGGACCTGCTGGACCACAACCCCCTGCCCGCCCTGGTGCTGGTGACCCCGGTGCCCGCCCACCAGGGACCCGCCGAGGTCCAGGCCCTGGCCCGCCAGCTGGAGGCCCTGGAAGGGGTGACCCAGGCCCAGGTGGACATGCAGTGGGTGCAGCGCCTCCAGGCCTTGCTGGAGATGACCCGCCGGGGGGTGGTGCTGGTGGCCATCCTGCTGGGGCTGGGGGTCTTGCTGGTGGTGGGCAACACCATCCGCCTGGACATCCTCAACCGGCGCCGGGAGATCGAGGTGGCCAAGCTGGTGGGGGCCACCAACGGCTTCATCCGCCGCCCGTTCCTCTACGGCGGTCTGTGGCTGGGCCTGTTCGGCGGCCTGCTGGCCCTGTTCATCGTGGGGCTCGCCCTGGTGCTCCTGAACGGCCCCGTGCAGCAGCTGGCCGCCCTCTACGGCAGCGACTTCCGGCTCCAGGGCCCCGGCTTCAGCGGCGCCCTGGGCCTGCTCGGCACCGCCGTCGCCCTGGGCCTGGGCGGCTCCTGGATCGCGGTGGGCCGGCACCTGCGGGAGATCGAACCGCAATAAGGCAAGTTCAAGATTCAACATTCAAAATTCAAAGGAAAGACAAGGACCTGCCACCTCACCACCTTTGAATCTTGAATCTTGAATCTTGAATTTTCCCTCCGGAACTCCCTCCCCCTTTAGCACTCTAATTCCGCGAGTGCTAAAATAGGCACCATTGAATGCATCAGGGGGTTTGACCACACATGACGTCTACAGCACTGATGAAAGGCGGCCCGCATCTGGCCATGCCGGTGGGCAGCCTGGACGGTTACATCCAGGCCATCACCCGCTTGCCGGTGCTGGATGCCGAGGAAGAACAGCGCCTCGCCCGTGACCTGCGGGACCGTCAGGACCTGGAGGCCGCCCGCAAGCTGGTGATGCACAACCTGCGCTTCGTGGTGCACATCGCCCGGGGCTATTCCGGCTACGGCCTGGGCCTGGGTGACCTGATCCAGGAAGGCAACATCGGCCTGATGAAGGCGGTCAAGCGCTTCGATCCGGAGATGGGCGTGCGCCTGATCTCCTTCGCGGTGCACTGGATCCGCGCCGAGATCCATGAATTCATCCTGCGCAACTGGCGCATCGTCAAGGTGGCCACCACCAAGGCCCAGCGCAAGCTGTTCTTCAACCTGCGCAGCGCCAAGCAGCGCCTGGGCTGGTTCAACAGCGAGGAAGTCAACGCCGTGGCCGACGACCTGGGCGTGACCCCGGCCCAAGTGCTGGAGATGGAGTCCCGCCTGGCCGGCCAGGACGTGAGCTTCGACCCGGCCCCGGCGAGCGATGAGGACGGCCCCAGCCTGTCTCCCGCCGAGACCCTGATCGACGAGTCCGGCGACCCGGCGGAGCGCCTGGAGGCGGACGACTGGGCGGCTCACCACGAGACCCGCCTGCACTCGGGCCTGGAGGCCCTGGACCCGCGCAGCCGCGACATCGTCGCCCGTCGCTGGCTGACGGAACAGAAGGCCACCCTGCACGAGCTGGCCGCCGAGTACGGCATCTCCGCGGAACGGGTGCGGCAGCTGGAGAGCAACGCCATGCGCAAGCTGCGGGCCAGCCTGGCGGCCTGAGTGCGAGACCCTTTCCCCGTAGGTCGGGCCTATCAAGCGCAGACACAGAGACACAAAAAAAGCGGCCCAATGGCCGCTTTTTTCATGGGGCTGCCTTGGCAGGCAGCCTGGCGAGATTCCTCAGCCGCCGAAGAAGATGACGGACAGGAAGCTCAGCCAGGACATCACGATCAGGGCGATGGTGAGTGTCAGGGGAAAATTCTCGAAACTGAACATGGTCTCAGCCCTCTGCTGACGGGTCCGGTGTGTCCGGACCATTTCGAACGGGCGGCGTCCAGACAGACCCCCACCCACATAACCGGGGCACATCCTAGACAATCAGTCGCCCCGCTTCAAGTCGTCCCTGTCCCCTGCCTCGCCCTGCTCCTCGTCCCGGGGGATCATGGGGTCGTCGTCATCCATGAGGATGCGGTGGGCCGGCCCTTCCAGGTCCTCGTACTGTCCGGAGCGCACCGCCCACAGGAAGGCGGCGATCACCACGGCCAGGAACACCATGCCAAGGGGAATGAGCAGGTAGAGGATATCCATGAAACCAGACGTCTCCGAAACGGCGAATGTCAGCGCCGGGGTGACGGGTTCTCGCGCAGGCGCAGGGAATTGACCACCACGATCAGTGAGGACAGCGACATGCCCAGGGCCGCCATCCAGGGGGTCAGCACACCGCTGGCCGCCACCGGCAGGGCAATGACATTGTAACCGATGGCCCAGCGGATGTTCTGGCGCACGATCTGCACCATGCGCCGGGACAGGCGGTGGGCGTTGGGCAGCTGGCCCAGGCGGTCACCGTACAGGATCATGTCGGCGCTGGCCTGGGCCAGGTGCGTGCCCTCGGCCATGGCGATGGACACGTGGGCCCGGGACAGCACGGGCGCGTCGTTGATCCCGTCCCCCACCATGGCCACCACCGCCCCGGGACGCGCCTGCAGTTCGGCCAGTGCCTGGAGTTTGTCCTCCGGCCTCAGGCCGCCCCGGGCCTGGTCGATGCCCAGGCCCGCGGCCACGTGACGCACGGTGTCCGGATGATCCCCGGAGAACAGGTGCACACCGAGGCCCCGGGCCTTGAGGACCGCCACGCACTCGGCGGCGTCCTCGCGCAACCGGTCCTCCAGGACGAAGGCCGCCAGCGGACCCGACTCGCCGCCCAGCAGCACCAGGCTGCCCGTGGGATGTCTGTGCGCGAGCTCGGCGAGTGCCTGCGTGGGCCAGGGTTGTGCGGGGGCGAGCGCCGCCACGAAGTCGGCGGCACCGATGCGATAACGCGCTCCATCCACCCGGCCCTCCATGCCCAGTCCCGGCGTGGAGCGCTGTTCGGTGAGCTGGCCTGCCGGGGTCCCGGCGCGCTGGAACACCCGGGCCACCGGGTGTTCCGAGCCCTGTTCCAGCACCGCCGCCAGGGCCAGGCAGGCGGCCTCACCCCGGTCCCCCAGCACCAGGGTCTCCGCCCGCGCCAGCCGGCCCTCGGTGAGTGTACCGGTCTTGTCGAACACCACGTCGGTGGCCTCCGCCAGGGTCTCCAGGGCGTGACCCCGGGTGACCAGGACACCCCGGCCCGTGAGGCTGCCGGTGGCGGCCGTGAGGGCCACCGGGGTGGCCAGGGCCAGGGCGCAGGGACAGGTCACCACCAGCATGGCCACCATCACCCAGAAGGCCCGGGAGGGATCGATCCAGAACCACCACACCGCGCCCACGATGGCGGTCAGCAGCAGCACGGCGGCAACGAAATGCCCCGTGCCCCGCTCGGCCATGCGCGCCAGGCGCGGCTTCTCCGTCTGGGCCCGGTCCAGCAGGCGCTGGATGGCGGAGAGCAGGGTGTCCGCGCCCACCTTGTCCACGCGCATCACCAGGGGGCTTTCCACGTTCACCGTGCCGCCGGTGAGTTCGTCGCCGCTCTGGCGCAGCCTGGGCAGGCTCTCGCCGGTGATCATGGCCTCGTTGACGCTGGAGCGTCCCTCCAGCACCGTGCCGTCGGCGGGCACGGTATCGCCCGGGCGAATCCGCACCCGGTCGCCGGGGGCCAGGTCCGCCACCGGCACCGGCACGTCGCCCTGATCGGTGATGCGGATGGCCATGGCGGGCAGCAGCTTGCCCAGGGCCTCGGTGGCCTGACCGGCACGCTGGCGCGCACCCATCTCCAGGTAGCGCCCGGTGAGCAGGAAGAACACGAACATGGTGACCGACTCGAAGTAGACCTCCCCCGAGGCGGTGATGGTGGCCCAGCCGCTGGCCAGGTAGGTGCTGCCGATGGCGAGCGCCACGGGCACGTCCATGCCCAGCTGGCGTTGGCGCAGGTCGCGCCAGGCGCTGGTGAAGAAGCTGCTCCCGGCGTAGAGCACCACCGGGGTGGCCACCAGGAAGGCCACCCAGCGGATGAACTGCATCATGCCCTCGTAGTCCGGCTCGTCACCGCCGATCCACAGGGCCACCGCCAGCATCATCACCTGCATCATGCCCAGACCCGCCACGGCGAGCCGGCGCAGGGCGGCGTTGCGCTCCCGCTGGTAGACCTCTTCCTGGCGCCCCGGGTCGAAGGGGTGGGCACGGTAGCCGATGTCGCGGATGGCCTTGAGGATGTCGCTCAGGTGGATGCGCGAGTCGTCCCAGCGCAGGCGCGCCCGGTGGGTGGAATAGTTGACCGCGAACTCCAGCACACCGGGCAGGGACTTCACGTGACGCTCGTTGAGCCACACGCAGGCGGCGCACACGATGCCCTCCAGGATCAGGGCCGCCTCGCGCACGTTGGCATCGTCCACGCGCACGAAGCTGCGCTGCAGTTCGGGTCGATCGTAGAGTGCCAGCTCGTCGCGCAGGGCGGCGGGCATGGCGTCGGCGGGGCCGGCGGGGGTCTCGGTGCGGTGCAGGTAGTAGTCGCTCAGGCC
Source organism: Thioalkalivibrio sulfidiphilus HL-EbGr7 (assembly GCF_000021985.1). Classification (NCBI taxonomy): domain Bacteria; kingdom Pseudomonadati; phylum Pseudomonadota; class Gammaproteobacteria; order Chromatiales; family Ectothiorhodospiraceae; genus Thioalkalivibrio; species Thioalkalivibrio sulfidiphilus. Next base: position 3,137,269 of record NC_011901.1, read on the forward strand.
CGCGTCGACGATGGCCTGGGCCACGGCCTGACAGCCCGGGCAGCACATCGCCCGGGGCTGCGTGTGGATGGTCACCCCGTAATGGGCACCGGGGGGGATCGGCTGACCGCAGTGGAAACAGGACGCCTCGGCGCCCTGACGGTCCGGCGTCGAGGCGTCAGGCGATGACGTGTCCCGGGCGGCGGGGTCTGCGCTCACCCTTCACGTACGGAGGTCATGCCGCGCTGCTCATGGACCTCATCGCCGCGCCGCACCCTGACATACACCTCCCAGGCGCCCGGCAGGGGGAGGGCCACGGCGCCCTGGAACACGCCGGGGGAGACGGACTGAAGCTCGAAGCCGGTGTCATCCCGGGCATCCGAGGGGCGTGCGAACATGCCGTACACCTGCACGTCGTTCAGGGGCTGGCCGTCGCGGTCCGTGACCTTGACCTGGAAGGTGGCAGGCTGGCCGTGACGCGGGGCCTGCAGCCAGCCCTGGCTTACCTGCCAGCCCCGTTCCCGCTGCTCCAGCACGCGGTCCATGTATTCGCTGTACTGGGTTTCCTTGCGGAAGTGGTCGTTGATCACCGTGCCTGGGAAGTGCGAGGTGACCTGCTGGGCGCCACCCCGGGGTTCGGGCAGCAGGGTGCCGACCAGGTGGCTGGGCATGCCGTTGTTGGCCAGGTAGATGATGGTGGCGTCCACGCTGGCGATGACGAAGAAGAAGCCCACGATGGTGGCCGGCGCCCAGTGGAACCAGCGTCCGCCCTTGCGCCCGGTGCCGCGGCTCGCCTCCCACTGGGAGGTGATGATGCCCATGCCATAGGGCACGATCACGAACAGGGCCAGCTGGATGGCGAACACGTCCGCGCCGTCCCAGAAGATGATCTGCAGGGGCAGGAACACGCACAGCATGGCCACGATCACCACCAGGGTCGCCTGATAGGCGCGCAGCGTGGTCATGCGGTAGACGAGCACGTAGGCCAGGAACGAGGCCAGCACACCAATGCTCAGTTTGATCAGCAGATGTTCCACGAAAATACCTCCTCTCGCGGATGGTTCAGCCGCTCAGCGGCTGTAAAAATGGCTCGGCAGTTCCAGCACCGAAAGGTCTTCGTTGTCCAGCGGCACGACCCGGAACACGATCTCACGCTGGTGCACGCTGGGATCGCTCACGTGATAGCGCACCCGCGCCAGCACCCGGGTGCTGTGTTCCGGGGTCAGGTGCACCACGTCGATGCGCCCGGTGTCCAGCTCCGCCCCCTCAAGCCCGTGCAGCTCGATGCGCAGGGCCACAGTCTGCTGGGTCTTGTTGTTGATCTTGATCTCGTAGCTGTTCTGGATGGCGCCGTCCGAGAGCTGCACGAACAGCGGCTGACGCACCTGCGCCACGGAGGCATCCAGCTGGGGCTGGGTGAGGATGCTCCAGGCCAGCAGCACGACCATGATGGCCAGGGCCACACCGTAGCCAATGTTCTTCAACTTCAGCAAGCGGGTGGGCTTGCCTTCCAGGGCATTCTCCGAGGTGTAGCGGATCAGCCCCCGGGGCCAGTTCATCTTGTCCATGATGGTGTCACAGGCGTCCACGCACAGGGCACAGTGGATGCACTGGTACTGAAGCCCGTTGCGGATGTCGATGCCGGTGGGGCAGACCTGCACGCAGTAGCCGCAGTCGATGCAGTCGCCGACGCCCCTGGCCTGGCGCTCGTCCCGGGACTTGAGCCCGGCAGCCACCTTGGCACGGCCGGCACTGCCCTCGCCCCGCTTGTCGTCGTAGGAGACGATCAGGGTGTCCCGGTCGAACATCACGCTCTGGAAGCGGGCATAGGGACACATGTAGGTGCACACCTGTTCCCGGGCCAGTCCCGCCATCACATAGGTGGTGACGGTGAGGAACACGGTCGTGGCATAGGCCGGGAACGGCGCCTCGCCGGTGAAGAACTCCACGAACAGGGTCGGCGCATCGGCCCAGTACAGGGTGAAGGTCAGGCCCGTGGCGAAGGCCGTGAGCAGCCACAGCGCATGGGTGGTGCCCAGCTTGAGGATCTTCTCGGCGCCCCAGGGCTGCTTGGACAGACGGATGCGCGCCGGGCGCTCGCCCTGCACCAGCCGCTCGAACAGCATGTAGACATCGGTCCACAGGGTCTGGAAACAGAAATACCCGCAGAACACCCGTCCCGCCAGGCCCGTGACCAGGAACAGCAGCATGGCGGCGATCATCAGGAAACCCGCCAGCCAGAAGATGTCCTGGGGATAGACGATCAGGTCGAAGAGGTAGAAGCGGCGGCCGGGGATGTCGAACAGTACCGCCTGGGCGGCGCCGTAGTCCCGGTGCCAGCGCATCCAGGGGAGCAGGAAGTAGACCGCGTACGCGAGTGCCAGGATGCCCCATTTGAGCGTGCGGAAGCGACCCTTCACCGACCGCGGGTAGATGGCGATTCGGGCCTGGTAGTCGTGCTCGCGAGCGTCACTCATAGGATTGCCACATGCGCTTTACAGAGGCGCAAAAACCCGGGGCCGGCCAGCCGGCCCCGGGTATTCAGACATCATGTCTTTGAACGAGTTTTACTGACCGCCGCCCAGCTGATGCACGTAGGCCGTCAGGACCTTGATCTCGATGGGCGAGAGACGGTCGGCAAAGGCCGGCATCTGGCGCTGAATGCCATTGCGCAGCACGCTCTTGACCAGTTCCACGCGGGCGTCATGATCGGCCGCGTTGGGCACGTCGATGATCTGCCAGATGTTGTTGGTCAGGTTGGGGGCGCCCTGGGAGGTGCGGCCCACACCACCGACGTTGTGGCACTGGAAGCAGCCACCCTCGGCGCCGTGGAAAATGCGATCGCCACGGCCGATGGCATCGGCATCACCGCCCTCGTAGCCGGCGATGGACAGCACGTAGACGGCCACGTCGTTCATCTGATCGGCGCTCAGGGTCTCGCGGTAGGAGGGCATGTAACCGAGGCGGCCCTGAATCAGGGTCTCCTCGATGCGCTCCACGGTGCCGCCCCACAGCCAGTCGTCGTTGGCCAGGTTGGGATAAAGACCCACGATACCGGCGCCACCCACCTGGTGGCAGGCGGCACAGAAGTCGCCGAAGATGCCGTGGGCGTAGGAGCGCACGAAGGAGATCTTGTCGGCGTCGGTGAGGATCTCCTCGTAGCTGGCGGCAGCGATCTGCTCCAGGAACTCACGCTGACGCACGGCGGAAGGACTGGACTGCATGTCGCGGACCAGCAGGGCGCGGGTGTTCCAGTGGGTCGTGCGCTCCTCGCCATCCACCTCGAAGGTGATGGTGTTGAAGCCCTTGGTGAAGGTGTTCCCCACGGGCCAGGCCGGATACATGAGCCAGTACACCACGGCGAACACCACGGTGGCGTAGAAGCCCCAGAGCCACCAGCGCGGCAGCGGATTGTTGTATTCCTGCAGATCACCGTCCCAGGCATGACCCGTGGTCTGGACTGCGCCTTTCTTCTCGGTCGGCTTGCTCATCGCTTTTTCCCGTTATCGCTGTTCGCCGGTTCGTCGTCATCGTCCAATGGCATGAGACGATAGGACTCAAGGCGTTTGGATCGCTTCTTGCTGCCGAACAGGTAGATCAGGATGCCGATGTACAGACTGAAGAACAGCAGCAGGGCGACCACCTTGCTGTTGCTCATATCGGTAAACCAATACCACAAGTCCAGCAACGTTCTTTACCTCTAGGCCGATCGGGCGCGCGACGTGTCGCGCGCCTGCGGATCAGCGGAATTGGACGAAGTAACCGTCATCGTACTGGGTGAAGTCCACCATGGTGCCAAGCACCTGCAGGTAGGCCACCAGGGCATCCATCTCCGTGATGCGGGAGGGGTTGCCGTCGTAGTTACCCGCCCGGGCCTGGGCGACCAGGTTTTCCTCGGCGCGGTTGATGTCCAGCCAGCGGGCTGCCTCCTCGCCGAAGCGTTCCACGTTGGCCTGGTACTCCTCGTCGTTGAGGGAGTACGGCACGCCCACCCGGCGCAGGGCGCGCAGACGGGCCTGGATGTCGGAGTACTTGAGATCGTTCTCGATCAGCCAGGGGTAGCCGGGCATGATGGACTCGGGCACCACGGAGCGCGGATCGATCAGGTGCTGCACCTGCCACTCGTTGGAGTACTTGCCGCCCACGCGGGCCAGGTCCGGTCCGGTGCGCTTGGAACCCCACTGGAAGGGGTGGTCGAACTGGGACTCGGCCGCCAGGGAGTAGTGGCCGTAGCGCAGCATCTCATCGCGGAACGGGCGGATCATCTGCGAGTGGCAGGTGTAGCAGCCTTCACGCACGTAGATGTCACGGCCACGCTGTTCCAGCGGGGTGTAGGGACGCACGCCTTCCACATCCTCGATGGTGTCGTTGATATAGAACAGCGGCACGATCTCCACCAGTCCACCCACGCTGATCACCGCCAGCGTCAGGATGATCAGCAGGCCGGCATTGGTTTCAACGGTTTCATGCTTCATTGTCGTCAAACTCCTTCAATGCCGGATCAGGAAGAGGCGCCGGCCATCTTGGCGGCGATCTTCGCTTCCGCACGGGCCGCTTCACGGCGGGCGGCGGTGACGGTCATGTAGATGTTGTAGGCCATGATCACGATGCCGGTGACGAAGAACATGCCTCCGATCATGCGCACCACGTAGGGCTTGTGCAGGAACACCACGGACTCGACGAAGGTGTAGGCCAGGTTGCCGTACTCGTCGAAGGCGCGCAGCATCAGGCCTTGGCCGATACCGGCCACCCACATGGCGGTGATGTAGAGCACGATGCCGATGGTGGCCAGGAAGAAGTGCACGTACACCAGTTTCAGGCTGTACAGCTTGGTGTTCCACAGGCGCGGGATCAGGTGGTACAGGGAGCCGAAGGAGATCATGGCCACCCAGCCCAGGGCGCCGGAATGCACGTGGCCCACGGTCCAGTCGGTGTAGTGGGACAGGGCATTCACGCTCTTCAGGGACATCATCGGACCCTCGAAGGTGGACATGCCGTAGAAGGACAGCGCGGTGATCAGGAACAGCATGATCGGGTCGGTGCGCAGCTTATCCCAGGCGCCGGACAGGGTCATGACGCCGTTGATCATGCCGCCCCAGGAGGGCAGCAGCAGCAGGATGGAGAAGGTGGCCGCCAGGGTGGAGACCCAGTCGGGCAGCGCGGTCCAGTGCAGGTGATGGGCGCCCACCCACATGTACAGGAATACCAGCGCCCAGAAGTGAATGATGGACAGCCGGTAGGAGTAGATCGGACGGCCCGCCTGCTTCGGCACGAAGTAGTACATCATGCCCAGGAAGGCCGCGGTCAGGAAGAAGCCTACCGCGTTGTGGCCGTACCACCACTGGGTCATGGCGTCCTGCACACCGGAGAACAGCGAGTAGGACTCCAGGCTGAACAGGCTCACGGGCACCTGCAGGTTGTTGAAGATGTGCAGCAGGGCGGTGGCCAGGATGAAGGCCATGTAGAACCAGTTGGCCACGTAGATGTGCGGCTGGGAGCGGCGTAGCAGGGTCTGCAGGAACACCCAGAAGTAGACCACCCAGGTGACGGCGATCAGGATGTCGATGGGCCAGACGAACTCGGCGTACTCACGACCCTGGGTGTAGCCCAGCATGTAGGTCACCACGCCCAGGGCGATGGAGATGTTCCAGCCCCAGAAGGTGAAGGTGGCCAGGGAGTCGCTGTAGAGGCGGGCCTGACAGGTGCGCTGCACCACGTAGTAGGAGGTGGCGAACAGGGCATTACCACCGAAGCCGAAGATCACCAGGGTGGTGTGCACCGGACGGAAGCGCCCGAAGCTGATCTCGGCGATGTCGAAATTCAGGAAGGGAAACGCCAGCTGGGCGGCGATGTAGGTGCCTACACTCATGCCCAGCACGCCCCAGATCAGGGCCATGATGGCGAATTTCTTGATGATTTCGTAGTTGTACTGCTCGGCTGAGGCAACGCCTGTAGCGGCGTGCGCGCCAGCCATGGTCGTGGAATGGGCCATATCTCTCACCTACCCTGATAGGGGTTTCAACTTCTGGGGCTGAAATCAGGGCGTGGAGAATACAGCAATTCTCCGGGAGTGGAAACTTAACCGGAGCGCCCTGCTCGGATATCAAAAACTCACCCGGACTCAGGCCATTAACATGACAAATAGAAGGAATAACCTTATCTATGACGCGGCCGTGCGTACCCGCGGTGAACGCAGCACGTAAATCAGCGCCAGGACTGAGAGTAGCAGCAAAGCGGCGCCCGCGTTATGGGCCACTGCCACCGGGAGCGGCAGGTAGAAGACGACGTTGGAAATGCCGAGACTGAGCTGGGCGACCAGCAACACCAGCACCGCCCCGGCCACCGCGCGTACGGCACCCCGCGCCCGGGCCAGCAGCCAGAGACCGAGGCCGCCGAGCACCAGCAGCGTGGTCAATGCGCCGATGCGGTGGGTCAGGTGGATGGCGGTCCGCGCCGGCCCGTCCAACACGCCGAACTCGTAGTCGACCCCGGTGCCGCGCCACAGGACGAATCCCTCACTGAAATCGGTGTTTTCAGGCCACCACTGCATCTGGCACTTGGGAAAATCCGGGCAGGCCAGGGCCGCGTAGTTGGTGCTGACCCAGCCGCCCAGGGTGATCTGCACCACCAGCACCGCCAGGGCCACCAGTACCAGGGGGCCAGCCGCACGCGGCGCCGCGCCTTCGGGCGGTCCGGCGCGGCGGGTGGACAGCACCATCCACCACAGCAGCGCAAGCGTGGTGAATCCACCCAGCAGGTGCGCGGTCACGATGGCCGGCTTGAGTTGCAGGGTCACGGTCCACATGCCCAGGGCGGCCTGGAAGATCACCACGCCCAGCAGCACGAAGGGCAGGACCACCGGCTGGCCAGGCCGACGCCGGCCGCGCCAGGCCAGCACGGCCATGAACAGCACCAGCAAACCCAGCATCCCCGCGGCGTAGCGGTGCACCATCTCCTTCCAGGCCTTGGCCACCTCCACGGGACGCTCAGGGAAGACCTCGTTGGCACGCTCAATATGCGGCGCCTGGGTAGGCGCCAGCAGGCGGCCATAGCATCCGGGCCAGTCTGGACAGCCAAGCCCCGCATCGGAGAGCCGCACCCAGGCACCGAGCACGATCACGATGAGGGTCAATACGAGGGAGAGGCGCAGGGATTGACGGAACAGTCGCTCGGCGGTCATTGGCTACCCATGAGATGAAACATCGTTACACGTCAGAAAACTGCAAAAAACCCGGCCAGCACTACTGCCGTTCGCCGCCGGCGGACGAGCTGCCCGTGTAAAATAGCGCCGTCTCCAGGGAAGTTGAAACATAAAAGGGCCAGAAAACATGACAGCGCAGGATTCTCAGTACGGACCGCAACCTCTGCCCGCCAGCCGCCGCCTGGCCGCTGCGTGGCTCGGCCTCGGGGTATGTGCCCTCGGCGTGGCCGGCATCTTTGCCATCCTGCTGGTGCTGGCCCGGGCGCCCGGCACGTCAGCCCTGTTTCCCACCCAGGATTTTTTCCGCACCGCCCTGGTGGTGCACGTGGACCAGTCGGTCCTGATCTGGTTTCTGGCCTTTGCCGGCATGCTCTGGAGCCTGCATGCCCGGCCCGGGGTGATGCCCATGCGCTGGCTGAGCCTGGCCCTCGCCGCCGGCGGTGCGGCACTGCTGGCCGCCTCACCCTTCCTGGGTGCCGGTGATCCTTCCCTCAACAACTACGTGCCGGTGTTGCGTCACCCGGTGTTCCATGCCGCCCTGCTGCTGTTCGGCATCGGCATCGTGCTGCAGGTCCTGAGCTACGGCCTGCGCCACCACCCCGCGCGACTCTGGCCGGACCCGCTGCACATCGGCATCTACACCGCCGGCCTGGCCACCCTGGCCAGCGTCGGCTCGCTGATCTGGAGCGGGCTTTCCCTGGCCGACCTGCCGGGGCGCGGCCAGAGCGAGGCCTATTTCGAACTGCTGTTCTGGGGCGGCGGCCATATCCTGCAGTTCGCCTACACCCAGGTCATGCTGGTGGCCTGGATCTGGACCGCCCGCCAGGCCGGCATCCGCATCCCGCTGGCGGACCGCTGGCTCAGCCTCGTCCTGGTACTCGGCGTGCTGCCGCTGCTGGCCGCGCCGCTGATCCACCTGGCCTACCCGATCGCCTCAGCGGAGTTTCGCAATGGCTTCACCGCCCTGATGCAGTACGGCAACAGCCTGGCCGCCGTACCCATCGGGCTCCTGATCCTGTTCGGCCTGAGCACCGGGCGCGCCTTCCGGGATCCGGCCATGACCGCCCCCTACCGCGCCCTGCTCGCCTCCCTGCTGCTGTTCGCGGTAGGCGGGCTGCTGGGGGTGATGATCGGTGACGTGAACACCGTGATCACCGCCCACTACCATGGCTCCATCGTCGGCGTGACCCTGGCCCTCATGGGCCTCTCCTATCTGCTCCTGCCCCGCCTGGGCTGGGCACCCGCCACCGGGCGCATGGCCCGCATCCAGCCGGTGATCTACGCCACCGGACAACTGCTGCACATCGGCGGACTGGCGGTGTCCGGGATGATGGGCATCGAGCGCAAGACCGCCGGCAGCGAGCAGGGCCTGGACGGACTGACCCACTTCTTCATGGGCATCATGGGGCTGGGCGGCCTGCTCGCCGTGATCGGCGGCATCCTGTTCGTACTGGTGATTGCCCGATCCTTCCTGGGACGCGAGCGGCCCTGAAGCCGCAAAAAAAGAGCGGCGCATCGGATGCGCCGCCCTGTCATCAGGCCATCATCATGCGCACGTAGTGATCCACCAGCAGCAGGGCGAACATGGCGGTCAGGTAGAAAATCGAGTAGCCGAAGGTGGGCATGGCGTAGCGGTCATCGGGACTGCGCCACAGGCGGTAGGCATGGAATACGAAACCGATACCCAGCGCCAGGGCACCGACCAGATAGATCAGGCCGGTCATGTGAATGATGAAGGGCACCAGTGACACGGTCAGCAGCATCAGGGTGTAGAGCAGCACCTGGAGCTTGGTGAACGCCACGCCGTGGGTGACCGGCAACATGGGGATGCCGGCCCGGGCATAGTCTTCCCGGCGTCGAATGGCCAGGGCCCAGAAATGGGGTGGCGTCCAGACGAAGATGAGCAGCACCAGCAGCAGCGGCTCCACCGTGATCTGGCCGGTGACCGCGACCCAGCCCAGCAGCGGCGGCAACGCACCCGCCAGACCACCCCAGACAATGTTCTGGGGCGTGGTACGCTTGAGGAAGACGGTGTAGATCACCGCGTAGCCGATCAGCGCAAAGAAGGTCAGCACCGCGGTCAGCACGTTGACGGCGAGCACCAGGATCCCCATGGCCACCACGCCCATGGCAATGGCAAAGACCAGGGCCTTCTGGGTCTCCAGCTGTCCGGTGGGCAGCGGGCGGTTGCGGGTCCTGTCCATCACCGCATCGATGCGCCGGTCGATGACGTGATTGAGGGCCGCGCCCGAGGCCGCGGCCAGCCCGATGCCAAGCAGACCAAACAGCATGGTGTGCCAGGGCACCATGCCGGGCACCGACAGCAGCATCCCCACCAGGGCGGTGAACAGGATGAGCGCAACCACCTTGGGTTTGCCCAGCTCGTAGTAGCGGCGCCACGACCCTGCGTGGGACTTGGACAGCGTCAGATCAGCGATGGCCATAACCAGCTCCCTTTACCCAGTTTCTTGATGCCTTGAGAAGAAATTCCATGTCCCTGAGGACGTGTTTCGCCGGTGCGTCCCCGGCGTACGCCATCATCAGGTTGCCCATGGGGTCCATGATGAGCATGCGACTGTCCGCGGAATCCGGACCTGGCAGCTGCGCCTGCAGGGACTGCAATGCCTCGGGGCCGATCAGCGCCACATGCATGCCCGGGAATTCTTCCGCAGTCGCATCCACCGACAGCCCCTGGGGCACGATGAGCAGGCGCTCCACCACGTAACGCCCCTCCCCTACGGCGAGACGAATCTGACGCATGTCCACCATCTGGCCGCGGCAGGCGTCTGCGCAACCCGTGGAGCTGAGGGTGACCAGGGTCCACTTGCCATGCAGTTGGGCGGGATCGAAGGCCGCGCCATCGGCCTGGCGCAAGGCGAAGCGTTCGTCGAGGGCCACTACCGGCTCGATCAGCTCACCCAGATTCTTCCGCCCCGTGGGCAACTGGTCGGGGTTGAGATAGAACCACCACGCCGCCATCACCGGCAGTGAAAAGAGGACCAGCAGGATCCACAAGGGCATCATCCTGCGCCACCCCGGGGTCTGCGTCACAGAGGCCTGATCGGCCTGCACTGCATTCATTGAGCCTCCCTCATCACGGCTTTGGCGCTCAGACTCAGGCGCAGATAGATGACAATCACGATCAGGGCGAAGGCAAACCACTGGATCGCGTAACCGATATGCATGCCCACCTTGGGCTCTTCGCGGGGCCAATCACGGACATAACCATGGGGCACTCCTCGATCCAGAAGCAGCAGCATGGGGACGACCGGCGAATCCACCGTGGCACGGAACAACTCCACGGTCATGTAGGGCCAGCGGCTGCCCCAGTCCCTGGCGGCTTGCGGTCCGGCGTGCAGGGTGATCGCAGGAGGCGAAGGCTCATAGACCATGCCTGTGACCGACACTTCGCCCTCCGGCACTGGCGCCTCGGGAAGACCGCCTCCGGGCGGGGCCTCGACCCAGCCCCGATTGACCAGCAGCAGCGCATCGCTGTCTGCGAGCCGCAGCGGCGTGATCACATGGAAACCGGTGCGGCTGCCGTGCCTGCGGTTTTCAATGAAAAACTGGCTGTCCGCATCAAAAACCCCCAAGGCCTGTGCATGGCGATAACGCAGTTCCTCGGGATCGACCTGAGCATTCACGAGACTGACGGGCGGAAGTGCGTTGCGCTCATCCATGCTGCGCGCGAGCTCACGCTTGTATTCAGCGCGCTCCAACTGCCAGGCACCGAGGCTCGAAAACAACGTGACCAGTATCAGCATGATGAGTGTCGGTAGCGGGCGGATCCGGAATTCATACTTACCCGCTGTCATGGAATTGCTATAGTTGCCTGAATCAAGTGGATGACTCGCTGCCGCCAAGGGCCATGATCATGAAAATTGTCGTCGTACTCTTCCTGGCCTTCATCGTGTTTTCCCTGTTCCAGGGTATGTATTACCTGGCCAAGGATGGCGGGGAGCGAGACAAGACCCGTGTCGTGCGTGCGCTGACCTGGCGCATCGGACTGTCCCTCGTCCTGTTTGCCCTGCTGCTGCTGGGCTATGCCACGGGACTCCTCCAGCCCACCGGGCTCCGATAAACCCGCCCCACCTGCACACTCGGGATGGCCAATGGTTGAGTCCATTGGCCATCCCGAGTGCTTACAGCCAGTAGACGAACACGAACAGCGCCAGCCACACCACGTCCACGAAGTGCCAGTACCAGGCCGCCGCCTCGAAGGCGAAGTGGTTATGGGGCGAGAAGTGTCCCTTGATGGCACGACCCAGCACCGCCAGCAGCATGATGGCGCCGACGATCACGTGGAAACCGTGGAAGCCCGTGAGCATGAAGAAGGTGGATCCGTAGATGCCCTGCTCCAGGGTGAGGTTCAGGTCGCGGTAGGCATGGATGTACTCGTAGGCCTGGAAACCGACGAAGATGAAGCCCAGCACGACCGTCGCGATCAGGCCCCATATCAGTTGCTTCTGGTCGTTCTTCTTCAGCGCCCAGTGGGCCCAGGTCAGGGTGGCGCCGGAAGACAGCAGGATCGCGGTGTTGAGTGCCGGGATACCCCAGGCGCCCATGGCCTCGAACTCACCGGCTGTGGGTTGCGGCCCCGCGCTGGGCCAGACCGCCTCGAAGCCGCTGTAAAGCAGCTGGTGCGTCATGGCCAGATAGCCCTCGCCACCCAGCCAGGGTAAGGCGATGGTACGCAGATAGAACAGGGCGCCGAAGAAGCTCAGGAAGAAGAATACTTCCGAGGCGATGAACCAGAACATGCCCTGGCGGAATGATCGGCTGACCTGTGCATTGTAGACATTGGACAGGTTCTCCCTCACCACGTCGCTGAACCAGCCGTAGAACATCACGGCCAGCAGGATGAAGCCGGCGAAAAAGATCCAGGCACCGAGACCGACCGCGTTGATCCACAGCGCGAGGCCGAAGACCATGAGCAGGGCCGAGATCATTGCAACGATCGGCCATGGGCTGGACTCGGGTACGTAGTAATGGTCTTGTCCGTGCTGTGCGCTGGCCATGCTCTACCTCATTTGTAATGTTTTTTATTGAAATGCCTTAGCCCGAAGTGAACGGAACTCGCCGCCACTCAACCATCCAGGTGCATGAAGTTGTAGGACAGGGTCAGCGAGGTCACCCCGTCAGGCAATGCCGGCGACACCACGAAACGCAATGGCATCTCCCTTCTCTCCCCGCCGTCGAGGGTCTGCTTCACGAAGCAGAAACATTCCGTCTTGTTGAAGAAGTCATTGGCCTGCCACGGGATGACCGTGGGCAGCGCCTGGCCCGTGACCTTGGCCGAGGAGCGATTGCTGGCCACGAACATCACCTCGTGCATCTCGCCCGGCCTCACACGCAGGCTGCGCTCGTTCGACTCCAGGGCCCAGGGCAGGCTCGGATGCACGGTGGTATCGAAACGCACCGTCACCCAGCGGTCCTGCACCTCGCCCAGCGGGTCGACCCTGGCCTGCACGTTGAGCGCCCTCTGCTGATCGGCGGACTGGATGCCGACCACCTGGCAATACAGGTTGTACAGGGGCACCAGGGCAAAACCGAAGCCGAACATCCCGATGGTCAAGGCGCCCAGCCAGAGCACCATGCGGCCGCTGCCCTTGCGCACATCCGGATCCCTTTCCATACCTCTCACCTCAGTCCCGTGGCCAGTTCAAAGAGCCCGACCCAGAAGGGCACCGCCGTGATGAACATCAGGATCACGATCACCAGCACCCACAGGGCAAGCTTGACGTTCTTGCGTCTGAGCTCAGGCGGGTACTCGGGTCTGCTCATCATGGTTTGCCTCTCTTTCTCAGGGCGAAGGCGGCAGCGCCGCCTTCGCTGTCAGGGTCAGGCCGTCTTGATGGTCGGCGGCGTGGTCCAGGTGTGATGGGGCGGCGGAGACTCCACTTCCCATTCCAGACCCTGGGCGTTCTCCCAGGACCGGGCCTTGGCCTTCTCGCCGCCCCGCACCGCCTTGATGATGATGTACAGGAACAACAGATGGCTGATGCCGAAGAAGAAGGCACCCACGGACGAGATCATGTTGAACTCCGTGAACATCACGTTGTAGTCCACGATGCGCCGCGGCATACCCGCCAGGCCGATGAAGTGCTGCGGGAAGAAGGTGATGTTGAAGCTCACCACGTGCAGCCAGAAGAAGGTCTTGGCCAGCTTCTCGTCATACATGTGCCCGGTCCACTTGGGCAGCCAGTAGAACACGCCGGCAAACAGACCCCAGACGGCACCCGGCAGCAGCACGTAGTGGAAGTGCGCCACCACGAACATGGAGTCGTGGTACTGCATGTCGGCGGGGACCACCGCGAGCATCACACCCGTCAGTCCTCCGAAGGAGAACATCAGGATGATGGCGATCGCGAACAGCATGGGCGTCTCGAAGGTCATGGCGCCCCGCCACATGGTCATCATATAGTTGAAGATGATCAGGCCCACCGGGATCGAGATCAGGATGGTCATGATCATGAAGTACTGCACGGCGGCCAGGGACATGCCGACGGTGTACTGGTGATGCGCCCAGACGATCATGCCCAGGGCCGCAATGGCGATCATCGCACCGATCAGCGAGTGATGGCCGAACAGCGGCTTGCGGGAGAAGGTGGGCAGGATGGAGGCCAGCACACCCAGGGAGGGCAGGATCAGGATATACACCTCGGGATGACCGAAGAACCAGAACAGGTGCTGGAACAGCACCGGGTCACCACCGCCGGCCGCGATGAAGAAGCTGGTGCCGAAGTGACGATCGAACAGCAGCATGGTCACGCCGGCCGCCAGCACGGGCACCACCAGGATCAGCAGGAAGGCGGTGACCAGCCAGGCCCACACAAAGATGGGCAGCTGGATCATGCGCAGACCCGGGGCGCGCATGTTGAAGATGGTGACGATGATGTTTATGGACGCCAGCACCGACGACACACCCAGCAGGTGGATGGCGAAGATGAGGAAGTCCATGGACATGCCCACCTGCAGGGACAGGGGTGGGTACAGCGTCCAGCCGGTGTTGATCTGGGTGCCGCCGCCGGGGAAGAACGGCACGATGAACGACAGGATCAGCATCAGGGCCGCCGCGGGGAGGATCCAGAAACTCAGGTTGTTCATACGCGGCAGGGCCATGTCCGGCGCGCCGATCATGAGGGGGATCATCCAGTTGGCCAGACCCGCAGCCGCCGGCATCACCGCGCCGAAGATCATGATCAGGGCGTGGTTGGTGACCAGGTTGTTGTACAGGTCGGGCTGCACCAGCTGCAGACCCGGCATGAACAGCTCGGCACGGATCACCATGGCACTGGCGCCGCCCAGGAACAGCATGATCAGGGCGAACACCAGGTACATGGTCCCGATGTCCTTGTGGTTGGTAGAGAACAGCCAGCGCTTCAGGCCGCTCGGCGGGCCGTGATGCTCGTGATCGGCGTGGGCATGTGTGGCGGTCGTCATGTCTTTATTCTCCTAGCAGACTCAATCAGCGCGCGGCATTCACGTCGGAGGGCTGGACCACGTCACCGGTATCGTTACCCCAGGCATTGCGCTGGTAGGTGATGATGGATGCGATCTCCAGATCGTTCAGGGAATTCCAGGCAGCCATGGCGGTGCCCGGGACGCCCTTGAGGACGACCTCCATGTGGCGGGGGATGGGACCCGTCGCCACGGCACTGCCCCGGATGGCCGGGAAGGCCGGTGGCATGCCGGAACCATCCGCCTGATGGCAGGCGGCACACATGGTGTTGTAGAGCCTTTCCCCGCGGGCCATCAGCTCGTCCTTGTCCCATTCACGCTCGGCGGTCGCCTCGGCCAGTGCAGCCAGCTTGACCTGCTTCTGCTCCTCGATCCAGGCGTCGAAACGTTCCTGGGAGACACTCTCCACCACGATGGGCATGCGCGCATGCCAGGTGCCGCACAGCTCGGCACACTGGCCGCGGAACACGCCTTCACGGGTGAGGTTCACCCAGGTCTCGGTGACATAGCCCGGAATGGCGTCCTTCTTCACGGCCAACTCGGGGACCCAGAAGGCGTGCAGCACGTCACTGGCGGTGTGCAGGAAACGCA